>JAJXUE010000054.1 GCA_021783135.1 Bacillota bacterium | reverse complement strand
ACACCAAACACGAAGCTGAGGCGCGGGGTAATGTTCAAATGCAGCCTGCAACTGCAGCGAAGATTGTGGCTGGCACGATGAGCAAAGGTGATGTTTTGGCGGTAGCACAGGTTGCAGGTATTATGGCGGCCAAACAAACCTCCGGTTTGATACCCATGTGTCACCCCCTTATGCTGACGGGGATTCAAATGGATTTTGCCGTAGACCCCGTAGCCGGTAGAGTAGACATTGAAGCACGAGTTAAAACCACGGGTAAAACCGGAGTGGAGATGGAAGCGCTGACAGCAGTTAGTATTGCTGGTCTAACCATCTATGACATGTGTAAGGCTATAGACAAAACAATGGTGATAGGAGCAGTCCGGCTGGTGGAAAAGCTGGGTGGTAAGAGTGGACATTTTATGCGACCGGATGAAAAACTCTAAAACAGCGTTTGGGGTGGAGGTGAAAAATGCAACATATTCTAGGACTAGTTGGTTCGGAACGTAAATTGGGCAATGGTGAAATTTTAGTTAAGGCTGCGGCAGCCGCCTGCGGTGAACCCTTTATGCTGGAGTTAATTCGGCTGACCGAGCTGAATTTACAGCCTTGCCGTGGGTGTTACACCTGTCTGATCCCCGGCAAGCGCTGCCCGATTCAAGATGATCTTTATTTTTTAACAGATAAAATTAAAACTGCCGACGCAATTATCCTAGCTGCACCTTGTTATGCGTTAGGTCCGGCTGCAATAACCAAACTTTTTACGGATAGAATCATAGCTGTGGCCCAGCTTTTGGACGAATTTTGGGGTAAACCGTGTACCATAATTGGTACCTATGGGATTCCGGGGTGGGAAGGAAATTCCCTGTCAGTTCTTACAGCGGGCATGAGATTTATGGGTTTTGCGGTCAAAGATAGCGCTCTGTTTTTGGGAGCGCTACCGGGTGAATGTCTGGAAATGCCAGGCGCAGTGGAACGGATAAATAAGTTAGGGGCAGCCTTGTTGGGCGAACCACGTCAAGCAGAGGCAGGGCAATGTCCGACTTGTTGGTCTGATGTGTGGCGTTTCCCTCAACCGGGCAAAGTAGTTTGCCCTTTCTGCGGTCAGCAGGGTGAGCTTTCCGCAGGCCCGGCTGGGGTCACCTGGGTATTTGGTCCGTCCGGCGCAAGGTTTAAACGGGACCAGCTGCAAGAGCATTTTCATAAATGGCTAAAAGGGAAAATGGAGGAATATATGCTGCGGCGTAAGGAACTGGCTGTAATACGTAACCAATATAAAGGTATGGATACTTGGCTTAAACCTGATGCGCAGTGAAGATCAAAAAACCTTAGGGCACCAAGCCCGGTTATGGCAAATAAGTTTTGCCTAGCCGGGCTTTTACTTTGCACTTGCGTGCGCACCAACTTGTCTGCTGCAGCATAATATAAGTAAAAGGGGGAGACAAGTCATGACTGAAATTAATCTCGCAGACTTACCCCTAATCGGCCAGGGCTCGCATAGTAAGATTTATCAAATAGATGCCACTCGATGTATTAAGGTGGGCACAAGTGCGAAGCACATTCAAATGGAACTTGCCGTTCTAAACCATTCCAGTAAATATAAATGTTTCCCCAAAGTATTTGAATGCAAGGATAACTACATGATTCGGGAATATTTTGCTGGCCCTAATGCAAACCACAGTTTCTCCAAGATGTTAAAGAAATTCGCCAAGACTATTACGAAGCCTGGAAAGAAAAATAAATTAGAACAAAAAGTCAAGACACTTTGTCACCCTTGTCCTAAATTTGGCATAGATTGTAGTAAGAAGAAGGGGTGAATTACAGTTTCTCCGGTAAATTGTTAAGTTTCGCCATTGAAGGACATCTGACAGCTATGAAAGGAGACGCAATATATGAGTCATTCCAATTCTAAATATGAGGCTATGCTTACAAATCCTGATCTTATTTGATGACTACGCTAAAGGTGCTGAGCTCGTCGTCGCTTGGGAGGGCGGGCAAGCAGTGGGTTTTCTTTCAAGTATAGTTAATGGAATCGTTACCCTGACCGGGCCCGGTACTGTATATAGTCCAGTAGCTGTGGCCATACCGGCCGGTTCCAGTGTGCAAATCCGGCTTAGAGAGATAGTCGCAGTTGGACGTCTCCTGGCATAACCCAAATATCTTTGCCCCTTTTTCTATGTTCAGTGACACAACCGCAGCCCTTAACAGGTATGCGGTTGTGTCACTGCATTTAATCTGAGCCTGACCCCAGAACGTCTGGTTGGCTAAAATAACCTGCGAGTCGACGCCAAAAGCTTTGTTTAGTTGGATTATTCTCTACTTCTCCAATCGCCACCCATGCTATTTTTAGTAATGGGATTTGGACAAACAGGCGCGCTGCAAATGGGAACTGGTCCGCTGTGCCGGTTCTGATCGCAGTGGCATTGCTAAGTACTATATAATCAGTCTCGATCTGTTGCAAATAACCTGACCATATTAAGGCATCAGTACCAATTAGGAGTAGTTTACCGCGTTTTATGCCCACAAACATATGTGTTATGCCTTCTCTGGCAGCACGCATTGCTGCTAATTCGTTATGAATACCCCGTAGTTCGATGAGAATTTCTTTACGTGAAGAGGACATACTCCCTCCTCATTTCTCTGATGGAGTGTTAACTTAGAATATGAGTTTGAGAATGAATAAGTTCGCGCAACATCAGGCGTTGCAAAGCCAATACGGGGTGCGATGCAATATTCAGCACAGTGGTGAATATCAATATAAATGTATTGCAGCTTGATTTAAGGAAACAAGGGGGAGGAAAACTAATGCCTTAACCTATGGTATTGCCAGCGGGATTAGATGTCAGGTGAATGAGTTTAGATTTGATAGAAGGTGGGATAACTATGAGCCAGGGTAGCATTAGAAAGTTTTTTCCTGGGGCTAATACTTCACGGGGCTTCTATTCTTTGTACAAATACATAATTCCACAAGACACTACACGAATATTTATTGTTAAAGGCGGTCCGGGAGTTGGCAAGTCTACTTTTATGAAAAAGATTTGTCAAAGCTTTACAGAACAGGGGTATGACGCAGAATGGCATTGCTGTTCCTCTGACAATGGCTCAATCGACGGGTTAGTGTTAGCGCAAATCGGGGTAGCCTTAATTGATGGAACGGCTCCTCACATTGTGGATCCTAAAAATCCCGGAGCCGTTGATGAAATAATCCATTTAGGTGACTACTGGGATGAATCTGTCCTGCGGTTGCACAAGGAGGAAATACTTAACGTCAATGCGCGGGTAGGACGTTTGTTTGGTTTGGCTTATTTTGCTCTGGCCGAGGCTCAGGCAGCGATGAATGAGTGGAAGTCCTACGCTACTGAAGCGCAAAATTGGGGGAGAGTCAACCAACGCTTTGTCAGCATGTGGCAGGAAGTTGTTAGTACCGGTGGTTTTACGGGTCAATGGGATGTGCCGCCGGTAGATCGGCATTTGTTTGCCTGGGCCGTATCGCCCCAAGGCAAATGCAATTATATCGACACCCTGTTGCCGGGTATCGGCAGGCTCTATTTACTTAATGGTGCACCGGGTAGTGGTAAATCTGATTTTCTAAATAATTTTGGTCAACGTGCTATGGAGTTAGGCTTTGATGTCGAGTTTTATCACAACAGTTTAAATCCCGAAGAGTTAGACGGAGTAATTGTTCGCACTTTAGGTACGGCCATGTTTAGCGGGAGTGACCCATTCGCCTATGTCCCGCAGGGATTTAACGGGGAAATTATCCAAGTTGATCTGGCAGCTAGTCTTGATAAACATGTGCTGAATTTGTATGCCAATGAAGTGGCAGCCGCAGCGCAGCGGTTTGCCGGCAGCATGGAACGGGCTATTGCCTTTATTGCTAAGGCCAAGGCTGAACATGATACTATGGAAACTTATTATGTTAAAGCAATGGACTTTGCTGCTATTGAACAAAGGCGCCAAGCAATTGAACAGCGTATCCGAGGGTATGCAGCGGAACTGACCCGGGCGGCGACAGCTAATGCTGACAAGAGAATCTAGCAATTCTTATCAGAGTAAAGCTAAGTGCAGAAAGGCCTTCGCTCAAAACAGCGAAGGTCTTCCACTTGACTACTCTGCTGCAGCAGAGGATTGCTCTGCCTCACTTGGCACATCAAATTCAGTGAAAGTGGCCCTGCCCCATACGCTTAGTCCTAACAGGACCAGGATAAAGCCTAGGCCTGCTACCCAGGCTCCAAAAAGGATATCTAATTCGATCGGTAGACAGTCTTTGTTACAGGTCAATCCTTGTGCTTCGACCACAGCTGCTTCCGCCACCTAATACGCACCCCAACTTTCCTGCAGTATCTTGCTGAACTAGTATAGAATATGCGCGATGGCATAATTTGGTACTCTGAGCAGCGGCCTTATATTGCTTGTTAGCGCACCTCTACTTTGTAGTGGCGCAGCCAAATGTCAATCTGAATAAGGAAAGCAAAAAGTTGCGGGCCGGTCATTAACTGGCCAAACCACGGATGTTGTGAGGCCGCCGCATCAGAATTGAGTAACTGCAAGAGCTTAGACTTGTCAACCCATGCTAATAAAGGCGAGGCAGGATCAGCTAAAATGTTGAGTAAGCGGGTGCGCACGAGACTTAAGTAGGCCGGGTTATGGGTTTTGGGATAAGGACTTTTCTTGCGGTTTAAGACGGCTTCTGGTAGTAAACCATTTAAAGCTTGGCGCAACAACCCTTTTTCTTGCCCATGATAATATTTCATTGACCAAGGGACGTTCCACACATATTCTACCAGGCGATGGTCACAGAAGGGAACGCGTACTTCCAAGCCTGTAGCCATGCTCATGCGGTCCTTACGCTCCAAAAGCGTGGCCATGAACCAGGTCATTGAAAGGTAAGCTATCTCCCGAATACGCGCCTCGTGCGGGTCTGCGCCAGCTAAACACGGTACTTCGTCAAGGCTTGCGCGGTACCTTGCTGCGACATAATCTGCCGGATCAATGGCTGCGGTTAGCTCAGGCGAAAGTATATTAACGCGTTCTTGGAGGTGCAAAGACCAAGGGAAGGTATCGGCTTCCAGGGCATCCGGGCGGACGAACCAAGGATAACCGCCAAAGATTTCGTCCGCGCACTCGCCGGACAAGGCTACGGTGGCATGCGGCTTAACGGCGCGGCAAAACAGCAAAAGTGAGGAGTCAATATCGGCCATGCCGGGAATATCACGCGCGAAAACAGCTTGATCAAGTGCTTGTGCTAAGTGCGAATTATCCAGTACTACATGATGATGGTCCGTTTTGCTATATTCGCGCATTAATTGAATGTAGGCGCTGTCGTCGTTAGGTTGGAAGGCGTTGGCGCGGAAAAATTGCGCGTTATCGTTATAGTCGACGGAAAAAGTATGTAGTTGACCATAGCCATTTTCCTTGTAATGAGCAGCGGCCAGCGCAGTGATGGCGCTTGAGTCCAGTCCACCTGAGAGAAAAGTGCACACAGGCACGTCTGAAATTAGTTGACGCTTTACGGCATCGCAAAATAGTTCGCGCACAGTTGCAACTGTGGCCGCAAAATCATCGCGATGTTCGTGACTGAGTAAAGACCAATAACGGGTAGTTCTAAGTCCGCGCTCATTCAACGTGAGGCAATAACCTGGGCGCAGCTCCTGAATCGCGTGAAAAATTGCATGTCCAGGGGTTCGCGCAGGTCCCAAATAAAATACTTCTGCCATGTCTTCGCTGGTCACTTCGGGTGGCACTGCCGGGTGAACCAATAAGGCCTTGAGCTCGGAGGCAAAAATAAAGGCAGAGCCGCGTTGGGCATAAAACAGTGGTTTAACGCCTAAACGGTCGCGCGCCATGAACAGACTTTGGTTTGCTTCATCCCATACGGCAAACGCAAAGATACCATTGAGACGTTGTAAGCACTGTTCTCCCCATTGGATAAAAGCCAAAAGTAAAACCTCAGTGTCAGAGTGACCCTGCAGACTGTAACCGTGACTTAGCAATTCACTGCGCAACTCAGACGTATTGTAAAGTTCGCCATTATAACACAGGACATAAGTTTTTTCGGCCACTGTGCGCACCATAGGTTGAGCTCCACCCTCGGGGTCAATTACTACCAGACGGCGGTGAGCAAAACTGGCTCGAACGCTTAACCATACCCCAAAGTCATCCGGTCCACGCGGTGTCAAAGTATCCACCATTGCTCTTAAAAGTGCTCCTTTACTGCGCAAGTCCTCATCCCAATCAATCCAGCCGGTAATACCGCACATGCTCGTAGCGCTCCCTTCATAAATTAAGATTTTTCATGCTGCTTGTGACAAAAAAATATTTCGCGTCTCGAAACAATATATGAATGCGAAAATACTACCGGTTCCGAAAAAAAGAAAATAGGTGTGGAAAATCACGGAACAGGTTGCTGGCGCAAAAAATAACCCTTACGCCTAAACGTAAGGGTTAAAGTAAATTTAGAAATAATCGTAACCTAGCGATCGAAGTATGGGCTTTTCCCGGTAGCGCTGATAGGAACTCCAATTACAATTTCACCTGTAATTAGCCCTAATCTGCGAGCTGCCACGCCAACTCGATACATAATCCGGTTATCGGCATTTAAGATACTTGCTGTTTTGACAGCAGACCCAAGTGCTATGCCTAAATCCAACATCCGCCATGCACATAGGGGACCGCTAAATTCTGGGCCTTCAACAGTTTCCAACATGGAACATTTTGCCTGGCCGCACGCGCCACAATTTAAACCTAGGACTTTAGGTTTGTTTAAGGCCAGCAAAAGCACAGCGTCGGATGCTGCGACATTAAGTGCATCACGGTCAAAGTTCTTTTTGCCCGAGGTTGCGCCGTAAGCTTCCATTTCTGCTTGGAGCGACTGTAATTCTGGGCCGGTTAAAATAACAATTTCCACATAGTCCTGACCTGAAGCCTTGGGAGCGGTACGTGCTGCAAGAGCCATTAATTCTGCTACAGTTTCCATTATGGGCATAGTGTGACACCTCATTTCGTAATACGTAATATCTTCGCGAGTTGCGCGCTAATTCCTGCCACCTAGCACGAATATAGTTGCTGGTTAATGTGCAGGTATTTAGCACTTACCAGTTGAATAGTTTGCAAAATAAGCGCTTATAACAAGGTAAGTGGGGGAGGAGACGGATTAGTTTGACCATAACACCCAATCAAAATACAAGCATCCGAATTAATCCGGATTGGTGCAAAAGGTGTGGCATATGTCTGGAACTTTGCCCTAAACAGGTGCTTGGTTTTAATGCGACAGGTCGGGTAGTGGCTCTGCACCCACAACAGTGTATTGCCTGCAAAACCTGTGAAAGAATTTGTCCTGATTTTGCGATTAATGTTGAGGTGACAGAGGAATGAGCGAAGCGAGGTTGATGCAGGGAAATGAGGCCTGTGCTGCTGGCGCGATTGCAGCGGGAGCGAGGTTTTTTGCCGGTTATCCAATTACTCCGTCCTCAGAGATCGCCGAATTTATGGCGGAACAATTACCGCGGCTAGGCGGAACTTTCATTCAGATGGAAGACGAAATTGCCAGTATGGCAGCGGTGATTGGTGCGTCCTTGGCGGGCGTGAAGTCGTTGACCGCCACGAGTGGACCGGGTTTTTCTCTTAAACAAGAAAATCTGGGATATGCCGCCGCAACTGAGGTGCCTTGTGTGATTATTAATGTGCAACGTGGCGGTCCCAGTACTGGTTTGCCAACATCTCCTGCTCAAGGAGATGTAATGCAGGCCAGATGGGGTACGCACGGTGATCATCCGATAATTGTGCTGTCTCCGGCAACTGTACAGGAAAGTTACGAACTCGTAATAACTGCTTTTAACTTGGCGGAAGAGTTTAGGGTTCCCGTTATTTTGCTGTTAGACGAAGTGGTTGGACATTTGCGTGAACGGGTAAATTTGCCGGCTACAGTGCAGATTGTAAACCGTAAAAAACCTGAAGTACCTCCTGAAAGGTTTAGCCCTTATGGCGACGACCATGGTATGATACCGCCCATGGCCAATTTCGGCGCGGGATATCGCCATCACGTGACAGGTTTAGTACATGATGTTAATGGAATGCCTACCGTCAATCCTGCGCTTGTCACAAAGTTTTTATTACGCCTCAACCATAAGCTTGATCCTTATTTAGCAAAGATTAGCTTATATGAGCAAATATTGCTCGAAGATGCGGAAGTGATTGTGTTGGCTTATGGCTGTACGGCTCGGGCCGCATTGGAAGCAGTATATCTCGCCCGCAGCAGCGGAATCAAGGCCGGGTTATTTCGACCTATAACACTTTGGCCATTCCCTGAGGCCGCATTTGTACCTCGGCAGAATATACCGATAATCGTACCGGAGATGAATTGCGGTCAATTAGTGGGTGAGGTCGTTAAAATTGCCGGACGGCACAATGTGTATAGTTTGTCCCGCATCGATGGCGAGTTAATCACGCCTACCCAAATTAGCGCTAAAATTTCGGAGGTGATTAGCCGTGTTTAGCGATATAGCACAGTATTTCCGCACGGAATCATTGCCGCATATTTGGTGTCCCGGCTGCGGTAATGGTACGGTAACTGCAGCTTTGGTGCGTGCCATTAAAAATCTGCAGTTGGAGCAAAACAACGTGGTGATAGTTTCGGGTATTGGATGTTCATCGCGCATGTCAGGATATTTAGATTTTAACACCCAGCATACGACGCATGGGCGAGCCTTAGCTTTTGCGACCGGCATTAAATTAGCAAAACCGGAACTGGATGTTTTTGTGGTTATGGGGGACGGAGACTGTGCCGCAATCGGAGGCAATCACTTAATCCATGCTGCCAGACGGAATATAGATTTGACAGCGCTAGTCATAAACAATGGCATTTACGGTATGACCGGTGGGCAGAGCTCACCGCTGACGCCGCATGATCGAAGGGCTACCACTATGCCCTTTGGCAATCTTGAACGTTCTTTTGACCTGGTTGAGTTAGCCAAGGCAGCTGGGGCTACTTATGGCGCTAGAGCTACAGCCTATCATAATCAACTGTTAACTAAGCTCTTAATTGATGCGTACAATAACCACGGATTTTCGTTGGTTGAGGCGGTGGCGCAATGTCCGGTATCGTATGGTCGACGCAACCAATTTCAAACCCCGGCAGCCATGGTAATGTGGCAAAAAGAGCATGGCATCAAGGTTGGACAACACAGTATCAGTGGCGAGGATTTCTATATTGGCGAAATTTTCCGAGCGGAAGCAGCGGAATTTTGCGCGGAATATGATAGATTGCGCCAAAGATTGCAGGAGGACATGCCAAATGGGTAGACTGGAGGTTGTTTTGACCGGTACAGGCGGACAGGGGTTGATTCTGGCTGCAATTATGCTGGCAGAAGCTGCAGTAGACGCCAATCTGAATGTGGTACAGACACAAAGCTATGGACCGGAAGCACGCGGCGGAGCCAGCAGGGCAGAGGTGATTATCAGTCAAGAAGCCATATATTATCCCAGGGTGCTGCAACCAGAGCTTGTCCTAACAATGAGTGAGGCAGCCTACAAGAAATACGGGCTTAATCTACCCGATAACGCTGTTTTAATCGTCGATAGTACTTATGTACATGAAATGAGACCGAGGACTAATGCTTATTATCTGCCTATTTCTCATACCGCGCAAGAAAGAATCGGCAGTGAGCAAAGTGCTAATGTAATGGCGTTAGGTTTGCTGGCAGCTGTTGGGATTGCTGCACTCCCATTTTCGCTGCTGAAGTCAGCTGTTGAACGCAGGTCCCCACGCGGCAGTGCAGCTAAGTAGAAAAAAAAA
>JAJXUE010000030.1 GCA_021783135.1 Bacillota bacterium | reverse complement strand
GCGAACAACTGCAAGTTGCAATTACCGGATTAAAGGTTAAGATAGCGGGTCTGGAGCAAGAAGAAAAAGGAATGCGGGCGGCGTTAGAACGTTATTATCGGCAAAAGGATGAATTCCGGGTGGAACTGGCCGAATTGAGCCGGCAACAAACGGATTTAACTGAGCGGCAACGGGCCATTGGCGGGGAAAGCGAAGGATTGCGCGAGAGGCTGGCCCAACTGGTGCAAACGGAAAACGTCGCCCAACGCGAATTGATCAATTTACGGCAAGATCGCCAAATTCTTACGGAAAAGCTGGCAGCCCTGGAGCAAGAACTAAAAAACTTACGACGCGAGTTACAGCAACGTCAGGAAAAGTTACATGGCTTGCAGGTGCAAGAAGCACGTTTAGATACCGAAATCAAAGGAGCCTTTACTAAGCTGGAAGAAAATCTGGGTATCACGCTGGCAACGGCCCGGCTGCAGAGTCAACCGGTTACTAATAGGCGCGAAGCGACCGGGCAGATTAATAGGCTTAAAGCCCAGATTAGTACTTTGGGTACCGTAAATTTGGGAGCAGTGGATGAATTTGCCCGGGTGGAAGAGCGATTTACCTTTCTGAGCACCCAGCAACAGGATTTACTCCAAGCCAAGGAATCCCTGTTTAACGTGATTGCAGAAGTGGATCAGATTATGGTAGAGCGTTTCCATACCAACTTCCTTTTGGTCAAAGCTAACTTTGCCGCCGTTTTTGTGGAATTGTTTGGCGGGGGCAGGGCGGAATTGGAGTTAACCCAGCCGGATAACCTGCTGGAAACCGGAATTGAAATTATTGTCCAGCCGCCCGGTAAAAAACTGCAGCACCTGTCCTTACTATCGGGTGGGGAAAAGGCTCTTACCGCGATAGCGTTATTGTTTGGGATGTTGCGAGTCAAGCCCAGTCCCTTTTGTGTTTTGGACGAGATTGAGGCCGCGTTGGATGAAACTAACGTCAATCGCTTCGCCAGTTTTTTGCAGGAATTAGGTAGTACTAATCAATTTGTCGTGATCTCCCATCGTAAAGGTACGATGGAAGCCGCGGATGTGCTGTTTGGCATTACCATGGAAGAGACCGGGGTATCGAAAATTTATGCGGTAAAAATGGTGGAAACAGCTGATGCGGCCAGTATGGTGGGCTAATCAGGCCAATTGCATCAACGGGTCAGGTCATGTAAACCTGGCCCGTTTATTGTGCGCTCAAGGTCCCCTTGACTGTCCTTTGTTGTGGATTATGCATCATTATGGTAAAATTAGCACGATATAATGCCTGTACAGGAGGAAATATGGTCGGATTATTCGCGCGACTTAAGGATGGCTTAAGCAAAACACGTCAAGGCTTAGTAGGCAAGGTGGAAGAATTATTTACCGGACGCAAGCGAATTGACGCAGAACTATATGAAGAACTCGAAGACATTTTGATTCAGTCCGACGTGGGAGTCGATACGGCAATGGACCTGGTCGAAGCAGTGCGCGCTCAGGTTAAAGCACAAAAAATAGATGATCCGGCCATGTTGACCGATGTGCTGAAGGAACAAATTGCTGCTATGCTCGGTTCAGAAACTGAGCCACTCAATTTACAGGAAGGCTCACTCACCGTTATTATGGTGGTGGGAGTTAACGGCGTAGGCAAAACGACAACAATTGGGAAATTGGCGCATCAGTTAAAAGCGCAAGGGAAGAGAGTTCTCCTGGCCGCAGGAGATACCTTTCGCGCGGCAGCCATTGACCAGTTAGAGATTTGGGGCAGTCGAGTAGGGGTAGAAGTCATCAAGCAGCAGGAAGGTACTGACCCGGCTGCTGTTGCTTATGATGCAGTACAAGCGGCCAAGTCGCGCAAAGTCGATGTCTTGATTGTCGATACGGCCGGAAGATTACATAACAAGGCTAATCTTATGGAGGAATTGCGTAAAATTACCAGGGTTATTGGGCGTGAATTGGCTGGAGCGCCACATGAAGTACTCTTGGTACTCGATGCTACAACAGGCCAAAATGCGTTATCCCAAGCTAAACTATTTAGTGAAGTAGCCGGAGTAACCGGGATTGCGTTGACTAAGCTGGATGGTACCGCGCGTGGCGGCGTAATTATTGGGATTATGCACGAACTAAGTGTACCGGTCAAATTGATTGGCATTGGCGAAGGTTTAGAAGATTTGCGGGAGTTTGCCGCAGGAGATTTTGCCGCGGCACTGTTTGAGAGCAGATGACGGGAGTTGAGTGTCTAGTTGGGCGTGAATTATGCAATTATTGGCGGGACAGGTGTCTATGATCCCAAGCTACTCGATAATATGCGGGAAGAGGAAGTTGCTACTCCTTTCGGCTCAGTGGTGGTGCAGATTGGACAACTGGAGGGCCGCGAGGTTGCATTTTTGGCGCGTCACGGCAGGCGGCATTCAGTACCCCCGCATTTGGTGAATTATCGGGCTAACATTTGGGCTTTGAAACTTTTAGGGGTGCAAAAGGTTATAGCAACTGCGGCTGTTGGCTCCCTAAGGACGGACTTCAGCCCGGGAGAGTTTGTTTTGGTAGATCAGTTTTTAGATTTTACGAAAAATCGCAGCGCAACTTTTTATACAGGAGAAACAGGGGTTTTGCACGTTGATATGAGCGATCCCTATTGTGGTGAATTGCGTGCCGCCCTGGCAGAACAAGCCGGAAAACTGCAGCTCGGACTGAAAAACGGTGGCACATATGTGTGCACGGAAGGACCTCGCTTTGAGACTCCGGCTGAGATAAGTATGTACCGGCTTCTCGGTGCGGATGTGGTCGGTATGACAAGCGTACCGGAAGTTATTTTAGCCAAGGAGTGTGCAATGTGCTACGCTAGTGTGGCCATGGTGACTAACTTCGCGGCGGGTATTGCGTCTAAGATTCTCACCCATGTGGAAGTGACGCAGAATATGGCTCAGATGGGGGAGCATTTGCGCGCTTTGATTTTTAACACGTTGCAGTCTCTGGCAGTAGAACGGAGTTGTCTATGTCAACACGCACCCGATGAGTTAGGCAAGTTTTAGAAGGGCGGTTTTCTATGTATAATTCAATTGAATGGGTAGACGGCAAGCTGAGGTTGCTCGATCAGACCAAATTGCCCTGTCAAGTGGAATATAGAGACTTCAGTGACTACCAGAGTGTTGCCAAGGCTATCAAGAGTATGGTTGTGCGAGGCGCACCGGCAATAGGTTCTGTTGCTGCCTACGGCTTTGTCTTGGGTGCCTCTCAATTCGCGGGAGATGACCACGCAGGTTTTTTGCAGCACATGGAAGTAGTCTCGGAAACTCTAGCAGCGACAAGGCCGACTGCAGTCAATCTGTTTTGGGCGTTGCGCCGCATGGAAGATACTTTGCGCGAGGTTAAAGACAATAGTTTTGCGGCGATCGAGGCCGCCTTACTGGCGGAAGCACATGCTATTGCGGCGGAAGATATTGTTGTTAACCGCAAAATTGGTGAGTACGGTAATGAAATTGTGCCGCAAGGGGCTAATATTCTTACGCACTGCAATGCAGGCGCGTTGGCTACGGTTGGGTACGGTACTGCCTTAGGTGTGGTACGTGCCGCCCATGCGGCGGGCAAAAATGTCCGAGTTTATGCCGATGAAACCAGACCATTATTGCAAGGGGCGAGGCTCACTACCTGGGAATTAATGCAGGACAAAATACCGGTAACTTTGCTTACCGATAATATGGCGGGTTACCTCATGCAAAAGGGTCAGGTGAGTGTGGTTATTGTGGGGGCAGATCGCATCGCTGCGAATGGGGATACAGCCAATAAAATAGGCACTTACTCCTTGGCTGTACTGGCTCAAGCTCATAACATACCGTTTTACATTGCTGCACCTACCGCTACAGTGGACATTAAGCTCATTGATGGCAGCGAAATTCCCATAGAAGAGCGGACCAAAAGTGAAGTGCGGGAAATATACGGACAACAAGTGGCACCTGCAGAAGTTGAAGTAGTTAACCCGGCTTTCGACGTGACTCCGGCCAAGTATATCAGCGGCATTATCACTGAAAAAGGTATCGTCCTGCCGCCGTATTCAGTAAATTTGTTAAAAGTAATGGTTAGGTGAAGATGACAATTAAGCGGCAAAAACATGTTGAAACACTAAAACAAGCGCTAGTTGATTCCGGCCGGGAAATGGTGCAAAGTGGCCTCGTGGTGGGAACTTGGGGTAATATCAGCGCCAGGATACCTGGCAGCGATCAATTTGTGATCACCCCCAGCGGGATGGGCTATTTGGCAATTACTCCGGACGACTTAGTTGTGCTTGATCTCCGGGGAGAGGTCGTGGCGGGAACGCGTCCACCTTCCTCGGAATTTATGCTGCACCTCCGCTTGTATCAAAACAGACCAGAGGCTCACGCGGTAATGCACACCCACAGCATCTTTGCTACAGCCCATGCAGTGGCAGGTGTTGCCATTCCGGCCAGTGTAGAAGATTTGGCCATGATTAACGGCGGTGGTGTGGCGGTAGCTCCCTATGCCTTGCCGGGTACAGAGGAATTGGCTAATAATGCTGTTCGTACCATGGGTGACAGCTGGGCAGTGCTGTTGGCTAATCATGGGATGGTCGGCATGGGCCGCAATTTGGCAGAGACTATGCGGGTGTGCCAGCTTGTTGAAAAATCAGCACACATTAACCTTATGGCAACTTCCTTAGGTCGGCCTTCCGTGCTAGCCACGGAAGCAGTCGCTAGCTTGCGACATAAATATTTATATAGCTACAGTCAGCAGTAAAGTGGCGCGGATTTGGCGCAACACAGTTGCGGTACATTGAGGGAGGAAAATCAATGGCAAAACAGAAGATATTGTTTCGAGGTATGATTTTACCCATGACCGGCAAAGGAGATTTTTATGCTCACGGTGAACTGGCAATCGAAGACGGCAAAATTCTTAGCGTTGGGCCGTTAGGTTCCGCACCGCAAGACTGGAGACCGGATTTGATTTTTGACAAGCCCGGCCTCCTCGCCATGCCGGGTTTGATTAATGGCCATACACATGCTGCCATGACAATTTTGCGTAGCTACGCCGATGACTTGCCTTTGATGGAATGGTTGCAGGAAAAGATTTGGCCCTTTGAGGCTAAACTCAAGGGCGACGATATTTACTGGGGCACAAAACTTGCTTTGGTGGAGATGCTGCTGTCAGGCACTACGACGATGGTTGACATGTATGACGCCATGGACAGGGTGGCTGAGGCTACGCAGGAGAGTGGACTGCGGGCAATTATTTCGCGCGGCATGATTGGCACCGGAGCGGGTGCGGCTAAAGCAATGCAGCAAAGTATCCAATTAATTAAAGATTGGCATGGCAAGGCTGACGGACGGATTACCGTTATGCTCGGGCCACATGCCCCCTATACTTGTCCACCGGAGTATTTGCAAGAGGTAATAAAGGTTTCTGAAGCCTATAATGTGGGTATCAATATTCACCTTGCCGAGACATTGGGTGAGGTAACGGATATGCTCAGGCAATATGGTAAATCACCGGTTAGGTTAATGGAAGAGGTCGGCCTGTTCAAGCGTCAGGTAGTAGCAGCGCACAGCGTTTTTGTCGATGATGCCGAAATTGAACTATTAGCTAAGCATCGGGTGGGTGTAGTTCATAATCCGGAAAGCAACATGAAGCTGTCCAGTGGGGTATGTCCGGTAACCAAGATGCTGGCGGCTGGGGTTAAAGTAGGTATCGGTACTGACGGTGCGTCCTCTAACAATAACTTAGATATGTTTGGTGAGATGCGCACGGCATCACTTCTGCAGAAGGTTAACTTTGGCAGTACTGCGTTGCCGGCCTATGAAACACTGGAATTGGCAACTGTAAAAGGTGCGGAGGCTCTAGGCTTACAAAATTTGGGTCAACTGTACCCTGGCTTTAAGGCTGACGTAATTATGTTAGATATGCATCAACCGCATTTGTACCCGCGGCACGATATTGTGGCTCATTTGGTGTATGCCGCGCATGCTTCCGATGTGCAAAATGTAATCATTGACGGGGTGTTGGTGATGGAAAATCGCCAGGTGCTGACGTTGGATACTGAGAAAACAATGCAGGAAGTTCAAAGCCGGGCTGAAGACATCAAACAAAGGTTGGCAGCCGAAGTTAAATAGTAGCAGCAAGATACAATCAAGCAAAAAGCTTAACAGCCATGGGCCGTTAAGCTTTTTTAGTGGGGGCGACGGGTGTTCGGGTCAGATATATTTTACCTTTGTCTGTTAGGCTCCAGGCCGTCATGGCACTACTTGGGCCAAGAGAACACGCGCTGCAGCCGCTGGAGCAGGAGCTGGAACTGCCGGTAGAGCAACTTTGCCCCAACTCCTCGCGGTGAATGTAGCCCATGAGTTGGAGCTGTAATAAGCCTCCTTCAACTTGTGGGACAGGGTAACCGACGACTTCGGCCAGATGCGCCAGAGTAAGGCTTTGTTCTTTGCTTAAGAGGGTTAAAATTTCGCTTAACATCTTTTCATCCATCCTTCTCCCCAAGATAACTTTCTAATGCCAACCAAGCATCAGACCGCCGTGGAAGATTAACCATGCAATAATGAAACTTACTATTAAGTTATACCCTACGCCAAACAAAGTCCAGCCTAAACTGCCTGATTCCTTATAGGTCGTGACTACGGTTGCGATGCAGGGTATATACAGCATATAAAACACTAGAAAAGTAAAAGCGTTCAGACTGCTCATGGAAGCAGTCATAACTTGGGCAATGGTGTGGGAGGCATTTGCGGTAACACCATAGAGAATGCCGAGGGTGGAAAGAGTGGTTTCCTTGGCCGCAAATCCGAAGATAATGGCGACCATGATCCGCCAGTCAAAACCGAGCGGATGGCCGATGAAAGCCAGTAAACCCCCCAGTTTGCCGGCGAAACTCTGATTGAGCGGTACTCCCAAAGGAAAGGTACTGAGCGACCAAATTATAACCGATGCGGCGAAGATATAAGTCCAAGCTCGGCGCAAAAAGGCGTAGGTTTTTTGCCAAGCGGGCAATAACGTATTGCGCAGGGTAGGGATATGGTAGAGCGGGAGCTCCATGACGAAAGAGGACTTTTCCGTCTTGATAACAGATTTACGCAGAAACAAGGCGGATAAAACAAGCGTGATGCCACTGATGCCGAGCAGACTTAACATTGCCACGGCGCCCCGGCTGCCGGGGAAAAATGCTGCTACGACTGCGCTCATTACTCCCAGACGTGGTACACAGGGGATGAGTGGGTTTAAAAGCATGGTAATCAGGCGGTCTTTGGGGTCTTCGAGGGTCCGCGTAGCCATAATTCCCGGTACGTTACAGCCATAGCTGGTGGCGAGCGAAAAAAAAGATTTACCATGTAAGCCCATCAACTGCATAAAACGATCCCCTAAGAAGGCAGCTCGGGCGAGATAACCGCTGTCTTGCAGCAGTGAAAAAAAGACGAAAAATAGTGCCATCTGGGGAACAAACGATAGAACTGCCCCGACGCCGGCAAAGATACCGTTTTTAACTAATTCTTGCAGCAAAACAGGTGCGTGTGCTAAACGTAAAATAGGTACTAGCATGTTGGCCAGCCAGGTCATACCCTGCGAAATCAAATCCCCCAGGGGAGCGCTGGCGATAAAGGAAACCCAAAATACAAGAGCTAACACCGCGATTAGTATAGGATAACCCCAGACGGGCGATAGGGCTAAGCGGTCAAGTGTATCGGTAAGGGAAGGTTTGGCCAGGGGTGTTTCGGTCACGAACTCGGCAATAATCTCGCTAATAAAACTGTATTTGGCATCGGCAAAGGCCATTTCAAACTGTTCATGATCCCACCCGGATGCGGCAAAAGTTTGAAGTAAATCTTCGCCCGGCAGTTCAGTGCTGGACCGAAGTTCATAGGTGACCGCATCGCCGACATCACAACAGGCAGGGGTAGCATCGGCTACGGAGTTGGTGTTGGCAATTGAGTTCCACTCTTTACCTAACTCGGCATCACGCTCTAAACGTTTCAAGGCTAACCACCGCAACGGATAGCGTTGGGCCCATACCGTAGGGCGCAATACATCTTCCATGGCGACTATTTTTTCCTCCACTGCCGGAGGATAGTTTACGGAGATGGCTGCTTGCGGGCTTGTGCCTGCCATAACCAAGGCGGCATCCAAAAAATCACTGAGCCCGTCGCCTTTGGCCGCAATTATTTCAACTACGGGTACTTTGAGCCACTGTGCGAGCTTCCCGGCATCGATATTGCGCCCGGAACTGCGGGCAAGATCCAGCATATTAAGCCCTATGACGACTTTTGGTGTCAGTTCCAGGATTTGCAGCACCAGATAAAGATTGCGCTCAAGGTTCGAAGCATCCACTAACGCCATAATGGCAGCTGGGTTTTCGCGCAAGATATATTCACGGGTAATAATTTCTTCTTGGGAATAAGCGGTCAAACTATAGGTTCCCGGCAGATCTATGAGCTCTATGTTAACATCGGACCGCTTAACAGTGCCCACTTTGCGTTCGACGGTTTTGCCGGCCCAGTTGCCGACCTGCTGGTTTGAGCCGGTTAACGCGTTAAAAACAGTGCTTTTGCCAACGTTAGGGTTGCCCACTAGGGCAATTTTTAAATCTTTCATAAGTTGCATTAACCTCTCCAGAGCTATATATAATTAAATTGGGTAGTTTAACGGCCGGCCAACGGTTGCTTGGGCTCCGGTTGATCGACGGTAATTTTGGCGCACTCCCCGCGACGCATTGCTAAGTAATATCCTTTAACTCTGAGTTGCATCGGACCACCTAAAGGTGCTCGGCGCACAACCTCTAACTCTGTTCCCGGGACGATTCCCATATCCATCATGCGCATGCGTAAAGCACCACCGCCTGCGATGTGCAGCACGCGCGCCTTTTCACCTGGTAGCAGATGGTGTAACATACGTTCCATGGCAATTCCCCCCGTTTTTCCTATAAATGATAATCGTTCTCAGTAACGCGGTAAAAAATACATGAGAATGTTTCTCAACTAATACAATACTCTGCTTTTCCTACTCTGTCAATAGGAATTCTTGTATTTATTGATACTGTGATTTTATGCCATTTGTGGCAAAAACAATAAGACATTGCGCTTAAAAGAAAAAGGACGGCTGCCCTGAGGTGTATGAGAATGATTCTTCTTGTACCAGAAAAACTTGACAGCTTGCACTCCTGTAGCTTAGAATAGCACTGTAAAGTATTTTTGCTTTACAGACTGGGGATGCTTACGTGGATAAGTTGGCCCGGATGGCTTTGTTGTATGACTTTTATAGCTCCTTGCTTACAGACAAACAAAGAGACAGCCTCGATCTTTACTATCAGCAGGATTTCTCACTAGCGGAGATAGCCGAAGAATGCGGGATTAGCCGCCAAGCTGTGCATGATTTGTTGAAGCGCAGCGAACATATTTTGCTTGATTATGAAGCAAGGCTAAAACTTGTCGAAAAATATTTGGAGCGCCAGGCCAAACTATTAGCATTAAAGGATTTACTGCGTGGCTTGCCGCTGTACAATGCGCCGATGGATCAAATAGGGCCAATTATTGATGATTTGCTAAGTCGGGACTAGGAATAAGGAGAGATATACCACATGGCTATGTTTGAGGGCTTGAGTGATAAGCTACAAGCTACCTTTAAGAAGCTTAGAGGTAAAGGCAAACTTTCCGAGGCTGATGTTAATGAAGCGATGCGGGAAGTTCGTATGGCTTTGTTGCAAGCGGATGTAAATATCAAAGTTGTCAAAGATTTTGTCAATAAAGTTAAGGAACGAGCTATTGGCGAAGAAATTCTGCGCAGTCTTACCCCGGGACAACAAGTCATTAAAATTGTGCATGAAGAAATGATTGCCTTGATGGGTGGCACGCAGAGCAAAATTAATATGGCGTCGAAACCACCCACTGTTATTTTATTAGTTGGGCTGCAAGGCGCGGGTAAAACTACGCATGCGGCCAAGTTGGCCAATCTTTTGCGTAAACAGCAGAGCAAGCGGCCTTTAATGGTCGCCTGTGACATATATCGTCCGGCTGCTATCAAACAGCTGCAGGTTTTGGGCGATCAGCTTAATATTCCGGTCTTTGACATGGGTAACAAGCAAAATCCGGTTGATATTGCTAAGGCCGCGATTGAACATGCTAACTCGCATGGCAATGACCTAGTTATTATCGATACCGCCGGACGGCTGCATATCAACGAAGAGTTGATGGGCGAACTTAGACAAATTAAAGAGCGCGTAAGGCCGCAGGAAATTCTCCTGGTTGTAGATGCGATGACAGGTCAAGACGCAGTCAATGTGGCGGAAAGCTTTAATCGGGAGCTTGGTTTAGACGGAGTAGTCCTAACTAAGTTGGATGGCGATACCAGAGGCGGCGCTGCGATTTCAGTTAAAGCGGTTACCGGTTGTCCGATAAAATTTGTCGGGGTGGGCGAAAAATTAGATGCGATTGAGCCTTTCCATCCTGATCGACTAGCTTCAAGAATTCTGGGAATGGGAGATGTGCTTTCCCTCATCGAAAAAGCACAGGAAAACTTTGACCTGGAAAAGGCCAAAGAAATGGAACGAAAAATCCGCAAGCAAGAGCTTACTTTAGAGGATTTTTTGGAGCAACTGCAGCAGCTTAAGTCAATGGGACCGCTTAGTTCGTTAATGGATATGATTCCGGGGATCGGCGGTAATAAACAACTCAAAAATATGGAACTTGATGAGAAACATTTTGCCCGCGTTGAGGCAATTATTAAGTCAATGACGCCGGAGGAAAGACGTAATCCGGTCATAATTAAGGACAGCCGCAAAAAGCGTATTTCCAAGGGCAGCGGGACAAGCATCCCGGAAGTGAGCAGGCTAATTAAGCAATTTGAAGAAACCAAGAAAATGATGAAGCAATTGACGGGCAACAGTAACTTAATGAAAAAGATGAAAAAGAAAAAAGGCGCCGGTTTGCGTTTACCCTTTTAAGGGGTAATTATTATTGATGATTTTGTTAAGGAGGTGAATACTTTAAATGGCAACAAAGATTCGTATGCGTAGAATGGGCGCCAAAAAAAGCCCTTTTTATCGCTTAGTGGTAGCAGACAGTCGTGCCCCGCGTGATGGTCGTTTTATCGAAGAAATCGGCTATTATGACCCTACCAAAGAACCGGTCGAACTGAAAATCGACGAGGAAAAAGCACTGAAATGGTTAAAGGAAGGTGCCCAAACCTCCGAGACAGTACGCTCACTGTTCAATAAAGCAGGAATTTTAGCTAAGCATAATGGAGCGAAGTAAGTCTCTCGGAACCTGGGGGTGAGAAGATGCGTGAACTCGTAGAAATTCTCGCTAAAGCTTTGGTGGATAACCCGGATAATGTTGTGGTAACCCAAACAGAAGACGAACGTGCTATTAATGTTTCGCTCAAAGTAGCGCAGGAGGATATGGGCAAGGTTATCGGCAAGCAGGGCAAGATTGCCAAAGCTATTAGAACTGTAGTCAAAGCCGCTGCAGTTAAAGATGGTCGGCGTGTAAATGTTGATATTGATCATTAAAAAGGGCTGGTCTCCAGCCCTTTTTGCCTAGCCCAATAAGTGGCACAATTGAAATGCGTTGGGAGGGCATACTGTGGACAAGATAAAGCTGAAAACGGAAGTTCCGGTACTGGTGATTGTGACCGACAATTTCAAACATAAACTTATTTTTGACCTGCAGGAAAAACTGCGTAAAATTGAGCTGGAAGTACAACAACTTGATTTTACTTCGCGCCGCACGTTGATGGACGCCGAGCGTCAGGGTCAGCTCGCCCAGGTTCAACGCCAGGTAGACGCGCAACGACAAGAGAGAGTGCAACTCAAACAACAGCTTGTGGAGCAAGTAAAACAAATTGCCAGACTGCAACCTGGAGAAGAGGTGCTGCAGGGCCATGTTGAAGCTATGGTGGAAATTGGCATCGGGGACACTTGGCAGTATCAGAATCGAGTTAAAATCGTACTTAAAGATGACCGGGTGGTGGAAATAAGACGTGGCTGAACGCATTGCTATAGGCAAAATTGTGTCGATTCATGGCGTAAAAGGGGAGGTTCGGGTCTTACCCTGGACTGACGACCCGGAACGCAGGTTTAGTAAGCTGGGTGAGGTAGCGGCTAGTAAAGATGGGATTACCCGCATGCTGCATATAACTTCGGCTCGAGAACATAAAAAGTTAGTAATTCTGGGCTTTAAAGAAGTTATGGATGCGGATGGCGCGTTAAAGTTGCGCGATTTTTTGCTTGAAGTTGAGAAAAAGGACCTTCTTCCGCTGGAAGAGGGGCATTTCTATATATTTGACTTGATCGGACTCCGGGTAATTACCCTGGCAGGAATTGAACTCGGCATGTTGACCGAGGTACTGCAAACAGGTGCCAATGATGTGTATGTAGTTAAGACCGCCGACGGCAAAGAGGTGTTGTTGCCGGCGCTGAAAAGTGTAATTAAGCATGTGGACTTGAACAAACGCGAAATATTAGTCGATCCGCTGCCGGGCCTGTTGGATTAGCGCAGGGGGGAGGAAGCATGAATTTACACATTTTAACCATTTTCCCGGAAATGTTTGTCCCATTGCAGGAGAGCATTGTTAAAAGAGCGCGAGCAAAGGGGCTAATTAATGTTAACCTTGTTAATTTCCGCGATTACGCCCCGAGTAAACATAAAAATGTTGACGATTACCCTTATGGCGGCGGTGTGGGGATGGTCCTAAAGCCTGAACCTATTTTCGCGGCAGTTGATGCTCTACCTGCGGGGTGCGACCGCAAAATTATCTTGATGTCACCGCAAGGCCGCCGGTTTGATCATTCCTTGGCGGATGAATTGTCCCGGGAGCAAGAACTTGTGTTTATTTGTGGCCATTATGAGGGTTTTGATGAGCGTATTCGCAGCTTGGCCGATATGGAAGTTTCGATCGGGGATTATGTACTTACGGGCGGAGAGTTGCCGGCAATGGTTGTAATTGATGCTGTTGCCAGACTGATTCCCGGTGTTTTAGGTGAGGCAGCATCCAGTCAGTCTGATTCTTTCACTGAACCCTTCCTCGAGTATCCTCAGTTCACTCGACCGGAAACCTACGCTGGGATGCAGGTCCCTACGGTGCTTTTGTCGGGCAACCATGCGCTGGTTGCGGCGTGGCGGCGCAAGGAGTCGTTGCGCAAAACCTTACAGCAGCGGCCCGATCTTTTTCGCCCGGACAAACTCCAGCCGAGTGACTTTGTGCTGCTACGGGAACTAATGCAAGAAGACGCCGCGATTAATAGCCTCAGTCACTTGTGGTTGGCGTATGAACCACCCGCTAAAGCAAAACTTAACAAAACCAGGAGGCACCGGTGTAAGCATGAGTAATGTCTATATTGGCCTGTTGCATTATCCCATCTACAACAAAAGGATGGATGTGATTACCAGTTCCATCACAAATTTAGATTTACATGATATAGCGCGCAGTTCCGCTACTTACGGTGTGCAGCGTTACTTTGTCATTCATCCGGTTGAGGCGCAGCAAGCTTTAGCCAAACGAATTCTGGGTTATTGGACGGATGGCTATGGTGCCGAATATAATCCTGATCGGTACAGGGCTTTTCAGGTTCTGCGCCTGGTAGACAGCTTGGAGGCAGCCTTTGCCGAGGTTGAGGCTGAGTGCGGGCAAAGGCCGTTATTGATCACTACCGATGCCCGAACCTATCCAAACAGTATCGCGTACCAAGTTTTACGCAGCAAAATCCAGACCGGTGACCAACCTGTATTGATTCTGTTCGGGACGGGCTGGGGAATGGTTAAAGAGGTTATGCAGCAAGCAGATTATATTTTAGAGCCAATTTATGGGCCGGGTGAGTACAATCATCTTTCTGTGCGCAGTGCGGTAGCCATCATTCTCGATCGCTTATTGGGTGAAGCCTGGTTTAGCGAAAAATAAACAAATAAAAGAGGAATTTTCACAACAAGTCGCGAATAACAAAGTTTTGAGTAGTATCTAAATTCGTTTTGCGATTTGGAGTGATAAAATGCTGAAGTGGCAAAGTAAGGCTGTTGCCGGACTCTGTCTGGTAATGTTGACCTTGGCCCCATCTGCTGCAAATGCCGACAGTTTACAACAAAAGCTGACCCACTATCAACAGCAATACAGTCAGTTAAACCAACAACTCTCCCAACAAAAGCAACAAACTTCTACGGTGGCTCAAAAGGTACAGGCGCTGCAGCAATCCATAGATTTACTTAACGCTAGTATCGGGACTTATCGGTCCAATATAGCCAGGCAACAAGCTAATCTTACGGTTTTGAATGCGCAGAGGCAACAATTGGAGGCCGAAAGGGAGCAACGCATTGGGCAGTTACAAGGATTTCTCAAAGCAAATTATGAGAACGACTTGTCAAACTATTGGTTAACTCTGTTGAGCTCAAAAAGCTGGACACAATTATTTGACCGAGCTTATGAGATGAGCACCATTGTCAATTATTATCATAATTTGCAACAACAGATAGCGGCTAATGACAAGGCCATAGCCTTGGAACAGACTAACATCGAGCAACAACAGGCGCAGTTGCAAACGACGCTTGCCAGCAAGGAACAGACTGAGCAAAGCGTCAAGACAATGGCTGTATCAGAGCAAAATACACTAGACGGCCTCAATCAGCAGCAACGGACTACACTTGCGGCGGCCGGCAATGCACAAAGTAACATTAAACGTGTGCAGGAATTGATTCAGGAGGCCGCGATTGAAGCGCAACAGAAACTGTATAGCAGCAGGTCAGGCGGTATAAATGGGCCGGTTGCGGCCAACGGCAGTGCTTCTGCCATCGTTGCTTATGCCCTTAGTTTTGTGGGCACACCTTACGTTTGGGGTGGTACTTCGCCGTATGGGTGGGATTGCTCAGGTTTTGTGCAATATGTATACCGTCATTTCGGAGTTAATCTGTATCGGGTTTCGGAAGATCAAGTTACCGAAGGTGTACCGGTTTCGGCCAGCAATTTGCAACCGGGTGATTTAGTTTTCTTCCATACTGAGTGGAATCCCAA
Source organism: Bacillota bacterium (assembly GCA_021783135.1). Lineage (GTDB taxonomy): Bacteria > Bacillota > Desulfitobacteriia > Desulfitobacteriales > JAJXUE01 > JAJXUE01. The sequence goes on along the minus strand of JAJXUE010000030.1, from coordinate 23,618 downwards.
TGACGCTTCGCACGTCGGTATTTATATCGGCGGCGGCAAAATGGTTAATGCCGAGGCGCCGGGAATCGGGACGATTGTCGATAACGTGTTTGATCCTTCCTATTGGGGACCCCGCTTTTTAGGTGCACGGCGTATTTTGAAATAGCAGGGCTTGATTTTTCAATCCATTTATGATAAAATTTTTTAGTGTGTTATTTCAGGCGGTCCTCTGGCTGTGTTGCAGTGTATGAACGTCTATGTAGGAAGGAGGGAATAGTTAGTGGACTTACTTAGCATTCTTGAAAAGGAACAACTCAAGACAGATATACCCAACTTCCGCCCCGGTGACAGCGTGCGTGTTCATGTTAAAGTTGTCGAGGGTACCCGGGAACGTATTCAGGTGTTTGAAGGTCTTGTTATCAAACGCAAAGGCGGCGCTATTAGGGAGACTTTTACTGTGCGGCGTGTAACCTATGGCGTAGGTGTTGAACGTACTTTTCCTGTACACTCTCCCCGTGTCGATAAAATTGAAGTTATTCGGCGCGGTGTCGTACGTAGGGCTAAACTTTACTACTTGCGTGAGCTATCCGGTAAGGCAGCTCGTATTCGTGAAAAGAAATAGTTACAACTTGACCGGCATTAGCCGGTCTTTGTTTCACTATCAGAAAGTATAACCCCGCCAACTAGGTGAGGACAGCGGAAGATAGTACGAGGAAAAGCGCGCGCAAAGGAAACCGATGCGCGCTTTTCTTGTTTAGTGATTGGCGTATGTTTGGTTTTTGGCTTATTTTCCAGGCATGCTTTGGTTGACAACTTACCATAATATGTGTGAGGTGTAAATAGCTTTCACACTTGGTAAGGGAGAGATGGAGTTGAACGGACAAAGCACAAGACGGTTTTTACGTAAGCTGATGTGGGTTATTGGCGCTGCGGCATTGCTGTTGATTATAGTTAGAGTTACGGCTATTAAACCGTATGAAATTCAATTCAATTCGATGGAACCCACCCTTTTACCCGGCGACCGGGTCCTGGTGAATAAATTGGCCTATCGGTTCTGGGCACCCAACCGAGGGGATGTTATGGTATTTCAATATCCTAAGGATCCGGAACGTATCTTGATTAAACGGGTAATTGGCTTAGAAGGGGAAAAAGTTGAAATTAAAAATAATCAATTATTGGTAAATGACCAACCTATCCGAGAGCCCTACCTCAAGGAAAGGAACATAACTCCTTTTCCGGTACAGTATATTCCCCAAGGTCAGATTTTGGTTTTGGGTGATAACCGGAATAAAAGTAAAGACAGCAGAGATTGGGGCCTGTTGCCAAAACAATATCTCCTGGGCAAGGCCTTTTACGTATACTGGCCTTACAGCAGACTGCAATTGATTAACTAGGATACCGAGGGTGAATAGTATGCAAATACAATGGTTTCCGGGTCATATGGCCAAAGCGCGTAAGCAGGTTGCGGAAAATCTTAAATTGGTTGACTTGGTGATTGAGTTATTGGATGCGCGCATTCCTCACAGCAGCCGCAACCCCATGATTAAGCAGATCTTGGGTGATAAACCGCGCTTGGTAGTACTTAATAAAGCTGACTTGGCAGATGACCAAGCTACCAATGCCTGGATCAAGTGGTTCGCGACGACCGGGGTAAGTGCTGTTGCACTTAATTCGCTTACCGGACAAGGCTTGAAGCAAATTCCCGACCTGGCACAAGCAATCACCGAGCCGGTTATGGCGACGCGTGCAGCCAAAGGGATGCGCCCTCGGGCCATTCGCGCGATGATCGTAGGCATTCCGAATGTGGGTAAATCGTCGTTAATCAATCGCTTAACCGGAGGAAACCGAGCCAAGACCGGCGACAAACCGGGGGTGACGCGCGGTCCGCAGTGGGTCAAGATTAACCCTGATTTTGAGTTACTGGATACTGCCGGAATCTTGTGGCCTAAGTTTGATGACCCGGAGGTTGGGGTTAAACTTGCCGTCACGGGCGCAATCAGCGATTTGGTTTTAGACGTGGAAGAATTGGCAGTTAGTTTACTGCAAATGGTGCAAAATTTAAAACCGGTCGCACTGCAGGAACGCTTTAAACTGACTGAACTGCCGGGACAAGGTGAGGAAATCTTGACAGTAATCGGGCAGCGTCGAGGGTGCTTGATTGCCGGCGGCAATATTGATCGCACCAAGGCAGCTATTTTAAGCTTAAAGGAATTCCGTGCCGGCCTTTGGGGTAAAATTACGTTGGATATGGCCCAAAACTATCGGCCTTAGCCGGTGGCATAATTTCATACGGGCCATTAACCGAACCATTAACCGGACGATTAACCGGACCATTAACCGCTCTGTTTGGGGTGGTTATTTTTTTTGCCAGAAAGAGGAACTCAGAATGTTATTGTCGAAACCCTTCAGGAATTTGATACAGGGGGCAAGTTGGCATGCTTAAACCAGACTGTTTAACCATCAACGAAGTCAAGCTACTTTTGCAGGACAGTCCGACCGAAGAATTTATTAGGCTGTGTGCCATGGATGAGCGACAGGGAGTAAGGCGTTTAGCTGAGTCCTATGGTAGGCAATTGGAACGCCAACATGTGGAAAATGCCCGACTTGAAAAACTATATATTTTAGAGGAAGAATTATGGCAACAAGGGTACACTAATATTGTTGGAATTGATGAAGTGGGCAGGGGACCGTTGGCAGGTCCCGTTGTTGCGGGCGCAGTAATCTTTCCCGGCAAGCTTATGCTTGACGGTCTGAATGATTCCAAACGGGTGCCGGAAAATAAACGTCATTCCTTGGCACGTGAGATACGCCACAAGGCGATCGGGTGGTCAATCGGCCTTGCCAGTGTGGAGGAGATTGACGAACTAAATATCCTCGGGGCGACTAAATTGGCTATGGCCAGAGCTGTAGACAGTTTGGGGGTAGCAGCGGATTATTTACTGATTGATGCCATAAAATTGGCTAAATTGGCTGTGCCGCAAAAGGCCATAATTGGTGGCGATGGCTTAAGTGCCTCGATAGCTGCGGCATCTATTTTGGCCAAGGTCTACCGGGACGACCTGATGCATAAACTGCATGTGGACTATCCTTGTTACAATTTTGCTGCGAACAAGGGCTATTTGACGCCTGAGCATGCATCTGCCTTAAAGGCGTATGGCCATTGTGCGGTACACAGAACATCATTTGAACCTGTTCGGACTGTTAGGGCTGGAAATTATACCGTTTAACACACTTTTTCACCCATTGGCGCAACGCCATTTATCTTGACGCAGTTGGAACGGTATGGCACAATAAAAAATGTGTTGTGTGTACATTTTTCAAATAATTAATAGAAAGGAGGGAATCACTTGGTAGATAACTTTGGCGCCATTGGCATAATACTTATTTTTGCTATTCTTTTTCCAATTGTGATGCTGGCTATCCCAAAAATGGTCGCCCCCCGCAAACCGGGCAAGGAAAAAGAGACTACTTATGAATGCGGTATGGAAACTCGTGGGGAAACTTGGATTCAATTTAAAACTAACTACTTCCTGTATGCTTTAGTATTTGTGGCATTTGACGTCGAAACAATCTTTCTGTATCCGTGGGCTGTGCAATTTCGTAAACTAGGCACATTTGCATTTGTGGAAATGTTTATTTTTATTGCCATCCTGCTGGTAGGCTTCTGGTATGCTTGGAAGGAAGGTGCATTAGAGTGGAAGTAGATAAGGAAAAAGAGCTGCGAGAAGCGGAGGAAATGGTCAAGAAAAATATTATTTTGACCACTGTGGACACTGCTCTAAATTGGGCCCGCGGTCATTCCTTCTGGCCGGTGACTTTCGGCTTGGCCTGCTGCGCGATTGAGATGATGGCAGCGGGAGCATCGCGTTATGATTTGTCCAGGTTTGGGTACGAGGTATTTCGCCCGTCGCCGCGACAAGCTGATGTAATGATTGTAGCCGGTACTATCACCCGCAAGATGGCTCCTGCTGTGCGGAGAATCTATGATCAAATGCCGGAACCTAAATGGGTAATTGCGATGGGCAGCTGTGCTAATGGGGGAGGACCTTTTGTGGATTCCTACGCCGTTGTGCCGGGGGCCGATGCGTTTTTACCTGTAGATGTATATATTCCGGGTTGTCCTCCACGACCGGAATCTTTAATCTACGGCTTACTCCAGCTGAAGCAAAAGGTTCAAAATCCTGCTAAGGTGAGGTTATCTAGGCATGGAAAATAGCGTGTTGCTGAAAAAAGTAGAGGAGCTAGCCCAAAAGTTGGATGGAGAAGTAGAAGTAAGCATAGATACGCCGGTACTCAAAATTAAGGGTAACCGGATTATTGAAGCATTATCGGCTGCCAAGGCCTTTGCCGAAGTGCCATGTGATTTTCTCCATGATCTTACAGGGGTAGACTATCCGGAGCGCAATGAGTTCGAGGTGGTTTACCACTTATCAAGTCTTAAGGGTGCGCAGATGTTGCGCGTTAAGGCCACAATAGATAGAGACAACCCCGTCATAGATTCTGCTGTGAGATTATGGTCCGGGGCGGATTTTCCGGAGAGGGAAGCGTTTGACTTGTTGGGCATTAAGTTCAGCGGTCATCCCAATCTCACTCGCATTTTGTTGTGGGACGATTTTGTCGGCTATCCCTTACGTAAGGACTATGTTGTCGATAGCTACGAAGAGCGCAGGCGCCTTCGGACCCTAAAACCGGGGGAGTAGGAGGTCCAAGATGATTAAAACTCAGGAACTGGAAATTAACTTAGGACCCCAACATCCCAGCACCCATGGGGTCTTTCGCATGATTACTAAATTAGACGGGGAAACTGTAACCTCCGTCGAATCAAAAGTAGGCTATCTCCATCGCGGCATGGAAAAGTTAGCGGAGTCAAGAACCTATACCCAATACATTCCGTATACGGATAGGCTGGACTACCTGGCATCAATCAACAACAACCTTGGTTATGTGCAAACTGTGGAAAAACTCATGGGTGTTGAGGTACCGGAACGAGCGGAATACCTCAGAATTATCTTTGGGGAGCTGCAACGTTTAGCCAGTCACATGGTGGCGATTGGTACGGGGAGCCTTGATTTGGGAGGATTCACGCCATTTTTGTACACCTTCCGTGATCGGGAAAAGATTCTTGACCTGTTTGAAATGACCATTGGCGGCCGCATGACTATGAATATGCCAAGAATTGGCGGAATTATTGAACCACCCGAAGAGTTTTGGCCGGCCTTGAACAAGTTTCTCGGGGAAATGCCCGGTTCAATCGAGGAATATCACGGGATTATCACCGGGAACGAAATTTTTCAGGCCAGAACAGTAGGAGTAGGGATTATTTCTCCTGAACTGGCGGAACAGATTGCGGTCACCGGCCCAAATCTGCGCGGTTCAGGGATTAAATGGGATCTGCGCAAGAATGCGCCTTACGGCATTTATGACCGGTTCGATTTTGAAGTTCCGGTCGGGGTCAATGGCGACTGCTTTGACCGTTATATAGTACGCGTGCGAGAAATGGAAGAAAGCATCAAAATTATTCATCAGGCCGTTAGGGACATTCCGGAGGGACCCACGTTTGCTAAGGTGCCCAAGCTGATTAAACCCTCTGTGGGCGAGGTGTACCACCGAGTGGAAAATCCGCGCGGGGAGTTAAGTTTTTACATTGTGAGCGATGGCAGTACCAAGCCCTATCGTTTGCGGATTCGCGGCGGTACTTTTGTTAATATTCAGGTTCTGCCTTACGTGGCTCCCGGGTGGAAGCTTGCTGATGTCATTGCAATTTTGGCCAGCCTCGACATTATCCTCCCGGAATGTGACCGATAACCAAAATACGGGCTGATAGGGGAGAAAAAGATGCCACAATATGGAAGTGGATTATTTGTTAGTATAGCTCATTTGATCAGGGGATTGTTCGGCGGGACTACGGTTACTGCCGATGTGGTCATGACCGTGATTAATTCACTTATTATCTGGGCGCTTATAGCCTTGGCGGCTCTGTCCCTGATCCTGTTGGAGCGCAAAGTCGCCGGCTGGATGCAGTTAAGGACAGGCCCGAATCGTCTGGGTCCGCGGGGCTGGTTTCAAACAGTCGCGGACGCCATGAAACTGTTGGGCAAAGAGGATATATTCCCAGCTGCGGCTGATAAATGGGTTTTCGGGTTGGCGCCAATGTTTGTGATTGGTTTAAGCGTAATGGTCATGGCTGTGATACCGTACGGTAAAGGTATGGTTCCGGTTGACCTTAATGTAGGTATTTTTTACTTACTGGCTGTGTCTGCCTTAACCACGATACCCTTTTTTATGGCGGGCTGGGGCTCTAACAACAAGTTCGCCCTTTTAGGCGGTATGCGTGCGGTAGCACAAATGATCAGCTATGAAATTCCGCTGGTATTTTCCTTGCTTGGAGTCGTTATGATTACACAGACTTTTAAAATGTCTGCCATTGTAAATGCGCAGAGTCATGTCTGGTTCATCTTACTTCAACCATTGGGCTTTGTGGTTTATACCATAGCAGCGACTGCTGAAACTAACCGGGCTCCTTTCGATTTAGTGGAAGGTGAATCTGAGTTGACTGCCGGTGCGTTCACTGAGTATACGGGAATGCGCTGGGCGTTGTTTTTCCTTGGCGAGTATGCCAATCTGTTTATCGTGTCCGCGGTTGCAGCAACCGTCTTCTTAGGCGGCTGGCAAGGTCCATTTCTACCGGGTTGGATCTGGTTTGCGATCAAGGTTTTGTTCATGGTGTTTTTATTTCTGTGGTTTCGCTGGACATTCCCCCGCCTGAGGGTTGACCAGTTGATGCATTTTGGCTGGAAGGTACTCTTGCCCTTGTCGGTAGCTAATATCCTATTAACCGGCGTTGGCATCTACATTTACCAGCTCATCTATCCGGCGATAGGAGGGTAAGCAGTGTTCGGAAAAGGTTTAGCCAAGGGATTGGGTATCACATTTCGTCATATGTTTGACAAAAAAATTACAGAGTTCTATCCGGAAGACATGCCCACCTTACCACCCCGGACTCGGAGTTCCCTGGCCTTAAATACCCCCAAGTGTATATCTTGCGGTATGTGCTCTAGTGCCTGCCCGAATAAGGTTATTACGCTTACAACCGACAAGAACGAAAGTAACAAGAAGTTTCTCACCAGTTATCATATGGATTTAACTCGTTGCCTCTTTTGCGGCTTGTGTACGGAAGCATGCCCAACCAAGGCGTTGTATACCACTACTGAATTTGAAAATGCGGTCTATTTCCGCGAAGACATGCAATGGGACATGATGCAGCGTTACCGGGATAAGGTTGCAAGTGGTGAGATTAAGGAAGAGGTAAAGCCAGAGACAAAGCAAGAGGAGGCGAAAGACAATGGGTAATATCGGCGGCGGTCTGGTCTTCTTAGTCTTTGCTTTGGTTACGGTGTTTTCCGCTTACTTAGTTATTAGTTCGCGCAATATTATTCACAGTGCGCTTTTCTTGATCTTAACCTTTATCGGTGTGGCGGCTTTATATGCTATGCTTGATGCTGACTTTTTGGCTATGGTGCAACTACTGGTCTATGCAGGCGCTATATCCATTATGGTTGTCTTTGGTGTTATGCTTACCTTGCGCGGTGGACCGGAAAACAGTAACGGGGATACGCGGAATGCAATCGGGGGTGCAATTGCGGCCCTCTTGACCTTTGTAGTTCTTGGCATGGTAATATTCACGAACTCGGCATGGCTCACAACCGGTACGGGCATATCCGGCGGCAGTACTGTTTCAGATGTTTCGTGGCTGTTGCTCACCAAATATGTAGTGCCGTTTGAAGTTGCTGCTGTATTGTTGTTAGTTGCCATGGTTGGCGCTATTATCTTGGCGAAGGGAGTGGATGATAGCAAATGAATTTGAGCTTATCGGTTGGGTTACCTCACTACCTTCTAGTAGGGGCTATGCTGTTTTGTTTTGGCTTATACGGTGTATTGGCCAAAAAAAATGCTATTGCTGTCCTCATGTCTCTCGAATTGATGCTCAATGCTGTGAATATCAATCTGGTTGCGTTTAATCACTTTTTGTACAACCAGACCTATGATTTTAACGGTGTTAAGCACGCGATTTTAACTGGTCATGTTTCGGCTTTATTCGTGATAGTTGTGGCGGCGGCCGAGGTTGCAGTTGGCTTGGCGCTGGTCATAACCATTTATCGCAACCGTTTATCAACTGATATTGACGAATTAGACTGGTTAAAATGGTAGAGAGTTTAGGAGAAGGTAGGTGTTAATCGAGATGCACGCAAGTTTTCAGTGGGCCTGGTTGATTCCGGCCATGCCACTGCTGTCCTTCCTGATAATCGGCTTTATTACAAAAAAATGGCCACAGCTATCCTCTACCATTTCCATCGTGTGTATCCTTACCTCGTTTGTCTTGGCAGTATGGATAGATTTCGGCATATTCTTTAGTGGTGTTGGTGCTTCGCTGGTAGATCACCCTTTTCAGGCAACCGTTCATTGGTTGACCTTTAGCGGGGTCCATATTGGCTTAACGCCCAATACCTTTGGTCTTGATTTTGGGACCTTGATTGACCCCATTACCGGAGTCATGTTGTTTGTGGTAACCTTAGTTGCGTCTTTGGTGCAAATTTATTCAGTAGGCTATATGCACGGTGACAAAGGTTATGCACGGTATTTTGCCTATCAATCCCTGTTCGCTATGTCGATGTTGGGATTGGTGCTGGCGAGTAATCTGTTAGAGCTGTTCCTGTTTTGGGAATTGGTTGGTTTGTGTTCCTACCTACTCATCGGTTTTTGGTATTTCAAGGTTTCGGCGCGCGAAGCGGCGAAGAAGGCCTTCATTACTACCAGGGTCGGTGACTTCGGCTTATTAATCGCAATTTTATTCCTGTTTAATAAGTTCGGCACACTCAATTTTGTCGACTTGGCGAAGCTGATGGGTCCGGGATTTCAAAACGCCATTGTTTTCGGTGGGATGTCTTACCTAACTCTAACAGCATTTCTGCTCTTTAGCGGTCCGATTGGCAAGTCCGGTCAGTTCCCGCTGCATGTGTGGTTACCGGACGCAATGGAAGGCCCTACCCCGGTCAGCGCCTTGATTCACGCCGCAACCATGGTTGTTGCCGGTGTGTATTTGCTGGCTCGGACTTACTTTTTGTTTCAACACGCATCACCGGCGGTACTGGAATTTGTCGGCAGCCTTGGAACCTTTACGGCTCTATTTGCCGCAACTATCGCGATTGCCCAAAATGATATCAAGCGCATCTTGGCCTATTCAACCTTGAGCCAGTTGGGCTATATGGTGATGGCGATGGGTGTTGGCACAATGACGGCAGGCATGTTCCATTTGATGACGCACGCCTTCTTTAAGGCCTTGTTGTTCTTAGGGGCCGGTTCCGTAATCCATGCCTTGCACGAAAAGCAAGATATTTGGGATATGGGCGGTCTGTGGAAAAAAATGCGTATTACCGGTACCACTTTTGCAATTGCCGTGCTAGCGATTTCCGGCATCTTCCCGTTTGCCGGTTTTTGGAGTAAGGATGAAATTCTTGGCACAGCCCTCAAAAATGGTCATCCTGTTATCTATGCGGTCGGCTTATTTACCGCTTTCTTAACAGCGTTTTACATGACCAGGCTTTTCGTTATCGCATTTATGGGTCCGGAAAAGAAGGAAAATCATCCGCACGAATCTCCTTGGATGATGACCCTGCCCTTAATTATTTTGGGTACACTTTCCGTTGTCGGCGGTTGGGTGGCCATCCCTGCGCACGGATTTGCCTACTACGTTAGGCCGTGGGGTTCTGTGTATGAGCCTGATCCGATGAACTGGACGCTGGCGGGAATTTCTGTCGTGGTAGGGCTTGCCGGCATGGTGTCTGCTTACGGTATCTATAACGGTAAGGAGAGCGATCCTTTGGCCGCTGCCTTCCCACGGGTGCATACTGTGCTTAAAAACAAATACTATGTGGATGAATTTTACGCCTGGATCATCAAAAACATTGTGGATGGGATTGGCAAGGTTCTGTATTGGTTTGACATCTATGTGGTTGACGGCATTGTCAATGGACTTGCCTTCCTAGCCCGTTTCTTGGGCAATTGGTTCCGCAAAGCGCAGACCGGTCAACTACAGGTGTACGCGATTGTCTTCTTCTTTGCAGTGGTAGCGCTGTTCTTAATCATTACGATAGGTGACGGCCAACTTGCTGCCCTAACACAGTTGGGAGGTGTAAGATAAGATGACCTTTCCGGTATTAACAGCTACGTTATTAGCTCCTATTATCGCCGCGCTGGTCATAATCTTCCTTCCCGAGGATGAACCAAAGACCATAAAAATTGTGGCGGCCCTGGGCACTTTAGCAGCCCTGGCCATGAGCGTGTTCGTATTTTTTGCCTATGACAAAAATGTCGGCGGTTATCAATTCAATGAAACTGTGCAGTGGACCAAGGACTTGGGAGTGCAGTATGCCTTGGGTGTTGACGGGATTAGCTTACCCATGCTGCTCCTGACCAACTTAATTGGCTTTACAGCTGTATTTGCTTCTTGGAACATCAACACCAGAGTCAAAGAGTTTTTCGTTCTCTTAATGGTCCTGATAACCGGAGTAATGGGTACATTCCTCGCTAAGGATCTATTTATCTTCTTCTTATTCTACGAAGTTGTGGTTATTCCGATTTACATTATGGTGTTGATTTGGGGTAGTTCAAAACGAGTCACTAAAGAATATGCGGGTATGAAGTTGACCATATATCTGCTTTTAGGGTCTGCATTCCTATTAGTGGGAATGGTGGCGCTCTACCTTAAAGCAGGCGCTGATACCTTCATGATTCCGGTATTGGCCCAACGTTCAGCGGCATTGCTGCCCCAAAATTTCCAAATCATTGTGTTTGGGTTGATGCTATTGGGCTTTGGCTCTCTAATTTCCATGTTTCCTTTTCACTCTTGGTCACCTGATGGATACGCCGGCGCTCCGACTGCGGTTAGTATGATCCACGCTGGGGTGTTGAAGAAAATCGGCGGTTATGGCTTAATTCGAGTAGGCATTTTTATCTTGCCGCTCGGCGCTAGGTTCTGGGCTCCGGTAATAGCAGTATTGGCAATTGGCAATGTGCTTTATGCGGCCTTTATAGCCCTCGCGCAGAAGGACTTGAAGTATGTCATTGGTTACTCCTCTGTAAGTCATATGGGATATGTGTTGATCGCCATGTTTGCCTTGAATGTGGTGGGCATTGATGGTGCGGTAGCCCAGATGTTTGCCCATGGGGTAATGGCTGCCTTGTTCTTTTCCTCTATTGGCTTTGTGTACGAAAAATCTCACACCAGGTTTATTCCCGATTTGGGCGGACTGGCGGCCCAAATGCCGCGACTGGCTATTGCCTTTATGATTGCAGGCATGGCTTCGTTAGGTTTGCCCGGTACAGTAAACTTTGTGGCTGAGTTTACCATCTTTGTCGGTTCGGTTAGGGTGTATCCGGTTCTGGCCATTTTGGGCATCGCCGGGGTAATTTTCACAGCCGTATACACGTTGCGGGTTTTGGCCAATGTGCTGTTTGGCCCGCGGCGGCCTGAATGGGATCACCTTAAGGACATTCGTGGACCGGAAATGGTGCCCTTGGTGGTCTTGGGATTTGTAATCATAGCTGGCGGGGTTCTCCCTAACATTCTAATGAGTATCATTAATTCCGGCGTTCATACCTCCGGTATTGCCGAAGTTATTAAGACTCTCGGCCAGTCGAATGGAGGGATATTCTAATGAATTACGCTTTGCTTGCGCCGGAAATTACTCTGGCAATCGTGGCCGTAGTCATTTTGGCGATTGGACTAATGATTCCCAAAGGACCGCATAAAGGCATGGTACCTCTGACTATTTTGGGCCTCCTGTTAACGATGGGAGTCACGGGTGGGCAGTTTGCTGCCAATGTGCATGGGACATTCCTGAATGGAATGTACTATGCCGATAATTATGCCAGCTTTTTCAAACTACTATTTTTGACAGCAGCGCTTTTGGTTGTACTGTCGTCCACGGAATATGTGCAAAAGTTGCCGGCGCACCGTGGTGAATTTTATGCGTTAATCCTCTTTGCCGCCTTAGGCATGATGATTATGGCAGGGTCCGGGGATTTGATTACACTGTACATTGGCCTAGAAACGATGACTATCTCTTTTTACGTCTTAGTTGCGTATCTGACAGAGGATGGCAAATCCAGTGAGGCTGGGCTAAAGTATCTAATTCTTGGCGCTGTGTCCTCGGCTGTGTTGCTGTATGGCATCAGTTTCGTGTATGGTCTCACGGGTTCCACTGTTATCGCGGAAGTCGCCTCCAGCCTTGGCAGTTCCATTAGCCCGGCCATAATTTTGGCCCTGGTGATGGTCCTAGTAGGCTTTGCGTTCAAGATTTCCCTGATTCCTTTCCATATGTGGGCCCCAGATATCTATGAAGGTGCACCCACGCCGGTTACTGCCTATTTGGCTGTAGCTTCAAAAGCTGCCGGTTTTGCTGCGCTCACGCGGGTATTTCTAATTGGCTTCCAACAGCAAGTTTATGGTGGCAGCCCGGAAGTGGTGCTGGCAGTGCTCATCGCAGTGACCATGATTGCCGGTAACTTAATGGCGATTCCGCAAAAGAGCTTCAAGCGTATGATGGCCTATTCCAGCATTGCGCAAGCCGGTTACTTAGCAATCGGACTGTTGGCCGGGGATCAAGCAGGGGTCAAAGCCGTACTGTTTTACGCAATGATCTATGTCTTTGCCAACATGGGTGCGTTTACGGTGGCAACGTTAATCGCCAATGCCCAAGGGAGCGACCAGATTAAAGACTTTGCCGGGTTGGCCCGACGTTCGCCGTTCGCCGCGGCAGTCATGCTGATATCCTTGCTTTCCCTGGCAGGTATTCCGCCGCTGGCCGGCTTTGTGGGTAAGTTCTACTTATTCTCCGCTGTAATTAATCAAGGCTGGGTAAGCCTGGCGTATATCGGCTTTGTGATGAGCATGGTGTCTGTTTACTACTATCTGTCCGTAGTGAAAACCATGTATATGGAGCCGGGTGAAGGATTGCCTAAAATTGGTTTAGGTGGAGCAAGTAAGTTCACACTGTTTGTAACAATGATAGTGACATTATTTATTGGCATCTATCCTACTCCATTGGCCCAGATGGCGATTAGCGCGGCTAAGAGCTTGATACGGTAAACAATTTTAGTTGCTTGAGCCTCCAGGTTTAGACCTGGGGGCTTTTTGCATGATCGGCAAAATTGTGCGACACGCGAAATATTTATATTAATAAGTAGCTTGATGCGAATTTGAAGCAGCAAAGGCTGATAAATTGTGAAACGGTAGAAATTTAGTCGGAAAGCTCTGGAAACTGGAGCAGGACTTGAACGGAATAAAAGAGAAGTTCAAAAACTAAGTGTTTGCGGTAGTCAGTTTTACATATAATATCTAAACAATATTTGTGAAATTTAACACTAGCCAGGAGGGCTCGCATGTTTAAAATAGACGAACATTTACAGATGTTTGTGGGCCGCACCAAGGAGAGCAAGCAAGTAGGCAAGCTATTCGCGGATAGCCTGGAACGAGGTACACATATGTTGTTGGTCGGAGGAGACACTGGGATCGGAAAATCTTGTCTTTTGCAGCAATTAAGAGGCAACGTTGAGACGCGCGGCGGATTTTACTTGGTATGCAAGAGTGGCCCGCTCGGCAGTTCCTATCCGTATCACCCCTTGGCGGAACTCCTGCGCATCCTGCTGGAGCAGTTGGGTCAACATAAGGTTAAGGAAGTATTAGCCAGTTATTCGCCGCGTGTAATTAATGAGCTGGCCCTTTTAGTGCCTAAATATGGTAGCATCTGTAACCTCATGGCCAGAAGTTATTCTTATACGGAAAATTTACCGGAAAAGTTATTTTTGGAAAATGCCTGCAGCATTGTGAGTGATTTACTGCAACAAGTAGCTGTGGTCTTAATCATTGAAGATATTCCCTATGCTGACCCGACCACTTTGGAAGTGATTCAGTATTTTATTGAGCATCAGAGTGCTTTTCACATGCTGATCTGTGGTACATATGATTTGGATGATGTCGATTTGGCCAATGCCAAATTTACAAGTTTTCGCAATTTCATTCGCACCTTAAACAGTGAAGATGCAATCGTGCGGATTAATCTCTTACCCTTTAATCGGGAAGAAACAGAGGAATTTATCCAAAGCTTGTTGGAGCAAAGTGTCCTGCCCGCAGGTTTGGCGGATGCGATCTTCCAAAAAAGCGAAGGTAATCCTTTAGTCATCAGGCACTTAGTGGGCAAATTGATTACAACAGGTAACCTAAAACAGGCTGGACGAGGCTGGCAGTATTCTCGACCGCGTGAAATTGCGTTGCCTGAGGAGATTAAAGAGATGTTTTTATTGCGCTTACAGGGAATTCGGGCGGAAGTAAGGGCAATCCTCAGTACTGCAGCGGTCCTCGGTCGTCGCTTTACAGCGCAAAATTTAGCGCAGGTGCTGGATATTTCGCTCTTGGAGTTGCTCCCCTTATTAGAGGAAGCTATTGGTTTAAAATTAATCGAAGAGCATTACGAAAGCGCCCAAGGTTATTTTACCTTTGTCAGTTCTCGGCTGCAGGAAGTCTTGTATGAAAGCATCTCCTACCAGCGTAAGGTAATATTACATGAACAAATCGGTGTATTGCTGGAACAGACTGTAGATCCCAGGCAGAACCCTGATGAGCTTGCTTATCATTTTCAGTGGGGCGCCGACAGAAGCAAGGCGGTCAAGTATGCAATCGTCGCGGGACAACGTGCAATATCACTTTATGCTTTTCAGACGGCTTGGCGGTATTTTGTCTCCGCGCGCGACATTTTCCCATTGTTGGATCAACTTGCTGCCCAGCTCTATCGTTATGCCGTTTTAGAAGGGTTGGCGGAGAGTGCTTGTTTTCTCGGCTATTACCAAGAAGCGTGGCGATATTTGGGGGAATTGCTCAATATTGGCGTAGAAAAAGGTACGGCACGCTATGCTTCCGTCCAAAATAAGTTGGGAGATTTGTCCTTTCGCATGGGCAACTATAAGGAAACACTGGAGCATTATAGTATGGCGCTTGAGTCGAGCCGCGATGTTCATAAGCAAGCGATTCTGAACAACATTATTTTTGCTTACATCGCCATGGATAAAATTGATGAAGCTGAGAGCTTGGCCGAGTTACTGGCTCAGCGGGCGAAGAATGACAATGACGCCGGAGTTGCGCAAGAGGTAAGTGCGATATACACTTTTCTCTACATCCAGAGCGGTGAAATTAATAAAGCTTTGGAGCACGCCACTAAACTGGCAGCTTATCCTAATTCAAACGCTTTGGCTAAGCTCTTAAGCTATTTTATCAGAGGCCAGTTGGCACTGGAACACGGTGAACTGGCCGAGGCGGACAGCTTGTTTAACATGAGCCTAGACATAGCGAAGAAAATGCAGGATCCGCTGCTCTTAGGGCAAATTCAAACTAGAATGGCGCAACTGGCAATGCTTAGGGGCGACTATAGTATGGCTCAGACTATCCTGGAGCGGGTTAAGTCTTTGGAAGTATATACTCAAGCCAAACTCTTGCGGCTAAATGTTTACCGGTTGGAAAGTTACTTAGCTTTGCTAGCGAATCATCAAACTAAATTAAAAGATATTTTGGTTGATCTGCAGGAAGTGGGGAGAAACAGGGAGGATAACACAATCTCCCAAGAAATTCTAACCCTGGAGATACTAATAGCGGCAAGTGATAGGACCGAACAGGCGCTTACTCGATCGTGGCAATACTTAGAGGACTTGGCTCAGACTCATCTAACACCGCGCAACAGGCTGCATTTGCTTAGAGTTATGGCTTTATGCCAACAATGGCAGGGCGACATGGCAGCTGTGCGCGAATTGGTAGCACAGATGAGTGAGTTGTGCCTGGCCCACGCAATGTATGCGGAAGGATTTATGCTCTGCACGCTTTGGACCGCAATTTGCAACCCCCAACATGAGCGCAGATTCCGATCTCAGTTGGGACTGCCGGAAACAGTAATTGGTCACCCCGTACAGGGTGCTGTGCTTGCATCCGACTCCAGCCTACCGCCTGAACTGGCGGATGTATTAGAGCATGTGCACAATCAGTTCGCCGGCGATGTTAATGTGGCAACTCTATGCCACATCGCCAATATGTCGGAACGACAACTACGCCGTTTGTTTTCACACTACTTTGGGTTAGGGATTAAAGAATATGTTACGGCCTTTCGGATCGAGAAGGCCAAAGAACTGTTGCAAAATCCAACGCTGAGCATCAGCCAAGTAGGTAGCTTGGTTGGCCTTAGTGATAAATCGCAGTTTTGTAAAACCTTTAAGGCCTTGATGGGCGTTTCTCCCAGTGAATTCCGTAAACTTCCCAGGTCTCAAGTCCGAAATAGCCAACAGATAGGATGAAGCAACAAAACATGACCGTGATTACCAACGAAATGTCCGAGAGCACCAACCAATTGATTGGGAATTGGGCCGGAAATCTCATATAATTTAACTAGAAAAGGAAACACACAGTGGTCGAAAAACTGGGCTTTGTGATAATTAACACAAGGCGTGAAAGGGACGGTGGGAAAATGCTTAATGATGTCCGCTGTCAATGCGGTAAGCTTCTCGGTCAGCACGATGCTGAGGTATTTATCATCAAGTGCCGGCATTGCAAACGTATTGTCAACATAACCATAAATAAAGGCAAAACCGTTCACGTAACGGGTAGCCTGCAGGGAAAATATATAATTACCGAGGCAAAGTTAGTAAATATCTAGCCTGAGTCCGGAGACTTAAAGTCCAGAGACCAGTTCCCCACAGGGGACTGGTCTTTTCTGTTTATTTCTCCTAGTTAACTTAATATTGTTTAGTCCGGAGACTTTAAGTCCAGAGGCCAGCAACTATTTCAGGGGCTGGCATTTGTTTTGCCAGCCCCTGTTATTGTTTTTCTGACCAAAGCCAATTTTTTCGGTGAGGAGGTGATTTTCATGATGTTATTATTCGGGCTTGGTTTAGTGCTTATTGGGATTTTCAGCTTCAGTGCAGCAGCCTATGTGGTGTTATTTAAAATTCATTTAAATAGCAGCGCGCTAAAGGCAGTAATGACGTGTGGTCTGGGTTTAGTGGTTTTTGCGATGACCTTCGCAGTTAGCATTATTCTGGTTTGGCCGCCGTATCTGTGGTCCGTACTCGAATAATAGGGAGGTGAAGGGTCTTGGCTGAGGCAAAGGTAGTAGATATCAAGTGCCTATGCGGCAAAATAATTAGCCAGCAGAAAGAACGGTATTTAGTGATCAAATGTCGCCACTGTAAACGTCTTGTACTGATTCCTCTGGATGACTTAGAAAATATCGAATATCGGTAAGTTGGCCAGAGAAGAAAAGAGGTGAACGTTATTGGTTTGGAAAAAATGGCTTGCGGGTACCGCTTTAATCTTGCTATGCATGCTGGTACCTAAAGTCACAGTTCTAGCAGATTCTAATGTTAACCTGGACGAATTAACCAGACAACGCCTGGTAGCGGCTCAAACAATTAACCAAGCTTGCTTAAAATGTCACGGTCAAAAGCAGGCCATAACCGGTGACCTGCCCGGTCAGGCAGGTTATGTTGACAGCGCTAAGTATAAGGCATCTATGCATGGGAACATTGCTTGTACCAGTTGTCATCCGAATATCAAGGCTAATGTTAAACACTCAGCCCCCTCAGATAGGGAACTGGCCAAACAAGTTGACAAAAGCTGCCAACAATGTCATTCCGATATTGCTAAGGTCTATGCCAACTCCAGCCACGGTAAGCTATTTCTGGAGGGCAAAGAAACAGCACTATGTTCTGATTGTCATGGGAGCCACAATATTCTCAAACAATCGGATCCGGAATCAAGTGTTTATCCGCTTAATTCGGTACAAACGTGCACCAAGTGTCATGACCACAAATTCCAAGAAACGTATGCGGAGAGTTTTCACGGCAGGGCTGTGAGTCTGGGTAGTCTTACCGCAGCTACGTGTGTCTCCTGTCATGGTTCGCACGCAATTTTAGGCGCTGATGATCCTAAATCCAGTGTGAACAAGAACAATGTGGCAGCCACGTGTGCCCAGTGTCACCTCAAAGCCAGGGCCAACTTTGCCAAGGGTACGGAGCACGCCGAATTAAAGGCGGAGGGACCCGGAGCTACAACCTATTGGACGTTGAAGTTTTTCACCTGGTTGACCATTATTACTGTGACCTTGTTACTGATCCATATTGAGATGGAACTGTGGCGGCGCTATCAAAACATAGAAAAACGCTAGGGGGAGAGAGGTACTATGGCAGAAGGCCCCAAAAAGGAGTATGAGCGCTTTAATATCCATCAGCGGATTCAACACGTCATGATGTTTACCAGTTTCATGGTTTGTACGTTTACAGGCCTGCCCATTAAATATGCATATACGGGGTGGGGGTCGAGGCTGGCGGCATTATTCGGCGGAGCGGACACAGATTTAAAAATCCATTTGACCGGTGCAGCGGTGATGTTAGCTAGTTGTGTGTATCATTTGTTTTGGCTAATTTACATGTTGTCCCGTAAAAAAACTCGTTCGTGGGCTACTTTGCCTGGGCCAAAGGACTTTAAAGACTTGGCCGATAATCTGGCATATCTGCTTGGCTTAAGCAAAAAACAAGCGAATTGGGAACGGTATACGTATAAGGAAAAGTTTGACTATTGGGCCGTGTTTTGGGGGATTTTCATGATTGGCGGGTCCGGGCTTATGATGTGGTTCCCGGATGTGGCCACCAAGTACGTCCCACGCTGGTTTATCGATGCGTCCCGGGCAGCCCATAGTGATGAAGCGGTATTGGCAATCGTCGTAATTTTCTTCTGGCACTTCTACAATGTGCATTTTAGCCCAACCTTTTTCCCGATGAATAAGCTCTGGTACACCGGCAAGATGTCCCGCGAACTAATGTTACATGAACATCCGGCTGAGCTTGCCAGACTTGAGGGAGGCACTGTGGCACAAGTTGATTCCTTTAAAGTAAATACAACGGCCTTGGACAGTCTTGACGGCATACCAGGCGAAAAAATCAGTCATAAGAGTTAGGAGGTAAAGGCGTGAGCAGCAATCGTCACGAACAAAGCAAGCGCTTAATCATCACAGAAATGATTGTGTATGCGGTAGTATTGGTATGGTTTCTCTATACCTTTCTACCGGTAGGGCTGGAATAGAAATAAAAATCCCGCGAAGGGAGGGTATAGAGTGAAACAATCAGACCAGGGACAGTGGGACTACACAGCAGACGGAGGTGAAGGTGGCAAACAAAGGCGCAAACGACGCAGCAAAAGAGTTGGCCTTTTGATTTTGTGCTTGGTTGTTTGCGGCATCCTGTTAACAGGTATCTACAAGTACAACGCAGCATCGCATAATCCCGAGTTTTGTGTCAGCTGCCACGAAATGCAGGCTAGCTATGATGCTTGGAAGACCACTTCACACAGTAGGGCAAATTGCGTTGATTGCCACACCAATATTTCATTGGCCAACTTTGCTTATAAACACTTCATGGGGGTTAACCGTGTTAATACGCTCCAAGTGAGTGTGGCTGACACATCATGTCTCAAGTGTCATAGTGATGCCAGGGTAATCACTCCACCGCAGGATTTACTTGTACCGCACAATTTGCACGTGCAAATGGGTCTATCTTGTACCCAATGTCACCGCACGGTAGCGCACGGTCAAGTTGTCAAAGCCGTCACTGTCAATCTCCCCGGTCAAAGCGGTCCTTTGTTGCAAGGGGAAAATTTATTCGACCCCAACCGCATACCGATGGATGGGTGTATGAAATGCCATAATGGCTCGATGGCAACTAGTAATTGTAATGCTTGCCACGCGGATAAAACACCACCTGCCAGTCACAAAACTGCTAATTTTGCCACCGCGCACGGCTATGTGGCGTTAGGAAATGTTGCAGCCTGTAATAGCTGTCACCAATATGATGCTTCCTTGCAACTACAGTATAAGCCCCAGGGAAATGGTTGGACCGACGTGCAAAGTTTTGCGCGCAAGACGGATTTCTGTGTGGAATGTCATAGCAAACGCCCGTCCACGCATAGAAGCTTTTATACGGTGTCACACGGACCTGCAGCCACGGCCAATATTAATGCATGTTTGACTTGCCACAACTATGATGAAAAAGGCAAGGTGCCGGAAAAACCGGCCTCATCGGTCACCTGCGCTCAATGCCATTACAATCAACATCCAACCGACTGGCTGCAAATTCATCCCAAACAGGTGAATAAGGATAACCAGGCCAAGTGCTTTGCCTGTCACGATGCAAGCAGCTGTAATGATTGCCACAATAAGACTTTTCGCGCCCGCTAATAATTATGCGGCCATCCGGGGCTAGTAAGCTAGTCCCGGATTTTTTTATGTTCCGGCAGTCAGAAATTTTGGCAATATGGTATATTTCACAAAATGTTTACAATTTCTCCATGTAATGTACAAGTCTTTTTTATAAAATATGTAAAATAACTAAATTAAAACTAATGGGCTAGGATATTTTGTATTTAGGAGCTGGTTGACATGAATTGCCCAGTCTGTGGTCATCACTACATAGGGCAGATAGGCAGGAGCCGCTTTTACTGCCAAGAGTGTTGCCATGAATGGATCCAAACCGACACGAAGGTAAAAGTTTACAAAATTTCATTAGATGGTAAACTGATAAATGCAAGGTTATCGCGTCTCAATAAGTCCTGTTGCGCCTACGGTCAATGAGTATCATCTAGGACGCAGAGGATTTTGCTCGCCGGACAGAGAATGTATGAGCTACAAGTTACATGGGAGGTCCGGTTATGGAGCACCGCCGCGCGAAGGGGATTTTTGGCGAGCAGTTGGCCTTGCGTCATTTAGCAGAGCAGGGTTACCAATTGCTGGCCCGTAATTATCGCTGCCGCATCGGGGAGATCGATTTAATCTTGCTGGATGGGAAGCAGGTAGTTTTTGTAGAGGTTCGCTTGAAGTCTTCGCGGCAGTATGGCAGCGGTTTTGAAAGCATAACCGGTAAAAAAATCAGCAAGCTAAGGTTAGTTGCCCAAAATTTTTTAGCCTTTAATGCTGCTCTAGCGGATGCAGAAGTGCGCTTCGACGTAATTTCAATTTACGATCCGCCTCATGGAAAACTTACTTTGCACCACCTTAAGGAGGCTTTCTAAAGCGGAGGCTAAAAAGCTCGAACGGCAGGAGGATGTATGGCACAGACAAAAATATTGGTTGTGGATGATGAGAGCCAAATCAGGGCGGTAGTGCGCCTTTATTTAGAAAATGAAGGTTTTCTGGTTGAGGAAGGTGCTGATGGCAAAGAAGCCTTGGCCAAACTCAAGGAGGCCAAGTTCGATTTGCTCATTCTCGACTTAATGATGCCCGAAATGGACGGTTGGCAGGTTTGTCGTCAAGTACGAGCGGAATCGAACATTCCCATTATTATGCTAACGGCACGGGGCGAGGAGTTTGACCGCGTCCTGGGGTTTGAGCTTGGTACGGATGACTATCTCGTCAAACCTTTCAGTACGCGTGAATTGGTTGCTCGAGTCAAGGCTTTGCTCAAACGCTCCGGTATGCCGGGCCAAACGGGAGAGAGTTTAACTTTCCCTGGTTTGTCCATCGATAAGGCTGCGCGGGTTGTTGCTATCGAGCAAGGAGAAGTAAGCCTTACCCCGAAGGAGTTTGATTTACTCTATTTTTTAGCTAAGAATCCCGGCCGGGTATTTTCCCGGGAGCAGCTAATGGAAACGGTTTGGGGTTATGATTTTTATGGTGATTTGCGCACGGTAGATACTCATATTAAAAAAATTCGTGAAAAGGTTAAGGTCGAACGAAATTATATTGCCACAGTATGGGGAGTGGGCTATAAGTTTGATCCCGGCGCCAAGTAACAGGGGGTTAGAACATGCCTTTTAAAGGTAAAGGGATTACGCTTAAACTGTGGCTGGTTATGATTACCCTAGTACTTTTAGTGCTGGGTTCCTTTAGCTTGGCGTTAAACTATTTGTTTGCCGATTTTTATACTAACCAAAAGTTAGATTCGCTTAAGCAGGAAGTACAAAGGGAAGCGGCAAGCCTTGGCTCGTCCCAAGACTTGGGAGAACTGCAGGCTCAATTAAATAACATTCGTTATACCGAAGGGATGTCTGCTTTGGTGTTAAACAATCAAGGCCAGATCGAAGCTCTGGGCGGTGCTATGCACGGCATAGGCCGGGGTATGGGTATGATGAATGTAATTCCGTTAAGTCAAACTGATTTCAACCAGGTTTTGGCTGGTGAGACAATAGCCAAGACACTTACTATGACGGACGGTTATGGAGTAGCTACAGCAGTGACGCAGCTGAAGTTGCCGGGGGGAATTAAGTGGGTTTTAATGCTTAACAGCCCGTTGGCCCCTGTAACTGAAAGTATTCGCTCTTTTAGTCATTTGCTTTATTACGTAGCAGGTGGAGCGATAGTGCTGGCGACTTTGTTTGCGCTGTGGCTGTCGCGCACCGTGACAACACCATTGATTGAGATGAATCAAATCGCTCGCAAAATGAGCGCAGGCGACTTTTCGGATCGGTTAACTGTCAGTACTAAAGATGAGATTGGGGATTTGCGGAATTCCTTTAACATTTTGGCTGCGGAGTTGGACAAAAATATTAAGCTATTGTCGCAGGAAAAGGAACAACTGGGCGGCATTCTGGAGAGCATGGGAGATGCGGTCTTAACCCTTAACGAACACGGTGATTTGGTCCAAGTCAACCCACCGGCACTTGAGCTTTGGCAAGATGACGCCGGGCGGCAGGAAAAAGTTTTGGCTTGCCTGCGTGAGGCTTTAGCCGAGGTGAACAAGACTGGGGTAAGTGCGATGCGCGAAGTTGAAATCGACACGCAGGTTTTAAATATTCATATGGAACCATTGCGCAATATTGCAGGTTACGGTGGAGGTGTGGCCGTAATCAGAGATGTGACGGCCGGACATCGCCAGGAAAAATTACGGCGTGAATTGATGGCTTCGGTGTCGCATGAATTGCGGACGCCGATTCATTTGGTGCAAGGTCAACTGGAGGCGTTGGCTGATGGCCTCGTTCCCGTGCCGGAACAGAAAAACTATGTGGAGATGAGTTTGCAGGAAATTCAACGTTTAGGCAGACTGGTTGGTGACTTGCAAGAAATTAACCGCTTGGAGCAAGGGTTTCCAATTGTGCAAAATCGGCTCGATCTCGGCCAATTGGCGTGCGAAGTAGGGGAAAAATATCAAACCAGAGCAGAAGCTCAAGGTCTGGAACTTAAGGTTGAGAGTGGCACCACCTTGGTTTTTGGCGATAAGGACAGGCTGACCCAGGTTATAGTGAACCTACTGGAAAACAGCCTGTGGTATACGCCGGAGGGCGGCAAAATCATAATCAAGGTACAGCCTGAGGCGGAAATGGGCGTACTGTCAGTGTCGGATACAGGCAAGGGTATTGCCATGGATCACTTACCCTATGTTTGGGAGAGCTTTTTCCGCGGTGATAAATCCGGCAAAACGCACATGGGGTTGGGCCTTACCATTGTCAAACGGATTGTGGAGGCACACGGTGGCAACGTAAGTGCTAGTAGCGAGCTTGGAAAAGGCACTACTTTTTGGATCAGGCTGCCCTTAATTTGCAGCAACGACTGCTTGAGCAG
>JAJXUE010000029.1 GCA_021783135.1 Bacillota bacterium | reverse complement strand
CGGTCCCTGCTGGCGTTGACCTTGGAAGCCTTCCGGACGCGGCCCCTGCGGGCGTTGACCTTGGAAGCCCTCCGGACGCGGCCCCTGCGGGCGTTGGCCTTGGAAACCTTCCGGACGCGGCCCCTGCGGGCGTTGGCCTTGGAAACCTTCCGGACGCGGTCCCTGCGGACGTTGACCTTGGAAGCCTTCCGGGCGCGGTCCCTGCGGACGTTGGCCTTGGAAGCCCTCCGGACGCGGCCCCTGCGGGCGTTGGCCTTGGAAGCCTTCCGGACGCGGTCCCTGCGGGCGTTGGCCTTGGAAGCTTTCCGGGCGCTGTCCTTCGGTTCTCCCAGCGGTATTTACCGGTCCAGCCGGTCGCCTTGTTTCCGGATTGGCATTCTCCGTTTGGGGTTTAACCCTGAGTGTTGATTTTAGACGGTCTATATCTTCAGGTTCTACTGTACTCATGTGATTTTTAACTTCCACTCCCAGTGTCGCCAACCGCGTTATTATATCTTTACTACTGATATCCAATTCCTTTGCTAATTCGTGTATTCTGATTTTTGCCATGCAACCACCCCCATATTATTTCAAACCCTATTCTTTCGCCAAAGATCCCTCCACTTGCAAAATACTTTGCGCAAATTTCCCATCCGTGACCACTACTATGCTGCGCGGCGATAGGCCGATGCTAATTCCTAAAACTTGTTTTGTACCCATAATTAAGACGGGAACTCCCAAGTCTGTACACCACTGTCTATATTTAACCTGGCTGTTAACAGCTAAATCAGCAGCCAGAATGACCAACTTGGCCTTACCCTTTTTCAACATCGCTTCTGCGGCAGATTCCCCTGAAACTAGTTTTTTGGACTTACTGGCAAAGCCCAATAGAGCAGCTACCTTTGCTTGCACCCTTATTCCTCCAGACGCGAACGCAGCGCGGCGTAGACTTCCGGCGGAATAGCGTGCTCAAAGGCACGCTCAAACCGCTTCGCCTTAACCGCCTTGTCAAAGCAGTCGAGTTGAGGGCATACATAAGCTCCGCGCCCATTGCGTTTACCCGTAGTGTCCAGTGAGATCTCACCTTCAGAACTTTTTACAACCCGAATCAGTTCACGTTTTGGTTTCATTTGCTGACAACCAAGACACATGCGCAGCGGAATTTTCTTAACTTTCACCCGGCTCACCTACCACGTTTCTTCTTCTTCGGACTTGCCTCTGTATCCACAGCAACAGCTGGTTCCGACACTTCATTCGGAACTGAAACGGGCGGTGCTTGATTTAACTCAGCTCCCGCATATTCAGCTTGCTCATATCCCTCATCACTGTATTCCAGGTAGTCCCCATTAGCGGCTTGTTCTTCTGTGTACTCGTACCCATCGCCATTATATTCGGAGTTCTCATCATAGTACTCTTCTTCGCCGTCATATTCGTCATAATAATTGGCGTCATACTGATCCTGATAATTGCCCACTTGACTTTCACTCTTAATATCAATTTTCCAACCGGTTAATTTGGCTGCCAGACGGGCATTTTGACCTTCTTTACCGATGGCCAAAGAGAGCTGGTAGTCAGGTACAACAACTTGAGCCACTTTATGATTTTCGATTATACTGACAGAAAGCACTTTAGCCGGTGACAACGCATTGGCCACGAATTTTTCCGGCTCCGGCGACCAACGTACGATGTCAATTTTTTCACCTTTAAGTTCCGTGACAATGGTTTGGACCCGCATACCCTTAGGTCCGACACAAGCTCCAACGGGATCTACGTTTTCATCCCTCGAGTGCACGGCAATTTTGGAGCGGGCCCCGGCTTCACGCGCCACGGCCTTGATTTCCACAACTCCGTCAAAGATTTCCGGCACTTCCAACTCAAACAAGCGCTTAAGCAAGCCAGGATGAGTTCGCGACACCAGAATTTGCGGTCCCTTGGTAGTTTTCTTCACTTCTACAATATAGGTTTTTACCCGGTCATTAAAGTGATAGATTTCGCCCGGAATTTGTTCCTGCGGACCGAGCGCGGCCTCAACTTTGCCCAAATCAATCAACACATTTTTTTGTTCGATCCGTTGGACCACCCCAGTAACTATATCACCTTCACGGTTAATAAATTCATCAAAAATAAGGCCGCGTTCAGCCTCACGGATACGTTGCACTACGACTTGCTTTGCGGTTTGCGCCGCAATACGACCGAAATCACGCGGGGTAACTTCATATTCCACTACATCATCAAGTTCATAGTTGAGATCTATTTTACGCGCATCCTCAAGACTTACTTCTGCCCGCTCATCGTCAACATCTACCACCACTGATTTACGCGCATAAACCTTAATTTCACCCGTAGACCTTTCAATATGTACGCGCACATTTTGCAGTGAACCAAAGTTTTTCTTGTAAGCGGAAATCAATGCTGCCTCAATCGCTTCAAGTAGCACTTCAGCTGCAATACCCTTCTGCTTTTCCAGTTCCTGCAAAGCTTCGATAAATTCCAGATTCATTTTTAACTTGCCTCCCTATTTTATTGTGCAGGATAAACTATAAGGCCTAGCTTAAAACTCGACCGCTAAATGTGTCTTGCTGACCTGTTGTTGAGGAATGGCAACTTTGGTCCCAGCATGTTCCAACACAATTTGTCCTTCTTCCAGCCCCACTAAATTACCTGTAAATTCTTTGTAGCCCTGATAAGGTGCATAGGTATGCACTGTAACCAAACTTCCCTTATACGTGGCGAAATCCTCGTCTTTTTTTAACGGGCGTTCCAAGCCAGGCGAAGATACTTCCAAAAGATACGCCTGATTAACCGGATCAGCCTGGTCGAGTTTTTCGCTTACCAAGATACTCACTGCCTGGCAGTCGCTCAGCTCCACCCCACCTGCTTTGTCGATAAAAATTCTTAGATACCAATGGGCACCTTCCTTTACATATTCAACATCTACCAATTCTAATCCCTGTTGCCGTATGTAAGGCTCGACTAAGGTCGTTACCTGTTCTTCCACTTTGCTTTTCAAATCAGCAACCACCTTTCTGTTACAAAAACATTGCAGCTTCTACGCTATCTTTAGTAGTTTAGATTGTATATTGCCAAAATATACCTCGGGTAAATGCTCAGGTAACACTAAAGAGTGGGCTTTTACCCACTCTTTCACGCAATACCATGAATATGCCGCACAAAATTAACCGCTTTTAGTATAACACAGTGCCAAAAGCGAATCAACCTTTACTTCTAAAATAGGGACATCTGGTTCGTATCCGGCAAGCCTTGGAGACACCCATGTACGTTCATAATATCAATTATGGTTTTACTGAGCCGCGCTCTGACGCGTAAATCTTCAATAGACTGAAAGGGCTCGTCCTGGCGGGCGGCTACAATACTCCCAGCAGCTGTTGACCCAAGACCTTGCAACGACGCGAACGGTGGCTGAATACCATCCGCACATATTTTGAAACTAGTCGCATCGGAATTCTGCAAATCAACCCGCAGCAGTTTGATTTTACGGCAGTACATTTCCACCGCCAGTTCTAAAATAGTGACCAGATTTTTTTCTTTAGCCGAGGCTTCATTACCTTTCCGCTCAATTTCTTCGATTCGCCGTTTGCACGCGTGTAAACCTTGCGTGATTAAATCAGCATCAAACTCATCGGCCCGCACGGTAAAAAAGGTGGCGTAGAAAGCTTCCGGATGATACACCTTAAACCAAGCGATGCGAAAAGCCATAGTAACGTAAGCTACGGCATGTGCTTTAGGAAACATATACTTAATCTTAAGACAAGAATCGATATACCATTCCGGTACAGCATTGGCCCGCATCTCAGCAATATCCTCTTCTTTAACTCCCTTGCCTTTGCGCACACCCTCCATGATCTTAAACGCTTTACTGGGCTCAAGCCCTTTATAAATGAGATAAACCATAATATCGTCACGACAGGCAATAATATCCGCAATATTCGCGGTACCGCTCCGTACTAAATCCTGAGCATTCCCTAACCAGACATCCGTTCCATGCGACAAACCGGATATTCGCACCAAATCGGAAAATGTTCGCGGCTGGGTATCCTCTAACATCTGCCTGACAAACTTAGTACCAAATTCCGGAATACCAAACGTTCCTGTGACAGAGTTAATGTCTTCCGGCAAAACACCGAGGGCTTGGGGCGAAGAAAACAACGACATTACCTGGGGCTCATCAAGAGGAATTTGCTTGGCATCAACCCCAGTCAAATCCTCTAACATTTTTATTACCGTTGGATCGTCATGTCCCAGGATGTCCAACTTAACCAATCGTCCTGAAATGGAGTGATAATCAAAATGGGTCGTAATCGTATCTGACTTCACATCATCAGCAGGTCTTTGCAAAGGTGTAAAGTCGTGTACGCGGCATTCCTTGGGAATAACCATCAGCCCACCTGGATGTTGGCCTGTAGTCCGTTTAACACCTGTACAACCATTCACCAAGCGAGTCATATGAGCCGTTCTAACCTTAATTCCCCGCTCCTCCAGATAATTCTTCACAAATCCAAATGCGGTTTTGTCGGCAATTGTGGCAATCGTTCCGGCGCGAAAAACATTTTCTTTGCCGAATAACTCCTCCGTAAACTTATGGGCCCGGCCTTGATAGTCGCCGGAAAAATTAAGGTCAATATCAGGTACTTTGTCCCCCTTAAACCCCAAGAAAGTTTCAAACGGAATGTCATGCCCATCCTTAGCTAATACCCCACCGCAGGAAGGACAATTTTTATCCGGCATATCCGCACCGGAACCGTACGTGCCGTCTTCAATGAACTCATTATGTTTACAGTTGAGGCAACGATAATGGGGTGGCAATGGATTAACTTCCGTGATGCCGGTAAATGTTGCTACAAGTGATGAACCTACTGAACCACGTGAACCGACCAAATAGCCGTCTTCGTTCGACTTCTTTACTAGTAGATGGGCAATTAGATAGAGCACGGAAAAGCCGTTATGGATAATCGAATTTAACTCTTTATCTATTCTCTTTTGCACGACTATGGGCAAAGGATTGCCATACAATTCTGCCGCCTTGCTCAAGGTCATGTCCTGAATTTGCTGCTCGGCACCGGGAATAACCGGTGAAAACAGCTCGTCAGGAAACGGCTTTAATTGTTCGATCTGGTCCGCAATCCCACGCGGATTAGCTATTACTACCTCCGTAGCCTTAGCCTCCCCTAAGTAGCTAAACTCTTCCAGCATCTCCTGGGTAGTCTTAAAATATAAGGGCGCCTGATCATCAGCATCCTCGAACCCTTTGCCCGCCATAAGGATGCGGCGGTATACTTCGTCCTCAGGATCTAAAAAGTGGACATCCCCTGTGGCTACAACCGGAAGGCCGAGATCCTCCCCTAGGCTTACCACGGTGCGGTTAATATCTCGCAATTGCTCCATGCTATGAAAAGTACCGTTTTTCACGAGAAATTTATTATTGCCGACCGGTTGAAGTTCGAAATAGTCATAAAAACCAGCAATTTGCTTAAGTTTTTCCCGGTCTGCACCATCCAAATAAGCCCGAATCAGTTCACCGGCCTCACAAGCCGAACCAATAATTAATCCCTCACGGTGAGCCTGAATTAAGCTCCTCGGCATACGCGGTGTGCGATGAAAATGCTGGAGATGTGATGCAGTAATCAACTGATATAAGTTATATAAGCCCACTGAATTTTTTGCCAGCAAAATACAGTGGCGCGACTTGCGTTTTTCTATGGGTATGCTTAGGGCCGGATCATCGTCTACCAGGTACGCTTCTACGCCATAAATCAGCTTAATACCGGCCTTTTGTGCGGCTTCTACAGCCTCAGGAAAGGCTTGAACCACCCCATGATCAGTTATGGCCACGGCAGGATGCCCCCACTTGGCCGCCCGCTTAACCAAATCCGTTACGCCACCGATGGCATCCATCGTGGACATCTTGGTGTGCAGGTGCAGTTCTACGCGCTTTTCTGCTGCTAAATCTTGGCGTTGCTGCGGCGAATGCGGCATGATATCGCGCGCCATAAGCGTAAGTTCCTGGGAAAACTTATCATATTGGACCGGGCCACGGACTTTTACCCACATACCGTCGTGAATAAGGCCAGATTGAGCTAGGGTACCCTTTTCTGCATCGAATATCTTCACACTGATGGAATCGGTGTTGTCGGAAATATTAAAGATCACTAACGATCTGCCGCTCTTAAGTAAGCGGGACTCAAAACCGAATACCTGACCCTGCAGAATAACTGATCTCTCTTCGTCTTGCACCTCTTGCAAGGGTATAGCATCACTGGTAAAAGTGCGGCCAAAAATAGCCTCGCCGGGCGGCTTTTCCTTCGTAGCAGGAACATTTTCTTCACGTCTGATTTGGGCCAACATAGCTTGTTCCGTGGCCGTCGCCTGCAATAAGATGTCTTCCGGCCTTGACGCGTCAGGATTGACAACTAATTCAACTTGAACGTCTAGACCAAAGGTTTCGCGCAAGTATTGTGGTACCAAATTGGTACAGCCCTTCGCTTGCAAAAACTGCAGACTAACCTCATTAGCCGTGGCAATACGCAGCTTTGACCCATCAATCTGGTATTGCACAGAAGCCAGGGCAGCTAGCCGCTCAGCTAAAGCGGCAACAACCTGTGACCAATGATTGTGGTATAGCTCCGTCAGGGTCCCACCCCACGCATGATAGCTGGGGATAACTTCGACATATTTAATTCCAGGCACCAGCGAACGCAGATCATCCGCCAGGCGTGACAATTCCGCCCTGTCCACTATTTCGGCCAAGTCGAGATATACAATCCACTTTCCCTGACTCTTTAGCAGCTGCACCTTTTTAATATTGGCCTGCCGCAAAATCCCGGCAATCGCAGGGTCAAAATCTTGCCAGTCGATGGCATCAAGTAAGGCTAAGCTCGTTTCGCTCACTTTTTCCCTCCGTCCAGCCGTTACCAAGTACTCATACCATTAGTTTAACTGGAAAATTGGTGTTATTAAAGTCTTGACTCTAAGAATTTTGGCATATCCCAAATTCTTAGAGTCAAGTATAGCCTTGCGGCACTATTAGTTAGCACCTAAATTAGTTGCCACAGCTGGCAAGTTGAGCGGCAATCTGCACTTGGAGGAAATCCACTACTGCTTCTACCGGGACGAATTCAACCTGACCCGTAGCGCGGAATTTTACCTCGACGTTGCCGTCTTGTAATGTTTTGGCTCCAATCGTTACCCGCAGAGGATAACCGACAAGGTCAGCGTCTTTAAATTTAACCCCGGGCCGCTCGTCACGGTCATCAATTAACACCTCAACGCGCTGTTTAAGCAGCTCGGCATAAAGTTTTTCCGCCGCATCCACGACTGCTTGCTCCTTGAGATTTACCGGTACGATCACGACTTGAAAGGGTGCTAAGGGCATTGGCCATTTTATGCCGTCTTGATCATAATTTTGTTCAATCGCCGCAGCCATGGTTCTGGTAACGCCTATACCGTAACAACCCATATAAAGCGTTTGCTCCTTACCATTTTCGCCCAGAACCTTAGCGTTCAATTTTTCGCTATACGTAGTGCCCAGGTTAAACACCTGTCCTACTTCAATTCCCCGCGCCGTTGCCAGTGGCTCGCCACATTTGGGGCAGGGTTCACCAGCTTCTATGGTACGCAAATCTACGACCTGATTGATTGTGAAGTCACGTCCGGGCTTGATACCCTTGAAGTGATAGCCATTGTCGTTTGCACCACACACTGCATTAACCATGAGCGGGACTTCGGCATCTGCCACTATTTCTACCTCAGTAAGTCCCACCGGACCCACATACCCCGTCTCACACTTGCAAAGTTGGTTTACCTCTTGCGCGGAAGCCAGTTCGACAGTCATGGCGCCAAAGACATTGTTTAATTTAATTTCGTTAACTTCACGATCCCCGCGCACCAGCACCACAACCAACTTGGCGTCAATCCTGTAGATCAGCGTTTTGATTAAGCATTCTGGCTCGGTGTGCAAAAACTTTGTTACCGCTTCTATTGTTTTGGCGCCGGGTGTCGCCACAAGTTCCTTGGCGGAAGGGGTCGCGTCAATAGCTTTGACCTGAGGTTTACACTCAGCCTTTTCCACGTTTGCGGCATAATCACATTGAGGACAATATACGATGCCAGCCTCGCCCGAATCGGCCAAAACCATAAATTCGTGCGTACCACCTGTGCCGCCAATCGCGCCGGCATCAGCCTCAACCGGGCGAAAACTCAGTCCACACCGACTAAAGATGCGCTGATAAGCATCATACATCTTGGCATAGCTTTGTTTGCAATTAGCAGCATCACGGTCAAAAGAATACAGGTCTTTCATGATAAACTCACGGCCACGCATCAGACCAAAACGCGGTCTGCGCTCGTCGCGATATTTGTTTTGGATTTGATACAGCAAGAGAGGTAACTGTTTGTAAGAACGCACTTCACCGCGTACTAAATCGGTAACCACTTCTTCGTGCGTCGGCCCCAGACAAAATTCACGTTGATGCCTGTCTTTAAGTCGAAACATTTCATCCCCATACACAGCCCAACGCCCGCTTTCTTGCCAGAGTTCTGCCGGTTGGATTATCGGGAGCATTATTTCCTGACCGCCTTTGGCGTCCATTTCCTCACGCACAATGCGGGATATCTTTTGAATCACCCGGTGGGCCAGGGGCAGATAGGTATATACTCCCGCCGCAGTTTTACGTATAAAGCCCGCGCGATACATGAGTTGATGGCTTATAACTTCTGCTTCAGCAGGTGTTTCTCGTAGAGTTGGTATGAGAAGTTGACTTACGCGCATAATAATTGACCCTTTCTCTGTCTAATTTAGATAATGTGACTTAAAGTTAAAGAGTATCGGACTCGTCGTTAAGCTGATCAATGTACTGACATAGAACTTGAAGCAGCTGATCTTCCGGGACTTTAGCGACAATCTCACCTTTGCGAAAGATAAGTCCCTCACCCTGACCGCCAGCCACACCGATGTCCGCTTCCCTGGCTTCCCCCGGGCCGTTAACAACACACCCCATCACGGCAACTTTAATTGGTTTAGTAATGTTTGCCAATTTGGCTTCGACTTGTTCCGCTAGTTGGGTCAAGTCAATTTGAGTTCTGCCGCACGTAGGACAGGCAATTATTTCCGCGCCACGCTGCCGCAGGCCCAATGATTGGAGAATTGCATAGGCCACTTTAATCTCAGGAATGGGATCTCCTGTCAAGGATACCCGTATGGTATCGCCGATTCCTTCAGCCAGCAGGGCGCCGATGCCCACCGCAGACTTAATCGTGCCTGAAGTTACCGTACCTGCTTCAGTTACCCCTAAGTGGAGCGGGTAATCGACCTCACCAGCCAGCAGCCTGTATGCAGCAAGCATTAACGGAACATGCGAGGCTTTCAGCGAAACCTTAATTGCAGCAAAATCTAATTCTTCCAGGATTCGAATGTGCTTCAAGGCGCTTTCAACCATCCCTTGGGCAGTGGGTCCACCATATTTGGCCAATATTTCTTTTTCAATCGAGCCGGAATTAACGCCGACACGAATAGGAATCCTGCTTGCTTTAGCGGCCTGAACCACCTCTCTGACTTTCCACGCCGCACCGATATTACCCGGATTTAAGCGTAAGCCTTCCACACCGGCGGCTAGAGCCTCTAGGGCCAACCGATAATCAAAATGAATGTCGGCAATCAAGGGCACGGGAGAACTGAGTTTGATGGTCTGCAGCGCCCTGGCAGCATCTAGGTCTAACACCGCTAACCTGACAATTTCACACCCGGCCCGGTGTAAAGCGTTTATTTGCCCCAAGGTACCCTGGATATCTCTGGTGTCCGTATTGGTCATCGACTGCACTACGATTGGTGCACTTCCGCCGATCGGAACCGCGCCAACCATAATTTGGCGTGTTTTTCTCCGGATAATTGCGTCCATAACCGCTTATCCCGCCTTCCCCACAATTAAGCGAGTAACATCGTTATAAGTAATAAAAATCATTAACAAAATCAGCAGAGCAAAACCAATTAAATGAATTACATTTTCCTTATTGGGATCGACTGGTTTGCCCCTAACCCCTTCTAAAGCCAGAAAAGCCAGCCTACTCCCATCCAAGGCCGGAATCGGAAACAAATTAAGCAAGCCTAACTGGATGCTCAACATGCCGGTTAAACCCAATAAATTGGCAAATCCCTGAGCTGCTCCCTGGCCAATGGCACTCACGATTGCGACAGGGCCACCCACTTCGGCCTTCATTTTGCCGGTAATCATCTCAAACAAGCTGACTACAATAAATTTGGTGAAATCCCAGGTGCGCTGCAAGCCAAACCCTGCCGCATCGAGCGTACCCTTCTTCATAAAGGTTACTGAATTAGCTATACCAATCATGCCTTGCTTATATTGCGGATCAAGCTTGGGTGTGACCTTAAGCTCCTTAAGTTTAGCGTCATGGCGCACCGTAAGCAATAATTGCTTATCAGAGCTGTTATGAATTATTTGGGTTAAATCAGCCCAAGTCGGCGTCTGTTGACCGTTTATCGCCACGATTTGGTCCCCCGCGACTATTCCCGCTTTGGCTGCCGCACCCCCGGCAATTACAGACCCAATCTGATTATTCGTTGAATCAGTTGGTACACCAATTGCAGTAAATACAATTACGAACAACACCATTGCTAAAATAAAGTTCATAAACGGGCCGGCGAAAATTATTGCCATCCGCTGCAAGACAGTCTTATTCATGAAGCTCCCCGGATCATGCGCGGGCGCCAACTCATCTTTACCCTCTTCCGGATCCATCCCAGCCATACGGACATACCCGCCAATGGGCAATAAGCGCAACGCATACAGGGTATCCCCTTTGGACCAACCCAATAGTTTCGGCCCCATACCCATACTAAACTCCAATATCCTTACCCCTGTTTTTTTCGCGACCAAAAAATGACCTAACTCGTGCGAAAGTATCAAAAGCCCAAAAACAAAGATTGAAGCGAGAGCTGTCAGCAATTGAATCACCGTCCTCTCAAATAGTGGCCGCCGTGTGCAAAACCTCTTCACGCGCCCATGCGTCAGAGTCAAGTATTTGACTTAGGTCAGGTTGATTGATAACTTGATGGCGCGCCATCACAAGCTCAACCACCTTAGTAATTGCTGTGAAGGTAATCCTATCCTGAAGTAATAGTTCCACCGCTGCTTCGTTAGCTGCGTTCATCACTGCTGGCATCGTACCACCCCGCCTACCGGCACTTTCAGCCAGTTGCAGGGCCGGAAAGGTTTCTCGATCAGGCTCCATAAAGGTCAGAGTTTTGCCCACTAAGTCAAGTTTAGTCAAAGGATTGGCTCTGCGCTGCGGATAAGTCAACGCATACTGAATCGGAATGCGCATATCAGGCTGTCCCAGATGAGCCAGAATGGATCCATCGGCATACTCAACCATGGAATGGATGATGCTTTGGGGATGCACGATAACACAAATCTTATCCCAAGCCATGTCAAACAACCAGTGTGCCTCAATTACTTCCAGTCCTTTATTCATCAAGGTAGCGGAATCAATAGTTATCTTGGCGCCCATCGACCAATTGGGGTGGTGTAGCGCCGCTGTTTTAGTCACATTCTGAAGCTGCGCCCGCGTATACCCCAGGAAAGGGCCACCGGATGCGGTAAGAATTAAACGCTCTACAGCTTGTCGCTCACGTTCCAGACACTGAAATATAGCCGAATGTTCGCTATCAATCGGGAGAACACTTACCCCGTATGCTCGGGCTGCCTCCATGACCAGCGCGCCTGCCGCCACAAGTGTTTCTTTATTCGCCAAGCCAATATCTTTTCCCGCTCTGATGGCGGCCAGCGTAGGCACTAAGCCAATCCGGCCGGAAACAGCGCTGACTACATAGTTTACTTCAGCCATGGTGGCAACTGCATTCAAACCATCGGAACCAACTACAACTTCAACATCTAGCCCGGCCACAGCCCGTTTAAATTCAGCTAGTTTGGTTTCATCCATAACTGCAACAAGTCTGGGCTTATATTTTACAACCTGTTCAGCTAAAAGTTGGACATTTGAACCGGCTGCCAAGGCTACAACTTCGAAGTCCGCCGGAAACATGTCAACCACCTGGAGGGTTTGGCTACCGATAGATCCTGTAGCGCCTAAAATAGCTATTTTCTTGCTCATGCTGCCTCCTACTCCCGGGGGAAATTGATTAAACCAGTCTTAACCAACGCCTGGTAGACGATGATCAGGGTTGGACCCAGGATCACTCCCCAGCCGCCCAATAGTTTTAAGCCTACATACATAGAAATAAGAGTGGGTAACGGATGTAAGCCGATATTTTTGGACATGATTTTAGGCTCAAGAAATTGGCGCATAGCTACACCAATACCCCACACTAGCAATAATTTCAGCCCAAAGGCCACATTACCAATTACCAGATTCCATAAAATCCAAGGCACGAATAAAATTCCGGTACCTACAACCGGTACAATGTCCAATAACCCCGTCAATACACCAACCGTAAAGGCGTAGTCCAAACCTAAAATCGCCAGACCCACCGTGGTCAGAAGCATCGTAATACCGATTAGGGTTGCTTCCGCGCGGAGAAATCCGTATATCGCACTGCCTAAATCACCCGAAACTACATGTACGTTGGGCTTCCAACTCTTCGGAAAGACAGAGTGCAGAAATGATTTTACCCGCGGGAAATCGGAACTAACAAGGTAAGTGGCTACGATTGCCACCAATACAACTGCAAACGTTCCAGGCAAAGCGGCAAGCACTTTCAGCAGTATCAAACTAGCTGATGAAGCCCACGTTTGCAAATAGTTAAAGAAGTCTTGCGTGGTGCTTAAAACAGAGGTTTTAATCTGTGGATTGAGATTTATGTAATGCTGTAACAGCTGAATCTTGCCAGACATGTACGCAACTATTTCCGTGTAGGAAGGAAAGGAAACAGACAAATATGACAATTCCGTGTGTAAGCGATTAATCAAAGCAAACAAGGCTAACCCCAGCACCCCGTAAACTAACAATAACGACAGGAGTGATGCGTAACCTCGCTTGATGCGAATCAAGTTAGAAACGCGAATAACCACCGGTTCCAGTAAAAAAGCCAAAAATAAAGCCAAGATGAATGGGAGCAGCGCACCCGCCAACGAGCTAACAATGCGTCCGAAAACTGGAAGAAATGAATCAAAAAAATAAGTGAACGTCTTGAGAATCACTAGGACCAAGGTTACCACGGCTAGTCGATTCAAATTTGCAGCGAGAGAATACTTGCGTTTGGGCGACAATTCCAACACCTCATCTTATTATTATCACCAAAAAAAGGTAATATGCTATGGGGATAGTGAACAAGATGCTGTCAAAGCGGTCTAATACTCCGCCATGACCGGGAATTATTTTACCCGAATCCTTTATCCCTGCGAAACGCTTAATTGCAGACTCTACCAAATCGCCAATTTGACCTGTAAAGCCAACTGCCAAGCCCAACACTCCCATAAACGTTACAGTGAGGCTTTGATTTGGCGCCAGATAACCGATAATCACTGCCGTCAGCACAGCAAACAGCAAACCGCCCACGGCACCTTCCACTGTTTTATTCGGGCTGATTTGAGGGGCTAATTTGTGCTTCCCCAAAGTTTTACCACTGAAAAAGGCCCCAATATCGGTTGCCCAGGTGACCCCTACGGTCAGAAACGTCAGGTACATACCTTGACTCAGGTTGCGCAGCAATACAATATGGGCAAATAAAAAACCGACATAGCTTATAGCCAAAAAGTTAAACGCTAACTCCGCTAAGCTCACATTTGGATACTTAAATACAAAATAAGTTAGACAGTACATCAACCACAGGACTAACACTAAGGGTAAGTCTTCACCGTGATGCACAAATGCGCCGACTGTCAGACTCAAAGCAGCTACATAGCCGGAAATTCGCCAGGCTCGCACCCCCAGTGCTCCCGCCATTGCGAACAATTCATGTAAACCGATTAGAGTTAAGATAACGGTAACACCCAGGATTGACACACCGCCACGATAAATAAGATATAATAAGATTGGAGCTCCGACTAACGAAGTAATAATCCGCGTAAGGAGCATCAAGTTCACCGCCAATTAAGATTTGAGGGCTCCATACCTACGTTCACGTTGTTGATAAACCAGTAGAGCCTTAAACAGTTGTGCCTTACTAAAATCAGGCCATAAAGTTTCCGTAACATAAAATTCCGTGTAGGCCGACTGCCACAACAAAAAGTTACTTACCCTCATCTCACCCGAGGTGCGAATCAGCAAGTCTGGGTCAGGCATCCCGCCTGTGTAGAGGAATCTGCCGAAAAATTCTTCATTGATATCTTCTAAACGACATTCACCTTGCTTTAACAGCGCAGCAATCTTGCGGGTTGCATCTAAGATTTCTACGCGCCCGCCATAGTTCAAGGCTAGATTTAAAATCAACCCATTATTCTTACAAGTTAATTCGGTCGCCCGTTTTAATTCTACTTGCGCTTCCTGAGGGAGATCATGTATACAGCCAATAGCTTGGATGTGAACCTTGTTGCGATGCAAATCGTCAACTTCTTTTTGTAAATATTCAATGAGGAGGTTCATCAAAATATTCACTTCATCCCGGGGACGTTTCCAATTCTCGGTTGAAAAGGCATACACAGTGAGCACCTTGACACCCAAATTAGAACAGGCTTTAACCGTAGAACGCAGAGCTTCTACTCCGGCGCGATGACCTAAACCCCGGGGCATGCCTCTACGTCTGGCCCAACGCCCGTTACCATCCATAATTATTGCCAGGTGTTGGGGTAGTTTGCTCCGATCAAGCGCCTCAAGCAACTCACCCTCAGTATGGACTCCCACAGGTTTGCTTTTCGTTAATTTTGACCAGAACTGCTTAATATCGAGCAAAGTTATACCTCCAACAAGCCCTAGCAACGCTGCGATTAGCAAAAACCCCCTCTTCAGGGGGTTAATTTAGTCTGGGCCTGAATAGCTCCCACTGGGCACGCAGTTATACATATCCGGCATTCGGTACACTCTTCTGTTATCAGGTATTTCTCTTGCCAAACAATTGCTCCAAGCAGACAAGAGTCTGTACAAATACCACACTGGATACACGTCGCATCAATCAGCATGGGCAGCACGTGAACCGGTATAATCCCTATACGCCACAACAAGCTGACAGCAACCTTGTGGGTCTAACCTCTGCCGCACCACTCTGGCAACGCCTTGCGGTTCACCTCCGCGCGGTGGTCGGGTTACTGTCACTTGCACCGTAAGTCCGGCCGAAGTTAATATTTCTTCTGCCCGTTCTAACTCAAAACCTAAACACATTGGGAGCATGCCAAACCTTTCCGAACACGTCTATACTTCCATTATTTCCTGTTCTTTGACAGTATAGAGATGATCGACCTCTTTAATAAACTTATCCGTAGCTTTTTGCATATCTTCTTGACCGCGCTTGGCATCGTCTTCCGACACCTCGTGCTCTTTTTCCAACAATTTGATATGGTCATTAGCATCGCGCCTGATATTACGGATTGCAACCCTAGTATCCTCTGTCTTCTTCTTAACAACCTTGACCAGTTCGCTGCGTCTTTCCTGGGTTAGTTGGGGAATCACAATCCGAATAACCTGACCATCACTTGATGGGTTAAGTCCAAGATCTGATTTGAGGATTGCCTTTTCAATGCTAGGCAACGAAGATTTATCCCAAGGTTGGATCATCATCATGCGCGGTTCCGGCACAGCGACATTGGCCAGTTGATTCACCGGGGTGGGAACACCATAGTAGTCAACTGTAACTTTATCTAACATACTGGGGTTAGCTCTACCGGCCCTTAGAGAGGTAAACTCCTTGCGCAAAGTTTCGATAGCCTTTCTCATCCTGTCTTCAGCATCTTGATTAATTTCGCGAATCATTGATTTTCCCTCCAATAAACGTACCGATTTTTTCACCGGTAACAGCCCGACGAATATTGCCAATTTCATTGAGGTTAAAGACAATGAGCGGGATGTTATTATCCATACACAAAGATGTGGCTGTCGAATCCATTACCCCTAGGCCTCGATTCAAGACTTCGATGTAACTTAATTCGGTAAACTTTTTAGCTTGATCATTTTTCATTGGGTCGGAATCATATACTCCGTCAACACGTTTGGCCATCAGAATGACCTCAGCCTCAATCTCAGCTGCCCGTAAAGCAGCGGTAGTATCAGTGGAAAAATAGGGATTACCTGTTCCGGCACCGAATATAACTACCCGCCCCTTTTCCATATGCCGTATAGCTTTGCGTCTTATGTACGGTTCTGC
This sequence comes from Bacillota bacterium, assembly GCA_021783135.1. Taxonomy (GTDB): domain Bacteria; phylum Bacillota; class Desulfitobacteriia; order Desulfitobacteriales; family JAJXUE01; genus JAJXUE01. Next base: position 23,832 of record JAJXUE010000029.1, on the reverse strand, counting down.
CACTTGCCGCATTTCGATCGCGGTTAGGACCCTCGTATCGACCGCATGGTTTTCCAAGCCATCCTGGAGTGCCAAGGAATTCATCACCGTGGCCAGCATGCCCATATAGTCGGCCGTAGCCCTGTCCATACCTTTAGCGCTACCGGCAATACCGCGCCAAATATTACCTCCGCCAACGACTATTGCCACCTGTACACCCATCGCGACAATTTCCTTAACCTGAACCGCAATTTCGTTAACGGTTTCCTGATTAATTCCATAGCCAATATTACCTGACAAGGCCTCGCCGCTCAATTTTAGGATTATGCGCCGGTATTTTGGTTTAGACATACAAGAAAATACCTCTACTTTCCTAGATATCTTTCTACAAGCTGGAGCGAAATCCTTTAGTAGGTTCCTGAGATTTGCAAAAAGAGAACACCTATAATGGTGTCCTCTGCAATTTCATCAGCCTAACGTTTCATTTCCTTGGCTACTTCGGCAGCAAAGTCATCTTCACGTTTTTCTAAGCCGGCACCCATCTCCCAACGGACAAAACGTCTAATTGAGATCTTTTCGCCGATTTTGATCGTCTTCTCCGTAATTAAGTCCTTGACTGTTTTGTCAGAGTCTTTGACATAGCTCTGCTCTAACAGACAAACTTCTTTATAATATTTTTCAACGCGGCCTTCAACCATCTTATCGATGATCTTTTCCGGTTTTCCTTCATTAAGTGCTTGCGCTCTTAAAATATCTCTCTCATGTTGGAGCACTTCAGCTGGAACTTCTTCTTTAGCTACATACTCAGGTTTAGCGGCAGCCACTTGCATTGCCAAATCCTTAACCAGCATTCTAAACTCGTCACCTTTAGCAACGAAGTCTGTTTCACAGTTAACTTCAATTAAGACACCGATGCGTCCGCCGCCATGAATGTATGCTTCAACTATTCCTTCTGCGGCAATACGTCCCTCTTTTTTGGCAGCAGCAGCCAGGCCCTTTTCACGCAAGAAATCGATTGCCTTTTGCATATCACCTTCAGTGGAGACCAAAGCCTTCTTGCAGTCCATCATGCCGACACCTGTACATTCCCGCAACTCTTTAACCATAGCGGCACTAATTTCAGCCATTAAATTTACCTCCCTCAAAGCATATCAAATTATTCCTAACCATATTTCAGGCAAATTATTCATGAAAAAAAGGTAGGATGAGCGTCGGGTACCATTTGCTACCCAACCGGTCACCCTACCTTTGTCTAATTATTCCGCAACAATTTCCATTGTTTCCTCTTCGGCGCCATGAACGCCTTCGATTACGGCATCAGCCATTTTCGCAGTTAACAGTTTCACCGCACGAATAGCATCATCATTGCCCGGGATAACAACATCGATTTCATCTGGGTCGCAATTGGTATCAACTATACCAACCAAGGGAATGTTGAGCTTGCGAGCTTCGGCCACCGCAATCCGCTCTTTACGCGGATCGACAATGAAAATGGCTGAAGGAAGCTTCTTCATGTCTTTGATGCCGCCTAAAAAGCGTTCCAGCTTTTCCATTTCATGTTTAAGCTGTGCTACTTCTTTTTTCGGCAGGACTTCGAAAGTACCTTCTTGTTCCATTTTTTCCAGTTGACGCAGACGGTCAATCCGTTTCTGGATAGTCTGGAAGTTAGTTAACATACCACCAAGCCAACGCATGTTGACGAAGTACATGCCACAACGTTCAGCTTCTTCCTTGACAGATTCCTGCGCCTGTTTTTTAGTACCGACAAACAGGATTGTACCCCCGTTAGCCGCTACATCACGTACATAATTATAGGCTTCATCTACCTTCTTGACAGTTTTTTGCAAGTCAATAATGTAGATGCCATTGCGCTCGGTAAAGATATAACGAGCCATTTTAGGGTTCCAACGGCGGGTTTGATGTCCGAAATGAACTCCCGCTTCCAAAAGTTGCTTCATAGAAATTACTGCCACAATTTGCACCTCCTCTCCCGATTGTTTGTTCCTCCGCCCGCTTCATCTCCGTTCGGACCGTAAAACGGCAACACCGAAGCAAATCAGCTAAGCGTGTGTAATACACCCTAAATAATATAGCACAAATGAACCTGTATAGCAAGAAACAATGTCTTAATCTACCAAGTTACTTGCTATGTTGCATTCCTTCGCAAACCTTTCCACATCAGTCAATAAACTTTCCCAAGGCTGATATTGATCATCCAAGTAATAATATTTATTATTGGTACGGATGCGGAGAAACTCGCGTCCCTTTTGGTTAGCTAAAAGGGTTATTTGCGTGATATCGCGAGGGATATACTCTTGATAAAACAGCCGGCTGCTAAATCCCATCGCCTTGTCCCCAATCATAACCGTTTTGTCCCAGGTAACCAGAAACAACCAGGCTAACAGGAGCAAATCCACCAGATAAATAGCCGACAAACCGAAAACAACGCTATGGTTAGTCAAACCTAGCGCCCAAGCGCCCCCGCCCATCACTAGTGGAAAAAGGATTAAGAATAATAGTCCATCCCGCAATAACCCTTTGGACTCATACTTATATTTATTGTGACGCATATTAAAACCTCCATTTTAATGTTACCACGCCCGCCATGGGCTAGCAAGAGGCTAGCGAGAGGCTAGCAAGGAAAACAGAAAAGCAGCGAGTAAAACCCGCTGCCCGTAGTTAGTAACAAACCTTAACCTTTTACCTTGATCTTTTCTAATTCGTCAAGAAGGTAATCATTAAGCACCCTAATAAAGGTACCTTTCATGCCTAACGACTTGGATTCGATCACACCGGCTGATTCAAATTTGCGCAGTGCGTTTACAATCACAGATCGAGTAATTCCTACCCTATCCGCTATTTTGCTCGCCACTAACAGGCCTTCTGTGCCACCCAATTCCGCAAAAATGTGCTCTACGGCTTCCAACTCGGAATAAGAGAGGGTACCCACCGCAATTTGTACGGCAGCTTTCTTTCTCGCTATTTCTTCCGCCTTTTCCGCTTTAAGTCTCATTATTTCCATACCGACGACATTGCCGCCATATTCAGCCAAGACCAAGTCGGCATCGTTAAATTCCTTGTTGAATTTAGCCAATACTAGAGTTCCTACCCTGACGCCACCACCAAAGATAGGCACAATCGTGGAGATTTTACCACAAAATTCGCAACCTTCTTCGACACTAAAAACGCAGGCATTTGACGGTTGAGACACATTTGCGACTGTCTCATTCATTCTTAACAGGCCTTCGTTATAGCTTTCCGGAAACCGCTCCGATTGGATTACGATTTCTTCCATAATGCTGCAATTAAAATCCTGCATAAAGTGGTAACCCAGCAACTTGCCACGCCTACCCACAATATAGCAATTGCACTCAATATTATCGCTTAATACTCGAGCCATGTCTTCAAAGTCAACCGGCTTACCAGCTGCTTTTTGAATCATTTTTCCGATCAATCTACACTTTTCTAAAAGTGTTCGCATTCCAAATACCTCCCAGGGGACACGCTTTGCCTACAAAATATATCTCGACAAGTCATCGTCTTTGACAACAGGGCCAAGTTTACTTTGCACATAGTTCCTATCGATAATTACTACTGCGTCAGTAGCTAAGTCAGATGCCTCAAAAGACAAATCTTCTAATAATTTCTCAAGGATAGTGTGTAATCGCCGCGCACCTATATTTTCCGTTGTTGCATTAACAGTATAAGCCATACTGGCAATTTCATCAATAGCATTCTCGTAAAATTCGAGCTTTATCCCCTCTGTTGCCAGTAGAGCTATATACTGTTTGATCAATGAGTTCGTTGGTTCGGTTAAAATTAGCTTAAAATCTTCCACTGTCAGACTATCCAATTCCACTCGAATCGGAAACCTACCCTGTAATTCAGGAATCAGATCGGATGGTTTGCTGACATGAAAGGCTCCGGCTGCGATGAACAGGATATGGTCCGTGCGAACCGGTCCGTATTTTGTCACTACGGTTGAGCCTTCAACAATAGGCAAAATATCCCGTTGTACTCCACCCCGTGACACATCCGGGCCATGGCTGCCATCTCTGCCTGCGATCTTGTCAATCTCATCCAGAAAGACAATGCCGGCCTGTTCCGCGACTTTAACTGCAGTACTTGTGACCTCGTCCATATCGATAAGCTTTTGTGCTTCTTCCTGCGTCAGGAGCTTGCGCGCTTCGGCTACCGTAACCTTGCGCTTCTTCTTTTTTTTGGGGAACATACCCCCCAACATATCCTGGAGATTGGCGCCAACGTCTTCAACTCCTGCACCTGAAAACATATCGAGTACGGGATTACCATTTTCCTCAATTTCCAATTCAACCAGAAGCCGCTCCAGTTCACCTCGGGTCAGGCGTTGTTGCAAATCGCGCCGCCTGGCCTTTGCTTCCTGCTCGGCATTATCAGGTTCTTCCGGTTCATCATCCTCCGTTTGGCCGCCAAAGAGAAATTCGAACGGATTTTTCATATTGCGTTCTTTGCCGTGCGACGGCGCAAGCAGCTCCAACAAGCGTTCTTCCGCGGCAACAGCGGCCTTTGTCTCCACCTCGTGCATTTTATCCGCTTTTACCATGCGCACCGAAATCTCCACCAAATCGCGCACTATTGACTCCACATCACGCCCAACATACCCGACCTCGGTAAACTTTGTCGCTTCTACTTTCACAAACGGAGCACTAACCAGTTTGGCAAGGCGCCGCGCTATTTCCGTTTTTCCTACCCCTGTAGGGCCGATCATGATAATATTTTTTGGTACTATTTCCTCTTGTAATTCAGGTGGCAGCTTGCTGCGGCGATAGCGGTTGCGTAAGGCTACTGCAACAGAACGTTTGGCAACTGCCTGGCCCACGATATATTTATCTAACTCTGCAACAATTTGACGGGGTGTCAGGTTTTCCATCTCAAGGCCCCCTTAGATTTCTTCTACACTGACGTTTTCATTAGTATATACGCAAATGCCGGCAGCAACTTTCATTGCCTCCAGCACTATTTCTTTCGGCTCCATCTTGGTGTGCGCGAGTAAAGCCCGGGCACCGGCAAGCGCGTAGTTGCCGCCCGAACCGATAGCAGCAATTCCGTCATCCGGTTCGATTACCTCGCCGCCGCCCGAAACAATCAGGAGATTGTCGCGGTTGGCAACTATTAACAAGGCCTCAAGTTTCTGCAGCATTTTATCGGTACGCCATTCTTTAGCTAACTCTACGGCAGCGCGCTGTAAATTGCCTCTGTATTCTTCCAGTTTAGTCTCAAATCTTTCCTCCAGGGTAAATGCATCAGCAACTGACCCCGCAAAGCCGACTAACACCTGCCCATGATATAGCCGCCGAATCTTTTTGGCCGTCTGCTTCATGATCGTGGCTTGGCCAAAAGTAACCTGGCCATCTCCGGCAATCGCAACCTTATCTCCCTTTTTTACGGCCACAATAGTAGTAGCGTGAAACATGGGGCACCCCCTCTTAGTGTAGTATGCATAGATAAAAACTGGCAACAATCGCCGCCATCATTTGTTATCCCCTAGTTCTCTAGGGTGCGAATGATGGTATACCTCTTTTAAGCGTTCCTTGGTAACATGGGTGTAAATCTGCGTTGACGACAACTTGACATGACCTAACAACTCTTGCACGCTACGCAAATCAGCACCATTATCCAATAAATGGGTCGCAAAGGAATGTCGCAAGGTGTGCGGACTAATCTTCCCGTGCAAGGCGACGGCTTCGACATATTTGTCCAACATGCGTCGCACGCTGCGCGCTGTCAATCTTGTCCCCCAACGGTTAAGAAACAAAGCATGTTCGGATAATTGAGGTTTAAAAGTACCCCGCACTGCTAAGTAGTTGTTGATTGCACCTACTGCCATAGAGCCTAAAGGTACAATCCTTTCCTTGGCCCCTTTCCCTAAGACCCTAATTAGCCCGAGGGGAAGCTCTGCATCAACTACATTTAAGCCGACCAACTCGCTCACCCGCAAACCGGAGGAGTACATAGTCTCCAAAATTGCCCTGTCGCGCAAACCGGTTGGCGCAACTTGATCCGGCGCTTGGAGTAACAGGGCGACTTGCTCTTGGTACAAGAAAGCAGGTAGTGCTTTGGCCAATTTTGGTGATGCTACCTTGCTTAAAGGGTTTTGTTCCAGAACCTGCTCTCGACACAAAAATTTGCATAGGGTTCTCAGGGCAGCCAGTTTGCGAGCCATGCTGCTGCGTTTAATTCCCGCCTCCATTAATACGGCCAAAAAATCGCGCACTTGCTTGGGATGAATGGCTGCGACAGATAAATCCTCCGCTGCTTGACCTATTTGCTGCGCCAGAAATAGTTGGAATTGCACTAAATCCGTCTGGTAAGCAGCTATGGTTAGGGGGGAGGCATTACGTTCTACTTGGAGGTAGATGATTAATTGTTCCAAGGCCTGGTCAAACTTCATAGCGTCCTCCCTTGGCTACCGCAGCGTTAAGAAACCGGTTGACTGACCTTATACCTTTGGACGTAAATCGGGGTTCTGCGTAAGGCTTTGTTCCAAACTATCCAAGGCCCGTTCCGCCAGTTTGAGACCGCGTTCACGCTTGGCCTTGACGCGTTCGGACAGCGGCGGGAAAAGTCCCCAATTGACGTTCATCGGTTGAAAGTCAGCTGACGTCGAACACCCCACATGGTGGCTCAAGGCCCCTAACGCAGTCTCGACCGGAAACTGAATCGGGTTATGGTTTTGCACAATTTGAGTCGCGTTAATCCCTGCTATTAAGCCGCTCGCGGCAGATTCCAAATAACCTTCGACACCAGTAATTTGTCCAGCAAACAAGATGTTACTAAGTTCCTGATCTTGCATTTGAAAGGTTGGTCGCAAAACCTTCGGACCATTCAGAAAAGAGTTGCGATGCATTACTCCGAATCTGACAAATTCGGCCTGTTCCAACCCGGGGATCAGCCGAAAAACACGCTGCTGTTCACCCCACTTGAGGTTGGTTTGAAAGCCTACCAAATTGAAAAGTGTGCCTGCCTGGTTTTCCTTGCGCAGTTGAACTACGGCCCAGGAACGTTGATTCGTACGCGGGTCAGTTAGACCGACAGGTTTAAGCGGTCCAAAAGTCAATGTTTTGGGTCCGCGTTTAGCCATAACTTCAATCGGCATACACCCTTCGAACACCACAGTTTTGTCAACATCTTTGGTCACCTGCACTTCAGCCTCAACCAAAGCTTGGTAAAAGGCTTCATACTCCGGCAAGGTCATAGGACAATTCACATAATCGGCATCTCCCTTGTCGTAGCGAGATGCCCAAAAAGCCTTAGCAAAATCAATCGATTCCCGCGTCACAATCGGTGCTGCTGCGTCAAAAAAATGCAGATATTGGCTGCCTGTGCGCTGTGCTATCGAATCTGCCAAAGCTCCGGACGTTAAAGGCCCGCTGGCCACAATCACCACACCGGTTTGCGGTATCTCCTGCACTTCTTGCCGGATAATTTCCACATCGGGATAGCTTGTCAGACGATCGGTGACGATTTGCGCAAAAATATTCCGGTCAACCGCTAACGCACCACCGGCAGGAACTCTAGCCGCATCTGCCGCCGCCATAATCAACGAATCGAGACGGCGCATTTCCTCTTTCAATAAACCCACCGCATTTTCCGGACCTGCGGCGCGCAAAGAGTTACTGCACACCAACTCCGCCAACAACGCGGAATGATGTGCAGGATCGGTATTTACCGGGCGCATTTCATAGAGTCGGACACGGCTGCCCAGACGAGCCGCTTGCCAGGCAGCCTCCGCTCCGGCCAAACCAGCGCCGATTATCGTAACATCTGGCATCATGCTGGTAATACCCTCACTCATCTAAATTTAATTTAGGGAATCTTGATAGGTGCCTGTGGCCAGTACATCCTCTTTAGTAGTACCGGCATTAACTGCCAATTCTTCATGCCGGCAATCCTTATTGGTACACACTATCTTATTGCCTTTTTTGGCAAACTTAATTACCATTGGCTGCCCGCAATCAGGACAGTCCTTACCGGCAGGCCGTTCCCACGAAATATAGTCACATTCGGGATAGCTACTGCACCCAAAGAACTTACGTCCCTTTTTCGAGCGCCGCGCGACCACTGGTGCGCCGCATTTCGGGCAAGCCACCCCAATTTCCTCTAAAAGCGGCTTGGTATTACGACAGTCAGGAAAACCGGGACAGGCCAAAAACTTACCGAATCTGCCTATTTTTTTAACCATTAAACGACCACACAGTTCACACGGCTGGTCCGTAACTTCATCTTCAATTTCCACCTGACCAATTTCTTCTTCTGCCTTATCCAGCGTTGGTTTAAAGTTGGCGTAGAAGTCACGGATGACCTCCTTCCAGCGTAACCCACCTTCTTCAATTGCATCAAGTTGTTTTTCCATGCCGGCAGTAAAATCGGTATCAATAATATTCGGAAAATGTTTGAGCAGTAAATCAACGACTATTTCACCTAATTCGGTTGGATACAGGTGTTTATCCTCACGCACAACATAGCCGCGGGCATGAATTGTCTCGATTGTCGGCGCATAGGTGCTGGGTCGGCCAATGCCTACCTCTTCCATTCTTTTGACCAAACTCGCCTCAGTGAAACGCGGCGGCGGTTCAGTAAAATGCTGTTTTGGCTCAAGCTTTTGGCGGGTTAGCTCTGTGCTTTCACCAAGATCAGGCAGAAGTTCCGTATTGTCTTCCTGTCCCCCTTCATCGATTCCTTCAATATATACTTTCATAAACCCGGGGAAGCGCACGAGCGAACCGGTAGTCCGAAACGTATAGGCCCCCGCAGCTATATTCACTGTCGTAATGTCCAAAATTGCCGCACTCATTTGGCTGGCAACAAACCGATCCCAAATCAATTTATACAGTTTGAACTGGTCACGTGAGAGTTTTTCCTTAATGGCTTCCGGCATTATTTGCACATAAGTTGGTCGGATGGCCTCATGCGCATTTTGAATTCTGCCCTTACTCTGCAGAATACGCGCCTGAGCAGGATAATAATCCGGACCATACTTGGCTTTGATTAATTCACGCGCCTCTTCTACGGCGACCTCCGAAATACGCGTTGAGTCCGTACGGATGTAAGTAACCAAACCAACCGTACCCAACTCCTTACCCAGATCGAGACCTTCATACAGTTGCTGGGCCACCATCATCGTTTTGCGTGCTGTGAAGTTAAGCTTGCGATACGCTTCTTGCTGCAAACTACTGGTGGTGAAAGGGGCGGACGGATAGCGCTTTTTCTCCTTTTTATTGATCTCGGCAATCGAGAACTTAGCGTTAGTCAAGTCACTTAACACTTGGTCCATTTGCGCCTTCGTACTTATTTCAACTTTTTTTCCGTCATGTTTAACTAGTTTTGCACTAAACTGGCCCCGTTCATGGCTAAAAAACGCGGTTAAAGTCCAGTACTCCACCGGTTTAAATTCCCTGATTTCTTCTTCGCGTTCCACGATAATCCGCACCGCAACTGATTGCACCCGCCCCGCGCTTAGTCCTTTACGTACCTTGCGCCATAACAAAGGGCTTAGGTTATACCCTACCAGCCGGTCTAGAACGCGGCGGGCTTGTTGGGCATCCACCCGTGGTTCATCTATCATCCGCGGATGCTTGACCGCATTTTGAATTGCCGGCTTAGTAATTTCATTAAATTCAATCCGACACGAGTCACAGTCTCCCAGCGCCAGCAGTTTTTGCAGATGCCAGGCTATTGCTTCTCCTTCGCGGTCCGGGTCAGAGGCCAAAAGGACTTTATCTGCTGCCTTGGCTGCACTGCGCAGTTCCTTGATTATATCTCCCTTTCCACGAATGGTTATATATTTCGGTTCAAAATCATGTTCTATATCTACCCCGAATTGGCTTTTAGGTAAGTCACGTACATGCCCGATAGAAGCCTTAACTGTGTAATTCTTCCCCAAAAATTTGCTTATTGTTTTAGCTTTAGCTGGAGATTCGACAATAACTAACGTCTTAGGCACTTTTCTTCACCTCAATACCACAAAAAATGGAATATACTGCTAAATGGATATCGCCTCCTATATTATTATGTTTATGGTTCTTTGTCCAGCAATTTTACGAAATATTTATAACATAGTAACCGCTACTCACTTGACAGATCAGTCCTGCCAGCTCCAAATGAATCAGAAGCCCCGCTATTTTATCGGGCGTTATTGCCAGTTTTCGGCAAATAATATCAATGTGCATCGGCTCCAAACTGAGCAAATCTATTAATTGCCTGCACTCTCCCGCATAATTTGACTCCACGTGTTCAGTTTTGCTCTGCTCAGGCAATAAGTGAACATACTCCTCTAAGATATCTGCCGCCACCTCAACAAGCTTGGCCCCTTGTTTTAGCAGCTTATGCGGACCGCGGCTGTTAGCGGCATTTACCGGCCCCGGTAAAGCAAAAACGTCCCGCCCGTGTTCCAGCGCAAAATCCGCGGTAATCAAAGATCCGCTTTTTTCCTTACCTTCCACCACTAATGTACCCAAACTAATGCCTGCAATAGTCCTATTGCGCACAGGAAAGTTACTGCTTAAGGGTACCGAGCCCAGGGGGAATTCCGTCACAACTGCCCCGGAATCCATAATTTGCTGAGCAAGACGACGATGCTCGCGCGGGTAGATAAGATCTAGTCCGCTACCCAATACTGCAATGGTCCTCCCTCCAGCACTGAGTGCGCCCCGATGTGCTACTGCATCAATGCCGCGGGCCAGACCACTAACCACCAGCATTCCGGCGCTAGCCAAATCCTTAGCCAGACTGTTGGCCAAGGCCTGTCCATATGGGGAAGAGCTCCTCGAGCCTACTATAGCTACGGATAGGTCCCCACCCTGCAAACCCCCGCGGTAGAACAAAAGGGGCGGCGGGGCATAAGTGTTAGCCAAATTTTGCGGGTAATCAGCCAAGCCCGGCGCAGTCACGTTAATTCCTTCCGCTGCTATTCTGCCCCATTCTCGCCCCGGATCAATACTGCGACGTGCACACACGATCGCTTCAGCGACTTTTTCCTGGCCTAGACAGCGGTTCAATTCATCTCTGTTTGCTTCCCAAGCGCGCTTGGAGCTGCGAAAAAACGCCACCAGACGGTATAACCTGGCGGCTCCAACGCCTTGAACCATCTTCAAAGCGTTTAGATACATCAATTCGTCCACATCCAATCCCCTGCCCTTAAATTCCTGTTCAACCCCTAGTGTTCAATTCTGTTTCTTGCCCGGACAGGGTGAATCCTTCCCTACGCCCAATTATTTCATCGCCAAATTATTACAATATTACACATTACACAAGTTGCAAAATAGGTTCCAGCTTTTGCGGCAAAGTAAGTACAGGGGCATAAAGATCACCGACTGCTTGCAGCCGTTGGATGAGTGTTACTAAATTAAAGTCTGCTGGGTCTGGGCTCCGCTCCACTTCAGCCCAGGTCAGCGGGGTCGAGACAGGCGCACCGGGGCGAGGGCGTACACTATAAACACAGGCCATTGTTTTGCCCCGCCCATTTTGCAAGTAGTCAATATAAACTTTACCCGTGCGTTTTCCCACCATTCTTTCCACCGTGCAACGCTGCGGATAAATCCGCACCAAAAGCGTTGCTACGTATTGAACTGCGCTACGTACTTGTTCCCAACTATACTCCGGTCTTAGCGGTACATTGATGTGCAACCCACTGGCCCCAGATGTTTTCGGGAAACCTTGGAGACCAAATTCCGCCAAAACACCCCGAATCAGCAGGGCGACTTCCAAGGCATCCGCAAAACCGGCCGGCGGCTCTGGATCCAGATCAAATACCGCAAAGTCGGGCCTTTCGATTCGGTCCGTGCTCGAAGCCCAAGCATGCAGTTCTATACACCCCAAATTAGCTAACCAAATCAGGGTCGGTAAGTCATTGCACAACACATAATGAATTATTTTGCGACCGGAATCACCTAGGGTGGCGTAACGCTTGACCCAAGCCGGGGCAGACGCGGGGCATTCCTTTTGAAAGAAGAATTTACCATTAATCCCATCCGGGTAGCGCACAAGTGTAAAAGGACGGTTGCGCAAATGGGGCAAGAGGTAAGGCGCCACCGCCTGGTAATAGGCAAGCAAATCACGCTTGCACCAACCTTGCTCAGGCCAAAATACCTTGGCCAAATTACTTAATCGGACATCCGTATCGTTGATACGGCTGATTATGGTCTTACCCGCCATCACGCCTGCTCCCATCCACACTGCTTTGGGCTTTTATCCCCCCGCCAACCCACAAATACCGGGTGACGCAGTACCTTGCGTTTTTCCAGGTAGTGTATTTCACATACCAACCTCGGTTCAAGCCACACCGCGCCTTTAAGGTCAGGAACTACCTGAAAGGGACAATCTACTCTGGTCAAACGGCGCAACGGTTCATGCAATAAAGTAATGGCCCTTCGGCTTATACCGCTGCCAACGCAGCCTATGTAGGCCAAGCCATCTGCTGTGTACGCTCCCAATATCAGGGAGCCCAACTCCTTACGGCTGCCTCGTCCCGCTAAGTAGCCGCACACCACACAGCTCATACTGCGCGTGTTACGGACCTTAACCCAATTGCCCGAGCGTTGTCCACGTAAGTAGGGGCTGTCTAAGCGCTTAGCCACAACCCCCTCCAACCCCTTGGCCCGTGTGAACTCAACCAGTTCCATACCTGCCCCAACCACAAATTCCGACAGCAGCAGATTCTTCCCTGCCTTGGCAACCAACTGCAGCAATTCTTTCCTCTGCCGCAAGGGTAATGCGGTTACGTCTTTTCCCTCCATCCGCAATAAATCAAAAGCCATAAAGATTACAGGCGTAGTTCGGACAGCTGCGGCAATTTTTCGTTGGTCTTGCAGCCGATCGCGTGTTTGCAAGGTGTAAAAGTCGGGCATCCCATCGCGCAAAGCAATTATTTCACCATCCAGGACTACCGGAATATGTTGAAACTGTCCGGAAAACTGTAATTCCGGATAGCGTGGTGTTATATCTAAGCCGTTTCGGCTAAACAATGTCGTATTTTGAGCATCAATTACCGCTATAGCCCGTACACCATCCCATTTGATTTCAAATAAGAAGTCGGGACTGTCAAACGGGGTGCCTGCTGTCGCCAACATCGGCGCAATATCCTGCCAAACCATAAGCTATTCCCCACTTGTTTTGCGTTTACGCTGACGCGAGTTCGGTGTCGATCTTGCGCCGCGAACATTGGGACTGGGCTCGCTGCCTTTTTCCTGTTGAGCCTGCTGAATGCTGGCCCGCAAGGCTGCCATTAAGTCAATAACCTTATCCGTCTCCGGCAGACTGGGCGCTAAGGCGACATCTGCACCCTGGACCTTAGCCTCAAGCACTGCTTGTAACGCTTGGTTGTAGTCGTCCGTATACTTAGCGGGATCAAAATCTGTCGACAAGCGTGCAATCAGTTCAACTGCCATATCGAGTTCTTTGTCATTGATTTTTGTTGCCGCATCCAACTCCGGGAGTAAGGCAGTGGAGCGTATTTCTGCCGGAAAAAACATCGTTTCTAAGGCCAAGCAATTTTGGTATACCCGCACGGCAGCAAGGTGTTGTTTATTACGCAGCACTACTTTAGCAATAGCAATTTTGCCGGTATCTGACATAGCTTGTCGCAGCAGGGCATAAGCCTTTTTCCCTCCATCGCCGGGCGTCATATAGTAGGTTTTAACGTAATAAATTGGATCAATTTGAACCAAGTCGACAAAGTCAATAATATTGACTGTCCTGGTTTGTTCAATAGCAATCCCCTCGAAGTCTGCCGCGTCAAGTATTACATATTTTCCTTTTTCATATTCATAGCCTCGTACTATTTCTTCAGCCGGTACAACCACATCACAAACCGGGCAATGTTTTTCGTACTTGATTGGGGAGTGACATACAGTATGCAAGAAATTAAACTTCACATCAGCGCTCTCCGTCGAGGTGTATAATTTTACCGGGATATTCACCAGGCCAAAGCTAAGCGCTCCCTTCCAAAGTGTTCGCATCCCATTGCCTCCAGCATCTTTTTTTCTATTGTGACCGCTGGGCACGAAAAAATACGCAAAGAAAACTCCGAAACATTTCGGACCATGTTTCGGAGTTGGTTTCGGAGTTGGTTTTAGTTAGCGCTGGCAGCTTGCAGTTGTTTAAGCCGGGCCACAAGCATACTGGCTAACACCGCATAGTCTTCGGTCGGCAGGTAATGCGGTGCTGAAATATCAAACAGGATATTGCCGGTCGCGGGGAACTCATCGTCGCCCGCCCATAACACCAGGGTAATAGGTACATAAGGAAATACATCAACACACACGCTTACATCTCCTGGTGATGCTTTACTCCCGCCAAGCACCGTACCGTGTGCCAGCAACTGCTCCGGGTCAGCACCAAATGCGGCTACGAGTGGTTTAATGGCACGATTAGTAAAAGGATTTATATAGATAGCACCACCCGGGAGTTCCTTAAACGATATCAGTTTGTGCTGCACCGGCACCCCTTCTGCCTGTGCCAAATAGTGGAGGAGTAAAATCTGCTCCGCAATTGTAGCTTCACCCACCTCTACGCCGGTTGCTACCTCCCCGTCCGCGCTGACAAGATAATCCCGCCCCAGAAACTTTATCCGCAACGTTGTACCGGACACCTGCTCTGCACCTGCTCTTAGAGCTATAGCAGGGAGGTCAAGCTGGGTAAATCGCACTTTCGCATCTTGCAGGGTAACCTGATAGTTAAACTTATTTTCCGTACCATCGCTCATATCTTTCCGTCCCCTCTCTTTCGCCGTTTAAGCCGATGTCGTTATCCACTTACAGCGAGTCGTAAAATTCTTGCAACAAAAGCGCATCCGTTTCAATATTAGGACTTTCACAAATCACCAGCCCTTTGAGGTCAAAATCTTTAAACGCCTGCAGCAAGGCCTGATAATTAAAGTCTGATTCTGCCATGACGAGGTGATTGCGTTCACCTTTAGCGCCATAGTTGATGCCTGACACGTGGAAATGGACATTATCCAATGCTGCCCGGCCTAAACCTGCCTCCATCAGACTTAAGGCACTGCAAAATTCAGGGTAAGTGTTGTACGCTCCTTCGCGCGCATGTAAATGGCCAAAGTCAATACAGGGCAGAACTCCAGCCACCCTGCGGCTTACTTCGATGACCTCGGTCAAACTGCCGAACTGACTCCCTTTGCCCGTCAGCTCCGGGCGTAATATAATGCTTAACTCTTGTTCCTGCATTTCCTGTCGGATTAAAGTTAAATTCTCCACCACGCGCTCCAGCACGACCGCAGGCTCGTCATCATGGTAAAACGCAGCATGAAAGACTACAGATTGAGCACTACACAGCTCGCCAATACGCGCCGCTTGGAGGATACGCTCACGGCTGGCTACTATTTTTTCCGGTTCCTTCGAGTTGAGGTTGATCCAATATGGTCCGTGCACGCTTAATTTAACAGTGAAATCAGCGGCCTTACTGGCCACAAGGCGCGCTGTCTTTTCACCCATCTTTACCCCATTGACAAATTCCAATTCCATACAACCTAAATTCAGTTCCTTTACTCGCTCTATACCACCGGCACTGGAACTGTCACGCGAGGATAACGGTACCCCTGCGGTACCAAAATATAACTTGTCCATGTTTGGCTACCCCTTTTCGCTTTATTGTCTAGCAAAGACATATATGGTTAATTATTGAACGCATAAAGCCGCATTCATCTAGTCAAACTAGTTTTAGCCCCCAAATTTATATTTAGGAGGAAAAAACATGGCCAGAAGACGCAGTTCTATAATGTCGGATTCCTTAAAGCTAGAACTGGCAAAGGAATTAGGCTATGGCGATGTAGCGCAACGCGAAGGTTTTGGCGCCCTTCCCTCCCGGATTAACGGCTCTTTAGTTAAACAAGCAATCGAGCGGGCCGAACGACAGCTAATGCAAAATCGTTGATACAAGCGGGGAGATTTATCTCCCCGCTGTCGTTTTACATTGCTTGATAAAAAAAGTTCAACCCGGAGTGGATGAAATAGCCGGCCAAGCCCAACAAGAAAACACCGCAAACCGCCAGAATAAGGCGATATATTCGCGCTGTAAACAAGCGTTTACCGCCGGCTACAGCCAGAGAAACTACCGAGTACCAAGTAAAATCGGCCAATATGTGGCCAAAATAGAATACTACCAGCCCCGCAAATCCATAAACTCCCGCCAATAACAGCGAGCCGGCCCCCACCGATGCCCACCAAATAGACCAGTACGGATTAGCAGCGCTAGTTGTAATTCCGGCGATGAAAGGGTTTAAATTGCCGCGTCCGGCGTTGCCTACTAGATCAAGCGAGGTTTTATTATTCGCCGCATCGCGTAAAATACCGTAGGCCATCCAGAGTAAGAAAACCCCACCGACCACACCTATGCACCCTTTGACTGGAGGCAGAGTAATAACTGTGCCTAAACCGCCCAGAATCAGCCCCACTAAAGTTAATTCCAATAAAGCATGCCCAACGACTAACTGCGGCCCGGCTTTAGCTCCCCGGCGCAAACTTTCATTAATTGTGACAGTCAACAGAGGTCCCGGCATGATGGCGCCTGAAAATCCCATGAGCAAACTACCCACAAAAATCGTCCAATAAATCATCTGTTTTTACTTTTCCGCCTTTTTGCTTCTGATATTCGTGAATTATTCGGCAATAACCTACTAACTCCTGCTTTAGGGCTAAACATAAAAATTCCCAGGCATACCTGGGAATCAAATCACGTATTGGCTACGGTTAATCAGCGCTAATCCGACGCGCACCGCGATAATACTTGTTCCAGTACACGCTGGTCAATTTTTGGATCATGACTCCGTTAGTTGTCGTGGAAATAAAATCATCGTTACCCAAATAGATTCCGACATGGCTCGCCCCTGGTCCATTAGTACTAAAGAAAACCAAGTCACCTGGTTGTAAAGCGGACCTGGGGACACCCACACCCATGCGAAATTGTTGACTCGAAGTGCGGGGCAGATTGATACCGACCTGATGAAAGGCCAATAACGTAAGCGCCGAACAATCCAGTCCCTGTTGGGGATTAGTACCGCCATACTGATACTGTACGCCTTGCAAGCTAAAGGCAAAAGCCACCACCTTTGTAGTTAACTGAGCAGAGAAATCCCCACTTCGGGATACTTGTGCAGGTCGCGCCATACTAACTGATTTCCACTGCGCAGTTTTCTTTACCTCAGCTTGCGCCAACAATTCGGCCTTTTTCCGTTCTGCTGTAACAATTTGCTTCTTAGCGTACTCCGCTGCAGTTTTAGCGGCTTGATCCGCTTTGGCTTTGGCCACTTTCAAAGCAGCCTCCTCAGCCGCTGCCGCTACTTTGGCCTCCTTGGCCCGAGCCATTTTGGCTCTAATCTCCCTGCATAGAGCATGTTGCCACGCAAGTTCCTCGTTTGCGCCGTTCACCGCTAGCACCGATTCTCTATTTATGTGAAATGCTGCTTTTACATCAAACGTATCCAGAGTACTGGTCTGACTGCCGACAGCATTAGGCGCAGCCATCATTACAGCTCCCGACAGCAACATTGCCGTTGCAACGGGCACTACCATAGTATTTTTATCTCGCGCTATACCTGCATTTTGCACTAGCACCATCCTAACCAATCTGAAATAATACTTAGCAACGAAAGATACTATTGCAATACTATTCAGTATTTACTAAGTGAATTCCTTGCTTGGTTGGATTATTGGTCTTATTTTTCCACTATTTAACAAACTTCGGCACAGAATTCGCAATTTTCTATTTCTATCCCGCTACGCCTCGACTGCCCCTATCAAACGAGCGGTACCGGATAGCTTCCGCCAAGTGGTTGACGTTAATGTCTGGTTCGCCCGCCAAATCCGCAATCGTTCTCGCGACCTTTAAAATTTTCGCATGCGCTCGGGCACTGAGATTTAAGTACTGATAGGCCTTTTGGAGCAGTTCACGGCTCTCACGGTCCAAGGGAGCAAATAACCTGACTTGACGTGCGCTCATTTCGGCATTAGCCGCATATATACCGTCCATCCTGGCAGCCTGAATTCTGCGGGCTTGCTCCACTCTTCGCTTAAGTGCGGTCGATTTTTCCCCCTCTGCGTCATCGGTCAACTGGTCAAAGGGAATCTTCGGTACCTCAATTTGAATGTCCATCCTGTCTAAGAGCGGACCGGAAATACGCGACTTATAACGGGCAATCTGCAGAGGGGTACAGGTGCAATCCATACCCCCATTCTCGCTCGCCAAACCGCAAGGACAAGGGTTAAGTGAAGCTACCACCATAATACGGGCTGGATAGGTTAAAGCCGCCGCAACCCGCGATACTGTAATAGTCCGATCCTCTAGAGGTTGTCGCAAGGCCTCCAAGGCATCACGGCTAAATTCCGGCAACTCATCTAAAAATAAAACCCCATGATTCGCCAGGCTGATTTCACCCGGTTTGGGCACGCGGCCACCGCCGACCAAACCGGTGGCGGTGGTACTGTGGTGGGGTGAGCGAAAGGGCCGTTGCTGCATCAGCGGTTGATTCGGAGGAAGCATGCCGGCCACACTATAAATTTTTGTAACTTCTAAGGCTTCTCCGAAGCTCATATCAGGCATAATTCCTGGCAAGGCTCGGGCGAGCATAGTTTTACCCGTACCGGGCGGACCGATTAACATGATATTATGGTTACCCGCTGCAGCAACTTCCAACGCTCTTTTGACGCTGGCCTGCCCTTTAATATCACTGAAATCAACGGGCAACTTACCTGGGGCAGTCTCCGGTTGCGCAAAGGCACTTCTCATCAATTCCGTACCCTTGGTTAAATGGCGCACAACCTGGCTCAAATGCTCGGCGCCATAGACCTGCAATTCCTCAACTAAGGCACCTTCCGGGGCATTAGCTTGAGGTAAAATCAAGGTATTGAAATCGCGTTGAGCACCCAAAGTACAGGCCATCGGCAAGACGCCAGGAATGCCTTTGAGGGTCCCGTCAAGCGAGAGTTCGCCCAAAAATACCGTCCGGGCAAGAGCATTGCCATTGCCAACTTGCTGAGTCGCTGCTAATATCCCTACGGCAATACCCAGATCTAAACCAGGTCCTTCCTTTTTTAAATCGGCCGGAGCCAAATTAACGGTAATCCGTTGCATAGGAAAGGTTAAGCCGGAATTGCGAATAGCGGAACGAACCCTTTCTTTGGCCTCGCGCACGATTATGGCTGGTAGTCCGACAATTTCAAATGCAGGTAGGCCATTGGCCACATCGACTTCCACCTCAATCAGATGGCCTTCTAAACCGCTCAATGTCAAAGCATGTACTTTAGCAAGCATATGCCTAGCCTCCTTGCAACTACGACTACTCCTCTTATAGTTTAACGAACATCAGTTCCAAGCTCAACTATATTTATCCAACAAATTCCACTAACTTATGACATTTGATCTCGCACGAGATTACCTTGATACCAAATCTGTTTTAACTCCAGTTGAGGCGAAAGACGGATAAAGGTCGCATCTTTACCAGGTGTCAAACTGCCCAAACGTTGTTCAACTCCCAGCTGTCGCGCCGGGTTCAAGCTTGCTGTATTTACAGCCGTTGCGAGAGGACAGTGCACCTTGTGAACCAAGTTGCGTATTCCCTGCAACAAGGAACAGGCACTGCCTGCCAGAGTTCCGTCCTCTAGACGGGGTATGCCGCCGTACACCGTCGTTGTATTGCCGCCTAGTTCATAACAGCCATCCGGCATACCCATGGCCCGAGTGGCATCCGACACCAAGCACACCCTATCTGGACCTTTAAGCTTTAATGCCAGTTCTAAGACAGCGGGGTGGATATGGATTCCGTCGGCGATAAGCTCGATTACTGTCGCCTTATCATTTAAGGCAGCCGTGAGCAAGCCGGGGTTGCGCTGGTGCAATGCGGGCATAGCATTAAAGGCGTGGGTCACCCGCTGTATACCCCACCCCAAGGCTGCCAGCATTACCTCATAGTCTGCCCCCGAATGCCCTACAGCCGGAATTATCCCTGTCGCCAAACAGCACCGAGTCAATGCTGCCGCATCCGGCCGTTCAGGTGCCAAAGTCAAAATACGAATCAAATCTGGAAATGTCTGCGTCAACCGGCGCAAGTAATCCGGTGCTCCCGGTCGAGTGAGCGGCCAAATTTTCCCGCGCGACTGGGCACCGGCAAATTCGGGCGTCAGGAAAGGGCCTTCCAGATGTACACCTAAGACCTCGGCCACCGGATCAGAGCAGGTTGGCGAATTGACGCGCTTATATGTACTGATATTAGCGAGGACCCGGCTCAGACAATCCGGCGAGCCGGACAAGGTTGTAGGCAAGAAGGCCACCGTACCTGCGTGCAGTAAGTTTTTACTCATCTCCAGCATACTCGCAGGTGTGCCATCCATAACATCGTGGCCACCGGCTCCGTGCACGTGCATATCAATCAAGCCGGGGATAAGATAGTCTCCCTGCAAATCCCAGCAGGCAACACTATTATCGGGTTCAAGCGCCGTAGCGTGCTGCTGCAGCTCACCCAACCCGTAATCACCTGTTACTAGAGTGGTAATTTTCCCAACATCAAAGCAAAGAGTGCCATCTGCTCTCACACCCTCTGGCAAAACTAAAGCCGCATGCACGATTATACCTGTACCCAAGCTTATATCTCCCCGCTGCCTGTCACTCTTGCTTGACGCCTTACCTGTTTTATTTATCCTTGCAGTCTGGCAATATGCTCAATGAGTATTTCAGCACTGTTCCAATTAGTCGCCAAAGGAATATTATGCACATCGCACAAGCGTAGTAATGCTGTTATATCCGGTTCGTGTGGTTGAGCAGTCAGAGGATCACGCAGGAAAATTACCATATCCAAATTATTGCAGGCAATCAGGCTGCCAATTTGTTGATCGCCACCCAGAGGTCCTGACTGAACCCTTTTAACTTTTAAGCCGGTTACTTCTTCCACAATCTTTCCCGTTGTACCTGTGGCAGTAATTTCGCACTTTTCCAGAGTTGAACGATATCGCTTAACAAACTCTGCCATTTCCGGTTTTCTGGCATCATGCGCCACCAACGCAAGTTTTATCATTAAGGTCATCTCCTTGTTTTCTCTAAAATCAGTCATTAGAATCGACCTATCTCGGATTATTTCGTGCGTTATTACATTATTCCTGCCTAGCTTTGTTCTTTCGCACATATTTTTTATTCAAAGTAGTTATTTGGCATCCATTGGGAACTTTTACAACCCCATATTGGTGCGCTATAATTATTCAAACGGAAGGAAGGGTGATTGCATGATGCTAGTGGTTACGACGGAAAACATCCCAGGCTACAGGGTTACCGAAGTTAAGGGCGAAGTATTTGGTCTGGTCGTGCGCAGCCGCGGGATTGGCGGGAACTTAGTGGCCGGGTTACGCAGTTTAGCCGGTGGAGAAATTCATGAATATACCTCCATGTTGGAAGATGCACGCAAACAGGCCGTAGACCGTTTGGTAAAAAACGCTCAGGCCATGGGCTCTAACGCTATCGTGATGATGCGCTTTGATTCCAGCGAATTAGCTCAAACGATGAGCGAGATTGTTGCATATGGTACAGGTGTTGTGGTGGAAAAAATAGATTAACTAACATAACCCAAACTAGACCAAAACATTAGAGGCGACAAGAACCACCTGCGTCATAGGGTTTCTTGCCGCCCTTAATTTTTACTGCAGCAAAGCCTGAAATAAACTGCTATTGTGAACCGGCGCAAAATCTGCTTCAGTCCGCGCAACTTGTTTGACTTCGGGATCCAAGTTGATGGCCAGTTTTAGATACTTTACCGTGTTAGCGACATCAGCCTTTCTGCCATAGATAGCAGCGATTCCGTAGTAGCTCCATACGTAGTTTTCGATTTGCAGATCACGATTATACCAATTTAAAGCGTTAGCGTATTGGCCGTAAAGCTCGTAGGCTAAGGCCTTATTGAATCGAGCATAGCCATAGTCAGGGTTGATTGCCAACGCTTTATCGATGTTGGCCATTCCGGCGCTAAACTGGCCGGCATAACACTGGGCAATCCCTTTGACATTGTAGGCCTGAGCGGAACCGCTATCCTGTGCGAGTACCGCGTTTTCCAAGCCTATTGCGTCCGCATACTTGTGCTGAAAAAAAGCCGCATAACCTTGCTGATACATTTCTTGTAACCTTTGCGCCTGTTGGGTCAGCTGTGCTAACTTAGCTTTAAAGGCGGCAAGATTCTTTAAGCCATTCACATAGATCCGTTTCAATCGCAACACATTATCACCGGGCTCTACCACACCTGAATCAGTTGTTACCGCCAGCTTATAGCCGGTCTGCCGCAACATTTGCAGCGTTGCTGGATCATAACCACCATATGGGTAGCAAAAATAGGGAGTTGCAAAGCCTAAGTGGCGTTGAATTTCTGCTTTACTTTGGCTAAGTTCAGCACTTTGCTGCGCGAGCGGCAGTTTGCTCAAGTTGAGGTGATGCACGGTATGCGAACCGATTGTCATACCGTAGTCGGACATTGCGCTTAACTCGGGCCAAGTCAACATACCCTGTCTTGGTTGCATGTAACTTGTCACCACAAAAAAAGTGGCAGTATATCCATAGCGTTCCAAGATAGATAAGGCCACAGAATAATTGTCAGGATACCCATCGTCAAAGGTTAACAGGATTGGCTTGCGTGGGACTTTAGCCCCTTTAGTCAAGGCCGCGTACAGCTGGTCAAGGGAAATTGTAGTGTAACCCTGGGTATGCAAATATTGCATTTGTGCATCAAATTGAGCCGGCGGCACGCCAAGTTCATTCCCAGGTAAGTTGGCAATAGAGTGATAATAGAGGATGGGAATACCTTGGGGTGGGAATGCAACTTCACCCTTTGCAGCCACCCAGTGCGGTTTACTGGCTGGTGTTGGGGAGACCGGGGTGCTTGTTGTAACCGAGCCTTGAGGTTCCCGCGGCTTATAACCAGAGAGATAATTGCTCTTAGGCCAAGCAATGCTGATTGTAAGCAAAACTATCCCCACCACTAAACTTAAAATCATTTTGCGCTTTAAGCTCATTTTACCAAGCCACCTCCCTGATGCGACTAGCATATCATTCTTCCACAATTAGTATTCATTCTACAATTATTGGAAACTTCCTGCTGCGTACAATAGTTACAAAATAATCACATTATGCACACAGGTTGCTAAACTAAACTGGGTAAACTAGAGATGGTAAGAAATTTACATTAAGGAGGTGATTCAATGCGCAAAAGAATCTTGGCAGGCGTACTGGCACTAGCAATTATGCTGATTGCGGTTCCTATTGTCTTAGGGGCGACCACGGCGCCTAGCAACCCCCAAATTGCTCAATTGCAGCAACAACTCCTTGATCTTAAAAAACAACTGGTCCAAAAATATGTGGAAAATGGGCAACTTACAGCAGATCAAGGCAAATTGGCCGAACAGCGGATGGATGATGTGTATAAGTATGCGGAACAAAATGGCTTCCAACCGGGCCCAGGTTTAGGCGGCATCTGTGGCGGCGGTTGTGGTCGCATGGGAGGGCGAGGTCCCGGTGCAGTGCCACAATCCTTTAACAGCTTTTAGCTGCTGCGCCCCTGCAACCCTACACCATCGGGTACAATAGAGCAGACCTCACAGCTTTATGCCGTGAGGTCTGCTCTATTAACAGCTTAAATATTGCAATATCAAGGCCGTTTCTAATCTGATCGTTTGAACATTACTCGATGATTAAACAATTACTTAATTATGCAATTAAGGGCAGCCTGATCCAAAAAGTAGTGCCTTTTCCAAGCTCGCTACTAGCACTTACGTTGCCACCGTGTGCCTCCACAATCCGTTTGACAATGGTAAGGCCCAACCCCATGTGCGTTTTGCC
>JAJXUE010000028.1 GCA_021783135.1 Bacillota bacterium | reverse complement strand
ACGCCCTCAAATCGCTTAAGGCTACCAACATCACCTTAATTGGCGGTACTGGCGTAATATCCGCAGCGGAGCAAAGTCAACTGCAGGGTTTGGGCTTTAACGTCTCCCGCCTCGCCGGGGCAAACCGCTACTTGACCAATACCTTAATTCTGCAGAACTTGCCCTTTGCCACAAGTCATTACTTTGTGGCCACAGGTACAGATTTTCCCGATGCCCTGGCCGGCGCAGACCTGGCCGCGCTGCAAGACAATCCTCTGGTTTTGGTGCCGCAAGCTAACTTGCCGACGGCGACCATGGGGTATCTCTCCACGCTGCGCTCAATCGGCTCAGGCTATACCGTACTCGGCGGTTGGGGTGCCGTCAGCTTTGCGCTGGAACGTACCATCAGCACAGGTTCCTCCCAGCCTCCTTTGTCCTTGCAATACATCTTTAGCGGTGGTCCCAGTCAGTTTGACCAGCTAAACTCCATCCCCAATAATGCTACAGACTATGTGGATGTGGTGGCACCGGATTGGTATCACCTTACCGACGTTACCAGTGGTCAAACTTCAACCGGCGCCTTCAGCGGGATTTGGCCTGCCGGCTCGGACAACTATACGCAATTTGTCAGCGAGGCTCACCAAAAAAGCCTTAAGGTCCTGCCGGTGCTCAATTCCGGCTGGAGTAACACTTACGCGATTGATTCCCTGTTAAAAACCCCGGCATCACGCGCCAATTTAATCAACCAACTCACGCAGAATTTACAAGTCACCCAAGCCGATGGGGTCGTGATTGACTTTGAGTTTATGAACCCCGCTGACATGGCTAATCTCACCCAGTTTATGCATGAACTCTACGGACGTCTACACCCGCTGAGCAAGCTGGTAGTAATGGCTGTACTCTCCCGCACTGCCACCCAAACTTGGGCCAGTCCGTTTGATTACGCCACCTTAGCGCAAAACGTGGACTACTTAGATTTGATGACCTATGACTACCATACCTCTACTCCGGGACCGATTGCTCCGCTCGACTGGGTTAAGAGTGTCTTAGCTTACACCCAAGGCCAAAATGTCCCTATGCAGAAAGTGCTGTTAGGCATTCCCTATTACGGTCGCGATTGGACCAAAACCACGCGCGGCTACACCAATCAAGCGATAAACTTAACAACTGCCTTGGCCAGAGCGGCCCAATATAATGCTAAGGTTACCTACGTCACCACCACCGCTGACACGGTAGGTATACCTACTTTCACCTATACGGACAGCGCCAAGGCAGTGCACACGGTTTACTTTGATGACAGCAAAAGTTGGGGCGCCAAGCTTAATCTGGTCACCCAATACCATTTAGGTGGCGTTGCCGACTGGGCCCTATACTGGGTGGACAGCAGTACCGGCGCCCAACTCTACCCGCAGCTGCACCGCTATTTACGCTAGAAATCTCACCGGACTTAAAACAACAGCACCCGCGTGTCACTTGACAAGTGCTACGCGGGTGCTGTTTAAATATTGCGCACTATTTATTAATTCTGTGCGACTTGGGCCTTGTGCTGCTTTAACTGGAAAAGGTATGATTACCGATAACCTTCAGCACCGGCCTGGTCTTAATCCATTGGTCTTTCGCGGTATGCGGATTATAGTAAAATAACGCGCCTCCGGTTGGGTCATCTCCTTCTAACGCAGTCTGGGCGGCTAACCAGGCTGTTTTATCCGGTTTTAGGGCTATCTGTTTATCAGCTACGGCTGTGAAAGCACCAGGTTGGTAGATGATCCCGTGCACCGTCTTGGGAAAGCCAGCGTGCGCTAATCGGTTGAGAATTACCGCACCGACTGCCACTTGACCTTCAAAATCCTCGCCCCTGGCTTCCGCATATATCGTACGCGCCAGTAATTCCAAATCATTACCCGTGATGCCTTGCGCCTGAAACTGCGGTTCGGCAGCATTTAAGGCCAATTTCTGTCCGATAGCAAGCCTGTCCGGATCGGCCAAGCCGTTCCAGGCGGCCAATTCTCGGACCGTAACTCCATTGTTTTGTGCTATTGCCCATAAAGTTTCACCCGCGATTACGCGGTGTACATTCACTTGCTCATTCACTTGTTCGTCGACCGGTGCGGCCAGGGCCTTACCGCCGCTACTCAGCAGCAACAACCCCACTAACATGGCTAAGACCATATGCCTAAGCCGCGCTTGGCATAATAGAAACAAAATACTCACCTCGTTTAACAAACTTAGTTAGTATTTTATCCCGAATCATATTGTTTTATCCATTCTTGGCAATTTCTGCATTGCTCAAGCCTTTGCAAGACCCGAGCTTAATACGCACCTTTGCCGGTAAACACCACTGCAAAGGTTTTGCCGAGAATCTTGAGGTCGTACCCAAAACTCCAGTTACGCACATATTCCACATCAAAAGCCAAGGTTTCACCTAGATTAAGTTCACTGCGCCCATTAATTTGCGCCAAACCTGTCACTCCGGGCAGCACGCTGAGTCTTTGGCGTTGCTCCGCTGTATAATGCTCGGTGATTTCGGGTACCTCCGGGCGTGGTCCAACCAGACTCATGCTGCCATTAAGAATGTTCAACAGTTGCGGCAACTCGTCTAAGCTTGTTTTACGCAAAAAGCGGCCGCTGCGAGTAATCCGTGGATCTCCCTTGTGCTGAAAGACAAAGTTGGCCATATCCTCCTGCGCCGCTACCTGAGGTTTAAACACCTGCTCCGCATTTTGCACCATGGTGCGAAACTTATAAATTTTAAACGGCATACCCCTTAGACCCACACGCGTTTGGGTAAATATTGCCCCTCCCGGTGAGTCCAAACGAATCCAGAGCATTATTAGTAACCACAAAGGCGAGGTAAGTACCAATAAAATCCCGGCGACAACTATGTCCACAATCCGCTTGAGCACAAGCTGCAGCGGTGAAAAGGTCTGGTAATCACTATCCTGTGGCACGGATTGGATGGAATTCACACACACTCCCCCATTTGTATCGGCCCATCTACTAATCTTCCCTGATTACCCGTAATTAATAACTTAGCGGCGCGAGCGCGCTATAACCCGTTTAACTGCCTCGATGACATCTTGGGCATCCTGCTCGCTCATTTTCGGATAGAGCGGCAGCGAAATGATGCGTTCATACACTGCTTCAGCCTGCGGAAAATCACCTGGCTGATAACCATAGGTATCCCGATAATAGGGGTGAAAATGCACCGGTATAAAGTGGACGCTGGTACCGATTTGCTCTGCTTTTAGCTCTTCGATAAATTGCGCCCGGTCAATGCTTAGGGTAGCTAGGTTTAACTTAATAATGTACAGGTGCCAAGCATGTCTGGCATAATCCAGCTCTACCGGAATTTCCAGTTCCGGCATAGTCTTGAAGGCGGCCTGATACATTGCCGCGATGTCGCGTCTAATACCCTGCATGCGTTCCAGTTTGGCGAGTTGGCTGATGCCGAGTGCTGCCTGGATGTCCGTCATGTTATCTTTATAGCCGGGATAGAGTACTTCGTAAAACCAACTGCCGGTAGCAGTATAACGGTTCCACGCATTGCGGCTCATGCCGTGGGAGCTCATCACCCGCACTTTGTCCGCCAACTCGGCATCATCCGTGGTAACCATACCGCCTTCACCTGTGGCGAGGTTTTTCGTCGCATAAAACGAGAAGGCGGTAGCGTTGCCGATAGAGCCGATCATTCTACCCTTGTATTGCGTATAAACTGCGTGGGCGGCATCTTCCAGCACGAACAGGTTAAATTCACGGGCTAGGGCCATCAGTTCATCCAGCTCACACGGATGGCCGGCAATATGTACCGGGATAATCGCCTTGGTGCGCGGGGTAAGTTTGGCTCGTATTTGCTTCACATCTATATTCATGGTTACGGGATCAATATCCACAAAAACCGGTGTGGCGCCGGTATGAATTACGACATTAGCAGACGCAGCAAAGGTCATCGGCGTAGTAATAACCTCATCACCCGCCTTGATTCCCGCGGCAACCAGGGCTAAATGCAGGGCCGCGGTGCAGGAGTTAACCGCAACGGCGTATTTTGCCCCGACATATGCCGCAAACTGCTGTTCAAACTCCGCCGTTTTCGGGCCTTTTGTAATCCAATTGGACTTGAGGCTGTCTACAACACCCTCGATGTCATCCGCCTCAATTAACGGTAAACCATATGCTAAAAATTCAGTTCTAGCCATTAAATTTTAACCCCTTTCGGTAAATCCTCTAACCATTTCTCGATCAGTTTGGGCCAGGCATAGTTTTCCGTCACGTACTCTCTACCCTTTGCCGCCATGGTACTACAGACTTCCGGTTCTTCCTTCAGGCGTAAAATTGTTTGCGCCAGCAATTCCGGATTCTCCGGCTCAAGTACCACCCCTCCGCCACTAGCTTCCACCACTTTGGCGCCTTCACCCTCCCCGACATAGACCAACGGCTTGCCGCTGGCGAGGCCGGGAAACACTTTAGACGGGCGCACCCCTTCGGAGAGACTATACCGGCGCAGGGTAGAAAGGTTCAGCGAGCTTAAGGAGTAGTAACGGGAAATCTGCTCAATCGGTTGGAAATCGATAAACTTAACATTAGTAAGTCCCTTGTCACGCGCTAGTTGCTCTAATTTGGGACGTTCGGAGCCGTCACCGACAAAGAGGAAATATATTTCCGGGTGCTCGCGCAAAATCTCAGCGGCGTTCAGGGCAGTCTCAATGCCATGGGCATAGCCCATGGTACCCGCGTACAACACGATGTACTTGCCCTCCAAGCCAAGCTGCTTCGCCAGCAATTTATCCGGTGGGCGCGGGCGAAACAATTCCGGATCGACACCATTAGGCAAAAACATGATCTTCTCTTGCGGTATGCCGCGCTGCACGAGGCTGGCGATAATCCCCTCCGTCTGCGTGGAGAGCATCGCGGCCTTGCGGTAAAAGTACCTTTCTAGGCCTTCCGCCAGACGAATAACTTTACGGTTAGTTACTAAGCCCAAAACCACCGCAGATTCAGGCCACAAGTCGGAAATATTGAAAATGTATGGGGCTCGCTTCACCAGCTTGGCAAACAAGGCGGTAAAGCCAATAAACAAGGGGGGTGACTCCACCACGATCAAATCCTGTGGTCCCGAGCGCACTACGCCCCACATTGCGGACAATACAAAGGAAAAATAATTCCACAGCCGCAACCAAAAGCGCCCGCGCTGCACTGGGTAAACCCATGTTCTGATGATCGTCATGCCCTGCCAGGACTCGCGTTGAAACAGCTTGCCGCGGTACTCGGGCGGGATAATTCCGGTCGGGTGGTTGGGAAAGGCCGTAACTACGGTTACCTCATGCCCGAATTTTTGCAGTCCTTGGGCCAGTTCCTGCAGCCTGACTTGAGCAGCCCCTGTTTCCGGCCAAAAATACTGGGTCAACAACAAAATGCGCATGGCAATTCTCCTTGCCTAATTATATACCCTTTGCACCGTAAACAGCATGCCTATTGCCAGCCACATCACCGGATCTTCAAAAAAGCGTGCTTCCGCTTGCGAACTGATGAATACGGTCAAAATCCAGAGAAAGTAACCAATACCTAAAATGTAAGTGCGCCTGCCTGCGCTGCGCAGCCCCCACATGAATTTACTGAGCAAAATCCATATTGCCGCCAGTACTGCCAGCCCTAAAACGCCAAGCTCGGCCGCAATAGTTAAAATCGTCGTATGGGATAAAGTTACGCCATTGGAAATAGTTTTTAGTTTTAGATAGTGAGTTAAAAAAGACTTTTGGAAACCGCCCATGCCCACGCCCAAAATAGGGTGATCATGGAACATCGCACCTGCCACCCGCCACAGATATAAGCGTTGCGGGTCCAAGGCTTGCATACCCTGGCCAAAGGTCAGGATACGCTGCCACACCGTAGGATGGATTATGGCGAGCAACACTCCCAGAATTGCTACCAGGCCGATAGGTTTTAAGACTCTCTTTTCCGGTTTGAGCAGTAGCATTAGCCCTAACACCAAAACTACTGTGACCATGCCGCTGCGCGACAAGGTCACCGCGAGTTCAGTGATTAAGCCTAAAAGCGCGCCAAGATAAAAGATCCGCTGCCCTTTGGTATCCGCCAGATATTGCAAAACCACATTGGCTACTATCGCCAGCACCAAATAGCGGGCAAAAATATTGGGATCGACGAAAGTAGCGTTAACCCGGGGCGGATTGACTGTGGCCAAAAATTGTTGCCACACGAAATGCTTCGTGAGCACTTCGTAAATAGTAAGCGGTAGGAGCAGTAAGCCGACTGCGTGCACCACTTGGAGCGGTACCAGGACATCTTGTTTGCGGCTGATGACGACAATACTTAAACACAGCAACAGCAAAATGAACAAACGCACAACTTCTACTGCGGTCGCTTGCTTATCGACCGAGTACAGCATACTGCCTGCACCCAGCCCAATGTACAGCAGCAAACTCCAGGTTAGGGGGCGACGCAATGCGACCCCAAGCAGCTGCCTTTTCTCAGCACTTACCACCAAATATGCGGCCGCCGTAATGATGATGGCTAGCGTGGTCAGGCGCGCTAAATCAACGGTGCCCAGCGCCTTGCCGAGCGAACCAAGCGCGGGATACCAGGTACGGGATATTTCCAAGGCAACTGCAGCTGCCAGCACAAATACCAGGGCGTGAGGTTTCTTCCAACCCAGATATCCCAATAGGATCAGTGTTGCCGCCAGAACCAACCACTGCCAAAGATGCGCACTCATCTAAACTCTCTCCTTTTATGCCGATTAGGCGGGCAGCTTAAGCCTTAAGCCGTAGAACCTGACGCCAGGCATAGCGACCTATCTGGCGAAAGTCCGAGTCGAACGCAATCACAATCGCCAAATACACCACCCCCGCCAGGAAGGAAGACACGACCGGATTAAGGCCGCGCAACTCGTAGGCCACTCCGGCCATGACCACGACGGCACCAACAACTACGAGGAATTGCCGCCAAATATGGAGCTTATACACTAATTTCCGCACAACGAAATAATAGGCGGCAAATATATAGACTTCAGTAATCAGGGTCGCAATGGCTGCGCCATAGATACCCATGCGCGGTATGAGGACTAGGTTGAGCAGAATATTGCCTATTGCCGCGACACCTTGAATAACGGTTCGCAAAAACTGCCGGTTGGTAGTAGTAAGGACGTCCCCAATGGCAAACCCCAAACATTCCAAGGCGAAAAACCAGGTCAAGATCATCATTATCGGGGCTGAGGCCGGAAAGCGATTGGCATAAAGCCAGCCAATCAATGGTTTAGCCAGGACAAACAGCAGCACACTGCCGGGAATCCCGACCGCCCCGAGCACCTTGACAATCTTTTCAATGGTCTTTTGGTGCTGAGCTTTGTCTGTGACACCGAGTTGAAACAACACCGGATAAATTACACTTGTGAGTATGCCCGGTATGAAAAGCAATACCGCAATCAAACGGTAAGCAGCTGAGTAAATCCCCAGTTCAGTCGGAGTTCGCATGATGGAAAGCATAAATGAATCGATGCTAAAGTAGATATTATAGAAAATATACGCCGCCCCAAACGGCAGCGCCCGCACCAGCATCTGAGGCAGTGCTTTTAAGTCCACCCTTAGAGACATTCTGCGGCTAATCGCTATGTACAGCATGATCCCAATCACAACCGCAACTGCCAAGTGACTATAGGTAATTTGCACCACGTCACCGTGCCAGGCAATTATCACGACTGTGAGCACTCCGATGAGCAGTGTGGTTAAAAATTGATACCCGGCAGCCAGATACATCTGCTGCTTGGTTTGATAATAGTTATAAACGGAGCCTGCCAGCGCATTTAATCCGGTAGAAATACCCAGTACTTCCACCATCCGCTGAATTGTTATATTGTAGCCGGCAGGGTGCATCAAGATTAACATCAACACGTAGACAATGGACGAGGTAATAACCTTAAATACCAGTACATTGCCCAAGAATACAGGCAGCCCGCTTTCATCACGGGAGCCCTCTTGCACCATTAGTTGGCTGATGCCAAAGTCGGTAAACAGCACAAAGGTTCCGGCAAAAGCATAGGCAGCCGAGTAATCGCCAAACGGGCCTGGTCCGAGATAGCGCGTCACCAAGATACCTACTACCGCGGTAATAGCTTTGGACAGCACGCTGGCTATGCCCAAAGCAGCGACATTTTTAGCTACCAAGCGAAGTTCCACGCTGCTCTCCTTTCAAGTCGCCGAGAACCTCTCGATAGGTTTCTATGGTCCGACTGGCATTATATTCCCACGTAAATTCACGTTGCACAAGTTCACAGCCGCGCACTCCTTGGGCTTTGGCCTCAGCAGGGGCTTGCAGCATTTGACGCAGAGCCCTTGTCAAGGCTTGCGGGTCACGCGGCGGTACAGCAATTCCCACATCGGCACGCGCTAGGATTTCGGCAATGCCTTCCCCCAGCGTACCGATAATCGGCTTGGCATGGGCCATCGCCTCCAGGTAAACCACACCGAAGGCTTCGTGCCAGCTTGGCAGCGCAAATATCTCACACTTGCTCATTGCCTGCATCGCTTGCGCGTGCGGCAGACTGCCCAAAAACTCGACATGCTCCTGTACCCCCAGTGTTTGCGCCAGTTGTTCCAGCCTAGCGCGCTCCTCGCCGTCTCCCACAATGCGATAAAGCAGGGTGGGAAACTCACCCACCAAGTTAGCCAAGGCTTGCAGGACAACAGCATGCCCTTTCGGCGGGCGCAGAAAACCGACGGAAAGGATGACTCGCGGTTGGGCCGGACTGACCCCGGCTTCGGCTCCGGCGCTATCTGCAGCGTGGGCAACATCCGCTAAGTTCACGCCATTGTAGATGACCCGATACTTCGCCAAGTCATCTGCCCAAGCAGCCACATCATATTGGGTCTTAAGTTTCTCACTCACCAGTATAACCCTTGCGGCCATTTTTAAGGTATGCCGCACGCTCGCGGCGCATGCTTTACTGCGCTGCAGAGTGTACGCAAAATCTTGACCGTGGATGGTCACCACTACCGGCACACCCAGCCTTTGGCCGAGCTTGACCGCCACGGCTCCATCCGGGTGCGCTACATGGGCATGGATTAAGTCAATTCCCTTGGCCGCTTCCGCTAAAACCAGCGGGTTAATCGGGGCGGCGTAGAACTGCGGGGCATATTCAAACAGCAGGTTGCGCGGCAATTCTACGACGCGCGGATGGTACACCGTAAACCCCGCATGGGTGGTTTTGGGCGGAATTAGACGGTATCCTCCCCACCTTGCACTGTGGCGCAAGCATAGGGGAGCGTAGGGCACAGGCGCAATCAAGCTTATCGCAAGGCCTTGGCGTGCCAGCGCCTCAGCCTGTTTTTGCACAAAAATCCCACTTAAGGGCTTCATTGAATTGGGATACATATGGGAAATAATCAATATCCGCAAGGCGTCATTCTCCCCTTAGGTCAAGTTGCCCGGCGCAGAATTCCGGCATATAGATCGATCAGCTTAGTTTGCTCGCTTTCCCAAGTGTAACACTGATGAAAGGCGTCCCACCCGTTTTGGCCACAGGCCAGGGCTGCCGCGGGGTCTTCCAGCAGGCTGCAAATTTCGGCCGCCAAAGCCTCGGGATTGCCTGCCTCAGCCAGACGGCCGCAGTGGTTTTGCCGAATAATTGCTTCAATATAGCCAAAACGCGAGCCTACCACAGGTAGACCCGCAGCCATATACTCCAACAGTTTCACGGGGATAGCCTTCTGATAATTTAAGGTCGGCAACAGCGGAACTAAAGCTAGGGAACTTTGCGCCAGCAGCTTGGGTACTTCTGTGTACGGCACCTTGCCGCGCAGCTGCACATTGCCGCGTTCCAACCAACCTGCCAGGTCACTAAATTGCGGCGACAAATCAGCGGTATCTACCGGACCGACAAGCTCACACTTTATGCCAGGAAACTTGGCTTTGACCAGGACCATGGCCTGCAGGATTACCTCCAGACCGCGTTCGCGATTAATCCCACCTAAATAAAGCACAAAAGGCGCTTTGGCAACTTCCGGCCGGGGAAACACGAATTGGCTCGCCAGGGGGTAATTATGCAGGATTACTCCTACCGGATTCTCCCGCTTAAACAACCCTGCCATGTGCGTGTTAACGGTAATTATAGCGGCAAATGAGCGTGCCGCCCGCTTTTCCAGGTAATTAACAGTTCGCGCCACAATTGGGCGCAAGCCCTTAGGAATCCAATGCCTGGTGAGCAGGCTGTCGCCATAATACTCGTGCACATCATAGATTACCGGCTTATGACACCGTTTTTGCAACAAAAGACCTACCGGGATCAAGTCGGGATCATGGAAATGGTAAATATCCGCCTGTTCCCGCTTAGCCTGGGCATAAATATCGCGCGTACGCAGGAAACGCTCGCGGCGCGAAGTAACCGGAGGCACGGCGCAGATGCGTATGCCTCCTACCGTTTCACTTGCAGGGTGCGGAGCAATAATCACCACTTCATATCCTGCCTGACGCAGAGTCTGGGCTTCCTTATGGAAAATACGCGCATCCAAGGGCGGATGCGCTGAGGTCAGAATACAGACTTTCACCCGGCATCCCTCTTCAGGTTATAGACGAAGCCCATAAAGATGCCGAACAGGGTCATCAGCTGTAGGTTATAAAACGTCCCGCCGGTAATGTTGTAGAGCAGTACGGCAATAGTTGCACCTGTATAAGCTATGGCAAACATGGTTCTTGGCTCAATCACGCCGGACCAGTCCGACTTGGTAAAGCTGCGGCCGCGTTTGAGCGCAATGATAAAAGGATTAATAAACAGCCAGAGGTAAATCGCCAGACCGACTATGCCGTAGCGTCGCGTAATCAGCTCGTATTCATCGTCCACCAAGGTAGTCATGTTTGATTTTTGCGTACCCCAACCAAACACCGGGGAATGCTCAATCATGGCTAACGCACTGCCCCAGCGTTTCACATGGCCCTGCGCCGAGGTGCTGGTGTCAAAGTGTACCCCTTCGTTCATTCTACTGGTGAACGAACGCGGCGAGGTGAAGAACAAGGCCAGGGTGATTAGGAACAAAACTCCAACTTTGACTAGTATCTGTTTGTCCCAGCGCAACTTAAACAAGGCCCACAGGCTTAAGAAGGTGAGCATGATGCCTGTGCCCATCAAAGCTGTGCGGGAAATCGTCAGAAAGATTAGCTTAATAATCAAGCTTAATAAGATTACGGGCAAAATAGCATTCTTCACAGTGTCACGACTGAAATAGAAGCGGGTTGTGACAATGGCCAGTACCATGAGTGCAAAAGTTCCGGTCACATTTGGATTATCAAAGGCGGCCAAGACGCGCGCAGGATTACCGTAAATCAAAGTATCCCAATGCGCCGGATCAAAAAACGGCGCCAAGATGTGGTTAAAGTCGCCAATATTCAGATTCTGTGCCCAAACAATCAGTAAGACAACTGCAAATCCGACCAAAAATGTCCGTTTAAGTTTAGTGTACTCATTTGGCCCCAGCTCCAGCGCAATGGCCAGGGTAATCACCAAGTAATATTTCGCGAGGGTGACAAACTCCATCACATCCCGCAGGTTAAAAGTACCCTTTAAAATCAGCACACCGTAAATATTTGATACAATAATTGCTGCAGTGAATACCAGAAAAATCTTGCGGATAGACTTTAAGGCCTGCTCCTGCTTTTGGAGCGCGCTTGTTGCGTCACTCGCTAAGCGTCTGCCTCCCGCTAAGTACAGCAGGATATTTAGTGCGTAGATACCGAAAAGCAAAGCATCGTCCAACCGAATGTTGGGCAGGTGCCAGTTTACCGCGAATGACGGCAACAACATTGCTGACAGCATGACCCCGATAAGTACAAGTAATTTGCGATTGTTCTCGCGTGTGATGCCAATATTCCAGAACATTCTGTTCCCCCAAATTCCTAATTAATTCTGCCTACTCTGCCTATTATAGTTCAGTCACCGACTACGGTAGCGACGATTTCTCTTTGCTGTGCCTCAGTTAATTCCGGATAGCATGGAATTGCCAATGCCTGCCGACAAGCTTGCTCCGCAACCGGAAAATCGCCTTCCTGATAGCCAAGATACGTAAAAGCCTGTTGCAAATGCAGCGGTACGGGATAATAAATAGCATTCCCAATCCCTGCGGCGCTAAGCCTAGCCATCATCGCTTGCCGCTCGTCCGTTCTTAACACATATAAGTGATAGATAGATATGGCCTTAGGATCTACTCCAGGTATAGTTACCGGGGCTTCGGCCAACAGATGATCATAGAGCTTAG
Organism: Bacillota bacterium; assembly: GCA_021783135.1. Taxonomy (GTDB): domain Bacteria; phylum Bacillota; class Desulfitobacteriia; order Desulfitobacteriales; family JAJXUE01; genus JAJXUE01. Next base: position 27,960 of record JAJXUE010000028.1, on the reverse strand, counting down.
CCTTGTCGCGCCTGGCTGCGTTCCAGCTGTCAAGGTAGTGCAGCTTGACGCGCAAAATGGCTGCTTGAATTTCATCCAGCCTGCTGTTGTAGCCAATCTCTTCATGGTAATACTTAGTCTTGCACCCATGAAAGCGCAGCATACGCAGCTCAGCCGCAATGCTGCTGTCATTAGTCACAATCATCCCTGCATCACCGTAGGCTCCTAAATTTTTCGTTGGAAAGAAGCTGAAGGTTGCGGCATGTCCGAGCGAACCGGCTCTTTTGCCGTCATATTCGGCGCCAATGGCTTGCGCAGCGTCCTCAATGACAATTAAGTTATGCCGTGCTGCGATTTTCATTATCCGTGCCACATCCAGCATTTGACCAAAAATATGGACGGCAATTATCGCTTTCGTACGCGGGGTAATTTTACTCTCTAACAGGTCCAAATTCATATTCAGCGTAACAGGATCAATATCGCAAAAAACTGGTACAGCCCCGACTTGTGCTACAGTCTCAGCGGAGGCAAAGAAAGTAAACGGAGTAGTAATTACCTCATCTCCTGCGCCGATACCATACGCCTTCAGGGTTAATACCAAGGCATCGGTGCCATTGGCCACCGCAACCGCCTCTTGGGTGCCGCAATAGGCAGCAATCTCTGCTTCTAACGCCTTCATTTGCGGGCCCAGAATGTATTGAGCGGAATCTAATACGCCTAAAACAGCCTGATCAATCTCAGCTTTAATGTTTTGATACTGCGCTTTAAGGTCTAAAAGGGGAATCCCCATCAAAAATATCTTCCTTTCTGTCTCATTTTTGCGACCAATCCCTTACGGGAGAAGTTCTTCCTGCGGCACTTCGCGCCCTGTTTGGGCGGGAAAGCCAATGCTTACCTGGCCAGACGCCGTATCTTTGGTTACCAGCGCTCCGGCCGCGATAAAGCTTTCCGGCGCAATCTTCACTCCCGGCAGTATAATTGAGCCACCGCCGACTCTGGCCCCGCGTTCAATCGTCGGGCCTTTAATATGCTGGAACCGTTTTTCGGTACGGCCCATGAAATTGTCATTAGTCGTGGTAACCATGGGTGCAATAAACACCTTTTCGGCAATTTGCATATAGGCTGTGATATACGCGCCTGTCTGGATCTTAGTATACGCGCCGATAGCAGTATCGTTCTCCACTGCCACGCCGCTGCCAATGACTACACTGTCCCCGATGTTGCAGCGTTCTCGCACCATGGCATTGTCACCGATAAAAACCCCCTTGCCATAAGTGGTTCCCGCGTAAAGCACTGCGCAGCACCCGATGGTACAGTTTGCGCCTAGCCGCAATGGAATCGGGTTAGGCTGAGCTTTTACCGTGCTGGTTGCAGCGGCACGCGGCAGCCGTCCAATGACACTACCGGCGCCAATGTAACTGTTGTCGCCGAGCTGCGTGCCGGGGCAAAGAGTAGTATGATCATTAATTTGCACTCCTGCGCCGACGCTTGCTCCGTCACCTAAGGTTACATAATTGCCTAAGGTGCAGCCTGCCGCGATTTTAACGCCGTCAGCTAAAACACACCCTACGCCCAGACGGGCGCCCGCGCCGATGCTTACATTTTCTCCTACAACACAAAACGGACCAATTACCGCGTCTGCGGCTACAATGGCGCTAGCCGCAAGTATCGCGTTTGCGTTCGCCGGCATATACTTCCTACCTCTTCCTGCCTCAAGCTGACTTTATTCTACAAGGGGCAAATTCACAGCGGCTTTAGTGGCTTGGCAACGATATATTGCCAAAATAATCTCCAAGGCCTTGCGTCCCTCCGAACCGGGCACAGCCGGTTCACGGTCTTGCCGTATGGCCTCGATCATATCCGCAATGATTTCGCGATGGCCAAAGCCGTACACCGTGGGGGGGTCGTTCTCCTGCTGCGCCATGATCTCGCTTCTTTCCGCCGCGCAATCTGGAAATTCCCAGGTTTCAATCCGATTGACCGCAATTCCGCCAACGACGACTGAGCCTGTCTCCCCAAATACATTGAGTGTTTCCTCAATGTTCTTGGGATAAATCGTGGATGCCGCTTCGATGACGCCCAAGGCTCCGCTCTTAAACTTTAGTACGGCAACCCCGATATCCTCCATCTCAATTTTGCGCATTGCGGTGCGGGTAAAGCCAAACACCGATTCCACCGGTCCAAACATCCACTGCAAGAGGTCGATATTGTGAATTGATTGATTCATCAATACCCCGCCGTCTTGCAGCTTAGTGCCCCGCCAAGGTGCCTGCGCATAATAGTTGTCGTCGCGGTTCCAGCGTACCGTAGCCTGGCCGTGAGTTAAGCTGCCGAACCGTCCTGCCTCCAGGGCTTGGCGCAGAAGCTTAATTGAGGCGTTAAATCTGTTTTGGTGAATGACGGCAAGCTTTACTCCCGCCTGAGCACAGGCTGCAATCAATGCATCCGCACTTTGTAAGGTCATCGCCATCGGCTTTTCGACCATCACGTGCTTACCGGCTTGTGCTGCCGCAATTCCTATCTCGGCATGCAAATCACTCGAGGTTGCAATGGTAACTACATCAATATCGTCCCGCTCCAGCAGGGCATGATAGTCTGTATAAGGTATTGCCGCATATTTGTCGGCAAACTTCTGAGCGTTTTCCGGCACGATATCACATACTGCGACCAGCTCTGCCTCAGGCAAAGCCACAATTGACTCAGCATGTTTCGGCGCAATTCGCCCACAGCCAATGATGGCAAAGCGCATGGTTTGCTTCTCCAATGATAATCTCGCTCCTTATTCCAAATTAGTGGTTGTGTTTGATCTGACTAACGAAAAGGGAATCTAGCGATTCCCTTAGATATTCCTGTTGCTGTCAATTCATAACAAGCAAGCATGCAACATTAGATTTTTACGATACGTTCCCTATTCTGTTTGACCTCTTTGGTGGCGTTGCGGGTATCCACGACCAACTTTGCCTTAGCAACTACATGGTCATAGTCGAAGATACTGTGGTCAGTCAAGATCAGTACGCAATCCGCGTCAGCCAATTTTTCATCTGTGAGCGGAATGCTCTCCAAATGCACTGTGCTGCCACCGTGCGGCTCTACTACAGGGATAAACGGGTCATGATAACTGACCTTCGCACCCCAACCGTGCAACAGCTCCATAATTTTGAGGGCGGGGGATTCCCGCACATCGTCGATATCTTTTTTATAGGCAACCCCAAGCACTAGAATTGCTGCATCCTTGACGCTCTTGTTATGTTCATTAAGGGCGCGTGTAATCTTGTTGATCACATAGTAGGACACTTCGGTATTAATTTCCCCCGCCAGCTCGATAAAGCGGGTATGGAAATCATATTCGCGTGCCTTCCACGTAAGGTAGAATGGGTCGATCGGAATGCAATGTCCGCCTACGCCAGGACCCGGGTAAAAGGTTTGGATCCCAAACGGCTTAGTCCCTGCGGCCTCAACCACTTCCCAGATATCTAAACCCATCCGGTCGCATAACAGCATCAGCTCATTGACCATGGCGATATTGACGGCGCGATATGTATTTTCAAACACCTTAGTAAGTTCAGCGGCTGCCGGTGAAGATACCGGAACGACATTAACAATCGTTTGGGTATACAAAGCATAGGCTATTTCGAGGCATATCGGCGTAACTCCTCCCACCACTTTCGAGGTATTTTTGGTGGAAAAACGTTTGTTGCCGGGATCAACCCGCTCCGGGGAGAACGCCAGGAAAAAGTCTTTACCCACTTGCAAACCGCTTTTTGTCAACAGCGGTAAAATAACTTCTTCTGTGGTACCGGGATAAGTCGTGCTCTCCAACGTAATAAGTTGGCCGGACCGCAGGTATTGCGCAATTTGTTCAGTTGAAGCTGCAATGTAGGAGATGTCAGGATCACGGGTAACTGTAAGCGGGGTAGGAACACAGATAATCACTACATCACACTCGGCTAAGCGCGAAAAATCAGTGGTTGCCGTAAGAATGCCCTGGTGCACTAAGTCTTGCAGTTCGCTGTCTTTGACGTCGCCAATATAGTTATCTCCGGCGTTGACCCGCGCCACCCGCGCCGAGTTGATATCAAAGCCAATTACCGGAAACCCGACTTTACCTTTTTCAACCGCCAACGGCAGGCCGACATACCCTAAACCAATAACCCCCACTCGGGCTGTATGCTGTTCTACCTTGTCTTTTAAGGCCTTGGCTACGCTGTCTGCAGCTGTAATTACTTGTTGGACTTCTAACATAACTTGCTCTTTCCTCTTTCCTTGCTTAATTGTTGGCAACCACTTTTTGTTCACTGTTTCTAAACTCGGGTAATAAAGTCTGAATTAAATCGACAACCTCCGGAGGGGATAGGAGCGAACCGTGTTCGCGCACCGTATATACAATACGCTCCAATTGATCGACTTCGATTGGAGTAGGCTTAGCCACAAAAATTCGTTTGTGACGCGTAGCGCTGGTGCCCTCCTCAGCTGTCAAAAGTTCTTCATACAACTTTTCTCCCGGTCGGATGCCGGAAAATTTAATCTTAATATCTCTGCCCACTTCGAGGCCGGAGAGCCGAATAAGGTCTTGCGCCAGATCAATGATTTTGACCGGTTTACCCATATCTAAGATAAATACCTCGCCGCCGTTAGCCATTGCTCCCGCCTGTATCACCAGTTGAGCGGCCTCCGGAATTGTCATAAAATAGCGCACCATTTCCGGATGCGTAATGGTAATCGGTCCGCCTTTGTCAATTTGCTTTTTAAACGTCGGAATTACACTACCCCGGCTGCCTAGGACATTGCCAAAGCGTACCGTGACAAATTTAGTTTTCGCAACTTTATCCATGCTCTGGACAACCATCTCGGCCATGCGCTTGGATGCACCCATGATGCTGGTCGGATTTACCGCCTTGTCTGTAGAAATTAAGACAAAAGTTTTAACATCATTTTTCGCTGCTGCCTCAGCCAGATTTTTCGTGCCCAGGACATTATTTTTTAGCGCCTCTTCGGGATTGCGCTCCATCAACGGCACATGCTTGTGAGCCGCAGCATGGAATACCACGCTCGGCTTGTAGTGTTTCATCGTCAAGTCAATTTTAAGCTTGTCCTTCACGTCGATAATTGCTGTCGCCAAGTCCAAGCCCTTAAAGTCGTCCAAAAGCTCTTGTTCAATGTCAAAAATACTGTTTTCGCCGTGTCCCAGCAAAACAAGCTTACCCGGTTGGAATTTAGCAATTTGACGGCAAATTTCCGAACCAATGGAGCCACCGGCTCCGGTTACCAATACTGTCTCATCCCGTAAGTAGCCGGCAATCTCGTCCAGATTGATGACTACCGGTTCTCGCCCGAGCAAATCTTCAACCTCAACATCACGGATAGCCTTGACGGTTACGTTGCCGCTTAAAATATCATATACACCAGGTAGAATTTTGAGCTTGACGCTAGTTGTCTCGCATATCTCCACGACTTCGCGCACGGCGTCCCCTGAGGCCGATGGCATCGCAATAATCACTTCGTCGATATTGTGACCACGCACAACCGTTGCTATATCGTCACGGGTTCCCAAAACAGGCAGTCCTAAAAGCTCGAGTCTTTGTTTTTGCAGGGCATCGTCAATAAAGCCCACCGGTCGTCCGTGCTTGTAATTGCCATTTCTCAGCTCTCGCACCGCCAGCACTCCGGCATTACCGGCTCCGACAATCAATACTCGCTTTTGCATACCGCAGTTGCGCTCTATGGCGACATTTTCCTGAAATATACGCCAGATAAAACGCGAACCACCGATTAAGATTAAAGTGAGCAGCCAGAGTAAAATAGCGGCCTTAATCGGTACCCGAAAAGGCGCTATAACCCAGACGATGGACACTGCCACCAAAGACCCCAGGGATGAAGCATAAATGATTGACAGCAGTTCTCCGGTACTTGCGTACTGCCAAATCCGCCTGTACATGCCAAAGTAATAAAACGATATCAGAAATACAATTGTCGACGCGATGGCCGTATGATAATACGTTGAATAATACTTGGCAGGAATATTACCCTCAAACCGCAGGTAAAAACTGCCGAACACCGCAATATTAACCAGTAACGCATCAATCCCAATTAACGAGATAGCGCGCTTGTGATAGGTCAAAATTACCATCCTCTCTGCGACACAAAGTCATAGAGTTGTTTATTAAATACTAAGATACTATCTTACAATATATCCTTTACAACAACTATTATTTATTATAATACTTTTTTTTTTATAATCTAGCAGGAAGTAAAAATAATTTCTAGTGCTAACCCCCTCTAGGGATAAAAAACTTGAAAATAGAATAATCCCCGCGTCCGGGGATTATCTTGCGCAATATCCAGCATTACAAAGATTACTAGATACTACGCTAAAAAAAATAACACGAAAAATATCTAAAGTCAATGAACCTAAACAAACAAAATCTGGATTTTTGGTAATTGATTATTAAGCTATCTTATCTTCTCCCACAATGTACCACCGGTTATTAATTAACTCCAAGTTATATACCCTTACCCAGCTTACCGGCCCGAACTCTTGGCCCCGCGACTGTGCCACCGGATCATAGCTGTACCCGGCGTAATTAAGCTTAAGCTGCAAAGAAGCCTTTGTCCCTTGTAGTGAGATAATTTTCACCTCTGAGTACTTGACGCTGTTAACCTCCGCTCCATAGCTCTCGGCCATAAATGGCTCAGCTTCCTTAATTTTTTGTTCCAGCAGTTCACCGGCGTACCCCTGGGCTATGCAGCGTCTGAATTCTGTAATATTCGGCGTACTCCAGGCTTTAAAGCCATACATCAAATCTGCTTGGCATTCCGCAATTACTGCAGCCTCCGCAGCTTGCAAATTGGCTGCTTGAGTACTTGCTTGGGTGGTAGCCTGGGTGGTAGCTTGAGTGGTTGACCCGGTTGTACTCTGTGCCGCGCCGCCCGCGCTCAAACTGCCGTTATCAGCTATACCTTGCGTTAATACCACCGGATTGCTCAGATTTGACTGTCTTTGCAGGTTACTGCATCCAACAGCGCTTAGGATAACACCCGCTACAACAATTGACAATAGGACAAATAGAGACTTTCGCATATGGTAACCCCCAAAAAGATATTCCTCTCTAGTTTTGCCGCTATTGCCGCAAATTATGCATATAAAAAGGCGGTTACACAGAAATTACTTTCCCTGTGCAACCGCCTCTTCCCTTTGTTGCGATGAGTAAGGAGTTTACTCGTAGCGCAAGGCTTCAATCGGATTAAGTGCCGATGCCTTCTTCGCCGGAAATACGCCGAAGACGATGCCAATTAGGGCCGAAAATCCAAAAGCCATAGCTGCTGTAGACGGGGGCACCGTAGCTTGCATGCTCATCAATTTAGATGCCAGCAACGAGCCCCCATAGCCAAGCCCAATGCCAATACCTCCCCCTAAGGCGCTTAAGACAACGGCCTCAATCAGAAATTGAATCAGGATGTCGCTTTCCTTGGCTCCGATTGCTTTACGAATGCCGATCTCTCTGGTGCGCTCAGTTACGGATACGAGCATAATATTCATAATCCCGATGCCGCCCACGATCAGCGAAATTGCTGCGATGCCGCCTAATAACATGGTCAGACTCTGGGTTACCCCTTGCATGGTTGCCAGGATATCAGCTTGGTTGGTTATCTGAAAATCACTCGGGGTGTTACCGGTAAGGCCATGCGCTCGCCGCAAAATAGTTGTTACTTCGTCTTGTGCGGCTGTCATATCGTTAGCAGAAGTGGCTTCGAGAAAGATTTGGCGCACATATTTATTACCGATCAAACGATCCTGAGCGGTTGTAATCGGGACATAAATCATATCGTCGGCATTGAAGAAGCCGGATGAACCTTGGCTGGCAGTTACACCAATTACCAAAAACGGTACATTGTCTAGTTTAATAGTTTTTCCCACAATATTGACATTACTCGACCCAAAGAGGTCTTGTACTACAGTGGGGCCAACTACCGCAACCCGCGTTCCGGTTTGTACGTCGGTCTGGGAAAAGAATCGCCCGGTGGCCATCGTAATATTGCGCACACTGGGATAGTCCTGTGATGTGCCGGTCATCGTCGTCGAGGTATTAGCTCCGTCGTACACGACTTGCACACTTTTACCCGCGCTGGGAGCGACTGCTTTCACAAACTGAGCCTGTTGCTGAATCTTAGTCACATCACTCATGGTTAGGGTATTGGAGCTGCCTGCCCCACCTTTAACCCCTCCGGAGCTTGATTGGCCGGGTGAAACTGTCAGGAGGTTGGAGCCCAAGCCCTGAATTCTGGAGGTAACCGATGCTGACGCCCCACTACCGACACCTACCATCGCAATTACCGCACCGACACCGATAATAATGCCCAGCATGGTCAGCAACGAGCGCACTTTATTGGCAATCAGGGCCCGCATCGCTATTCTCAAGCTTTCCAAAAAATTCACTGTGTTATGGCCTCCTTTCCTTTACTGGGCCACGGCTATACGTGGATCTTTAACCGCCTCATCCGCTTCAATTTTTCCGTCGCGGAAACGAACAATGCGTCTGGTGTATTGGGCAATGTCAGGTTCATGCGTGACAAGCACAATCGTATTGCCTTGAGCGTGCAGCCGCTGGAATATCGACATCACATCTTCACTGGATCTACTGTCGAGATTACCTGTTGGCTCATCCGCCAAGATAATGGATGGGCTGGTTACTAACGCCCTGGCAATGGCTACGCGCTGTTGCTGCCCACCGGACAGTTCCTTTGGCTTATGGTCAATCCTGGAGCCAAGTCCTACTGATTCCAGGGCGTCGAGGGAACGCTTTTTACGTTCCCTCCCGGAAACACCCGCATAAATCAGTGGCAGTTCTACATTTTCCAATGCCGTTGTCCGCGGCAACAGGTTGAAGCCTTGAAAGACGAACCCTATCTTCCTATTGCGCACCTCGGCTAATTCGCTTTTCGACGCTTTGGCCACATTTGTCCCGTCTAAAACGTATTCGCCGGAGGTTAACGTGTCAAGGCAACCCAAGATATTCATCGTTGTGGATTTGCCGGAACCGGATGGTCCCATGATGGCGACGAATTCACCTTTTTCAATTTGCAGGTCGATACCCTGGAGAGCGGCAACTACCACATCTCCGGTTTGATAAATCTTCGAAACGTCTTTAAGCGTGATCAAATTAGCACATCTCCCCTGTTGAGCCGAATTTGCAACACCGGACTAATTACCTCGGCCGCCGCCACCGCCGCCACGGAAACCACCGCCGCCAAAGCCGCCGCCCAAGGCTCCAATGCTTCTACCCGGGTTTGCTCCCGCGCTGCCTGCTGCGCCGTTAGCGGATGCAGCAGCAGTTGTAGATGTTTTAATTTGCAGAACAATTACTTCCCCCTCGGTCAGACCGCTCTTAACTTGCGTATTTGTTCCATCATCAATGCCGACTTGAATCGGCACGAAGCGTACATTCGCACCTCCGGTGGCTGAACTTCTGCCTGCGTAACGACCTGCGCCACCGCCGGCAGCGCCATTACCGGAGCCGTAGGCACGATTACCCGCCCCACTACCGGAAGCACCGTAGCCAGCGCCATTGCCGGCACCGCTACCGGAGCCAAACGAGCGACTACCTGAACCATAGCGAGCAGAGCCATTACCTGAACCAACTTGAGGTGCTCCGGTACTTCCACTCCCTCTAGCGCCACTGGCAGGAATCAGCACACCGGTCATCGTACCGCGCGTAATCAAAGCAGTATCAGGCACGGTCAAAACTCCTAAAGCCTCATTAGTGATGATAGAAACATTTACACTCATGCCATCCTTGAGCAAAGGAGCAGGCGGAGTAACATCCATAACAACGTCATAGGTTGTGACATTTTGCACAGTTGTCCCCTGCAACGGAATACTGGTAACTTTAGCATGCATAATTACATTAGGTGCAGAATCAAGCGTTAAGTCTACATTCTGTCCCACTTTGATGTTGTTGATGTCTGATTGATCGACAGACGCATCCACTTCAAAATTTTGATTGCTGCCGGCGATCGACATGGCTGCTGTACTAGTGCTTACAGTTTCACCCAGGGTCAAACTATTGGTAACCACGACCCCGTCGACCGGAGAGGTTAGGGTCGCATCGGCCAGGTTTTGCTCCGCATTAGCCAACTGCACCTGGTTCTGAGAAACGCTGGCCTGGGCGGCAAGAATTGTGGAAGAATCACCTTGTTTATAAGTGTTGTACTGTTGCAAGGCAACATTATAGTCTTCTTGGGCCACAGCCAAATTTTGCGCAGCGCCCCCATTTTGGGCATTTTTTGCAGTTGTAAGTGCTGACTGGGCTTGGCTAAGTGCTGTCTGCATTTGCGCCACATTAGTAGAACCTGCTGCTTCCGCCTGTGCTAAAGCATTACTGGCACTCAGTACGTTTTGTTGCGCCAAATATACTTGATCAGCCAAGTAGTTGGTATCCGCAGCTTGTTGGGCGGTCAACAGTGCTTGCTGTGCCTTGACGAGATTCTCTTGGGTAGATTGAGAGGTATTGGTTAAGTCCTGTTGCAGAGCAGCTTCCGCTGAGGTTAAGCTGACCTGCGCTGAGGCTACACTTTGCTGCAGGGTGCTGGTGTCCAATTTAGCCAGAGGTTGACCGGCCTTAACCTTGTCCCCTACGGCAACTAAAATTTGGGACACTTTACCTAATTGTTGGTTATTGCCCCCTTGTGCCCCTTGTTGGAAAGTTATCGGATCAAGCTCTTTATAATTTGCGGTTCCTGTGGCTGTAATTACTTGTTTGACATCACCTTTTTGCACTGTGGTAGTTATTACTTGCGCTACAGCCGGTTTAGGCGAAAACTGCTTGTAGGCAATATACCCGCCTGCCGCCAGCACAACTACAATGACCCCGAAAGTAACCCATTTTCGTACTTTCTTGCTTATTTTTAATTTCATGTTTTAGACTTTCCTCCCTTGAGCTTGGTATTTTTCCGGAATCCAAACCGTAAATTGTGTTCCTACCCCAATTTGACTCGTCGCTGAGATTTTCCCGCCATGGGCCAAGATAAACTCCTTAGCGATGGCTAAACCCAAACCAGTACCACCCGATTCCCTCACCCGAGCATGATCGACACGATAAAAGCGATTGAAGATCTTGTCCAAATCTTCTTCTTTAATTCCCTCGCCGCTGTCGCTGATTAACACATAAAGTCCCGGTATGCCGAAGGTCTCGTTCTCCGCAGTGTTCGTACCGGTCTTGAAATGCACCGATATTTCCCCGCCCTGTGCAGTATGGCGAATTGCATTATCGATCAGATTTACAAACACCTGGGTCAAGCGGTCCTGGTCACCTTCTACCGGAATGGCTTGTCCTACAATGTCAACCTTGATCGATTTTTCTTCAAAGGCCACCGCAAAATGGTCCACAATATTGCCGATAAGCGTGTCGAGCTGCACTTCCTTGGCAACGATTGGCAATTTACCCGCCTCCGCCAAGCTCAGTTGTTGCAGATCACGCACCAGCCTGCTCATGCGAATTACCTCATCTTGAATTGGCAACAAGGTTTCCAAGGAGTTATCTATTACACCCTCTTGAATGGATTCCAACTTCCCGGATATCACCGTGAGAGGGGTGCGCAATTCATGCGCAATATCAGCCACCATATTACTTCGCACTTCCTCATTACGGGTAAGCTGCTTAGTCATATGGTTAAATGCTTCACCTAATAGGACAACATCTTTACTACCTTCAAGGGTGATACGAGTAGACAGCTTGCCTGCTGCTACGTTTGCTACGGCGTTACTTAACTTGCGTAACGGGGCTGTTAATTTTCGTGTTAGCAAAATACCCAAGAATACCGCCACGAGGGATGTTATTATGAGTGCGAGTTCCATCGAAGATACAATGGAGCTGGCAAGTTTCTTAAACAAATAGGGCTGATGATTCACTGGTGAATCCCCCAGCCAAAAGTATCCAGTCACTTTATTGTTCACATTAATAGGAAGAAGTTTTGTTTTAATGCTAGCGCCATCCGGCAGTTGCCCAAGCTTTTTGCCTAAATCCCGCGTATCCAAGCTAGCTACAATGTTATCGGACTTGTCTAAAACAATAATGCGTGCACTATCCCGTGGCATGGGAAAATCAGGTAAACGGGGATCACGCGTCGTCTGCAGCAAATAAGCTTCAATCCCGTCCCAATTGCCGTGTTGCGTATAATAATCCACCAAGTCACGATTCCACTGGCTGACATATCCTTGCTGGATATAGCTAACCGAGCGGTCTAGTAAGGATTTTACGGCTAGCAGCGAGATGCTGCCGTAAATAATGGACAGCAAGACAAGCATGCCCACAAGCGCAGTGATAAACTTGCTCCGAAGCGTCATAGTGCCTCCCCCATTCGGTAGCCTACACCAAATACTGTTTGCACATATTGGGGGTTACTTGGATCGTCTTCAATCTTTTTGCGCAGGTTGAAGATGTGGGTATCAATCGAACGTTCATAGTAGAGGTATTCTTCACCCATGGCTAAGTTTAAGAGCTGTAATCTGCTATACGTAACTCCGGGTCTTGATACAAGTAAACTAAGAATTTTAAACTCAGTGGGCGTTAAAGTTATTTCCACCTCCTTCTTCCACACTCGATGACCTTTTAAATCAACTTTAAGCTCGTTGTGGATAATTACATCATTCTCTTCCGGCCTGCCCGAAGTACGTCTGAGTACTGTTCTGATTCTGGCCAAGAGTTCACGCAGTCCGAAGGGCTTAACGACATAGTCGTCTGCCCCCAGCTCCAAACCTAGGACCCGATCACCCTCCTCGGACTTGGCGGTCAGCATGATGATGGGAATGGAACTGGTTAATCTTAACCTGCGGCAGATTTCCAGGCCGCTTATACCAGGTAACATCCAGTCCAATATAATCAAATCTGGAGGATCGGCTTCAATCATGCGCAGCGCAGCTTGACCATCACCGACAGTCATGGTTTGGTATCCTTCATTATGCAAATAATCGCGGATTAAGTTGATTATTTCTGGTTCATCATCCACAATGAGGATTTTTGTTTCCAATTCTGCTTCCTCCTTTACGTTATATTTCGGATGTCCATATCTACAAAGAAGTATACCGCATTGCTTAAGAAATTTGGCGTTCAGGATAACAAGATTTTGTCAAGAAAATAACTCGAAGCCTCATACCGCTCTGTTCAAGCGATATAAGGCTTCTTACCATGATGTTCATCAAATAAAGTTCTTCAGATAGTGCCCTCTCTAAGCTAAACGCTCGGGAGTGAGCACCTGGGCAAACTTACTAACCAAAAGGGTGTCGAATTGGACACCGGCGCACCTAAGCAATTCTTGCATTGCTTCCTGATGGGATTTTGCCATGGCATACGGTCGATCGCTAGTCATGGCATCATAGGCGTCTGCAATCGCCAAAATACGGCACTCTATAGGTATCGCCTCCCCTTGCAGACCTTCGGGGTAACCTTGCCCGTTCCACCACTCATGGTGGTACAAAATCCAATCCGTTATTGGCACCAAATCCGGCGCCGACATGGCAATCCCGTAGCCAATTTGACAATGCTGCCGCATTTTATCGAACTCTTCCTGCGTTAGCTTGCCCGGCTTAAATAGGATACTATCCGGGATGCCGACCTTGCCGATATCATGAAACTTGGCAAATAACCGTAAATCCACGATTTTATGTTCCGGAATTCCCGCTTCCCGGGCTAAAATCTCCACTAGAGTTGCCAGGCGTTCCGCATGGCCTTCGGTGACATAGTCCCGCGCCTCCAGCGCCTTCATCAGGGTTTGGACAATAGCGCTGCGCGTACTCCTTTGCCGGTGCAATTTTTCGCGGTATAAATTATCATCGGCTTCTTTAAAAAAGTGAGCAAAATCGTAGCTGTCAGCGCGATAGGCAAACCCGGCTGAAATACTTAATAGTACCTCTGGAGCAGTCTTATTGTAAGCGTCTACCTCCTGCTGGATACGCCTTTTGGTCAGCTCCAGCTCGTCCATGCTGGTAGCAGTTAACAGCGCGGCAAACTCATCACCGCCTATTCTGGCCAGTGTAGTGCCCACTTTAAAGCAAGCCGTCATAATTTGGACAGCGCTTAAAAGCAGGTTATCACCCTTGGCATGGCCCAATGTATCATTCACGAGCTTTAGACCGTCAATATCAAACACAAACAGACCCATCTGTTCGCAACCGCTGCGTGCCAAGCCTATTATTTCCTGTTCAAAATATCTACGGTTATACAAGCCAGTCAGCTGGTCATGATAACTTAAATATTCCAGCCTTGCTTCAGCTAATTTGCGCTCGGAAATATCACGGATTATTTGAACCAGCACTTCCTTGCCGGACAGGCAGGCAATTTGTGAGCTCACTTCAGCAAAGAACACGCTGCCATCTTTGCGCCGGTGTGGGATTACCCGTAGAGTGTGGCGAGTTGTGGCTGCGCTATCCGAGCTATCTGTGTGATCTGAGCTATCGGCGTGATCTGAGTTGTCTGCCTCAGGCGCATGGAGTGCATGCACAGTTAAGCCCAACAATTCCACGCGTGTGTACCCATACATTCGTTCTGCGGCTTGATTGCCTTCGATAATTTTGTCTGCTTGGATAAAGATTATGCAATCACGTGTGTTTTCATATAAGAGTCTATATAGCAATTGCGCTTCATCTAAATGGGCTCTGTTAGCCCCGTCGCCTTCTATACCACTGTTTAGATCGAACGACATAAACAGTTAACCACTCCTTTGCCAAACGCATACTTTTTTTAGTATAACATCAAACTTGCAAAATTTGCATTAATATTAGGTTTTTTGTCGAAAAAAGTTGCATACACCGCAACCTTTGGTTAAGTAAGGTATCATTCGTAAAATTTGCAGAAAAATACATAACATCAAGGAATTTAGAATATTCACGTCGAAATAAAAACGTTACAGTTGTTTGGTGTGTTGTATGGCTTTAGGGGGATATTAGGTATGACGGTTGAATGGGAAGAGTCGGAAAGTCGCGATTTAACGAATCGCGTCAAAGAATTAAAGCAACAGTTGGTTATTTTAGAGGCTGCCAATGCCAATTTGCAACAGGAGCTGGATTTTCAGCGGGCGGAAAGTGCCGCACTGCAAGCAACGGCGACAAAATACGTTAAAATGCTTCAGACTACTTCACAAGGGTACTCCTTTATTTCGCCACAGCTCGAGACCATCGACGTTAATCAAGCCTTTTGCCGCATGTTAGGCTATACGCGAGAAGAACTGATAGGCAAGTCAATCTTGGACTATTATTATGATGACGAGAATCGCCAGATTTTGCTGGCATCCATCTCCCTTTTAGAGATACAGGATCAGCGCAGTTACGAAGTGACCTTGCGCAAGAAAACCGGCGAAGCGCTCAATTGTTATTATAACGCCACAACCTTACGTGATGCCGACGGCAATGTAGTAGGTTCGTTTGCCTTAGTTACAGATATTACCTACCAGAAACGGGCGGAAGAGGCGCTGCGCGATTCCCAACAGCAGATGGCTAACATTATTAACTTCCTACCTGATGCAACCTTCGTCATCGACATTAACGGCAAGGTGATCTCGTGGAACAATGCTATTGAAGAGATGACCGGAATTAAGGCTTCAGAAATTCTCGGTAAGAATAATTACGAATACGCCCTTCCTTTTTACGGCGTGCGCCGACCTATTTTAATTGATTTGGTGCTATCCCCGGATGATAGATTTAGCGGACCTTATAAATTTATGCGGCAAGAAAAGAACCTCCTTACCATGGAAACAGAAGTTCCGGTGCTGCGCGGCGCCAAACGCTTTGTCTTTGCGACCGCCGCCCCGATTTTTAATAGTAAAGGGGAAATTGTCGGTGCCATTGAATCCGTGCGTGACATCACCGATAGCAAACAGGCAGAGGTAGCCTTGCGCAATTCCCAGCAACAGATGGCTGACATTATTAACTTTTTGCCGGATGCCACGCTTGTAATCAACACGGAAGGCAAGGTTATCTCCTGGAATTACGCCATGGAAGAGATGACCGGGATTAAAGCGGTGGACATGATTGGGAAGGGTGATTATGCCTATGCCGTTCCCTTTTATGGTGAACCTCGCCCTCTGTTGCTGGATTTAGTGTTATTACCGGGCGACCAATACGACAACCATTACCAATCGGTATGGAAGGATAAGGACTGGCTGAGAGTAGAAACAGAAGTACCCGCCTTGCGGGGCGAGGCACGCTTTGTGTTTGCCACTGCGTCGCCAATTTATAATATCAAAGGTGAGATTGTCGGTTCCATTGAGTCAGTGCGTGACGTTAATGACCGTAAACGTGCCGAAGTCGCCTTGCAGGCAAGCGAACTGCGCTTTAGGACAGCGATGGAAGAGTCCCCGATTGCCATGCAAGTCTTCACTGCAAACGGTGTGCTCGAGTCAGCTAATAAGGCTGCCGAAGATTTATTGCACTTTGACGCTTCAGAGCTTATCGGCAAGCGCAATGTCCTTAAAGACCCCCAATTGATTCAGTCCGGTGAGGCATCCTACATTAAACGAGTCTTACGCGGTGAAACGGTTCCGGCCATTGAGCATGAATTTGACGTCGCGGCAAGTTTTGGTTCCGGGGAAAAGCTATGGCTTAAGACCAGGTTTTACTCCATCAAGGACCCGGTAGGAAATGTCAAGAACCTGGTTATTTTGCGCGAAGATATTACCGAACTCAAGCAACATCAACACCACCTCGAAGAGATGATCGATAAGCGTACCATTGAGCTGAAG
Source organism: Bacillota bacterium (assembly GCA_021783135.1). Taxonomy (GTDB): domain Bacteria; phylum Bacillota; class Desulfitobacteriia; order Desulfitobacteriales; family JAJXUE01; genus JAJXUE01. Next base: position 11,253 of record JAJXUE010000028.1, on the reverse strand, counting down.
CAAGCCAAAGAGGAGGCAGAGGCAGCTACCCGAGCTAAGAGTGACTTTCTGGCCAATATGAGTCATGAAATACGTACACCGATGAACGCAGTAATTGGCTTTGCGGGACTGGCGCTTCGAACCGAGCTCTCCCCTAAGCAACATGATTACATCAATAAAATCGACATCTCAGCGAAGTCCTTACTCGGCATCATCAATGACATTCTCGATTTTTCTAAAATTGAAGCAGGCAAATTAGAGTTGGAAGCGATAGATTTTCGTCTTGATGAAGTTATCCACAATATTGCCAATATGGTTTCAATCAAGGCGGCGGAAAAGGGCGTTGAACTATTGACATCTATCGCTGAGAATGTGCCTTATGCCCTCCTGGGCGACCCCTTACGCTTTGGTCAGATACTATTAAACCTAGCCAACAATGCAGTTAAGTTTACCGACAAGGGGTATATCCTGATTAAGGCGGAGCTGTTGCATCGGGATGATACTCGCTGTAAATTAAAGTTTATCATAGAGGATAGCGGAATTGGCATGACCGAAGAACAGCTTGGCAAGCTGTTTACTGCCTTCTCCCAAGCCGACACCTCCGTAACCCGTAAATACGGGGGTAGCGGTCTTGGGTTGACTATCAGCCAACGCTTGGCTGGTTTAATGCGTGGTCAAATAACCGCAGCCAGTAAGCCTGGTGTGGGCAGCACCTTTACTTTAATGGCGGAGTTTAACCTGCTACCGGAAGAAAGCGAACAAGGCTTAGCTCGTTCCACGGACCTTGCCGGTCTCAAGGTACTGGTTGCGGATGACAATGAGCTCGCCCGCCAGATTTTAGTCGAACAACTCCGCTCCTTCAAAATAGAAGCAGTAGCAGTGGAGTCCGGTACCGCAGCCTTAGAAGAACTGGCGCGAACTGCCCACGACCAACCTTACGACTTGGTATTAATGGACTGGCAAATGCCGGGAACTGACGGTCTGGAAACCGCCAAAACCATCATGAGCAGTACCGAGCTTCCCTGCATTCCTATGGTAGTCATGGTTACAGCCTTTGGGCGCGAAGAAGTGATGCAAAAAGCGGAAAAGGCCGGGATCAATACTTTTCTAATGAAACCAATTAACCAGTCACTTTTGTTTGATACCATCATGCAAGCCTTTGGCCGTAACTCCGGCTTAGAATGCGCTGCCGATTCTGGCTCAGTCCGCCAGCCGGACTATATCGAAGACCTCCAAGACACCAACATACTCTTGGTAGAAGATGTCCTCATGAACCAGCAGGTGGCGGTTGAAATATTAGAAAACGCCGGTGCAAGCGTTGATATAGCTAACAACGGCAAAATTGCTGTGGAAATGGTAGCCAAGCGTAACTATGATATAGTTCTGATGGATGTGCAGATGCCGGTGATGAGTGGCTATGAAGCGACAGCTTTAATTCGAGCGCGTAAAAGAAATACAGGTCTGCCCATTATCGCGATGACCGCCCATGCCATGCAAGGAGCGAAGGAACAGTGTCTTAAAGCTGGCATGAATGATTACATTAGCAAACCAATTGAACCCCAAAGGTTATTTGAAGTAATCACCCGTTGGGTTAAACCTAAACTTAGCGGCAGACCCGCTAAACGGCGGGCAATGCGGCAAGATGCTCAAACCCAGAGTCCCCAAAGTTATTTTCCCCCCAATTTGCCCGGACTGGATGTCGCAGCAGGGATACGCAGGCTTGCCGGCAACAACGAACTCTACCGCAACATTCTGCTTAATTTTGCTAAGGACTATGCCTCAGCAGCCGGGGAAATTCAGGCCGCGCTAACCCACGCTGATTGGGAACAAGCTCAAAAGCTCACGCATACCCTAAAGGGTTTGGCCGGCAATATCTCCGCTAATCGCATTTTTGCCATTGCGCAAGAATTGGAAAAAGAACTTAAATCACAAACCGCACTCACCGCGCAGCAATTGGCGCGGGAGCTGGAGGCTGCGCTTGGGCTTGTGCTAGAGTCCATCGCTGGTTTAGCCGTGGCGCAGGTTTCCCTACCTGCAACTGCTCCGACCAACCAACCTAGCGTGCCGCCTACGCTTGAACCTCTGGTGCCCTTGTTATTTGAACTTAAAAAGCAAATTGAGGAAAACAGCTTTCGGGCTGGAGATACTTTTGCTAAACTCGCGGAATTGGCCGGCAATAGTATGGATAGCAAATTGAAAATGCTGGGAGAGAGCATTGATATGTTTGATTTTGATACTTCCCTGGCCATTCTCCGCGACATAATGACGAGCCTGCAAGTATGTTAGACGCCAATGTGCAAGACTCATGCCACGCAAGAGAGGTGAATTAGAGTGCATACGATACTTATCGTCGATGATGTCCCTGCCAATATTAAAATATTGGGCGAACTGTTAAAGGGCAAATACGAAATTCTTGTGGCCAACAATGGCAATAAGGCCGTGCAGATTGCTCGATCGACTCTGCCGGACCTGATTTTAATGGATGTAATAATGCCCGACATAGATGGTATCGCTGCCTGTAATATTTTAAAGCAACACAAAGAGACTGCGGAGATTCCCATTATATTCATTACTGCCAAAAATGAAACTGACGATATTGTCAAAGGTTTTGAAGCGGGCGGAGTAGATTATATTACAAAACCCTTCAATCCGTCAGAGCTCAATGCCAGAGTTAAGACACATCTGGAACTAAAAATGTCGCGGGAAGAATTAAAAAATTATGCCCAGCAGTTGGAAGACCTAAATCGGAAGCTCGGCTTTACTAACTCGCAACTAAACTCCGCCATGGAGAAGCTGCATGTTGCTGCGATGACCGACCCACTTACCGGTCTGGCCAACCGCAGAAATATCACGGAAAAAATCAAAACGGAAATTAACCGTTTTAAACGGACGCAACGCATGTTTTCTTTCATTATCGCTGACATCGATTTTTTTAAAACGATCAATGACGCCTATGGACATGAATGTGGTGACTACGTGTTAAAATATATTGCCGATTTGATGCAAGCTGAAATTCGTGAGCAAGATATGTTAGCCCGCTGGGGCGGAGAAGAATTCTTATTCTTTGTTCCAGAAACTGACCTGGAAGGTGCAAAAACGATTGCAGAAAAGCTGCGTGCCAAGGTAGAAAGGTTTCCCATCCTCTACGCAGACAACAAGATTTCGCTTACCATGACCTTTGGTGTAGCGATTTTCAGCCCGACTGAAGGTATGGATGCAAGTATACGTAATGCCGATAATGCTTTATATAAGGGTAAAGCGCGCGGCAGAAATCGGGTAGAAGTTTCAGGTGCTTAATAATTTACAACAGGCCATAACGCTTTCTAATGTGCGTTATGGCCTGTTTTCTTACACCCTGTAATCAGTACTCTATTTTGCTAAACAGATCTGCGCCCTTACGTGCCAAGCCAAAAAGTAACAGTGCGTCCAAAACTCCGTACCCTACCACCAATGCTACTGAGGCCTCGACCGCACTTAGCTTTAAATTAATTATGACGTACGCAGTTAAGCCGCCAAACAGCACGCAAATAGCCATCGCCACCAAAAGATTCATATTTTGTTTAACTGCTTTTTGTTCATCACTCCAGTGCAGCTTGGGGTTAAACAGGTCAATCCACAGCCCCACCAGATTACTAAACAGTATTGCCAGAAGACTGGTAAGGCATATTAATCCAAGGAGCGACCAGGTAAGTTTGAGCAATACCTCCCCGGCGCTGCAGATAGCCAGCATGCCTACTACACCCAGCAAAACACCCGAAATCACTTTGGCCATAATTTGTGTTTCATAACTTACCGGGATATATTTATCAAATGATATACTCTCTCCTTCGCGCGAGATGGCTGTAGCCGCAATGCCATTACTGGCGGAGACAAACAGCATTAGACCAAAGGCCACCACAAGCACAATTCCGCTAATTTTCTCATTTTGCAGCAACCCTGTAAAACGAGACATCTCACCCATAGTTTTAGGTTGAGTTAGAATTGGTATGAGTAATAATATTGGCCAGAGAAAATTCATCAAGATACAATTAATAAAATAGGCCGGAGTGCGCAGCAAAATCCGCAGTTCCTTGACTAGGTATGATTTGAGCACTGAGCTGCGCATCGTTTGCCGGCTTAATTGCTCTCCACTAAGCTCCTTCCGGCGAGATGATGCGACAGATACTCCGTTAACTCCTTTGTAGTAGAGCAAATTTCCCAGCAGCAAAAAGAGATAAAACCCCACAAAAGTGGTGACTAAAAACAAGCATATATAACCCAGCCCACGCAGACTACCATTATTTATCAGACCCAGCGCACCTAGCTTCGAGGCAGGGAAAATATTTGCCGTAACCGCCACTAGAGAATTATTGCCGAGTTGTAGCTGCCCAACCCCTTGGTTTAAGGCCATGCGCTGTGAAAAAGTACTTACCCCAACTCCAAAAAATATGGCAACTATCGCACTAATGATGCGAAAAGCATCTTTGTTCTTGGCAAGATTGGTAAAGCGCATGATTAACATCACGACTACTGAGTCCAGCACAATCGGTATTACCGGCAGGGTCAAAAATATCAGCAGCCCGTACAGATAGTACAACAAACCGTCGCCGCTTTTTATCCCGTACACAATTAGCAACGGCAGGAGGATGATGCATTCTGTAAGATACTCAAAGACTGTAACAACAACGAACTTGGCCCCTAATATCTGGGCTGACTTAACCGGCAGCGGCAACAGGTTTTCAATATCATCGGAAAAATAGAAAGTATTCATGCAGTAAAAAAGCCCGAAGAAAAAGATTACGAAGGAGCTCAAAGTTATCCCAAGACTCAACAAAATCCCCGTCTCACCGACGGTTGCTAAGCTGTCATACATATTGGCGACAAACTGGGTAATATTGATCACCAATGGCACAAAACATAAGCCCAACAGCACAATGAGCAAGCTTTGCCTCACTCTTTTTTTGTTGTCCGCAGGCAAACCGTATGAATTTTTAATTAGAGCTTTGGTCAATATTAGCAATTTACTCTTCATCGGCTTATTCATCTTCGCCGGTCATTTCTAAAAACATTTTTTCTAAGGATTCATCCTGGCTCTTAAAGTGGTCTTTTAGCTCGGTCAACTTGCCGCAAAAAAGGACTTGCCCTTTATTGATAACTGCCACCCGGTCGCAAATCTTTTCCGCAACATCCAGTACATGCGTGGAAAAGAACACGGTATTCTGTTTATCAGCATGCTCCCGCATCATTTCCTTGAGGGTAAAGGCGGCCTTGGGGTCAAGACCTGTCATCGGCTCATCCATTATCCATACTGAAGGGTTATGAATAAGCACGCCCATGATAATAATTTTCTGTCGCATTCCATGTGAGTAACTTTGAATCCGATCCCCCAGGGACTTCGTCATTTCAAAGCGGCTGCTTAACATTTCCACTTTGTCTTTACGGTCTTTGGCAGGCACATCATAAATATCCGCAATAAAATTCAAATATTCCAGACCTTTTAGACGCAAAAACAAATTCGGGTTATCCGACACAAACCCAAAGCGCTTTTTCGCTGCTAAAGGCTCTTGGACAATGTCCAGTCCATCTAATTTGATGCTCCCGCTGTCGGGAGCAAGAATACCCGTAATCATTTTAATCGTTGTAGTCTTGCCGGCCCCGTTTGGGCCTAAAAATCCAAAAATTTCTCCATTATTAACCATCAGGTCTATATTGTCCACCGCTTTTATGGGTGGAGTGAAACTCTTACTAACCTGTCTGAGTTCAATCATGTTCTCGTACCTCTTCTACAGAAAAGTTAAATTACTTCCCACATCAATGTATATTCAAGGCTTTCTTTATAAATGATTACAAAATAAATGTTACAAAGTGTGGCTCTCCTTACTTCTAGGTAATGCACAGTTAATCCTCTTTCCTACTAAACGTTAATACATTTTTTTCCATGTAAGGAGCTTAAAAAAGAGGCAATTTGCCATCTGCATCTTGCCCCCTTGGATCCTTGCAAGTTAACCCTAAATACCACTTAGTGTATCTGCATATCCTAATAAAATTAGGTTTCAAAGGAGCCCACAACTTCCTTTAATCGCTTCGCCGCATTAGACAATTGTTCACATGAAGTAGTAATTTCCTGCATCGTTGCAAACTGTTCCTGCCCTGCTGCCGCAACAGTTTCAATGCTAGCGGCGGAGGTATGGGCAATGCCAGACATACTGATCGTCATTTCACTCAAGTCTTGTCCGTGGCGATGCAGGTCAATGGCCACTGCAAATATTTCGTTACTTAAGTCAGCTACCTCTTTAATCGCGCTTTGAATTTGATGAAAAGCATCGTCTGCCAATGCTACAACCTTAGTCCCTATGTCAACTTCCTGCATTCCCTGACTTGTAGCTTGCATGGCCCGCGAAGTGGTATTCTGCACTTCACGAATCAATTCTGTTATCTGCTTAGTTGCCTGGCCGGTTTGCTCAGAAAGCTTACGTACTTCATCTGCTACCACCGCGAACCCTTTGCCTTGTTCCCCAGCTCTTGCAGCTTCAATAGCCGCATTTAAGGCCAAAAGGTTAGTCTGATCCGTGATTCTCGTAATCATTTCTACAATGTGACCAATTGCTGAGGATTGCTCTCCTAACTCTGCAACTACCTCTCCGGTATTTACTACTACTTGAGTAATTTTTTCCATTTGTAAAGTGGTGTTGGAAATAGCGATGCGCCCTGTCTCAGCTACCGAATTAGCTTCTTCCACCCTTGCCAAGTTAGACTTTGTATTAACGGAAATTGTTTCTATTGCCGCAAAAACTTGTTCGATAGTACTTACGACTTGCCCAATTCTCAGCGTTAGCTGTTGTGAACCCTCTGCTAATTTCTGAATGTCCATAGCCACCTGCTCCGCTGCTAGGGTCGTTTGTCCTGTACTGACTAACATGCCTTGCACCGATTCACTTAAGTTCTCAGCGTTTAAGTTCACTTCACCTAAGGCAGCGCGAAAGTTTTTTGTCAGTACATTTATGGCCCTGGCCAGTGGTTTTAAGGAACCATGCGCATCAACTTCTAAAGTTTCCGTCAATTTACCTTCGGCTACAGGTTGCAGATACACATAGAGATTATTCATCGGGATGAAAAACTGATTATAATTTCTATTGCTCAGCAACAAACTCGGCAAAACCAAATAAATAAAAGTCAGAACATAGACGCCTATCATTATGTAAATATTAACCAAATTGGCAACTTTAGCAATAATAACTCCCCCCAATAAAGCAACAGGAATTACTGCCACGGTCGTACGCATTAGATATTCAGGCTTAGTCACAATTTTTGCCACGCATATTCCCCCTTGCTAATAGTCGCAATTGTCTGTCATATTTTGATTATACAAAACCACCTTCCCTTTGTCATCTGTTTTAAGCAAATAAATGAATGATTGTTCATTCTTTTTTTCATATGCAAAAGAAAAAAGGACCACTTGCGTAGTCCAATAAGATAAAACATAGCGTACCCTTAAAATAAGTCTTGGTCCAGTTCAACTTTAGTAGCGGGGGTTGACGGCTTCCCTTATCTGTATGTTTTTACGGTCTTGGCTTCGACATGGGGTGCCTACCAGTATGCGGCTTATGTCTGCCCATGTAAGGTGCGGCATTCCTGGGGTTTCTGGGGGCCCTGCTCCGCATGGGGGCTTCTTCCGTCAAAACAATGGGATTGGCGTCCGTATCCTTAGTTAAAAGTTTTAAAGCTGCCGCCAGCAAGGTGACAGAATCCGCTTCTTCCAGCATGTCCTCCGCAGCAGTCTTATACTTAGCTGTGTCTTCCTCCTCGGCCACGCGCAGTATTCTTTCAATTGCGATCCGTTGCTGCCCTTTAAATGCATCAATGCTTGAAGGAATAGGTTTACGAATCATCTTGCGGTTAGTGATATTTTCGATGCTTCGCAACAATCCTAATTCGCGAGGCGTGACAAAGGTTGTTGCCAAGCCGCTTTTTCCGGCGCGTCCTGTCCTCCCAATGCGGTGTACATAACTCTCCGGATCTTGCGGAATATCGAAATTATACACATGGGTAACTCCGCTTATGTCCAGCCCCCTAGCGGCAACGTCAGTAGCTACCAATAGTTCTACTGTTCCCTCGCGGAACTGCCTGAGCACACTGTCACGCTTGGACTGTGACAAGTCGCCGTGGAGCCCTTCTGCAGAGTAACCCCGTTTGCTTAAGGCTTCCGAAAGCTCGTCCACTCGGCGTTTCGTCCGTCCAAACACAATCGCTAAACTTGGGGCTTGTAAATCTAATAGCCGGCAAAATACGTCAAATTTTTGTTTTTCAGGTACTTCAATATAGCTTTGTTCGGTGTTCCCGACAGTTACCTCTTTGGCCCTGATACTGACAATCTCTGGATTGCGCATAAAGCGTTGCGCTAGGATTTTGATTTGTTGCGGCATGGTGGCAGAAAAGAGCAGGGTCTGCCTTTCCGTTGGCACCGCTTGCAGGATAGTTTCAATATCTTCGACAAAGCCCATGTTCAGCATCTCGTCCGCTTCATCCAAAACAGCCATCTTAACAGTCTGCAGGCGTATGGTTCTGCGCCGCATGTGATCCATTAAACGTCCAGGTGTTGCAACGATAATCCTTGGTCTTTGCTTCAACGCTCTAATTTGTCGTTCAATATCCTGCCCGCCATAAATAGGCAGGGTAGAAACCTTTTTGAATCCGCCAATCTTGTTTAATTCTTCGGCAACTTGAACTGCCAGCTCGCGCGTAGGCGTAAGTACAATCCCTTGGACTGTTTCTGAGTCCAAATCAATCATTTCGATTAGGGGTATGCCAAAAGCAGCCGTTTTACCGGTACCGGTTTGGGCCTGACCAATTAGGTCTTTCCCCTGTAGGGCCAGCGGAATTGTCTGTTCCTGAACCGGCGTTGTTTCTTCAAATCCCATATTCGCAACTGCCTTAATCACTTGGTCACTCAGTCCCAGCTCGCTAAATGATAACATGAATCGACCTCCTTTAAATAATTGTGTCACCCATAATTTATCCAAAAATATCACTTATATATACGATAATCCTGAATACCTTATTTTAATCTCCAATTATGTAGTATACCACTTAAAGTGGCTGACCGTCAAAACTAAAATACTTTCTGCCCCAGTTTAAGGCTACATTGACCAATAAAATCATTACCGGCACCTCAATCAGTGGACCAATCACTGCTGCAAAAGCTTGGCCGGATTGGATGCCAAATACAGCCACAGCTACTGCGATTGCCAGTTCAAAGTTATTACTTGCTGCTGTAAAGGAAAGACTGGTTGTTTGGGCATAGTTTATCCCAACCTTCCTACTGATAAAAAATGATACAGTAAACATCACCGCAAAATAAATTACCAGTGGAATTGCTATCCTGATAACGTCCAGCGGTAGCTGCACGATGTATTTACCTTTGTAAGTGAACATAATTACAATTGTGAATAAGAGCGCAATCAGGGCCACAGGACTAATCTTGGGAATAAATGTTTTGGCATACCACTCCTTACCTTTAGCAGGTTCAAGTGTCAACCTAGTAAGCATACCTGCAAGAAAAGGTATCCCTAAATAGATGCCAACGCTGATTGCTACTTCCTTGATGGAAACATGCACTGCCATACCCTTCAAGCCAAAAAACCGGGGCAAGACAGTAATAAACACAAAGGCATAGATCGAATAAAAAACCACCTGAAACACGGAATTGAAGGCGACCAAAGCGGCAGCATACTCCGAGTCACCTTGGGCCAAACCGTTCCAGACAACGACCATGGCAATACAGCGCGCCAGACCAATTAAAATTAGTCCAACCATATACTCCGGCTTGTCTCGCAAAAAAGTCACAGCCAAAATGAACATTAACACGGGCCCGATGAGCCAGTTTTGCACTAAGGATAAACCTAAAACCTTAGTATTCTTAAAAACTTTTCCCAGCTCGCGATAATTAACCTTGGTTAATGGCGGGTACATCATCACGATAAGTCCAATAGCAATTGGTATAGATGTTGTGCCAACCGAGAGGTTATTAAGAAACTCGGCTAAGTTGGGAAAGAGATACCCGGCACCAATCCCCACCGCCATCGCCAAAAAAATCCACAAGGTTAGAAATCTGTCAAGCCATCCGAGCCGTTTACTCTTTTCATTCATAGTCTCCACCTCGCCTTAGAATTCTTGGGATAACTCCTCGGAAAAAATCTGATGTTTATTATTTAATCTCTCACACAGCCCGGGGTCTTTGCGTATATGTGATGGTGCGGCTTTTACCAGTAATTGTTTGAGCGGCTCAGCATAGCTTTCCAGCACATTTCCTGCCTCTTCTGAGAAAACAAGCTCGAAAACCCCCATGTTTATGGAATAATATATCCATTTTCCTTCCCTTGTGTCGTTTACAATTCCTGCTTGCCTGAGTATTTTTAAATGATGGGACACGGCAGGTTGAGATAAGCCTAGCTGGTCAATGATTTCACAGACACACATTTCCTGCGCAGCCAACATATTAACAATGTTCAGTCTAGTCTCATCACCTAAAGCCTTATAAAACTCTGCTATCTTCTGACGTTGCATGGTTACCTCCCCCTTATATCAACGTATTTAATTTTATAAATACTTTCTATTGAATTATATTGTCTTTTTGTTGTTTTGACAAGTTATTGCAACGTTCTATACTCTTATACTGCTGATTACATTATTAGATTAAAAAAGTACCCGGTAGCGACTATAGCCAAAGCGATAATCATTACAAAGATGGCGATTAATTTTGGTTTCAGCACTTGCTTGAGAATAATCATCTCAGGCAAGGAAAGCGCGGTGACTGACATCATAAACGCTAATACCGTCCCTAACGGCATTCCCTTTTCCATTAGCGCATTCACAATCGGAATAGTTCCGGCAGCATTGGAGTAAAGCGGCACCCCAATAGCCACTGCGATGGGCACCGCAAAGGGATTACCTTTTCCGGCGTACTTGACTAAAAAGTTGGCAGGGGCATAACCATGAATTATTGCACCAAGGGCGATACCTAGGACCACATAAAGCCAAACCTTTTTCAGGATATCCGTGGCATAGTCTTTAGCGTACTGCAGTCGTTCCTTCCAATCTAATTGTACGGCACCGGAGTCAATTTGTTCACACGTAATATCATCAGAGCAACAAGATTCTTCGTTGGTGCGATGTATAGTAGAGCCATGGTAAACATAATCTTCAACTAGATGCTCCAGGTTAAGCCTGCCGATAATTATTCCGCCCACTATGGCCACTACTAAGCCGCTTGCAATGTATATAAGCGAAATTTTCCAC
>JAJXUE010000053.1 GCA_021783135.1 Bacillota bacterium | reverse complement strand
TACTAACCGGAATAGCGCATCTACTGGTTGTTACTGGCCTTACTCAGCTAATATTTCCGCATCAGGCCAATGGCTCATTGTTGAGCCAGGACGGCAAAACCATTGGTTCAGCCCTGATTGGACAAAATTTCAGTAGTCCGCGCTACTTTCACGGTCGCCCCTCGGCGGCAGGCTCCAATGGTTATGACGCAACCCAATCCGGTGGTTCCAATTTAGGTCCCACCAACAAGTTGTTTTTAGCCACAGTTGCCCAGCGTGCAGCACAGGTCAGACAAGAAAACGGCTTAACGGCAAGCACTCCTGTGCCCAGCGATTTAATAACCGCTTCTGCCAGTGGGCTCGACCCGGACATTTCCCCGGCAGCAGCCCAAATCCAGATAGCCCGTGTAGCCAAGGCCAGAAACATAAGTCCCCAAAAAGTTCAGGCGCTGGTAAACCAATATACGGAAGGTCGTCAATTTGGCTTCCTCGGCGAGCCGCGGGTAAACGTGTTAAAATTAAATATGGCTTTGGATTCATTATGATTTGAGGGGTTGCACGATGGTTAAGGATAAAAGAGCTAACCCAGACGAACTTTTAGCTTCTATCGAATGTATTGAAAAAGAAGGGGTTGGTAAACTTACGGTTTTTCTTGGCGCAGCAGCAGGCGTGGGTAAAACCTATGCCATGCTAGAAGCTGCGCGCGAAAGATTAGCTGAAGGTTTAGACCTTGTCGTGGGAATTGTCGAGACACATGGCCGCCCGGAAACAGAAGCTATGCTGGCAGGACTTCCTGTAATTCCTGTAAAGGTACTGGCATACAAGGAACGCACCTTTCAGGAAATGGACTTGGATGCGATTTTGGCCCGTCAGCCTCGAGTCGTGTTGGTTGATGAGCTAGCGCATAGCAATGTTCCCGGTTCACGCCACGCCAAACGCTATCAGGATGTCGAGGAACTGTTGGCCGCCGGCATTAACGTCTACACCACGCTAAACATTCAGCACTTGGAAACCTTAAATGATATCGTGGCTCAAATCACCGGAATTACAGTGCGCGAAACGGTGCCGGATCGTTTTTTGGAAAGTGCCTGCCAAATTCAGTTGATTGATATCCCGCCTGAAGAGTTAATTCAACGTCTCAAAGAGGGCAAGGTCTATGTTGCCGGTCAAGCGTCCGAGGCCTTGAAGAAATTCTTCCGAACCGGGAATATTAACGCCTTACGCGAACTATCCTTGCGTTATACCGCCCAGCGCGTTGATCATCAATTAGAATCCTATATGCGGGTGCACGGCATCCCGGGCCCTTGGCCCACAGGCGAAAAAGTGCTGGTTTGCATCAGCCCCAGCCCTTTTTCTGCGAAGTTAATCCGCGCTGCAAAACGCATGGCTGCCCGTCTCAATTCGGAATGGCTCGCTGTCCATGTCGAGACCCCGCGCCGTTTTCCCGGTGGCGAGCCTGAACAAGATGCGATGGCTAAAAATTTGCGCCTGGCCGAAAAATTAGGCGCGGAAATTGTCGCTCTTAATGGCAACAATATTGCGGAAGAGATTTTAGAGTTAGCCAGAAAACGTAACGTTTCCCAAATAGTCATTGGCAAACCCGAGCACACCCGCTTTTGGGAGTTAGTCCATGGCTCTGTAGTTGACAAGGTTATTCGCCAAAGCCAAGGCATCAGTATTCACGTTATCCCGGGCAACCAGGAACAAACGGGGGAGAGTCCGAACCGTCAAGCAAAGCAAGTAAAGGATAGAGATCGTAGTGACAAAACACTACGTTCTTTGTCCTTTACCCCTTTTACTTTATCGGTGTTAATGATGGTTGTGTTGACTTTGGCGCTCGAACCGGTGCGTTCCTCCCTGGGCTTAGTTAATATTTCGATGCTTTACCTCCTGCCCGTGCTGATCAGCGCTGCCCGCTGGGGCACGCTGCCGGCTGTTGTCACCGCCACAATCGGGGTAATAACTTTTGACTTCTTTTTCGTACCTCCCGTGTTTACCTTTACAGTACAAGACTTCCGCTATCTGATTAGCTTTGCAATCTTTATTATTGTCGGTTTGATTACAGGTAGATTATCAGCCAGACTGAATAATCAAGTCACCTACTCCCGGCAAAGAGAAAGCCGGGTTGCGGCCTTATATTCCCTGAGCCGTGACATTGCTGCCGTAGATAAACTGGAAAACGTCTTAGAAAGCGTCACACGTAAAGTTGCCGATACTCTTGAGGGTCAGGTAGTGCTATTTTTGCCGGATGCAACTGGTAAACTGGTTTTACGCCAGCACTCAACTCCCCAACCCTTTGTGAATGACAGCGAACAGGCAGTAGCAACCTGGGTCTTTGAACGTGGCCAACGGGCGGGCAAAACAACAGAAACTTTAAGCGGTGCCGCTGCCCTCTATTTACCCTTGACCACAGAACAAGGCACACAGGGAGTCTTAGGCTTCCGAGCCAACCAAAACGGCGGTCAGCTAGACCCCGAACGAATTCGCCTCTTAGAGGCGTTCAGCGCCTTGGCCGCAATGGCCATTAATCGGGTGAAATTGGCAGAACAGGCTAGGGAAGCGCTTACCATGGTCGAATCCGAACGCTTACGTACCGCCTTATTTAATTCTCTATCGCATGATTTGCGCACGCCCTTGGCAACCATAATAGGTTCCGTGACTGGTCTGCTCGAAGATCAGGATTCCATCTATAGTCCGGAAGCTCGCCGCGACCTGTTGCTCACAATTTTGCAAGGGGCCGAACGTATGAAGCGGTTTGTCAATAATTTATTGGACATGGCTCGACTGGAAAGTGGTATGCTTAAACTTAATAAAGATTGGTGCGATGTGCAAGACATCATCGGCGTGGCCACCGGCAGATTAACAGATGTACTTGCCGGGCGGCCTATGGACATTGAGCTTGAATCTGAACTACCTCTAGTCCGAGCTGACTGTGTTTTACTGGAGCAAGTACTAATTAACCTGCTGGATAACGCCGTCAAATACTCCGGCTCAGACAGTAAAATTCATATCTCTGCCCGTAAGCTAGACAGACAGTTGGAGCTGGCAGTGGCAAATCACGGCCAAGCCATTCCAGAGACTGATTTAACCAAAATATTTGATAAGTTTTATCGGCTAAGCTCTCCGCTCCAGGTCAGCGGCACAGGGCTTGGGTTAGCAATTTGCAAAGGCATTGTGGAAGCACATGGGGGCTCAATTGAGGCCACAAACAACCTCCAAGGTGGGGTCACATTTAGCTTTACCTTGCCGCTGGACTAAACTGCCATTACACCCAAGTGCAAGTCGGCATTAAGGAGGACAGGATGGAAAGTACCGGTTCTAAGATTCTGGTGATAGATGATGAAGCGCAAATCCGTCGCTTTTTGCGGGTCACTTTGACCGGTAACGGCTATATTGTTAAGGAAGTAGGTACCGGCAAGGAAGGGCTGGAGGAGGTTGCCATATTTAACCCCGGCCTAGTCATTTTAGATTTAGGCTTACCGGATCTAGACGGTCTGGAAGTGGTTCGCCGCCTCAGAGAGTGGTCTAAGGTGCCAATTATCATTCTTTCCGCCAAGGAACAGGAGTCTGACAAGATTGCTGCACTTGATTTGGGTGCAGATGATTACGTCACTAAACCTTTCAGCATGGGAGAATTATTGGCCCGTATGCGGGCGGCACTGCGGCATGGTCTAAGTTTGGCCGAACAGCCGGTCTTGGAATTTGGTGATTTGGCTATAGACTTGACGCACAGGCGCATCACCGTCGCTACCAATGAGGTCAAACTCACGCCCACGGAATATGATATTGTTAAAACCTTGGCTGTTAATGCCGGCAAGGTGATCACTCACAAATATTTACTGCAGGCTGTATGGGGTCCACGTTACGCCAACGATATTCAATATTTGCGGGTGTACATTGGGCAGATAAGACGCAAGCTGGAGCGTGACCCGTCACGCCCCAGCCATATTATTACCGAACCCGGTGTAGGCTATCGCTTATTGTAAATACTTAACCTTGAAAAAGTTCAATTTTTTCACCCGATGGGCCACGGAAAAAGAAGTTATAGCGTCCTGGGCCTAGCATCATTGGGGCGGGTGAAATCATAATGACATTTTCCGACTCTAACAGCTTGACCGCAGCAAATATGTCCGACACCTTAAGTGCCAAATGGTTAACGATGCCGTCTTGGCAAGCGGGCTCTTGGTCAGCTTCCACCAATTCAACTACTGTATCCCCTAATTTGACAAATACCAACTCCACCGGCCCCGGTTTGATCCTTTCAAGTAAGGTAAAACCCATAACCTCAGTATAAAAGCGCACAGCTTGCTCCATGTTGCGCGCCTTAATCCCGATATGTTCCACCCCGACAAAAATATCTTGCATCTTGTTGCCAACTCCTTTACCTAGTTCCTCTCCAGCGAGTAACTAGTTACTTACATTCCGTGACCCCGTGGGTAAGATGGAGCAGCGCTTCGACAACTCCTCCGCCGATGGCACGCGCTTTATCCGAAACTGTAAAGCAGTGTTGCCGTTCACAGCGCGGATCAATATCGCCTACTTTAAATCCGGGCACCACATTAAGCCCATCACGCAAAATTCCCCGCAGTATACCGGATATTTCCGCCACCAGCGGCACGCCGCCGATCTCCGCCACAACATCACCGGCCAAAACAGCATCCGCAATCTGGCGTTTAGCCCTAAACACACCTTTTGCCGTTGCGCGTAACAGTCGTTCGGAGGCATAACCGGCAATTTCACCCGGCACCCCGGTATCGGGTATAGCACTTCCCTGATAAATAACCCTGCCCAAATCATGCCCCCGCATCGTTTCAATCACGGCGTGCACATCTGTCCCGGCCGTAAAACCAGGGCCAAGACCTATCACCACAGGTGCTTCCGTTAAGGTAGTACCTAAATTTCTCTTCGCAATAATTGCATCCACCACTGCCACTGGCCGCAGGGCAGCAATACTCTCCCACTGAGGATCAACCATTACAGCAATATTCCCTTGGGTCAAAATCGCTGCAACTGCTGCCGCTTCAGTTGCCAAGCATGCCGTAATACCCTCTACGCTGCACTTTTCTTGGTAAACTGTCTCGGCAAAGGCTACTGTACGTCGAATAACTGTCGGCTGAGCCACTTCTAACATTACAATTGAATATCCGCAATTTGCCAGTCTTACGGCAACTCCCGAGGCGAGGTCCCCTGCCCCCTTAATCAGAACTAACGGCCCACTCAAGCTTAATCCCTCCTTATTTGGTATAGGCTACTACCTGTACCTACTGCTCATCTAAGAGCAGCTGATAATCCTGCCAGGTATCAATATCCTGGACGATGCCCTTGTCGTCTAACTCAATAGGTAAGACTGCTTCTGGATGCAGCCGCAATAATGCTCGCGCTCCGACATCACCCTGCAAATGTGCTAATTCCGGCAAAAATAATCTGTCAATCAGCACCGGGTTGCCTCTTTGTCCGGCATAATAGGGCACGATTATCTTCCCGACTTGATGTGCTGCCAAGATGGCAGCATAAGTATCTGGCTTAATCAGCGGTTGGTCGCCAAGGGCAAACAAAACAGCCTCCGGACCATCCAACGCCACAGGCTTTTTACCACTTTCCACCTCTGCTGCCAGCGCACTTAAGCCCCGCCGCAGCGAAGAGCTGAGCCCGGTAGCGAAATCAGGGTTACATACCAACGTAATGGGAAGATTCGTCAGACTCGCCGCAGCGGCGTCGGCCTCATACCCTAACACCACAATGATCCTCTCAACGCTTGACAGGAGCAAATTCTCCACCACATGACGGAGCATGGTACGGCCTTGATACACTAGTTGCTGTTTCGGCCTGCCCATCCGGCGCGAAAGACCGCCCGCCAGGACTATCGCAGTGAACACCAAGCAAGTCCCCCTCTTGGCAAAAATTATTAATCTAACATCCTGACTGTATGCACCCGCAGCTCGGAGGCATAACCAGTCGTAAAAACACAGCGCTCGATGCCTATTTGGTCAAACTCGCGTAAATAAGTCAGCAATGCGGCAATACTGTCCTGCATTCCTTGTTCCCAGCCGTTGAGGACCAATACTTTGCGGCCGGAGCTTCCCCGGAAAATTCCTGCCGGATGTCCCGCCAACCTGGCGACGTCCTGTAGGCGGACAAGTTGACCCGCTGCCAATCCGGTAAGCGTGAGCACATGTTCCAAGCGGTGTACATATTGCACCGTGCACGGTTTACCTATGGCGTGGCAATTGAGCACACCCACATACAGTGAAGTCGCTTCCGGCCAGACCGGCTCATGCAAGCCCGGAGCTTTAAGCAGTTTTTGTTGCGCGCCGTCCGCCTCAACCAAAATATACGGCATTGCAGCAACTAAGCGCGCCAGCCAGTCCGGCTCAAGACCAACCACTTTTTCTCCCGTTCTGGCTGCAAACCAGGCCGCTACTTGTCCCTGCCCAGCCTGCTGTGCCACAAATTCTGCTCCCTGCACATAATCTGCCGTGATCAACGGGGCAAAAGCTTCCACTTGGTGAAAAAACATTTTGGTAGTGGTGGTTAGAAGCAAGGGTTGCCTTCTTGCCATTAGTTCATTTGCTAAAGTGAGCAAGAGTGAAGTTTTCCCACCTGCACCGGCACAAGCCAAAATACCTTGTTCCAGCCCGATCGCATTACTCAGCTGCATAAATTCCCTCATACCTTAAGTCTGGGCACTGACCCCATTATTCTAGTTTACTATTGCCGGCGGTAGCTTGCAAGCCTACTCAGCAGCCTACTCTTTGCATAACCCGCTGCAAACTTGCGGTGGCGCTTGGCTTCAGTACGTCCACGTCAATAGTTTTAAGCTGCCGGTCTTGCATCACGATTTGGCCATCCACCATGGTCAAACGCACATCTGAGGCATGAGCCTGATAGACCAGCTGGGCGTAGACATCCGTGTACTC
Source organism: Bacillota bacterium (assembly GCA_021783135.1). Lineage (GTDB taxonomy): Bacteria > Bacillota > Desulfitobacteriia > Desulfitobacteriales > JAJXUE01 > JAJXUE01. Next base: position 3,610 of record JAJXUE010000053.1, on the reverse strand, counting down.
ATGGGGCCAAGTATGCAGTCCCTGCAAGCTGACCACCGCCAAATCTGCCTTTTTACCAGGCTCCAAACTACCCAAATCATGTTCACGCCCGATAGCCTTAGCTCCGCCTAATGTCGCCAGTTCAAAAACCTGGCGCGCGGGCATCACCGTCGGGCCGTGTAATGGTTTTTGGATTAAAGCCGCATGCCGCATTTCGATAAACGCATCGAGATTGTTATTGCATGGGGCTCCATCCGCAGCGAGCGACACCTGAGCTCCCATCGCTAACAGCTGCGGGATTGCCGCAATGCCGGAAGCGAGCTTGAGATTAGAAGAGGGACAATGGGCGATGCGGGTCTGAGTACGGACCAACAATTCCTTTTCCTGGTCATCCAACCAGATACAGTGCGCTAAGATAGTCCGCGGTCCTAACAACCCCAAATGCTCTAGACATACTATATTACGCATACAGCGTGTACTTTCTACTACCTCGATTTCGCCCCTGTTTTCCGAAGCGTGGGTGTGCACATAAGCCTTTTTTAGTTTAGCCAGGCGCGCAACCTCCCGCAGCAAGTCATCCGTACAGGAAATAACAAAGCGCGGCGTGAAGGCAACCTGCAAGCGCCCGTTGCCGGCACCATTAAACCTCTCAAACAAATCTACACTCATTTGCAATGAAGCCTCTGTACTCTCTTGCAAGGTCAACGGGACATCGGCGTCATGGTGGTCCATCATACATTTGCCGGAAATAGCCCTAATCCCACTGTCTATAATAGCTTGAAAGGCGTGCTCAGTGTGATGCACGGTCTCCATGTCCACGATAGTTGTTGTACCACCTAAGAACAATTCGCCGATGCCAAGCCGGGCTGAATCATAAAGTGATTCCGGGTCATGCCCTCCTTCCAACGGCCAGATCCTCTGTTTCAACCAGTCTAAAAGCTCTAAATCATCAGCTTGACCGCGAAACAAAGTTTGACAGAGATGAATGTGAGTTTGGATCAAACCGGGAATAAGCAGGTCACCCTGCACATCGATTATACGGTCGGCACTCTCCACGAGATTGCTGCCTAAGGCGACTATATTGGCATCCTCAACCAGCAAATCGCCCTTTATTACATCACGCTGCTCATTCATTGTCACCAAAGTAGCATTTTTAAATAAGGTCCGCATCAACGTGTCTCCTTTCAACTGTTCACTTACAAACAAAAAGAATGACCACACCCAACGAACGAGCATTAATACTCGTTCGTTGGGTATGGTCATCTGCTGCCATAGCTTAGTCCATCTGCCAAACGTACGAGAAAAATACTCCTCATAGTCGAGATGATTTGCGGTCATCCTGTAGAAACTCCTGACCCTATTGCCAGGACTATATGAGGTTGTATTACATTGTAACCATTGCATTACTTCAAATTTATTCGACACAGCTCACCTAATTCCCGCTTTGCTTAACGGAAATATAAAATTTTACGCCTCGGCACAAGGGATGCAAACTACCTGGCCATTCTTGACCCTAGCTTTAACCTCACCCATCATTTCCCCGCACTCGGAACATTGCAAGGATTTAAATAGTCTGGCCCGCGGTGGCAGTTCAAGTTCAACTTTGGCCAAGGCACAGAAATCTTGTTCCGGCATTGCCAAAATCTCTTCCAGGCGTGCCAACTTATCCTTGGCACCCGCAGGCATGGGCTTGAGTGCAATTCGCAGAGCTTCCTTGTTGCGACGATTGCCAATGGTATAAACCTGCTTGGCCCATGGGTGGTAAATTAAATTGCCTTTCCCAAAACTACACCCTGTCAACACTTGAATGGCGTCAACGCTGCAGGAGTCATTTTCTACTATCGCCACTAGTTCTTCATCCCGGGCTCTTTGTACCCCTAATTCTCGCAACGCAATCTGAGCGACCCGGTATCCTATGGCCAAACCCGGACAGCTATGTCCGTGAAAATTCACAGCCTCATCCCAAGGACTTAGTTCCCCACACATCAGCTACTCCTCCTTAAACTAGCCTAAGGCTAATACAGCATCTCCCATTTTGGGAGAGCTCACTCACATACTATTTCTTCCTTACGCAGCACGTTCGCAGTATTGCCGGACATTTTGCCTAATAGTTGCTCGGCCTGAACCCTCTCCTGAGCCGTCAAACCTGTATACAGCAATTGTTCCCAGCTTGAGGCTACTGCGTGCATCGCCGGCTTTAACAGCAAAGCCTTATCAGTTAAACACAGTTTATAGGCACGTTTATCGCGATTGTCGGTCCTACGCGTGACAAATCCTTCATCGGCCAGTTTCTTAATCGCTTTTGCCGTAGTAGCCTTGTCAATTTTAAGATAATCGGACAGTTCCTCTTGACTAATACCATCATTTTTGTACAGAGCCAACAAAAACGGATACTGTCCGCTACCCAAACTATAGGAACGTAATTCCCGCCCTAAGAAAATCTGTCCACACCGATATAGCACAGAAATGCGACTCCCGATAGCGCATTGTAGATGCTCCAAAGCTTATATACCTTCTTTCTAACTCCCGTTACCTATCCTCTGCCGTTTAAATTTTCACGAAACAATTTCTTTAGCTAAGTTATCCGCAGCCACCGATAACATTAACTTGATACGGTTGAGCTGGTTTACCTCACTTGCGCCGGGGTCGTAATCAATCGGGGCAATATTAGCCATCGGATAGGCTCGCCTTAGTTCTCTAATCATTCCCTTGCCGGTAATATGGTTTGGCAAACAGGCAAAGGGCTGCAGACAAACAATGTTGTTCACGCCACTATGGATAAGTTCAACCATTTCACCTGTTAAAAACCAGCCTTCACCCGTTTGATTAGCTAAAGACAGGTGCTTTTCGGCATATTTCGCAATCTCAGTTATCGATTTTGGCGCTGAAAAACGTTTGCTGGCAGTCAAGGCCTTTTTCAAGTCATGCCGGAAGGTTTCAATCCAGTTGACCGAAAACATCCCGGAGAGCATCTTAGAAAAACTACCTGACAATTGCTGATACTTAATCTTCTGATCAAAAGAGCTGTACAACAAGAAATCGATTAAATCCGGCATGACGGCCTCAGCCCCTTCTGCCTCCAGCAATTCTACAATATTGTTGTTGGCGGTTGGGTGAAACTTGACGAGTATTTCGCCCACAATACCGACCTTGGGTTTAACAACTGCCTCATCAATCGGCAAGTTATCAAAGTCTTTTACAATTTGATAGATATTTGCTTTGAAATCCTTTTTATTGCCGCCTCGTAAAGTTTGTTGGCACTTTTCCGCCCAATAGTCATACAACTTTTGGGTGGAGCCGGGTACTTGTTCGTACGGTCGCACGCGATACAGCACGCGCATCAATAAGTCACCGAATACCAACGCCTTCAATAAATCGCTAAAAACTTTAAAGGTAATTTTAAAGCCAGGATTTTTCTCCAAACCTGCGGTGTTAAGTGAAATTACCGGCACCTGCTCCATCCCCGTGTCCTTCAATGCCTTGCGAATAAAGGCAATATAGTTAGAAGCGCGGCACCCCCCACCCGTCTGGGACATAATGACTGAAGTGTTGTTCAAATCATACTTGCCGGAGCGCAGTGCCTGCATGATTTGGCCGACGACAATAATAGCCGGATAACAGGCATCGTAGA
>JAJXUE010000027.1 GCA_021783135.1 Bacillota bacterium | reverse complement strand
AACAAACCGGTTAAATCAATTGTCATTGCATCATCTTGATTTACCCGTCGATAGCGCATCCTACACTGCAAAGGAATAGTCAGCAATAGGCAGATAAAAAGAGTAAGCGCGCAAGAGAAAGCTAACCACGACATGAGCATCCCACCTATACGGAACTCTTCCTAATTGGTCTTCCTAATTGGTCTACGTAATAGTGTGTGTCACAAGCCAAAAAAAATACGAACCAGGCTTTTAAAGCTCAGGTTCGTCAGATCTATCCAGGATAACTTCCTCGGCCGCAGGCAAATCCTCCAGGTTTTTCAAGCCAAAGTGTTGCAGAAATTGATCGGTAGTGCCGAACAAAACCGGCCTGCCGGGAGAGTCTTTGCGGCCTAATTCCTTAATTAGATTCTTTTCCAACAAGGTAGCAACAGCGCGATCTGACTGCACCCCTCGAATTAGTTCAATCTCACCGCGCGTCACGGGCTGTTTATAAGAAATAATGGCCAGAGTTTCCAAAGCTGCTTGGGACAAGCTTTGAAACTGCGGCTTGTACAGACGTTCAATATAAATTGACAGATGCGGCTTAGTACACAACTGGTACCCACCGGCAACTTCAACCAATTGGACTCCACGCCTTTCTGTCTCATACTGTTGGGCTAGAGTTGCAATTAATTCGGCTGCATCCTCGCAGCTAATATCCACAATCTGGGCAATTCTCTCCAGCGTTAACGGCTCTCCCGCGACAAACAATATACATTCTATTGCCGCTAAAACTTCGTCTTGAAATAACAAACTAATCAGCCACCTCTAATTCAGCCGTCTCTAATTCAGCCACCTCTGCTGTACTGCGATATATCAACATTTCAGCAAAGTTTTCGCTTTGATGCACCAAAACTTTACCGAGACGAATCAACTCCAGTAAAGCCAAAAAAGTAATTACGACCATAGCCCGCGTACGTGCCCGTCGCATTAAGTCGGTAAACGACACTCCGCCCGTAGTCAAGAGCAACTTGCGATTGATCTCACGCATTTTTTCGCGTACGGTTACTTCCTCACGCGGAATCTCGGTCACTGGGTCTGCCAAATCCACCCGTGCCAAAACTGCCTGCAAGGCATTAAGCAAATCGCTTAGTTGCAGCCCCTTTAAGGGATTTTGTTCCGCAAAAGCCGTGATATAGGCATCCACATCCACAGGATGAATATATGTTAAGCCTTGTTTTTGTTCCTTAGTTTTAAGCTGATCTGCGATGGCCTTATACTGCCTATATTCCAACAAACGTGCTACCAATTCGTCCCGCGGGTCAAGCCCCTCTTCTTCCACGAGTTCAGCTTTAGGTGGTTTCGGCAGCAGCATCCGAGACTTGATTTGCACCAAAGTGGCCGCCATCACCAAAAACTCACTTGCCACCTCCAGATCAAGAGACTGCATGGCAGTGATATAGGACAGATATTGGTCCGTTATCTTGGCTACCGGAATGTCATAAATATCAATTTCTGCTTTGTCAATTAAGTGAAATAGCAGATCAAAAGGACCTTCAAAACTTGCCAGCTTAATCTGGTAAGTCATCAGCCAACCCCAAATACGTGCAGCACAGCACCAGAAACTGTTTGCATTAAGTTAACAATAGAATTAATCGGCACGAGGAGTGCGTTGCTCACACCCGGAACAATCAAGATTAACAGCAAGATAAACATGCCGTATTGCTCATACCGGTAGAGATTTGCCGCCATTTCCTCGGGTAAGAGATCGGTTAACACATGAAATCCGTCCAAGGGGTACACCGGAATGAGGTTAAACACACCTAAGGCGACATTAAGCCAAACTACTTCCGTTAATATCTGCACCAAAAATAATACGTTGCCTTGCATCCCAACAAGGTAAACAAACAGTTGCACAATAAAGATACTGATAAACCCAATAATAAAATTCATGCATACTCCTGCTAAGGAGACTAATAAGTCAGCCCGGCGTGGATTGCCGCGATAATTGAGCGGATTGGTCTGCACCGGCTTGGCCCAGCCAAAACCCGTAAGCAATACTAATAAAGTACCAAATATATCGATATGCACAAGGGGATTTAAGCTCAATCTCCCCTGACGTCTGGGGGTGGGATCACCAAAATAATCTGCTACAAACGCATGTCCCCACTCGTGAAAAGCAAAAGCTATCAACAAGGCGGGGATACGCATAATTATCGATGTAAGACTAAGATCCATCAGGTACCTCCTCGAGAATTTTTTGCACCAGTGCCATTTCCTCTGCCTTATCCTTGACGCCCCCTGCAAGCCTGGCCTCCCATAATGCATCCAATATTTTAGCATACAGAGGACCGGCAGGTACACCCAGAGCTTGCAAGTCGTCACCAGTAACCATCACTCTGACCGTCGACCTTGCCTGTAAATAAGCAATTACGTGTGCCTGCAGCTCCGGCATCGCCAATAGCGCGCACACGACTTCCGTCGGTAATTTTGCCAATGTGCGATGCACATTTACCATGCTCAATTCGCCTTGGTTGGATAAAAAACCTTTTAAGACTTGATAACTATGCTGAAACTCCTGCACGACACGCATACTGCGTCGGTCAAAATTGAGCTTTTGCAGAGTTGTTGCCGTATCTGGAGGCGAGACCGTGCGAAATAGGACTGCCAACTGGACGTGCCAGGCTTTGGCGTGCCCCCACAAACCCAGCTCTTGCATCCTGCCTACGGCGTCCTGCGCATTATTACTTAAACTTATTGGCTCGAAGTCCGATTTATGCGGCATTATTTGCTGCCAGAGGCCAAGCTCGACAAGCCGCCGGATAACCTTTCCCACCTGTTTTTCCTGCAAAACCAAGCTTAATTCGTCCCTTAATCGGTCACGACTCAGGCAGTCCAACAACCGATCGCCTACGGCCTGTTGCAGCATTTGGCTCGTCTGCGCTTCCAAGCGAAAACGCAACCGGCACTCGAAGCGAATGGCACGTACGATACGCTTAGGATCATCCACGAAGCTTAAGTTGTGCAAAATGCGAATTACGCCCTGTTGCAAATCCCGATAGCCGCCGTAATAATCATGCAGGCTGGCGTACTTCTCCCCAGTCAGCGCGATTGCCATCGCATTGATCGTAAAGTCGCGCCGATATAAATCCTGTTTTAGCGATGAAGTCTCCACTAGCGGCAAGGCGGCCGGAGAAGGGTAGTGTTCAGTCCTCGCCGTGACAATATCAAGCTGCAGGCCGGAACTACTACGCATATTAGCTGTCGCAAACTGCGGATGAAATTGGGCTTTTACTTGAAGCTCCGTCGCCAGCGCTGCCGCAAACTTTAGCCCGTCTCCTTCTACTACCAGGTCTATATCAAGATTGGGGATCTCCAACAACAGATCACGCACGAACCCCCCCACGACATAAACAGCTAAACCATGCGCTTCACCCAAAGCGTGAATCAAGCGAAATAAATCCCTGACGTCCTGCGGCTGTTCTTCCAGCAGGCGTAGAACATCATGACCCTGGGCCTCGCTGCGTTGCAGCATGATTTGCCGGCTTACCGGTATAGCTTGCCCATGCAAGGTTCGCAGCACATCAGAACGAGATAGAATCCCCACTAAAATACCACCGCTGACAACGGGGAGGCGGCCAATATCGTGTTCTATCATTAGCGATTCAATCTCATTTAAAGGTGCATCCATGTCAACAGTAATTACTTTACGGGACATATATCCGCTTACAGGTGCGTGACCCAGACCGTGGTTCAAGGCCTTATCTACATCGCGGCGCGAGATTATGCCTACGAGTTTGCCCTCATCCACTACCGGTAAGCCCGTATGTCCGTAGCGCAGTAGCAGATCACCGGCATCCCTGATACGACTTAAGCTGTCGATGCTTTTTACAGCAATTGACATAATTTCGCGGGCCCGGACATCGGGTACAATACGTTCTTCTAACAAGCACAGGATGCGATTGATTAAGTCAGTGACATCGCCGCCTTTAACTGTGGCGGAAGCCGCCTTAGGGTGACCTGCACCGCCAAACTCACTTAAAATGTCATTAACGGCGACGTTTTTCCCTTTACCCCTGGCAACGATATGGACTCGGTCATCCATTTTAACCACAGCAAAAATCAAGTCGATATTTTCAATTTCACCCACTTTATGGGTCAATAGAGCCAACCCGGCCACAAACTCATCCAGAGAAGTTGCACAGATTAACACTCGCACGCCACGGATCAAATAGTGCCGAGCTGCGGTGAGCAACATATTAAGCAGGGATTTTTGTTCCCGCGACAAGGGCCGGTCCCGAAACTCACTGACTAATTTTAAGTTAGCCCCGCACGCCAAAAGAAAGCTTAGGGCAGCGGCATCACGCGCGGTTGTACTTTCAAACAGCAGGTTGCCGGTGTCTTCATAAATGCCAAGTGCCAATAAAGTAGCTTCAAACTTGGAAAGCAAACACCCTTCGGCACGCAGTTTTTCCACCATGAGAGTAGTCGTGGCACCGATTATCTCCGCTTGTTCCCAAGCTCCGACAAGGTCTCCCTCACGCTTAGGGTGGTGATCATAAATGTGCAGTTCGACCTGGGGCTCCGCAATCAGCTTAGCTAAAGAACCAAGCCTCTCTGCCGAGCGTGTATCCACAATGACAACCTTGCTGACCGTAGACAAATCTATGGACTTTAGATCCGAAATCGGCAGGGCATCTTTATGCAGGGCCAAAAATTCGCGCACCTGCCTGGTCGGTTTGCCCTCGAAAACCATAGTCGCTTCCGGGTAGAGCTTACTCGCCGCCACCATGGACGCCAGCCCGTCAAAGTCGGTATTATTATGTGATACAATTAGTTCCAACCCAGCCACCCCATCCAAGTATAACGTCTAATTATACCATTTACCTCACGCCGATAAAAGTGAGGGGTAGGTCTCACATAGGGATATACGAAAGGAGCTGTCCCCCAATCGAAAGTACCTTTCAATTTAGGGACAACTCCATTGCTTAAGCCTATTTACTTAGCCCTAGCGACTGGCAGCGCGTAGATTGGTGACGTTCAGCAGCCTTGCCGGGACCACGTCATTTCTCACTATGTCCGCGTAAGTCTCACGCTGCACAATTACATCCGCTTGACCGTCTTTGACCAGAACCACGGCGGGCCGAGCCAAGCGATTGTAGTTGGACGACATGGAATAGTTATAAGCTCCAGTACATGATACCGCAAGCAAGTCGCCGCTTACGACTTCCGGCAGTTCAATATCCCAAATCAGCATATCGCCTGACTCACAGCATTTGCCGGTAATTGATACTACTGTTTCAGGGGCCAAAGATGCCTTATTAGCGACAATGGCCTCATAACAGGACTGATACAAGGCAGGGCGAGGGTTATCGGCCATGCCGCCGTCAACCGCTACGTATTTGCGTACACCCGGAATGTCCTTGAGCGAGCCCACTGTGTAGAGAGTAGTGCCGGCCGGCCCTGCTATACTCCGACCGGGTTCAACTATGACTTTTGGCACTGGCAAGCCCAGGGCATCTGCCGTTTCGCTGACGGTGGTCATAACTAAATCGGCATAATCGGAAATTTGCGCTGGGTCGTCCCCACTGGCATAGTAAATACCGAAGCCACCCCCGAGGTTAAGCTCGCGCACATAAACCCCAGTCTCTTGATATATTTGTTGACTCAATTCGAGCATAACTTGTGCGGTATAACTATAAGATGCCAATTCAAAGATTTGCGAACCAATGTGACAGTGCACGCCACGGAAATTCAGATGGTCTGCGTCAATAACGCCCTTAATCGCACGCATGGCATCACCATTCGGGAGCGTAAAGCCGAATTTGGAATCGATTTGGCCTGTTTGGATATATTCGTGCGTATGGGCTTCAATTCCAGGTGTTACCCGCACTAAGACATCTACCACTCTCTGATGCTGTGCAGCCAGAGCGTTAAGTAGCTCCAATTCACGAAAATTGTCCACCACAATGCGCCCTACTCTGGCTTCAAGCGCCGTCTCCAGTTCCTGCGGGGTTTTATTATTGCCATGGTAGTAAATGCGTTCAACCGGGAAGTGCGCGGCCAAAGCCGTGTACAGTTCGCCACCGGAAACTACGTCCAACCCCAAGCCTTCTTCTTTAATAATATGGCACATTGCCACTGTCGAAAAAGTTTTGCTAGCATAGATAACTTCTGCATTGCCGTGCCGACTCACAAACGAACGATAGTATTCGCGGCATGTCCGCCTGATTTGGTCTTCGTCCATAATATATAACGGTGTGCCGAATTCCTGCGCCAGTTCGACTGTATCGCACCCGCCGATCACTAAGTGCCCTTGCTCATTAATCTCCATTGTTCCCTGTAGTTTCATCCATACCACTCCATTTCGCAAAATATAAAAAGGACGACAACAGGGGTAGAACCCCGTTAGCGTCCATTCAGACATAAAACGGCAGCCCCTTGCTTTCCCCTGATGTGAGATAGTTCTCCACTTGCCGTCGGCAAAAACTGCAAGTGACAGTCCTGCACCTATTCGATGCAGACCCAGCTATACGGATCCGGGTGACCCGCACACTTCGGCGAATATCCCTTTCTCCGGTCTCATAGAGCCCCCTCTACTCCGGATACTATTGATAGTCCGCGCCTCTACCCCACCTCTGAAGAGAGATGAGGCAACATAATTTTAACTTGTGTAAAATTTTAACACAGCTCTTTAATGCCTGTCAATGCTAAAAGCTTTGCTCCCGGTTAAATTTTTTCGTTGGCATTAAACGCGTTACTTGGGCAGTGCTAGTTAAGCGCTGGCCCCAGATGCAGCCGAGGTCGATTGCTCTACCCCCCACTTACCGCAGCGATCGCCCCAGCGAGCTAGAACTTTTTCTTCTAGCCCAATTTGTACTATCTCGCACAGATTAGCGCAACCGGAGCACTCAAAACTAGTCGCGGCAAAGTTGCCGCTGGTTACGTTCACACCGCGAAACTTCGAGGTTTTCCCGCTCGATACTGCTTCGCGGGCTAAAATGGCACTGCCCAACGCACCCATGACGCTAAAATTATCCGGCACAATGATTGGCAAACCCAACGCCTGTTCAAATGCCTTGCGAATCCCCTTATTAGCGGCTACCCCACCTTGAAATACTACCGGGCCTTGAATATCTTTGCCTTTGCCCACGTTGTTCAAATAGTTGCGCACCATAGCTTCACATAAACCCGCTAAAATATCCGGCATGTGATGACCCAATTGCTGCTTATGAATCATGTCTGATTCCGCAAATACTGAACAACGTCCTGCAATGCGCACTGGCATTTGCGCGGTCAAGGCTATTTCGCCAAAATCCTCAATGGCAATATTTAAGCGTCCGGCCTGCTGATCGAGGAACGAGCCAGTTCCCGCTGCACAGACCGTGTTCATGGCAAAATCACTGACAACCCCATCCCGCAGGATAATTATTTTGGAATCCTGTCCCCCGATTTCCAGGATGGTTTGTACCCCAGGAACTTGGGCGGAAGCCGCTACAGCGTGCGCTGTAATCTCATTTTTGACGACATCCGCTCCCAAAACTGCTGCCGCTAAGTTGCGAGCACTTCCAGTCGTACCGACTCCGCTGATTTCACCTCCGCCCAGCTTAAGCTGGGCAAGTCCTTTTTGGATCGCTTCCAACGGTCGACCTTGCGTCCGCAAGTACAGTCCCTGATTAACTGCGCCAAAGTCATCCATTAATACCAGGTTCGTACTTACAGAGCCAACGTCAACCCCCAAATACAATTTGTTCATGTCTAACCTCCCGTTCACAGCTAGGTTGGCTTTGACGGCGATTAATTAAATCAACAAATGCTTCTAATCGTGTCAATACTCCTGCTTGGCCCGACTGTTCATCAATGTACAGAGTCATTACAGGCAAATTATATTGCCGGCCTACGTTGGGCAAAATTGAGGCCGCTACAATTTCCGGCATACAGCTTAAAGGCAAAAGATGAATTACCCCGGCGAACTCTTGGCGACCAAACTCCACCGTACCGCCAACAGTCTCTTGACCGTGGCCGCCCACAGAATGGGCCAAGAATGGATGCGCCAATTGTTTATACTGCTTGACTTCCTTGTAGGCACGATTAACCCCTTGAAAAATATGTTCATTAATCCAACCACTCAAGTAGATGGATCGATCCACCTCAACACCTAAGTGACCCAGGTGGCGCTCAATGTCCAAACTAGCAAAAGGGTCCAATAATGTATAGATTTCGCCTACAATTCCCACTTTAACCGGCGTAAAGTCTTGCTTGCGCGGCACCGCCAAAACCTGCTCGCGCGTCCTTTTTACCACGTGTTCAATGGCGGCTGAATTATTGGCTTCATTTAATTCAGTTTGCGCCCGCCGGTAAATAGTTTCGATTGCCAACGGTTGCTCGGCCCTAGGTCTGGCCCAGTGCACGAGGTCCTCAATTCGGTCCATGGCTACAGCCTTACGGTATGCAAAACGAACTGCACCGAGGATCTTGATCCAAGGTTTGTGGGACGCCGCTTGCTTGATGCGTTTGGCTAACCCCAGCAAACTGCCCTCCGGCGGTTCGAGAATAATTAACTCCATCTCAATACCCAAATCGTGCAAAATCTGCCGTTCCAATTCGCCGTAATAGCCAAAACGGCAAGGTCCTACCCCCCCAGTCATCACAAAGGTATCTGCACCTAATTTAGCCGCATCAATCAAATTGCCCACATTCAACTTGAACGGGAGACAGGCCCCCTCTGGGGAGTGCTGGGTTCCCACGCTTAAAGTATGTTTGGAATTGGGGGGTGGAACGATGAACTCAATTTCGAGATAATCAAATAAAGCTTTCACAGGTATCCACATATTACCCATGTGCGGAAACGTTACTTTCAAGCTCAGCCCTCCTTGTCAGCATATCAACATAAGCCTCCAATCGGGTAACCAACCCGGCTTCGCCTGTATGTTCATCTAAGGTCAACATCATAAACGGCTTGGCATAGCGTCGGCACATCCGTTCAACCATATCCCCCACCATTGAGTCCGGCCCACAGCCAAAACAACTTAAATGAATTAGTCCATGAACCCCCGGATCGACGCCAAAAGCGTAGCCGGCGCCTAAGATTCGTTTGGAGTGACTCCAAAAAATCTTTTTGGGGAGCTCTGCCAACTGCTGGTCAATTAGTGACGGCGGTACGCGTTCCGGGGTAACCACCTTGACACCCAATTTGTTCAACTTGCTCTGCAGATCTAAGCTGCTAAAACCATCGTAGAGCATATAAGCGTGACCTAAGACAGCAATTGTAAGCCCACTTTCTGGGGCGGATGATTCCACCCCGCGTCCTTTGAGGGCAAGCGTAAAATCTTGTCCTGCCTGCATCAGGTGTTCAAACCGAAGTTGGGCTAATTTTGCCGCCGCGATAGCAGGCGCAATTTGCTTGAGCGTAAAACCAAGCTGCCTACCCACCGCTTGCAAGGTATAATCCAATTCTCGCTTATCTTTACGCAAATTAAAATCTGCCGTTAGCACAGGCGGAAGATCAGGGATAAGTGCGGTCACAACTTCCGGAAAACCCAACAATTTGGGACAAAGATAAGTCTGTCGCTCCATGCTCACGATCCGCGGTAAAAAAATGTAGTCAACCTCGAGCTGTTGCAGGGTTGCTACATGTCCGAAAAAAACCTTTACCGGTAAACATGTTTCATCGTTAGCCAACCTCACACCCCGGGCAAATATCGGCCGCGAGGTAGGTCCGGACAGCACTATTTCCACGCCTAAACCTTGGAGAAATTTCTCCCATAAAGGATAGTAATAAAAGTAGAGCAAAGCACTCGGAATACCTACTTTAATTCCCATGTGAACCTCCGTCTCATTACATAGATTAACAAGATCAGCCCTTATCCTCCCTTTTCTGCCGCTTAACGCCATAGCGTTGCTGGGGTCGCCGATCCGAACTACGGCCTTGGTCTTGCCAATCAGCATTGCTGTTAGGCTGTTGGCTGTCTTGCTCAGGTTTACGATCCTGATCCTGCGGTTTAAGCACACTCGGACGCATGTTTTGAATCGGAACAGGGGAGCGTACCAAAATACGCTTGAGCGCTGGCCAGTTCAAGGGCACCAAAGGCCAAAGATACGGCACATTGAAGGATTTTGTAAAGCCCAATGAGAGCACTAACGCAAGCGTGCCAAGGCCAAATCCCCAAACCCCGAATAACCAGGTCAAAACAATCAACCCAATCCTGGCCATGCGATTGGCCATACTGAGCTCATAACTGGGGGTGGAAAAAGTGGCGACAGCGGCAAATGCGATGTAAACAATGACCTCAGGCGAGAACAAACCGACCTTGGCCGCCATGTCGCCAATCGTCACCGCTGCAATTAAACCTAAAGCAGTAGCAAGCGGGGTTGGGGTGTGAATAGCTGCCATACGCATCATATCGATGCCAAATTCACCGATGAGAATTTGCACCCCTAAAGGAATTTTGGCGGCCTTGGCCAGCCCGATAAACTTAAGCCCGGCAGGCAGATATTCCGGATGGGTGGCAACCAGGAGCCACAGTGGTACCAAAAAAACCGAACTGAAAATAGCAAAAAAGCGCAGCCAGCGAATGTAGGCCCCAACCGAGGGATTTTGTCGATATTCCTCGGCATGCTGCATGTGATGAAACAAGGTTGCCGGTGTAATCATGACACTGGGAGACGTGTCTACCATAACCAGCACATGCCCCTCCAAAAGGTGAATCGCCGCCACATCGGGACGTTCTGTGTAGCGCACTCTGGGATAGGGATTCCAGTATTTGTCCCCTAAGATAAACTCCTCGACCGATTTTTCGGCCATAGGTATACCGTCGATTTTGATGGCTTTTATTTCTTGACGTAACACATCTACCAAATCAGGGTTGGCTACGTCTTCAATATAGGCTAAACAAATGTCTGCTTTGGACCTGCTCCCTACTTGCAATAGCTCCATTCTAAGTTTCGGGTCCCGTAGCCGCCGTCGGATCAGCGCAATGTTAAATACTAATGTTTCGACAAATCCGTCGCGCGAGCCACGGGTTACTCGCTCAATATCAGGCTCCTCCGGATTGCGTCCCGGATAGGAGCGGACGTCGATGATTATGATCTGCTCGCCGCCGTCAACCACCATGGCTATAGTACCGGATAGGACAAAATACAAGACCTTATCCATTGTGTCTTCTTCTACCACTTGGTTATAGGCAATGCGACCTGAAAAAATTTTCTCAAAGGTATTAGGGACTAGGTCCGAGCGCTCTGCTTCAACTAATGCGGTCATGATTTGGGATAACACTTGTCCATTTAGCAGTCCGTTTAAGCCAAATAAAGCTACCTTTTTGCCCCCAACTGTCATTTCCCGTACGATAACGTCAAAACTAGTCGACGCTCCTAGTTCTTTTTTGAGAAAGTCGACATTTTCCTGATATTTTTTACTTACTTTAATATCCTTTTCACTGTCTGGGAGCATCAACTTCACTCCTAGTCAAAATTTCCTGCACAGCCCGAGTTGTGATCTCTGCACCCATCGCTGCTATGGAGTCGCCATCCGTAATCAGAATTACTTTGGGTCTATGTGCCATGTTGTTACCCCTTGGGATTAAACAGAGCTGCCGCTAAATAGCCAAAGACTACAGCCGCAGTTATGCCGGCTGCCGCGGCTTGCACGCCGCCGGTAAAAACGCCGACCAGGCCATTTTTAGTCACGCCTTCCATAACTCCTTTGGCCAAAGCGTAGCCAAAACCGGTGAGCGGTACGGTTGCTCCCGCTCCGGCAATTTGTACTAAGGGTTTATACCACCCCAGCCCGCCTAAAATTGCTCCTGCGGTAACATAGGTTACCAGCACATGCGCCGGGGTAATGGCAGGTTTGGTTAAGTCCATGAGCAGCTGCCCGATGACGCAAAGAACGCCACCAACTAAAAAGGCAGGAATGATCATATTAAACATACTCTTAAATCCCTCCCTCAACTTGGCCTTTGCAGTGCAACCGCATGGCCAACTGAAGGAATCGATTCCCCTTGTTGACTGCTGGTCGGACTTAGCAGGGCCCCACTCCCGATAAACAAGACCTTGTTCAAGCGGCCCGCCATTAACTCCTTCAAAATATGTCCATTCATCACAACCGCTGAACACCCGCACCCGCTTCCACCGGCATGGGTGTCTTGACTGGGGTCATAAATCAACACTCCGCAATCAGAGTAGTTGACCAAAGCATATCCGGCCCGGTACATTAAATCCTTGGTAATGGCCATTCCTACTTTACCTAAGTCCCCGGTAATAATTAGATCATAGGCATCAGGTCCAATACCCAAATCGCGCAAATGACAAATTAACGTATCGGCAATAGCAGGTGCCATGGCAGCGCCCATATTGGCAGCATCACTTTCCCCTAAATCGATAACTTTGCCCAGGGTAGCGTGTGTCACCTTTACTCCATACCCTGTTTGGGCCAACAATGTAGCTCCCGCAC
The DNA here is from genome assembly GCA_021783135.1 of Bacillota bacterium. Taxonomy (GTDB): domain Bacteria; phylum Bacillota; class Desulfitobacteriia; order Desulfitobacteriales; family JAJXUE01; genus JAJXUE01. The sequence goes on along the minus strand of JAJXUE010000027.1, from coordinate 28,402 downwards.
CGGTGACCGTCCACTGTGCTGACATTGGCCTTTGGGTACCCAGTTCGGTCGGATAGCGGTATTGGCGCTCGGCCGTATTGTGATGACTCGAAGCAGCCGCAACCACCCGGTTGGCAAACCCACCATCAATTAGCATTGAGCCCACCGCCATGCTTAACGCCATAGTGGAACAGGCTCCGAACAACCCGATTAACGGTATCGGTATGTCGCGCGCTGCGTAGTTAGAGGCGCTCAGCTGGTTGAGCAAATCTCCGGCTAGGAGAAAATCGATATCTGCTTCAGTGAGCTTTGCTGCCGCAATAGCTTGTTTAACCGCATCCTTAATCATCTTGCTTTCAGTTTTTTCCCAGGTTTGCTCACCATCCAAGCTGTCTGGCATCACCCGGTCAAATTTGCCGCTCAACGGGCCCTTGTTTTCCATCGGACCAACAACTGTAGCTGCAGCAATAATTGTGGGCGGCGAGGCAAAAGCAACTGTTTGTTTCCCGATCCTCTTACCTTGCATACTGTTTTACCTCACGATAAACTTAATCAAACCAATAATGAACGATGCCGTAATCCCGTAAACCAAAACCGGGCCCGCGATAGTGAACAGCTTTGCTCCAACCCCAAAGACAAACCCTTCGCGTTTAAATTCCATCGCCGGAGCTACCATGGAATTTGCAAAACCGGTAATTGGAATGATTGAACCTGCACCCGCTCTTTTACCGATCTCATCATAGACTCCCAGCCCGGTAAGCAACGCTCCTAAAAAAATCATTACCACCGAAGTTAGTGAAGCACCGTCGTTACCGTCCAGACCATAGTGGGCCAATATATTGCTCACTATTTGCCCGATTACACAAATAAGCCCCCCTACCACAAAAGCCCAGATGCAATTTTTCAAGAGCGTCGGTTTTGGTTTGTACTCGTCCGCGATTTGTTTATACATTTGCGGGGTCAATTTCGGCTCACCTGGGGAAATAAGTTGACCCTTAGGTTGATCCGGACCAACCAAATCTACCAGGCTTTGGAGGGGTTCCGGCAACTTCGCCTGTTTCTTTTGTTGCTGTTTCTGGTTGTCTTGTAAGCTTAGCTGCATAACTTTTTGTTGGCCTAACCCGACCCCGGAGTCAGCTTCCGCCCAAGAGCTTAGTTGTTGCGCATCCCGGGCGGCTGATTCTATGCTGTCCCTTTTTTCATCCATTGCAAATCACCTGTAATCACCAAACGTATTGCTCGTAGCAAATTCAGCACTCAGACTAAACGGCAAGTCTTGAGTGGCACGCGTACAGACAGTTAAAGAGCCCGAAGTCCGATGTGAGCCAGCTGTTTCGGACTTCGGACTCGCTGTCAAATGTAGAGATACTCCGAGTTAGCGTTAAATTTCGTTTTTGTACGCAACTTTGACATTGGCCTTATATTCCATCAGCCTGCCATCACGTACACCACAAGTAAGATTGTAGACTTCAACGCCGGTGATATTGGGAATATGTGTCGAAGCCTCTTTAACCGCATTTTGTACTGCATCATTCCAGTTGTGACTTGATTCACCGATTAATTCAGTTACTTTAACTACATGCATGATTTAACCTCCCATCGAGTTTTCCTTTGTAGTATCGACGAGTAAGCTGATGAATATACATCTACTTCTGGTACGTTACGCTGCACACTGGTAGCGGGCAATGGGTCGGGTTGCTGCAGGCGCTCATCGGAGATTTTAGCCACTACTGTTAACGCTAAAGTCAATAAGAGAGCGGCCACGAACAGCCACCATTGCATACTTTTTTTCTCCATCTTAGCGTCCTTTAGCATCAAGCAGTTGTTTAACTTCTTGACGTGATTTGGCTAAATCAGGGAGCAGCACCGACATCCCGTCGATTTTAGCTAGGGAGTGTGCATCAGGCAAAGGTATTGTATAAGTTTCAACTGTGTGTATCACACACCCAAGATAGGCCAGATTAACCAGACCGGGTAAATCCAAATTAGTTTTGATATAAGGTGTCAGAGCACTGATGAGGCGTGGCAAGTAGTACACAGCTCGGATACCCTGCACCTTGTTTTGTATTGCTTTCAGCAGTTTGCGCTGACGCTCTACTCGAGCATAATCACCCTGGGCATCATGCCGGAAGCGGGCATAGCCTAAAGCCTGGTGCCCATTTAGCTGTTGCCACCCGGGCTGAAGATTGATGTCATTGCTACCGTCATCCACATAATTCATCGCCTTTTCCACATTTAACTCCACCCCCCCGATGGCATTAACTGCCTCTTCGAAGCCCTGAAAATCAGTGAGAATATAATTTTTTATCGGCAACTGAAGAAATTCACTCACGGTCTTGACCGCCAATTGCGGCCCGCCCATGCCATAGGCCACATTAATTCTATTTTTGGTCGGGTGTGCGGCAGGGATATTGACATACGTATCACGCATAATCGAGAATACATCTGCGTGCGACGTCTTAGGGTCAATGCTGACCAGCATAATACTGTCCGACCGTCCAGAATCGTTCGCCCTGGTGTCAATGCCGAGCAACAACACATTATACCGACCCGTGCTACGCGATGGAACGGGTACAGGCAAGGCGCTTCCCTTTCCCATGCCGACATCCGCTTGCTGATTTTGCTGGCCTTGCTGACTTTGTTGGTCTTGCTGCCTTTGTTGGTCTTGTCGCCCTTGCCGGTCTTGGGTATCACTACTCGGAGTTGACCCCCCTGATGTGCCAAAAGTCTGCGTTCCTTCTGTCGGTTTGCTTGCCGTGTCCTTAATAGTAGCGCTAAGCTGCTCGGTTGAGGCCCGGTTAGGCGCCAACTCTTGGGATAAAGGAGCTGTGGCCGGGACTATCAGCAATTCCAGCACTAGCGTCGCCAGAAAGCAAATAAATATCCCACGTTTCAAACCGCGACCCAAGTTCGACACCTCCTCAAATCTCTTAGCTTATTACATTTTTTTTGCCAATTTTTAGCAGGATAAGCCCGAGGCATGTAGAAAGTAATTTGGTAACAGGGGACAACCCCCCCAATTGGAGGCTTTGCCAATGAGTCTGGAAAAAAGATATACCCATGAAACCTTGGTAGTAAAAGTTACAGGGGAGCTGGATTTAGTCACGGCTGAGGAGTTTCGCCGTATGGTCGATTTAGAATTAGAACGCCGTCAAGTGCGCCATCTCGTGCTTAACCTAGCCGGCGTTTCTTTTATTGATAGCTCAGGCTTGGGAGCTATCCTTGGCCGCTACAAAAAACTAAAGTCCAATGGCGGTAACATCGTTATTGCCGCTGCAAGACCCCCTGTATTTAAAATTTTACAACTATCCGGTTTCCCCAAGATTATGTCGTTTTGTGAGAGTGAAAAGGATGCGCTCGAAGTAGCAAGGGAGGCTTAAGCCATGCACAATAGAGTAAAACTTGAGTTCAACAGTCTACCGGAAAATTTAGCCTTGGCGCGCTTAGTCGTTGCATCAGTGGCGAGTCAGACAAATTTCACGCTGGATGATGTCGAAGAATTGAAAGTAGCAGTGTCAGAAGCAGTGTCTAATTCCATTATTCACGGGTACGGCAATTGCCCAGACGGTCTAATCACCCTCGAAGTATGGCAAGATAACGCTAAACTGGTAATTGTAGTGAGCGACCAAGGTAAGGGCATCGCCGATATCGCCCTAGCTATGCAACCGGCTTTCAGCACTGAACCGGACCGGATGGGGCTTGGCTTTGTGTTCATGCAATCGTTTATGGACGACCTGCACGTCGAGTCTGAGCCCGCCAAAGGCACCGCTGTTAAACTGGTAAAATTGCTTGCTGACACCAATGCTGTAGCCCTAAATAATTAGTGGGTGGCCTGCTATGAAACAAAGGCTTACCGAGATGAACTTACCGCGTTTCCCCCTACTCAGCGATGCGCAGATGGTTGATTACCTGCACAAGGCGAAGGCAGGTGACGCCGATGCCCGCGATATTTTGGTTAACTGCAATCTGAAGCTCATTTTTAACCTAGTACAACGGTTTGGCCATCGCGGCTATGAATTAGAAGACTTATTTCAAATTGGCACCATCGGCCTAATAAAGGCCATCGACAAATTTGACTTTAGTTACAATGTAAAATTCTCTACTTATGCTGTGCCAATGATTATCGGCGAGATTAGACGTTTTTTACGTGACGACAGTCCCGTCAAGGTATCACGCTCATACAAAGAACTGGTGTACAAGATTAACCGGACGAAAGAAACACTGACGCGAGAAGCAGGCAGAGAGCCCACTTTAGGCGAAATTGCAGTACGCCTGAATGTAACACACGAGGAAATCGTAGCTGCACTCGAAGCTGTTCAGTCACCAACTTCGATCCATGAAACACTCTATCAGGATGACAGCGATCCTATCTATATCTTGGACCAGCTTGCCGGCGTGGGCCAAGACGATTGGCTGGATAACCTAAACCTCAAAGAAGTAATTGCCAAACTGCCCCAACGGGAAAAGCAAGTTATTTTATTGCGGTTTTATCAGGATAAAACGCAAAACGAAGTTGCGGCTCTAATTGGCTTGTCCCAAGTTCAGGTTTCCCGCATTGAACGTTCAGCCTTAAAAAAAATTCGAGAGCACCTGCAACCTACTGCAGATGAAAGATAATAAACTCGCGCACGCAATGGGGTGGCATATCAGCCACCCCATCATTTTTTAGTAGCCAAAAACGCCCGAGAATACCCGCTTCATTTCCAGTAGCATATTGGCCTTAGCAATACTGGTTTTGGCGACCAAATCTGTACGGGCAACCTCCTGATTTCCTTTATACAGGATCAGCTCACCTAACTTCTGACCTTGTTTAACCGGTGCAATGACATTAGCTACCAGCTTTGCTTCCACTCGGTAATCTTTATCTTTGCCTTTTTCCACTACCACGCCAAACCGAGCCGGGGTCACCGCGTCAACCTGGGGTAACGTCCCCTTACTTACATTCACGACACCCTGACGTGATTTGGCTGGGGCTAATTGCTTAAATTGGTATTTGGCAAAACCCCAATTAAAGAGTTTCATAGATTCCGCAAAGTGTCCCTTGGGTTTAGGCACGCCCATGACCACACTAATCAAGCGAAAACCATCACGTTCCACAGTTGAGGCCAGGCAGTAATGGGCCTCATTCGTCCAACCTGTTTTAAAGCCGTCTGTGCCTGCATACCACCACAACAATTTATTGGTATTCCACAGCTTGAATTTACCACCGCGCAAGTCGTATTCTTTAATACTAGTAAGTTTCGTCAATAGGGGATAACGCAGGGCATAGCGGCCAATCATCGCTAAATCGTAGGCGCTGGTATAATGGCCCGGGGCAGGTAGTCCATAAGCATTGACAAAATGAGTGTCCTTAAGTCCTAGTTCCTTGGCTTTTTTATTCATTTCCTCCACAAATGCCTCATGTGTACCGCTAATATGTTCCGCCACCGCTACACAGGCATCATTGGCTGAACCGGCCGAGATGGAAATCAACATCTCCTCAAGGGTGAGCGTTTCACCCGGTTCTAAATAAATTTGGGAGCCGCCTAATTTCCAGGCATTTTCACTGGCGGTGACCTTATCGGTAAGTTTGACGCGGCCATTTTCTACTGCTTCCACCGCAACCAAGAGCGTCATGAGCTTGGTAACACTAGCTGGAGGCAGTTGTTTGTGAGCCTCTTTTTCATACAGAATTTGGCCACTCGCGGCATCGAGCAAAATGGCCGATGCCGCATCCGTAGTCAGTTCCGCTGCAAAAACCTGGGCAGGAACAAGTGAGAGCAAGAAACTGATTGCCAATAACACGGCAATTTTACGCATAAAAATCCCCCCTGGTCTGTTTTAAATTTAGTATGTCCAGATACAGAGGGGATAATTTACAGTTTAAGTTGCTTACGCCGAATTGTTTTAGCGTGCCAATAACAGGGATGAAAGAAACGGGTAACATCATTAAACTCAAAGTATTTAAGGGTACACCCGTCGATAATTTTTAGGTCATATGTGTGGCAAAATTCAGCGGCCTCCGCCGACAAGGTATGAGGCTGAAACCATATATTGGGTATCCCGGCCGCGTGACAGTCTTGCACAATACTTAAAGCAAAATTTGACGGAAGACAAGGTATGGCTGTAGTGACCTGGTGGGGCAAATCAATAAGACTAGGGTATACTTTATCCTTGCCCAATTTTACTGTGTCCGCGACCACCGGATATACCTCCACTCCAAGTTCCCGCAGCAGACGGTATACCCTGTAGGCATGATGGCTGGGAGTAAATTTCTCCGCGCTGCCAACCACTGCAAAGGACATGGTGCTGCAAAGCTCCGCGTCAAACTGCTTGAATTTAAGTTTACGCCGCCAGGCTGTATACTTAGCCAATTATCTCCACCTCGAACACGTCTCCATCTCAATTAACATCATCTTTAAAGAAATATCCTGCTGAAGAGATATTTAGAACTAAGGGGCTTAATACATATTACTAATATTCAAACCATATTTGACCTCATCGTTGTATGATGTTCCAACTTGGATTAATTAGGGTTGAATGTAAAATATTGACGTGTATACTATTAAATAGTAATATTATATCGAAAAGGTGCTTGGCTAGCGGTGGGCGCTGAGGCCATGCGCCTTAGGGTATTAGGATTAGGGAATAAGTCTTCCCTAGTCCTTTTTTTGTTCAAGCTGCTTAAAAGGTCATAGCAAAGCGCGAGATAAGCATACCGTTTAGGAGGGGGACAAGAAAATTAAAGGAGGAACGAGAAAATGCAAAGGCCTAATAAGTATGGAATTGGTACTCTAATCATCCTAGTGCTGTTAGTCACATTTGTTAGCGTTACGTTAGCGGTTGATAGTCCCGGACTGACCCTAACCGCAATTTATCCCACCGACAGTGCGGTCCTTAGTACGACAAATTTTGGGGTTTCATTTACTGTAACTGATACAGATTATGCCATTCAAGACGCTAATTACTTCATTAAATTAGACGGAAAGGTGCTTACCTCCAAGCTATCTTATCCGGGTCATTGGGAAGATAATCCCGATACCGAAAGTTATGACTGGGTGATTGACACTTACAAGCAAGCAACTGTGTCGGCAGGGGTAACCGGGGCCACAGACGGAACTCATACGCTGGAGGTACAGGCTATGGATAGTTCCGGGATCAAAATAACTAAGACCTGGAGCTTTACGGTGGCTGTAAAGCCAACCTTCGCCAACCCAATTCCGGCGGACGGAGCCACAACTGCCGACAATAGTGGTTTTGCGGTGAAAGTTGCTGATAACGACGCCATAAACCCGGATAGCATAACAGCACAGCTTGACGACAAGCCTGTGGTCACAACTTTTGACACTATTTCAGGGATTGTAGCTTACAAGGCCACCCTTCCGGATGGCAACCATAAGGCGAAAGTAGCGGTCTCCGATGCAGCCGGCAACAGTGCTGCCAAAGAATGGTCTTTCACCGTTAGTACAACTGGTCCCGTTCTAAGTTTTACCAACAGTACTACACAACAAACTGCCAACTTCACACTTAGCTTCAAAGTTACCGACCAATACAGCGGCATAAAAAATTCCGGCTATTATGTAAAGCTGGATGGCGTGAATATCCCAGCCAACATGGCCTATCCTGGGCATTGGGTTGATAACCCCACTACCGAAAGTTATTACTGGGTCACTGACACAGATAAAGAGGCAACAATTTCGGCCGCGGTATCAGGGGCTCAAGACGGTGAGCACAGCGTTGAGGTGCAAGCTGTCGACAAGGTCGGTACAACAGCTCTTAAAACCTGGAATTTTCCTGTTGCTGTTAAGCCGGTCTTCGCCAACTCTACTCCGGCTGCCGGAACCGCAACTAGGAATAATACTGGCTTTTCTGTCAAGGTTACGGACAATAGTGCGATAAATCCCGCCAGTATAGAGGCACAATTAGACGGCCACTCAGTAGCCACAACTTTTGACGTAACTACCGGGCTGGTAGCTTACAAAGCCACAATTCCTGACGGCACGCACACAGCGAGGGTAGTGGCAGCAGATACTGCCGGCAACACCGCTTCCCAGGAATGGTCTTTTACGGTACAGACCACCGGTCCCACGCTTAGTTTTGCCGGCAATGGCCAAACCTTTGCCACTGCTCAGCCCACTTTCCTGATCGACATGCAATCAAATGTCGATCTCAGCAACAGCGTCACTGTACTGATTGATAACACCCAGGCGCCCGCTACATTTAACTACCTCGGACATACTAAATCGGATCCAGACGGAGATTATTATGTAATTGACAGTTACAAGCAAGGCACCATTAGTTGTAACGCGCCTGTTCTGCGTGACGGAAGTCATCAGCTAACGGTGACTGCCAACGACAAGCTGGGGAACTCCAGCACCGCTACTTGGCAATTCAGTGTGAATCAACCTCCCTCCTTTAGCGCAATCTCACCTGCAGATGGAGCGGTCATAAGTGCAAGGCCCATAATCAAGGCGACCGTAAATGATAACGATAGCGTTGATCCAAACAGTGTGTCTTTATTAATTGACGCTGTGCAGGTGACCCCCCAGCTACTGGCTGTCAATGACAGCACCGTGACAGTTACCTTCTCTGCTGATAATTTAAATAATGATACTACGCATACCGTAAAACTAGCAGCCTCTGATACAGCGGGAAATAAGGCAAGTACTACGTGGAAATTCTTCGCCGCTGCAATTGGTCAACAAAGTGGATTTATCCAGCAAACACCTACCGATCAGTCCAGTGTAACCACTGACAAACCTGTGCTTTCAGTGCACTTTTCTGATCTCAGCCACGCTTACGCTACAGCAGATGCTAGTATGACGATCGATAGCGGAGCCTCAATCCAACCCACGGTAACCGGGAAAGACACCGAATTTCTTATTTCCTACACCCCCCTATCCCTAGGCGATGGGAAACATACGATTAATGTCAGTGTACCAAGCTTAGCGGGTGCACCACCAGCCACGACCAGTTGGAGTTTTAACGTTAATTGCCCTCCGGTTATTACGCAAACTGCCCCGACCTCTGTAGTGACAACGAGTACCCCTGAACTGGAGGCTTATGCCAGCGATAATTCCGCGCTTGCCGGCGGTACATTTTCGCTGGATGGCCAAACTCTCGACGCTGTACTAGATACACATTTCAATCGTCTGGCGGTCAAAGTGCCCTCAGCTTTGGCCGATGGTTCGCATAACGTATCGCTTACAGTGCTTGATGCCGCCGGCAACGCCACAACCAGCAAGTGGTCTTTCTCGGTAGATACCAACATCGGGCAAATTTATCCGAATATGCAGGTTACAACTAACACCACATGTTGGAGCTGCCATACCCAAGAATATAAATTGCAGCACGTCGCCCCTAACCAATGCCTCCAGTGTCATGCCTCTAACTTCACTTCCATCGCGTCCAACGCGCAAGTTTTTCAGGATTGTATTGGCTGTCACTACAACAACGCCTATATCAACGGCCGCCATGCTTGGGACCGCACTTGGGTGTGGAGCAACCTGCCTAATGACCGGCATGCTGTCAATGACGAACACCTGTCAACTACAACTGAATGTACCCAATGCCATTCGCGTATCCTGACCGAGGAACACAACCGCCCGGAAAACAAAGATAAAAATGGTAATCCCATTACGTGCGACACCTGCCACGGTGAAACTTACCTCGCCACAGTCAGCGGTGATGAAGCGACTAAAGTTAAAGCTGCAATCGCCGGCAAAGCTACAAATTGTGACGCTTGCCACACACAAACCGACCACGCCTCGTTGCACGACAGCCAATTTGACAGCAAATGCACAGGTTCCGGCTGCCACAGTGCGAACATTGAAACTGAGCACTTAAATAACTTCACGACCAGCAACAAAGGGTATACCTGTAATACCTGCCATGGAAGTTCCAATAATACTGTGTTAAGTGCCATCCGCAATGGGCAAGTAACGTGTAATAATTGCCATACTACGGCGCATAAAGTGCCACTTACCGGCAACCTACCGCCTGACATCCCTCAATTTCAAGGACTAACCTTCAGCCAGCCGATAGCCGCAAACATTTTTGCCGGCGACCCCGGGCTGCCCTTAGATTATGTTACCAGCTATAAATCCGGGTCTGTAGTACTTTCGAGCAGGAGCAATGTCAATCCTAGCAATGTGTGGGATTTCTACAACACAGAACTTGCGAAGGATGGCTGGAAGCTCAATTCGCCCGCTCCGGGCGCTAGCCCGACTTATTTTGCCGTGGAGTTCAAAAGAGACAATCGTTTATTAACCGTACGTTGTTACAAAACAGTATTTGGCGACAACACCGGAGACCAGACTTCTGGGTACAGGGTAGATATTTGGTACAATTAATCTGAAATAATCAACCCCCTGTGCTGGTATTAAACCACTACCACAGGGGGATTAATTTATTTTGGAGCAGGTTATTTCTGATAAAAAACGGCACGGGGGTGGGCCCCGTGCCGTTTTAATTTAGGGTACTAGGATTAGAGAACAACCGTTCTGATAACAACCGTATTCTTATCAACTAAAGATTAGTTATTATAAGTAGCGTTAACTCCTTGATTGTTCAACCCTTTGGTGTGACAACCTTCGCAAGCAGCCATGTTAGGCATACGTTTAAGGTTGGAACCACGCGAGTTGATATAGTTGCCGTTACCGGCATCAGGGGTGCTGGCATTGCTGGTATCAAATACCTCGGAAGTGTTGTAGATTGCTTTAGCATCGCTAGACAGCGCTGTACCGCCATCAGCTACGGGAACGCCCATTGTTCCTCTTTGATCGGCATAAGCTTTCCAGTAGTTGTTATCGGTTCCGTGCGCCACGTGGCAGGACAGGCAGCTCAGGTAATAGCCGGTAAAAGAAGCAGAACCATTGACAAAATATTTACGAGTTTCAAACGGCATACCATTGACAGCGTTGCCGTGACCGTCTTTACCTGCACTGAGACCTACAGTATGGCGATAGGCCTGGGTAAATGTACCGGTTTCAATGCTCACTGCATGGGAAGGAATATAAACGGGAAGTTTGCCCTGGGCATCTTGCGAAAGAGGATTTTTAGCGGTTGTGCCATCGTTAGCTGTGGTAAATGTACCCTGGGCAAAGGATCTGTCACCATACCCATTTGTTGTAGATCCTACGGTATAATTAGCGGTATTGTAGTCAGTATGACAAGCACCGCAGAAATCACTGAAACCATTGATGTAAGTAACCTTTTCGCTAGCTTGCAGATAATTGTCAACTGTTCCTTTGACCTTAGCAGCGACATTACCGGTAACGGTTGGTGCAGTAGTTTGAGCAGATGCCAAGGTAATTTCAGTGTAGCCATTGTTATTGTCTACGGTGTAAGCACTATTTGCTGTAACGCCGACTTTTAAGGGATATGGGCCTGTTAACAGGTAGGCATAGAAAGGAGCAGTGGAGTTTACGTCGTTGAAAGCAGCTTTAACTACCCACTTTGTATTATCTGTGGCGTCAGGAGCAGTTACTACTTCCCAGGTAGCAGCAGTTTTATTGGTGTGCAGGTTAGCAAAACCGTTAACGTTAGGATCAAGAATCCGGAAGTTAGCGCCGTTGCCGTGTGGGGAGTGGCAGCTTACACAACTAAAGTCTTCCTTAAAATTACCTTTGTCAGCAGCAGTCGATGCTCCTGTAGCGGCGAAGTTGCCGCCAGGGGCAGCTGTTACTTGAACGCCGCCAAATACATCGTGCATGGACTTAGAGTTTGCCGTGTTATCATTTGTGGGGAATAGCCCGCCATTGGTGATGGCTCCCGTTGTACCGATTTCTCCGCCAGAGACGTTGTAAGTGGCTACACCTGCAGTACCATCATGGCATGCCATACAGGTTTCAGTCATTCCATCCCATTGCAACAGGCTTTCACCTACGCCGGTGTGAGTAGCATGGCAGGCAGCACAGGCGTTGGTGTTGGACGCATAGTTGCTGTGGATTTTGGTTACCAGACTGCCAGCCGGGCCACCATCAGGAGCTTTGCTAGGTGCGCCGCTGGGCAGGTTTGATTTAACATCGTTTGGAGCATAGCCAGCACTTGGGCCAGACGTTCCAACATATTTTCCGCTTTCAATTGTTGTCCCCCCTGGGGTTGGCAAGTATTTTTTAGCACTTGTGTCCAGGTTTGTTGCAGCAAACGCGCTCACAGCAGACGCTATGATGAGCGACATGGCAAGACCTGCAACGATAATAATTTTTTTCACTTTAGAACTCTCCTTCTTTTCATAAACATTTTTTATAACTCTTTTTAGTCTCATTGATTATCACCCCCTTTCCTGACTGAATAAAGAGCGGCATAGCGGCGACCCGCTTGTACCCTTTTCAATTCCTTAATTTTGCTAGTTCTCCCAGACGCTGACTCGGTTGTTGCCTTCATCCGTCACGTAGATCCGACCTTGGCTATCAACAAATAATCCATTCGGGAGAATAAACTGTCCATCTTCCATACCCTGTCCACCAAAGGTCCAGAGATACTTACCCTTGCTGTCAAAACCACACACATAGTTGCCCAACATGGATGCGCCATAAACGACACCCCGGCTGTCTACCCCAATTCCACGGACAGTGATTGTCTTAGAGTTTGTACTGGCGCTGTTATCAGCACCATTCATGCTGTAAAGGAATTTGCCATCTGGGGAAAAGGCTTCAAGCCGATCATTCTGGCTGTCACCGACATAAATTTTATCAGCCGTAACAACAACTGAATTCGGTGCTACAAATTGGCCGGCACCCTTTCCTTCCTTGCCAATTTCCTGAACCTTCTTCTCCGTGGCAATATCGAAGACTTTAACAGAATTTGATTTTAAATCAGCTTCATAGAGCTTGCCGTTTACAATACACAGCCCTGTGGGTTTGCCAATTTCACTTTTACCCTGCTTATCCCGGGCAAAATACTTGACGAACTTCCCGTCAGAGGTAAATTCCTGAATATTATTTGCCCACATATCAGCTACATAGATGTGATCATTACTATCCGCGGCGATTCCGTAGGGAAACTGAAATTGCCCGGCGCCTTTGCCATCCTTGCCGAATTTAAATAGCGCTTTGCCATTATAGTCAAAAACCTGTACCCGCTGGTTTGAGGTGTCAGCCACATAAATTCTACTGTTGGCGACAGTTACACCCATAGGTTTTTTCAGCTGGCCTTCAGCTCCTTCGCCATAAATAGAGTAAATATAAGCAGGAGGGCCTGGGTTAAAAGTTAAGGCCTGAGTGACAGGCTTAAACACGTTTCGTCCGGTAAAATAGGTGAAGAGAAAAATGGCAATAAGTAACAAAGCCGCTAAGGTAAGTGCAATATTAAATTTCGTTTTTGATATCCCTTTTTGCAAGGGAGTTGGTGAAGCACCTGTTGTTGTTGACATCGCACCCGGCATAAAGCCGGATTCACCTCCTATAATTTAGTTATTTCTTTGCGGTTAAACGAGCTAGCGCACCCTTAGCATCCTGTTGTTCGGGCATGAAAGAAAGCACCTGCCTGTAAACATCTATAGCGTCACTTTTCTTACCTAGTTTTTCCTTCGTCACACCTAACTTATATAAAACCTCAGCATCCCCTGGGTTGGCCTTGTACGCTGCTTCGAGTTCACTATCTGCCTTGGCCCAGTTAGCCTTGGCAAAGTAGAGCTGTCCTAGACTGAGATGCGCCGCCTGAGCCTTGGGAGCAATTTCGATAGCCTTTTCCAGTTCAGTAATTGCACGATCGTCTTTCTGTTCTTGCTGATAAGTTATACCCAGGTTCAAATGAGCCTTATAGTTTTTATCGTCCAAAGCAAGTGCCTTTTTGTAAGCTGATTCTGCTTTGTCATACTGTTTTTTTTGAAAATAGACCCAGCCAAGTTCAACATAATTGTCAGGGTTGTTGGTATCCGCGTTGGCTCGTTCCAGCCAGAGGGATTCTTCTCGGTCCAAACGCGGTGTCGTATCATAGGTTCGCCAGAATTTGTACTTTCCCAGGGCATACCCTCCGCTGCCTATAACCATTAACGTTACTATAAAGATAATCAAAGCTTTGGTGTAGGATATAGTTTGCACTGGGGGTTTGTTGGCAACTGCTGCGGTTAGATTAACTTCAGGTTGAGGGGAAATGTTTAGCTTTTCCATGTTGTTAATGTCTCCTTTCATATTGTGTGGTGTCAAATGGCAAAAATAATTTGACAGTTATTATTCTTATTGACTAGTTTCGGATTGTACTTGGCTAACTCCAGGTACGTAATGACACTTTAAACATACCCTTTGCGTGTGGCATTGCAAACAGGGGTACCTCGTTAGTTCCGGTTGTGGGCCTAGGTTATATCTAGGATGGCCGTTTAACTTAAGCTGACTGTGGATTTGCGCTACGTGACACTGATAACAGTAGGTAATTGTAGCCACACCCTTGTCGACTGGTTTACTTTCGTCGTGGCATACCAGGCAGCCAGCCTTGTTTTGTGCTGCAAGTGCCCCGTGGGCCTTACGCCAATCCACCCCATGCCTCGCCGGCTTACTTTTCATATGACAGTTAGTACAAAAATCATTGGTCCTGGCGTAAACTACTGCAGGATTGTCGGACGAGTTGTGCAGGGTCTTGCTGTTATGCGTTACTTGATGACACTTATCACATTGAGCTACATCTTGTAACGCCATTTGCCCGTGTTGTCCGTTAAGAAAGTTCGGAACGAGATGACTGGCGGGCTTGACCAGTTTAGTGTGACAAGCTTTGCAGTCATCCGGGCCGGGACCCTTGCCCTGTTCTTTATGGCACTTCAGGCAATCTGTCATAGAAAATTTCATAAAATCGTGACGCACGTAGGCCTTGCCCACAGTATCGGGCCACTTGGTCCAATTCCCGTCGGCAGTAAATCCTGCCTCAGATATGTTGGCATGCACTACGGCGCTGTGGCAGGTGACACAGGTCACCCCGTTTTGTTTATGCACCCTGTGGGGTATTTGGATATCACCGGTTGGAGTAACTACGCGGTTAGTGCTGTGACAACGTTCACAAACAGCGTCTTTAATCGGAATATCCAAAGAAATCGGCGTGAGCACGTTGCCCGTAAAATGGTCATAGATTTGTTTAAAGGAGTTCAGCTTGTGTTTAACAAAATTTTGCGCACCTGGTTCAATATGACAGTCCACGCAGCTGATTTTATTGTGCGCACTAGCTTTCCAAGTCACATATTCCGGCCGCATTTCGTGACAGGATTGGCAAAATAGCGGCGTGCTGGTAAGTTGGAGGGCTCCGACCATAAGCGCTAAAATCAAGAGCAGGAACCCGCAGACTAATACTATTGCTTTTAATTTTCCTTCGGTTGTTGCCACAGTTGCTCGTATACTCCGTAACAAACGCCGCAAGCTATCACCTTCTGTAAACCCCGGTATTTAACCCTAGTCAATCTGTCGTGTTCTCAGCCAGCCACCTAGACCATTTTTGCCAGTGGCCACAATAAAAAAGTGTTTTTACTTTAATAATTAATTTCATTAAAATCGCAAGTAACTAAGTAATAGCTAAGTAATAACTAAGTACATCGAGCATTCACCAGTCTTTCCTCCTTGAACCAAGCTGCATTGGCGACATCCCCAAACTTTTTAGGTGTCTTGCTACTTCAATTTTTTTACCTCTCAATGTCTCACTAATCCAAATTCGCTTCACGCCGAATTTCTCCTGCAAGAATAATCCATTTATGGCTATAACGACCATAGTTGTCTGTTTTCGACAGTTGCTAGGCGCAAATCTTTATGATTCTCTTCTCGTCCTCCTTTTTCTCCATCAGGTCCTAATTTGGTGCACAAAAAAAGTCAGCAGAGCAGCAGTCAGCAATTGGCAACGAAAAAAGAGCCTATTTTAGCTATAAATAGCTAGAACAGGCTCTTGACCCCCACTAAAGACAAAAATTAATAATTTTTCGTGTCAAACCTATAAGTTCTCTACTCCGTGAATTGTTATCCGACTATAAATGAGTGCGTGCTCACCAGGTTTATCACTGCCTATGGCGAAGGCGCCCTTCAGCATTGTCGCCACCTCAGAAGTTTTACCTGAGTCATTGACATGCATATACGCTAAAGGATCCCCTGCACTCACCGCGTCGCCACGTTTCTTAGCCAAGACCACTCCCACAGCCAAATCCAGCGTGCTGTCTTTGGTTTCGCGGCCTGCGCCCAACCGCATCGCACAGCGGCCAATTTCTTCTGCCGCGATACTATGTACAAAGCCGGATTGTTCCGCCAAGACCGGCAAAACATATTTAGCCTGAGGCAATAACGTCAAGTCCTCGACAACTTTGCTATCGCCACCTTGAGCCGCCACAAAGGCTTTAAATTTGGCTATTGCCGCCCCATCAGCAATTGCACGCCGCAAGATTTCCTTGCCCTGTGCAGCGGCTTCACACATCCCCGCTAACGCCATCATCTCACTGCCTAAGGTTAGACAAAGTTCAGTCAGGTCTTCCGGTCCTGCCCCTTGCAGCGTCTGAATTGCCTCTTTGACCTCGAGTGCATTACCAACGGCAAAGCCCAAGGGCTGGTCCATATCCGTGACCAAAGCAACTGTCTCCCTGCCCACATGGGCACCGATTGCGACCATGGCTTGGGCCAGTTCTTGCGCCGCCTCCGTTGTCTTCATGAAGGCACCGCTGCCTGTTTTTACGTCCAATACGATACCGTCGGCACCGGAGGCTATCTTTTTGCTCATCACACTGCTGGCGATTAAGGGAATTGAATTAACCGTTGCCGTTACATCACGCAGAGCGTAAAGTTTTTTGTCGGCCGGAACTAAATGACCGGTTTGCCCAACAACAGCAATGTTTAAGTTTTTGACATTAGTCAAAAACTCGTCCTCAGTCAGGTTCACGCGCAAGCCGGGTATTGCTTCCAGCTTGTCTAAGGTCCCACCGGTATGACCCAGCCCCCGACCCGACATTTTGGCTACCGTCACCCCAACCGCAGCCACAAGCGGTGCTAGCACCAGTGTGGTCTTATCCCCGACCCCGCCGGTGCTGTGCTTGTCTACCTTGCGCCCTGGAATTGACCCCAAGTTAATTTGATCCCCGCTCCGGACCATCGCCATAGTTAAATCACCCGTTTCACGCGGGTTCATCCCCTGAAAAAACACCGCCATAGCCCAAGCTGCCATTTGATAGTCCGGCACACTCCCGGCAACAAAACCTTGGACTAAAAAATCAATTTCCGCCGGCGACAAGGCACCGCCGTCGCGTTTTTTCGCAATAATATCATAAGCCGTCAAACAGCTTCCCCCTGTCCAGCCTTAAATAACTATCCGGACTGCTTGCTATACTTGCTTAACGATGGCTGCAACCAGCGCTTTAAATTTTGTTTGAATCAGGTTGGCCGTTGCCATTACTTCTGCATGGCTTAGTTTCTGCGGCAAAATACCTGCGGCCATATTCGTAATACAAGATATCCCAAGCACCCTGATCCCGCAGTGATTAGCGGCGATAGTTTCCTGCACACTGGACATCCCGACCTGATCAGCGCCAATTGTGCGCAAATAGCGGATCTCAGCCGGAGTTTCATAACTTGGCCCCAGCAAGCCGCCATACACACCCTCGCGCAGGTCGATACCCAGTTCAGCAGCTACATTCTTCGCCACTTGACGCAATTCCACACTATACGCATCCGACATGTCCGGGAAGCGCGGGCCAAGTTCCGGATAATTCACCCCGACAAGCGGACTGGTGCCTTGCAAATTGATATGATCCCGCATCAACACCAAGTCACCGGGTTTAAACCCGACATTAACACCACCTGCGGCATTCGTCACGAGCAAAATTTCCACACCCAACTGTTGCATAACCCAAACCGGATAAACAACATGCTGCGCTGTATATCCCTCATAAAGGTGAAAGCGACCCTGCATAGCGACAACGGCTTGGCCGTGCATGGAACCAAAAACTAATTGGCCGGCGTGTCCTTCTACCGTAGATACCGGAAAATGCGGTATCTCACCATACGGCAGCTCCACCTTATCGCTGATTTCTTCCACTAAGCCGCCCAGGCCGGACCCTAAAATTAAGCCGATTCTAGGTTTGGAGTTCAATTTACTTTGGATATATTGCACCGTTTCCGGCAATTTTACGTGTAAGTTTTCCATCTATGTAGCACTCCCTGTTATAAAATTTCGGACACGAAACTAGTGCCTACCGGAAGCTTTATATCATATAACTCAGCTATCGTGGCACCCAAATCGGCAAAACTCCCCCGGATACCCAGGTCAACATTTTGTTTCAGGCCAGGGCCATAGACTAAAAGCGGGACATATTCGCGCGAGTGGTCTGTGCCGGGTGCGGTGGGGTCGCACCCGTGGTCAGCAGTTAGCATCAGGACATCACCCGAACCCATTCGCGCCAAGATTTCCGGCAAACGGGCGTCAAAGTCGGCTAAAGCCTGGGCATAGCCGACGGTATTATTGCGGTGCCCATATACCATATCAAAGTCCACCAAATTGGCCATGATTAAGCCGCGCTCACCTTGGTCCATAAACTCAAGCAGCTTGTCCACCGTATCCATATTACTGACCACATGACGGTATTGCGAAATACCCAAGCCGTGATAGATGTCGTTGATCTTACCGACCGCCATGACCTCAATACCGTGTTCAGCGAGATACTGCAGGAGAATCTTCGCAGGGGGCAATATAGCGTAGTCATGGCGGTTCGGCGTGCGCGTAAAATTACCCGGGGTTCCGATAAAAGGCCGCGCAATTACACGGTCGACCTCAAGCGGTCCGACCAGCATTTTCCGAGCTATTTCACAGATGCGATACAATTCCGGCAATGGAATAATGTCTTCATGCGCCGCAATTTGAAAGACACTATCGGCGGACGTATAGATTATGGGCTTGCCTGTCGCCATATGTTCTTCGCCCAATTGCTGAATAATTTCGGTGCCCGATGCCACAATATTACCTAATGTGCCCCGACCGATAGCAGCCTCAAACTGGTGCATGAAATCGGCTGGGAATGCATGCGGGAAGGTGACAAAAGGATGTTTAAGAATTATCCCAGCCATCTCCCAATGGCCTGTCGTGGTATCTTTGCCCGGCGAAACTTCACTCATCTTACCAAATCCACCTTGAGCTGTTTGAGCCGGAACCCCTTCAATCGGATGTATATTCCCCAAACCCATTGCGCCCAAATTTGGTAGATTCAGTCCACCAACTGCCTTGGCCAAATTAGCCAAAGTATTACTCCCGACATCTCCATAGAGGGCAGCATCAGGCATTGCACCGATGCCTACACTGTCTAATACTGCTACGATTACGCGATTTGTTTGCAAATCATTGCCTCCTATTCTGTCATATTGCTAAGTCTTGTCTAACCCAGCGGTTACTTCAAGCAAAATTAAGCCCGCGGATGGGCTTGGGCATACACTTCTTTAAGTCGGCTGCGGGTTAAATGAGTGTAGATTTGCGTGGTGGTGATATCCGTATGACCCAACATTTCCTGCACATAGCGCAGGTCGGCTCCATTTTCCAACATGTGTGTGGCAAAGGAATGGCGCAAGGTGTGCGGTGCAATAGATTTCTCAATTTTCGCGGCAACCGCATAGGCTTTGATTATTTTCCAAAAGCCCTGCCTGCTCATGGCTTTGCCGTGATGATTTAAAAACAAAGTATCTGTCGGACAAGTCCTTCTGCTTAGTGTGACGCGACCTCTTTGCAAATATTCTTGCACACACCCTATAGCTATCCGCCCGAGAGGGACAATTCTTTCCTTGGAACCCTTGCCAAAACAGCGGACAAACCCTAAGTCTAGGTTAAGTTGTTCAATTTTAAGCGCTACTAACTCACTTACCCTAAGTCCTGTTGCGTAAAGCACCTCCAACATTGCCTTATCGCGCAGCCCCGCCGGTTCGTTGAGTCTGGGTTGACTTAAGAGCACGTCCACCTCGCTGATTGATAAAACCTGCGGCAACTTATGCGCCAATTTCGGCGTCTCCAAATTAGCCGAAGGATCGCGGCTCACTATCCCTTCATTCAACAAAAACCGGTAAAAAGTACGGATAGCGGCAAGGTGACGTGAGAGCGTGGCAGTGGCTTTGCCTTGTTTCTGCAGGTACAAAAGATAAGCCAAAAGCTCTCCCTTTCCTGCTTGCTCCAGCCCAACGCCGCGGGTTAGTAAGAAATTGTTTAAGTCGACTAAATCACGTCGATAGGAGACAAGCGTATTGGTCGCCAAGCCCCGCTCAACTGCTATATAACGGATAAATTCCTCGACTAAATGCTGCACAGCTTGTCTCCCTTTCCCAGTCTGGACGGAGTCCACTTCCCTAGTTAAATCTATTCCACGGTCGAAGCATAATTCCTCCCTGCGCCATCCACTACAGTGTGCTTAGTCACTACCCGCTATTGTAAGTTATCCCTGTCCAGCAACGGGGCTTCGACTTGTAAAGGATTACCGCTTGGGACTTTATTGTGCTGTAACATGACATTGTACAAGTCAACAAAGGCCATAAACAGCCGCGGCAGTAAGATGACTGCAAGGATTCCGATCATTAGGAGGCGTAGAATATGTACGAACAATCTGCGTCGCGCGTTACTTTTCATCGGCCGCACCCCATTCATATTAGGTCTATGAAGGTGTCTTGCATGATATTACAGAGCAAAAACAAAAAGCCGCGCTGTAGAGCGCAGCCGATGCAGTTCACCTGATGCAGTTTACCTTATTCAGCTCAAGCGATTACCTCTGCTAACGCTTGATACTCTAGACCCAAGGCGTCAGCCACCGCTTTATAGGTTACTTTACCTTGTAAGACATTGACTCCCTTGGCTAGAGAAGCATCCGCACGAAGGGCAGCAAGATAGCCTTTATTGGCAATGGCCAGCGCGTACGGGAGGGTGACATTGGTCAAGGCCATAGTTGAAGTTCGCGGCACTGCTCCAGGCATATTGGCTACGCTGTAATGCACAACACCGTGCTTGACATAGGTTGGATTGCTGTGCGTAGTTACCCTATCAATTGTCGCTATACATCCCCCTTGGTCAATAGCCACGTCGACAATAGCGGAACCGGCGTTCATGCTTTGCACCATCGCTTCACTCACAATATGCGGTGCCTTCGCGCCGGGAATTAATACTGCTCCAATCAGCAGGTCCGCCTTGCGTACGGCTTCAGCGACGTTAAACTCATTAGACATCACGGTTTTGACCCGGCCTCCGAATAAATCATCCAAATAGTTGAGGCGAGCCGGGCTTGTTTCCAGAATAGTCACAGACGCCCGCAACCCTATTGCCATTTTAGCTGCATTCAAACCAACAATTCCGCCGCCCACAATTACTACCTCTGCCGGCAAAACACCGGGAACTCCGCCCAGCAAAATTCCTTTACCGCCATGCGGTTTTTCCAGCAGTTGAGCGCCGATTTGCACTGACATTCGCCCTGCAACTTCACTCATCGGCGTGAGTAATGGCAAAGAACCATCCGCCAGCTGAATCGTTTCATACGCTATGCCGGTAACTTGTTGGTCTAAAAGGGCTTGAGTCAATTTGGCTTCCGGTGCCAAGTGTAAATACGTAAATAGAATTTGGCCCTGCTTAAAAAGGTCATATTCTTGCGGCAGCGGTTCTTTAACTTTGATAATCATATCAGCAGTGCCAAATACCTCCGCAGCCGTGGCGATGATTTCAGCCCCGGCTTGGAGGTATTGTTCATTCGAAAACCCGCTGTCCATACCTGCCCCGGTTTCCAGCAGAACTCGATGCCCGGCTTTGCGCAGCACACTTACGCCGCCAGGTATGAGCGCCACTCTGTTTTCATTATTTTTAATTTCCTTTGGTACGCCGATAATCATGTAAGCGGTTCCTCCACTTCATACGTGACACGTTCCCGTCACCAACACGGGCATTTTTTGCCACGCGCAAATTCTTTTCTACTATATTATGCCTTGGAGCCGGAAATCATATGCCGTTTACAGTACGACGGCATACGACAGGATTACCTTGAGCATGAACGGCGAAACATACCCTTGCAATAATGCTGCACAGCCACCTAAGACCGCCATAAGCAATACGGACGCACTATAGGCTGCAAACTGTCGTCCTATCGCCCGTTCCTGCCACCCCTTAGCCCCCCTTACCAAGGTAAAGGAAAAGGTGATAGCACATACCGCCGTAATAATCAAGACAGGCACATTAAGCAGTGCCGGAGGCGCAATGCTGAGCGCAGTTACCAAAATCCCTTGCCAAGCACGGACATGAATTGTAAAACCTACGGCGAAACCAAGGACGAAACCGCGCGTAAACACAAGGACAAAGATAAGCGGCATGCCGATTACGGTCATCCCAAGCACATAGGTTGCTAACAACACCTTAAGATTCTCCCAAATCAAACCCGGCATTGCACTTGGCGGCAGATTTGTCGCTAATTCGGCAAAGGATTTTTGCAGAAAGCCGGCCAGTTCCAGTTGATTTTCCGGTTTTAACGCACCTACTCCAAGTGCACCGAAAGCTACACCGGCGGCATAAATTCCTGTTAGGACGGCATATAAACCCAAATTTTGCCGTACATGATGCAGGACGCGTTCTCTAAGCCGCATGTACTACGTCCTCCTCGCATAAAAAATAGCATACCCTATAAAAAAGGGTATGCTAGTCCCAAACGAATAGAACTCATTCCGGTATAACCTTACCGTAAATACCTCCCCCGCCTGTAGCAATGGAGATATTTCCCAAGCGTGAGGCCATAATATAACGAGTCAAGGTCGCACCCACAACGCCGACAAGCTCTGCCTCCGCTGCGAAGTGTAAAACATGCATTTCCGTGCCAAAGTGGTCCAGCAGTTTGGCCAAGGTTTTGGGGCCCAGCCCGGGTAAAAACTGCAGCGGTACCTGATGCACATAGGGCGGTCGCACTGCTACAGCCGGCGCGGTAATTTCTGTAATCCGATCCAAGACTCCTTTTACCACATGTGGACTGCCGCACTCCGGACAAACTGTAACGGGCGGAGGTGCTTGCGTCACGGTGTTACATGCCTCACAAAAGGTCCGGTGGTACTTGCCAAGTTTGGGGTCAAGACCGTAATTGGCCAAAATACGGCATCCATTTTCGCCCGTAAGCGCCCTAACAAAGTTGGCAAAGTCGATGGTTGGTAATTCCAGTAAGTTATATTCTCGCCCGATTTTTGGCAGGGAATGGGCATCAGAGTTGCTGAGAAAGGACACACCGTGTAGTTCCCCTATTAACTCTGCTAAATAGGTATCGGAGCTTAAGCCTAATTCCACTGCTTTAAGCTCCGCCAGTTGCTCAGGCCGTAATAACTCCTGCAAGGAGTCACAGCAACTCCCATAGACACTCTTATAGGGTGTGAAGATATGGGCCGGCATAACTATCCCGGCAAACTGTGCTGCCAAATCCCACACTTGTGCCAAGCACAAACGTGCCTTTTGGGTACTAAGCTGAAGGTTGGTGATATACGGTTGTAGCGATGTCGTGAAACCTTGCATCATTGCCAGGCTGGGCAGGTAGACGACACAATGCCCGGCGCCTTTTTGTTCTGTAGTTTCAATTTCCATACCCAAGATTAGCGTCAGCTTACGGCGATAACTTAAACCGCCTCCGGCTAATGTCTGTAATTCTCCTTGTCGGCATAAAGCTGCTATGTCAGCTTGCACTGCAGGGGAACCGGCATCCACAATGCCTACCATGTGAATTCCTTTGCGTTCCGCGGCTTCTTGCAAAATGTTTGCCACCGTTAGGGAGCGAGCGGCAGTGATTTTTACTGGTTTATCGTTACCTGCCCGCCCAACATGGATATGCATGTCAGCAAAAACCTTCAAACCTGAGCCTCCATCCATTAGCATAAATTACCCACCTGCGTTATATGCTTGTAACACGATTCAGCATGAGGGGGTTAATTTGATGTTGGTACATCGCCACGGTTTTCTAATATTCTGTAAGGCTAAAGAGCTCAAGAACCGTTTATCTGTTCTCGGTTCGCCCGAAGCCAAAATCATTACTATTGTCCAATCCCGTCTTAACTAAGGTGAGGCTAGGCAAGTTTGACTATAGCGAGAAGAAGTCGGGTTAAGTTGATAAGATCCGCGACCCGGATAAATTCATCGGTGCTGTGAACCTTCTCCATTCCAATACCTAAATTTGCCGTGGGTAAACCACGTCCGTTAAGCACATTGGCGTCGCTTCCTCCACCGGTACGAATCACCTGGGGTTCAACCCCAATTGCCTGAGCCGCTTTTATTGTCAAAGCAATTACCGGTGCATCTTCGGCCAAATTAATCGCGGGATATACCGCTTGCACACTAACTTCGGCTCGACCGCCTCTTTTGCGCGCTACCTGCTGCAAAGTTTCAATCATGTGTTCGGTTTGCGCGGCTAGTTTGGCATCGGTCAAACTCCTTGCTTCACCTTCTAGTTCTACACAGTCCGGTATGATATTCGTGGCCTTGCCGCCGCTGATCAAGCCAATATTAGCAGTAGTTTCCGAGTCGACACGCCCTAACTTCGTACGCATAATCGCTTCCGCTGCGATCTGAATGGCACTTACGCCCTCTTCCGGGCAGATTCCCGCATGAGCGGCGCGTCCATAAATAGAAGCGCGCAGCTGGTTTTGAGCCGGACCGCGGTTAACGACTGAACCCACGGGGCCGCCGGCATCGAGACAAAAAGCAAACTCCGCGCCAAAGGAATCTACGTCCACCGCCTGAGCTCCACGCAGTCCGCCTTCCTCCGCAACTGTAAATACAATTACTATTTCCGGGTGGGCAAGGTTTTGTTCCTTAATAACTTGGATGGCCTCCAAAATTGCACTAATCCCTGCTTTATCATCACCGCCAAGCACTGTTGCACCCTGGGAGGTAATTATTCCGTCTTGCAAGACTGGGATAATACCCTCACCAGGCTGCACAGTATCCATATGGGCGCAAAATACAATTGCCGGTCCCCCGTTGCCGGGAAAGCGTGCTATCAAATTCCCGGTATCACCGCCAATTTCAAACCCTGCCTCGTCTTCTTCTACTTTTAGCCCCATACCGGTCAATTTTGCTTTCAGGTAGTCAGCCACATGCCGTTCCCGTTTACTGGGGGATGAAATCTGGACAAGGCGAAAAAATTCTCCCACCAATCTAGTTTCACTTACCATTAAAGTAACCTCCTATCACTAATCACCACAGTCAGACTCGCTGCGGATTGGCATTGTAAACTTGATTCCGACCTTTTTCTTTGGCGATAAACATGGCGCGGTCAGCCTTCGTAATCAGGCCCTTCGCGCTATCACCTTCTGCATATTCTGCCACACCGATACTGACAGTTATGTAAATTTCTCCGGCCGAAGTCTTGATAGGATGTTCACTCAGGTGCACACGAATACGCTCGCTCACACTGAGTGCTTCTTCCAGCGCACATGTCGGCAGTAATGCGACAAATTCTTCCCCACCAAACCGCGCTATCACGTCCACATCACGCAAAAGCGTCACAATATTGGCAGCGACTTTATGCAGCACTTCGTCCCCAACCTGATGGCCATACGTTTCATTGACTTTTTTAAACATGTCAATATCTAAAATCAGTAACGCCATCTTAGCGTATGATTTGTTGATGATAATTTCTTCCAGCAAAAGCTGAAAATAGCGGTAATTATACAGGTCGGTCTTATTGTCAGTAAAGGCTAGGCGCATGGTGCTTTCATTACGTTCAAGATTGGACAAAGATGTCCCAATTCGCGCAGCGACTACAGCTAACAAATCCAGATCCTCTTGACTATACGAATTAGCTTGCGGTCGTCCGGCACAAAGCACTCCCAAGGTTTTCCTTTCAGAGACCACCGGGGCAAGTGCGATCGTTCCCAGCCCTTGGAAGCAATGAATATCGGCGACATCCAGGTCGTGTAACCCTTGCACGTCTGGCACCAAGATAGGCTCCTGAGTTTTAAATACTTTGCCGCTGATGCCTGCATCCGTTCTAATCCCCTCAGGCGGCAAATGTTTGGGGTCAATGCCCTGTCCTATTACCATTTTAAGCCATTTTCCCTGCGGGCGCAGCAGGTAGACCACAGATGCTCGCAAAAGGTCCGAAGTGGCCTGCACTGCTATTTCATACACCTGTTGTGAACTATCGGCCTCAGCAAGTTTTTGAATTTCACCATACAAAACGGTAATTTGGGCCAATTTGTTGTCTAGTGCTTGATTTATGGTTTTTTCACGTCCCGCGCCTGCCACTGCCGCAGCGTCAACCGCTTTAAGTTCGACACTTAAAAACCCGACGCATAAGGCGACCACAAGCATAAAGGCGAGTTGCAACACCAGTTGCGGTCCTGCACCACCTGATAACGCACCCCAATTTATTATACTGTAAAACGCAGCTGCCAATACAGCCGTGAACACGCCCATGCGCATCGACTGGAAATAGTAAATATATAAGGCAATTACCAGATAAAAGGCATTTTCAAAGGCACTTTGTGTCATGCCGGTAAATTTGACTAAAAAGCTTAGGAAAATCAAATCAGGCACGAGCACAACTCGATAAAAAATTGCTGTTTTTGCGGGAAACGCCACTACACAACCGTATAATACCACACTGTAAACCGCAAAAAAAACTAGCAAATAGTACACAGCTGTGCGATTAAACGAGAGTATATGCGCATTCAGAGGCAAAATATTCAGCCAGATAACGGTCCCCACTAATGAGCTCAATCTGAGTAACGCAAATAAGAGGTTTTTGTTCACTTTTGCCACAGATTTCACCCCTCTTTCTCGACTTTATCTGACTTATTCGCTAAATATTTTAGAATTCCTACAATATGAAAATTAAAAGCGACCCGTCACAGTTAAATGTACGTGTGGCGGGTCGCTTTTACCCTAGGTTTTTACTTTACAAGTTCGACGCCTGTTTCCAGCGCCTTGCGGTTAAGCGGAATGAGTCCATGGCGATTCTCCGGTAAAACCTTTTGCAAAGACGCGATCACTGAATCAATACTGACCGCTCCTGTTAATTGAATAAACGCTCCTAATAAGATCATATTGGCAACGCGGTTATTGCCCAACTGCATTGCCAGGTCATTAGCCGGGATTGCAGTGACCTTTATGCCCTCCCTGTTGTATGCAGTTGAGATTAACGAAGAATTATACAAGAGGTTGCCACCCTTTTGCACAGCGACAGCGAAACGCTCTAACGAGGGCTGATTCAAGACGATGACCGTACTCGGTTCATTAATCATCGGCGAACTAATAGGAGTGGACGAAATTGTTACCGCACAGTTAGCTGTACCGCCGCGCATTTCCGGGCCATACGATGGAATCCAGGCTACGTGCTTATCTTCGAGCATTCCCGCATATGCCAAAAGTTGACCCATTGACATTACACCTTGCCCGCCGAAGCCCGCTAAAATAATTTCTTCCAGCATCAGCTCGGCACCTCCCCCACAGTCTTGTACACACCTAATGGGTAGTGGGGAATCATGTTGTCCGCTAACCATTGTGTGGCTGCAATAGGTGTAAGCCCCCAATTGGTGGGACAAGTCGATAAAACTTCGACCAAACTAAAGCCTTGACCCGCCAACTGGGTTGCAAAGGCCAGTTTAATGGCTGCTTTAGCTTTGAGCACGTGTACATTGTCATGCACGGCAACACGGGCAATGTAGGCAGCACCATCTAGTGTAGCTAACATTTCCGCCACACGGATAGGATACCCCTGCAGATTTTCATTTCTCCCCTGCGGGCTGGTAGTTGTTGGCTGTGCCAACAGTGTGGTAGGTGCCATCTGGCCGCCCGTCATCCCAAAAATGGCATTGTTAACAAAGATGGTCGTAATTTTTTCACCGCGCGCGGCCGCATGCACAACCTCTGCCATACCTATCGCGGCCAGGTCACCATCGCCTTGATAAGTAAAAACAGTTTTGTCCGGGTGCACCCGTTTGATCCCGGTAGCTACCGCAGGTGCCCGACCGTGCGCAGCTTGCTGCATATCCATAGCAAAGTAGTTGTAGGCCAAAACGGAACAACCAACCGGAGCAACACCAATCGTTTCTTCCCGTAGACCAAGTTCATCAATGACTTCGGCCACAATTCTATGGATGATGCCATGGGTACAGCCCGGACAGTAATGCAGGATTGCATCGCGCAAGCTGCTGGGTCGCTCGTACACTGTGTTCATTGTTGCGTCGCCCCCTCTGCATTTAAGGCCACAATGGCATTGTAGACCTCGCGGGTGGAGGGCACCATGCCACCGACCCGACCAAAAAAGCTCACTGGCAAGCGGCAGTTTAGCGCCAACTTTACGTCTTCAATCATTTGGCCCATGCTCATTTCTACCGTTAGGACTTTGGTTGCGTTTAGACAAGCCGCATTTAATTCACGCACCGGAAAGGGATACAGGGTGATCGGCCGCAGCAGCCCGCCCCGAACACCCTCCCCCCCCGCCACACCTACCCCCCCCCCGGCCCCCCCGGCTCCGCCCCCGTCCCCCCCCACCCCACTCCCCGCCTCGCCC
>JAJXUE010000052.1 GCA_021783135.1 Bacillota bacterium | reverse complement strand
ATCTGTTCCACCCGGAATTCATCCTTTTGCCGATAATAACGTTCTAACGCCGCCCGCATTCCTTTTTCTTCTTGCTCCAGACCCGCTATCTTAACCTTTAATCCGGTAATTGCAACTTGCAGTTGTTCGCGTGAGGCGCCTTGGTCCTTAAGTTCAGCCTGCGCCTTACCCATACTGTCAGTCACGCGGGTGTAGTCTGCCTGCACGCTGTCTCGTTGCTCTGCTATTGACGCATAGCGCTCACTAACAGCCGCCAATTCGTTCACAACCTGTTCAATTTCCAAGCCAAGTGTGGCTAATTCCTGTTCAAGGCGCGCTTTATTTTGCGCTATACTAACATGTGTGTTCTCCAACGCAACCAAATCTAATTCCAACTGCTTTAATTTTTCCTGTAGTTTTTGTTGCGTACCGCGTGATTCCTGTAACGACTCATTCAACAAGGTGTCTTGGGCATTAAGTGCCGTTAAATTAATGTTAAGCTGTGCAACGGTATCAGACAAAGTACTGATTTCGCGGGCACGGCCTAAAAGGCTTGTCGAGCGCTGTTGCAGACTTCCGCCCGTCATCGAGCCGCCCGGGCTCAGTACTTCACCCTCCAGGGTGACTATACGCAGCCGATACCCTCCCGTACGAGCAACCTGGGTAGCCTGTTCTAAGGTTTCGACTACCAAGATCTTGCCCAACAGATATTCCGCAACCTCTTTGTATTTTGCATCATACTCGACCAAATCGGCTGCAACCCCGAGGACCCCGGGTGAGTTCAAGACTTTTGCTTCAAATCCACGCTTAGCGGCACTTAATGCATCCAAGGGCAGTAGGGTAGCCCGACCGAACTTTTGATTTTTCAACATGGCAATAGCGGCTTTGGCATCCTTTTCGGTAAGTGTGACCAAATTCTGCAGGTTGCCGCCCAGAGCAACTTCCATAGCTGTCTCGAAGCGGGCCGGAACCTGCAACAACTCGGCTACAACGCCGCAAATACCCTCAAGTCGTCCAATTTGCGCAGCCCGCAATACCTCTTTTACACCCCGGTTATATCCCTCAAAATCACGCTGCATGTCCTGGAGGATTTTAAGGCGGGAGTTGGCAGCTTGCAGCGCTTCCCGTACCTTATCACGTTCCGTTTGGATAGTGTCGCTTTGCTTTCCAAGCATATTTTGGGCGTGTTCAAGCTCATTTAGCTGCGTAACCACATCGTTGGCCGTTTGACGCAAACCAAGTTGTGCGGCACCTACTTCCGCGCAATCTTGCTCCAACACCGTCAACTCTTCGTGCTTAAGCTCGACCTGGCTGTGTAAGGCTTGTTGCCGATAATTGCGACTCTCCACCTGCTGCTGTAAACCAGCCAGTTCATTGTTGTGCTTAGCAACAGCAGCAAGTAAATCGAACACCTCTGTTTTCATATTCTCCAACTGGTGCTCGGAACTACCCAACTCTTGATTATAGGCGTGCAGTCGGCCTTCCTCGGCTTGCAGCTGCTGTTCCAATTCCTGGCGCGTACTTTGCAGGATGAGCAGCTTTGTTTCCTCAACCTGGAATTCTGATTGCAGTGACGTGAACTTGCCTTCTATCTCGGTTTTCCCGCTGTCCAGTTTGGCCTGCTGCTCCCCTAGTAAAGCGCTGCGTTCAGCACACAGTTTAAGTTCTGATTCCATCTGCTGGATGTTGCTGGCCAGAACATGGCAATGCTCCTGCTCATGGTAAATCTGCTCGTCAAGGGTCTGTACCGCAAGTTTGGCGGTGATACTGTCGGCATCAGCCACACCTAGGGCGGTTTCCGCCGTCACTACACTGTTTTGCAGGTGTGTGATCTCCGCCCTGTTTTCGCTAAGTGTAGTACTGAGGGTATCAATATCATGGACGGCAAGGTTAAGTTCCGCCGCGTCAAGTTCTTGTTTAAAGCCAAGATACTGACAAGCAGTAGCGGCCTGTTCCTGCAGGGGACCCATTTGACAGGCAAGTTCACCGATTATATCGGCTAACCGTTGCAAGTTTTGCTCTGTTTCTTCGAGTTTGCGAGTTGCTTCCTTCTTACGGTTACGATATTTGGTGATACCGGCAACCTCTTCAATCAGCCCTCTACGTTCCTCAGGCTTGGCGCTAAGTATTTCCTCGACCCGGCCTTGGCCAATGATGGAAAGTCCATCGCGGCCAATGCCGGTGTCCATAAATAATTCATGGACATCTTTTAAGCGGCAAGATGCCTTGTTAATTAAGTAGTCACTTTCGCCACTACGGTATACGCGTCTGGTAACAGTAATTTCTTGAAAACCCAAAGGGAAAATGCCAGTGGAATTATCCAGCGTTAAGGACACCTCCGCCATGCCCACCGGCCGGCGTTTAGCGCTTCCCGCAAAAATAATATCCTCCATTTTCGTTCCCCGCAGAGATTTTGCACTCTGTTCACCAATCACCCAGCGAATGGCGTCGGAAATATTACTTTTGCCGGATCCGTTCGGTCCAACCACCACACTTAGACCCTGGGTGAAATCCAACGTAATCTTATCGGCAAAGGATTTAAAGCCATGGATTTCCAGGCGTTTTAGATACAATTTAGGCTACCTCCACACAAGCAAGAAAATACAAATAATCATTGTTTACTTCGCTGAAGCCCACCAAAATCCTGCCTATATCAGCTTGGCTGCTTACTCGCTTATCGGACAACAACACGGTAGGCACCGGGCATTAGAGCACGATCAGGTTGCACTTTAACACGGAGAAAATCATATTTTTGTTGCAATCGCTTAGTATTAGCGTTCTTATCGCCCCTTACAACACTAATCTCGCGCGGATTACAAAATATATGCAGCTCGCCTCCACGCGTAGTAATCTGCAGCTCAATTTTTGCCAGGGCCAATGCTGCGTCGACCAAAGCTTTAAAGGCAGGGTGATATGGTCCGGCCAAAATCTGTGCCTCTAGTTCAGGGGAAGGATGCAGCCCCATGCGCACAATCGGGATGTGAGCCACGGCAAAAAGTTTGGCAATTTCCTGACACCATTCTACTGCCTCGTCCAGTCCCAACGCACGGTAATACCCGTGTTGCCAGAGCTCTGCTAATGCGGTTCCGGCGATAACCAAAGTTGGGTAGACGCGCACAAAATCAGGTTGTAGCTCAATCGTTCTGGTTACGGTAGCCAGAGTTTTGGCTTTGGTGTCCCCGGGGAGACCTGGCATGAGTTGGATGCCAACTGCAAACTCGCATTGCCTTAACTGCAGAACTGCAGCCGCTACAACCTCCGCATCATAGGCCCTTCCCGACTCGCTCAAGACAGCGCTATCCAGGGACTGCACGCCCAGTTCAACTGTGCGCACCCCATAGTGCCGCAACAAAGCTAACGACGCTTCAGTTAAACAAGCTGGATGTGTCGATATACGGATGGAGTCAATCCTGCCCTCCGCCCGAAAAGGCTGCACTGTCTGAAGTAACCTCGATTGAAGCTCAAGTGTTAAAGCAGTAAAAGTCCCCCCGTAAAACGCTACCTCAATTTGGTCCGCATTTGGGGAGACTTTAGCTAAGCTCTGTTTAATTTGTTCGTACACGTCCGCATGCGCGTAATCGGGTCGAGCCGCAATTACGTACTGATCGCAGTATACGCACTTATAGGGACAACCCCATTGCGGCAAAAAAATGGGAATGATGTGCCGGCGCGCTGTCAATGGTGTTTGTCTCCCTTCCACTGCGCTAAAGCCAAACGAGCAGCTGCCTGCTCGGCCTCTTTTTTGGTCCGTCCCTCGCCTCGAGTTAGCAGATTTCCGTTTAAATAGACTCCTGCCACAAATCTTTTGTTGTGATCCGGCCCGGTTTCAGCCAAAATCTGGTACGTGACAACATTATCACGCTTTTGCGCTTTCTCCTGCAAAGTAGTTTTGTAGTCCCCATAATTGCCATGCGCTACTTCGTCGATATCCGCCTGCAATTGATTAATTACCAAATCCTGCGTCATGCTTAAACCATGTTCGAGGTAAACTGCTCCTATTAAAGCTTCCAGCGCGTCCGCTAAAATAGAAGGGCGCTCTCTCCCCCCTGACAATTCTTCACCTTTGCCCAACAAGAGGAAGTCACCCAGTCCTAGGTTTAAAGCTCGTTTGGCCAGGGTATGTTCATTTACCACTGCCGCCCGCATTTTCGTAAGCTCACCCTCGGGTTTTTCCGTAAAGTTGCGATACAGATACTCCCCGACGATAAAGTCTAAAATCGCATCACCCAAGAACTCCAGTCTCTGGTTATTTTCTTGGGCCAGTAGGGGATTTTCAAAAGAATAAGAAGGATGAGTTAAGGCCATATGTAATTCATTCCAAGCACAGAGATTCAGCTTTAAACGCTGAATTAACTGTCCCAATTTTGCACTACGCTGTTCATCCACCTTAACTCAAACTCCTTCCTTACTCATATTTTTGCAATACTACACAGGCATTATGCCCCCCGAAGCCAAAGGAGTTAGACATTGTAGCCTTTACCGACATCTTACGGGCCTCATTAGGTACATAGTCCAAATCACATTCGGGGTCGGGTGTTGTCAAATTAATCGTAGGAGGCACGATATCGTTTTCAACTGCCTTAGCGCACGCGACAAGTTCAATGGCTCCGGAGGCGCCCATTAAATGTCCAGTCATCGATTTGGTCGAGGAAATAGCCAAATTCTTAGCATTGGGACCAAATACGCTCTTAATTGCGGCAGTTTCATTCGTGTCATTGAGGTCAGTTGAAGTACCGTGAGCATTAATATAACTGATATCTTGGGGCTGCAGACCAGCATCGTTAATAGCATTACGCATAGCTTTAGCTGCTCCTACCCCACCCGGTGCGACCGCCGTCATGTGATAGGCATCACAGCTCGAGCCGTAACCCACAACCTCAGCATAAATATGCGCCTTACGCGCCAAAGCATGGTCTAGAGTCTCTAAAACCAGGATACCTGCTCCTTCACCCATCACAAACCCATCCCGTTCCTTATCAAAGGGACGACTGGCCAGGGTAGGCTCGTCGTTGCGCGTCGACATTGCCTTAGCCGCACAAAAGCCGGCAAAAGCCAACGGGGTCAAAGGTGCTTCCGTCCCACCGGTCAAACAAACATCCAAATCCCCATGTTGCAACAGGCGCAAGCCTTCGCCTACGGCATTTGTAGCCGAAGCACAAGCCGTCACCACTGTGTTACTTACACCGTGCAGACCCATATTGATGGAAATATGCCCGGCAGCCATGTTGCTAATCAGCATAGGTACGAAAAAGGGACTGACACGACCCGGACCGCGGTTCATCAGCGTTTCCTTTTGATCTTCAAACGTTCCCACGCCACCAATACCACAGCCCAATACTACTCCGACGCGATCCTTATCCTCTGGTTCCAACTCAAGCTTCGCATCCTGCACCGCCAGCTTAGCCGCCGCAACTGCAAACTGCGCGAAGCGGTCCATTCTACGTGCTTCTTTTCTGTCCAGATATAAACTGGGATCAAAATCATTAACCTCAGCAGCAATTTTGGTTGGCATTTCCGATACATCAAAGCGCGTCACCGGGCCTACACCTGACTTCCCGGCGATTAAATTTTGCCAAAATTCATCTTGACCAATACCTACCGGAGAGATCACCCCAAGGCCGGTAATCACTACACGTTTAACCATACTGCACCTCACTCTCACTAAGCCTCTTCTACTTCTTTGATTAAGCGTTCAAAGATTTGCTTAACGGATAAAATCTGTTTGATTTTTTTGACCTTTTCGCCGGAAAACACCAGTCCGGTTGCCATATTACCTTGTTGCGCATTTTCCAGCGCTTGAATAAT
Organism: Bacillota bacterium; assembly: GCA_021783135.1. Taxonomy (GTDB): domain Bacteria; phylum Bacillota; class Desulfitobacteriia; order Desulfitobacteriales; family JAJXUE01; genus JAJXUE01. The sequence continues at coordinate 4,955 of JAJXUE010000052.1, read as the reverse complement.
ACAGAAATTGCGTTTACAGTGTTTCAGACACTCAATACAGCGCGTCGGCCGAAAACTTTCCCCAGCCGCCAAGGCATCACTAAATTCATTTCTTACGCCCCGCCCCGGCAAGCCCACCGGACTATCGATCAAAATTAGATCTTCGTCCCCTGAGCGGAGTAGACACTCTTTAAACTCAGGCGCGGCACTGCTCTCCGTACTAGCGGCAAAGCGAGTACCCATTTGCACCCCATCTGCACCCAAACGCAATACCTCAGCAATATCCCCGCCATCCACAACTCCACCCGCACCAATGACCGGGATCTTCACTGCCCGTTTAACCTCCGGCAAAATATCGCGCATTGAGATTTCAGTACCAAGGTGGCCGCCCGCCTCTTTACCTTCGACAATAACGGCGGCCGCCCCGAGCTTTTCTGCTAGCACAGCTAGTTTCGCCGTCGAAACTATTGGTACTACAGGAATTCCCGCCTGTTTGCCCCAAACATACATATCCCGGGAAAATCCAGCTCCGGACACTAGCAAGTCAATCTTTTCTTCAATCGCTGCTTTAGCCAGTTCTGCGAATTCACGCACTGCAAACATTATATTTACGCCGACAATCCCCTGCGTTAACTGTCGAGCCTTCCTAATTTCATGCTTTAGTTCCTCTATGGATAAACCGCTTCCGGCAATCAGTCCGATGCCGCCCTCGTTGGCCACCGCTGCTGCCAATGGGGCCATCGACACACGTACCGCCATACCTCCTTGAATGATTGGGATTCTGGCTATCAAGTTACCGATATGCAATTCCGGTAGTTTCAACAAATTCTCCTCCGCTCGCATTCCAATGACGCTGTCAATGTGTATTTCAACAGAGCAAAGCCCCGGTAAAAAGCAAACTGCACCCATTAAGGGAAAGTCCCGCAGTAAACCCTACGGGACTTTCGGTTGTGCTACTGATTTTCTTTAATGTAATCAACCGCTTGACCTACGGTCCGCATCTTTTCCGCATCCTCATCGGGGATGTCCAAATCGAATTCTTCCTCTAGTGCCATTATCAGCTCAACGATATCCAAGGAATCGGCATTCAACTCCTCGAAGGAGGTTTCCATCGTAATATCTTCTTCGTCAACACCGAGTTGATCGACAATGATGCTTTTCACCTTGTCAAAGACTGCCATTTATGCCTTCACCTCCTTCCGCAAATTAACTAGCTTGGGGTTAATACATTACCATGCCACCGTCTACATTAATTGTTTGCCCTGTTATGTAATTAGCTCCATCCGAAGCTAAAAAAACTACTACTTCAGCTACATCCTGCGGTAGGCCGGGCCGTCCCAGGGGAATTGAGGCAAGCATCGCTGACCGCACTTCCTCGCCCAGACTAACCGTCATATCTGTTTGCATAAAACCCGGGGCCACAGCATTAACCGTAATACTGCGTGAACCCAACTCCTTGGCCATGGACTTAGTAAAACCGATTACCCCGGCTTTGGCCGCAGCGTAGTTAGCCTGGCCTGCATTGCCGGTAAGTCCAACCACCGAAGTCAGATTGATGATCTTGCCCCCGCGCTGCTTGAGCATTAGTTTGCTCACAGCTTTCGTGGTCAAAAACATCGCTTTGAGGTTGGTATTTAAAACAGTATCCCAATCGTCCTCTTTCATGCGCAAGATGAGATTGTCCCGCGTAATTCCGGCATTGTTGACAAGTATATCCACCCTGCCGAATGTTTGCACCGTATGTTCAACCAAGCGTGCCACGTCGGATTGCAGGCTGACATCGGCTTGGACTGCTATCGCCTGACCGCCTGCCGCGGTAATTTCCGCAACCACGTCTTCCGCTTTTGCGGTACTGCCAGCATAGTTTACCACAACTTTCGCTCCTGCGCTACCTAGGCCCAGGGCAATTGCTCTGCCTAAGCCGCGTGATGCTCCGGTCACGATGGCTACTCTTTCCTTCAGCATCATTTTATCGACTCTCCTTTAAATATGCAAGTGACTTTTCCAACGCAGAGTCGTCCGCTGTATGCATAAACTCGGCTGTAGAAATAATCTTTTTGCCCAAGCCGGTAAGAACCTTGCCCGGTCCGACTTCCACAAAGACCGTTGCCCCATCGGCATGGATTTGTTCTATACACTCTTCCCAACGCACAGCTGAACTCACTTGCTGGATTAAAGTAGCCGCGACGCCTTCCCTAGTTTTGACATAATCACCGTTAATATTCGCTACTAGCGGAATGGCCGGAGCTGCATAAGGCACCGTTTCCAGAACAGCACCGAGTTTTTCCCCAGCCGGGCGCATCAAAACTGAATGAAAAGGTCCGCTCACTGCCAACGGCAGAACACGCTTGGCGCCTGCCTCCTTGCACAGCAGCATCGCAGCTTCCACAGCGGCAATTTGGCCGGAGATTACCACTTGACCTGGGCAGTTATAATTAGCGACCTGCACGATTCCGTGCGCGTCTGCCTTGCGGCAAGCTGCCTCAATCAAAGCCCTGTCCAAACCAAGTATCGCCGCCATAGTGCCACCGCTTCGTACGGCTTCCTGCATCAGTCGACCACGCTCCTGCACTACCTTTAAGGCATCAGCAAAACTAAAGGTTCCTGCCGCAACATGAGCGCTGTATTCACCTAAGCTGTGCCCGGCTACAAAATCCGGTCTGATATCTCGCGCTAATAAAATGCTTAAACAAGCCACACTAACAGTAAGAATCGCCGGCTGCGTCACTGAGGTTTGCTTTAAGTCCTCATCCGGACCTTGCATGATTATCTTAACAAACTCGCTACCCAAGACAGCTTCCGCCTGTGCGAAAATTTGGGCTGCTTCCGGATAAGCAGCGGCAAGTTCGCGTCCCATACCTACATATTGGGAGCCTTGCCCGGGAAAGATAAATGCTATTTTTCCCATACGTACTACCCCTCTTTACATGCGGATACGAACTTTTAAATTTTCCAATGCTTCTTGCGCACCGGTGATAATGTGCTTGACAATTGCCTCTGCCGGCTCCTCGCGGGAAACCCAGCCGGAAATTTGCCCCGCCATTATCGAACCATGAGCAATATCGCCTTCAACCATGGCCAATCTTAGTTTGCCCATACCAAACTTTTCCAATTCCTCTATGGATGCTCCTTCTTTTTCCATAGCCGCAAGCTCGCGCGCAAATTTATTATCCAAGCAACGTACAGGGTGCCCTGTACTGCGCCCGGTAATTACAGTATCACGGTCCTTAGCCTTGAAAATTGCCGTCTTAACCATCGGTGAAACGGTGCTCTCTGTCGCACACATAAAACGGGTACCCATTTGCACTCCCACTGCACCTAAAGCCAGTGCGGCCAAAAGCCCTCTGCCGTCAGCGACACCGCCGGCAGCAATTACCGGAATTTCCACGGCATCCACTACTTGGGGCACAAGCGGCATGGTCGCCAATTCGCCTACGTGACCGCCGGATTCCCCGCCTTCCGCCACTACGGCATCCACGCCCTGTTTTTCCAAACGCTTAGCCAGCGCTACCGAAGCGACTACCGGAATTATCTTTGTGCCTGCTTCTTTTAACGCCCCGATATATTTGCCCGGGTTACCCGCACCGGTTGTAATAACAGGCACTTTTTCCGCCATAATAACACTCATTATGGCATCGACAAAAGGTGACATCAACATCACGTTAACCCCAAACGGCTTAGAGGTTAAACTCTTAACCTTGCGGATTTCTCCCTGCACCCATTCTGCCGGAGCATGACCTGCGCCGATGATGCCCAGACCACCGGCTTGTGACACTGCCGCAGCTAGTTCACCGGTTGCTACCCAAGCCATACCGCCTTGCATTATCGGATACTCGATATTCAAAAGATCGCAAAGTACCGTTTTAAACATTCGTTTCCTCCCCGTTTCTCGCCCATCGCATCGTACACGCGCCATAAGTAAGACCCGCGCCGAAGCCAACCATTACCACAACATCGCCCTTGTGTATTTTACCCGTTTTGACAGCTTCATCGAGAGCCACCGGAATCGAAGCTGCCGACATGTTGCCACACCTGTCTAGATTTACAATTACTTTATCCCGGTCGATGCCTAAACGTTTAACCGCCGCATCCACTATGCGGATATTCGCTTGGTGCGGCACCAAAAAGTCAACGTCGGACTCCTGCAAACCAGCCTTTACCAGTGACTCAACCGCCGCCTCACCCATAGTGCGCACGGCAAATTTATATACTTCGTTACCGGCCATTTTAATATAGTGTTGCCTTGCCTCGACACTTTCCACACTGGCCGGACGCCGCGAACCCCCAGCCGGTTGAATTAAAAGCTCCCCGTTTTCACCGTTGGAACCAAGTACAAAGGAGAGCATCCCTTCACCGGTTGCAACCGGCTGGAGGACTGCTGCGCCCGCTCCGTCGCCAAACAAGATACAGGTGCCTCGATCAGTATAATCAGTTATTTTAGTCAAAATATCTGCACCTATCACCAGCACATTATCATACACACCGTTAGCTATAAATTGGCTCCCGGTTGCTATAGCATACATAAAACCGGAACAGCCTGCTCCCAAATCGAAGGCTGCTGCTTTGGTCGCGCCCAGCTTGCCCTGCACCAAGCAACTGGCTGAAGGGAAGGCGTAATCCGCTGTAACAGTAGCCACTATGATTAGATCCAAGTCCTCAGGTTTGACCTTCGCATCCGCCAAGGCCAACTTAGCTGCTTCGATGCAAAGGTCGGAAAGAGCTGTGTCCTCGTCAGCCTGATGCCTTTGACTAATGCCAGTGCGACTTACAATCCATTCATCATTGGTGTCCACAATTTTCTCTAGGTCAGCGTTGGTAATCACCTTCTCCGGTAAATATGAACCAACCCCCACAATACCTACACTACGTCCTAACATTCCTCACGCTTCCCTTCAGTTAAGTTGGCTTGGATAACTTCCAAGTACCCACTGTCAACGCATTCGTGCGCGACCTTGATAGCATTCTTAATTGCCTTA
>JAJXUE010000026.1 GCA_021783135.1 Bacillota bacterium | reverse complement strand
TGGTTTGCCCCGGCGAGGCGGGAGACGTTAAAGCCCAAACCCTGCAGTTGACTTTGCTCCGCTGCGGATATTACGCCAGTACCGCCAATTAAGGTGATGTTGGTAGCCTTAAGCGATTTGAGGGCGTTAAGTGTGGCAGTCGGCACTTGCTGCGTAGCAGTTAAGAGCAGGGGAATTTTGTTGGCTGCTGCATACGAGGAAATACTTAAGGCATCAGCAAAAGAATTCCCGTTAACTAAAAAAGCCTGGGCAGCTGTGGGAACCGCAGTGAGCGCAATTTGGGCGGCGGACGCGTAGCGATCGCTGCCGGAGATGCGTACTACATTTAAGTTGGCGTTGCGCAGGGTGGTCTCAATGCCCGGAGATACTGCGCCGATGCCGCCGAGAATATAAACCGTTTGCGCCTGCAAGCGGTTTATTTCCGCCAGCACAGTGGCAGGAAGCTGATTAGGCGGAGTGAGCAACAACGGGGCGTTAAAACTGTGGGCCAGGACTGACCCGGCCAAAGCATCGGCAAACTCATCGCCGCGGGCCAGGACAACGTTGGGAGTTGAGCTCCAACCGGCCTGCGATATTTGAATAGCGGTGTCATAACGGCTGACTCCGGCTATCCTGTTGGGCAAGCCGGTTGTGCTATCTGCCAGCGCAGGTAGTACAAAAGAAACAAGGAACACAAAGAGGATAACAGTGGTAAGTTTTTTGCGACGTAAAATGGTCATGGGCATTCCTCTCTCCTAACATTGGCGTGGTGTAGCAAAGGCATAGCTTCGTGCGTTATATGTTTAATTCTTGCCATCAGAGCGAATATCCTTTGCGCAAAAAAAAAGAAAATTGCCCAAGCATGGCGAATTAGATTATGTACTTTTACCATAAGGAGCGAAAATATTAGTGCAGAAAAAATTCGCAGCTGTTATCGCGCTGGCTTTAGCAGGCAGCTTGTTGCTGCAATTAAGTGTTGCCGCGGCTATGCCGGCACAAGTCCATACCAACAAGGGCCTTAAGACAGAACTAAATAAAATTCAGAGTGTGAAAGTAACAACTTTACCTGACTCGACTTTGAACACACACGTTGTCGTGCAGCTGCAGGCCGGTATCAGTCCCGACCAAATTGCGCAAGCGCTCGGAGCAAGTGTGCTTCGGCGCGGACCGCTTAATTTCGCCACCTTGGAGTTTGGCACTGCCGTTGATGCAGTGACTTTACGTAAAGCTAGACAAATTAAGGGCGTAGTGAGTGCGGAAATCAGCCGCGCCTACCAAGTAAACGCCCTGCCCCAGGCCACAGTGCAAAAGATGGCGGCGTCAGATGTGCCGGAGGTTACAATTGATGGGCAGTGGTCTCTGACCAAGGCTCACGTACCGCAAGCGTGGCAAATGGGTGCTACCGGAAGCGGCGTAACCATAGCCATCGTTGACACGGGGGTCGACCTCACTGACCCGGACTTAATTGACAACCTAGTACCCGGGTATAACGCGATTACCGGGGAATCCGGTCCCGCCGCGGCCCAGGATGATAATGGCCACGGCACGAATGTTGCCGGGATTGCGGCGGCTGAGTTGAACGGTCTTGGTGTGGTGGGTGTAGCTTATAATGCGAGCATCATGCCGGTGAAAGTAATGGACAGCTCCGGTCAAGGTACTGATGACGTGATAGCAGCCGGGATTGTGTGGGCCGCCGACAATGGCGCCCAGATAATCAATCTGAGCTTGGGTGCAGGCGGCAAGACGGATGTCCTGACGCAAGCAGTAGAGTATGCGGAGAACAAGGGTTGTTTGATTGTAGCTGCCACAGGCAATTTTGACCCGACCAGCGCGAGCAATCCGGGCGTTGACTATCCTGCCGCTGATCCGAATGTTATCGCGGTGACAGCTTCAACTGACAACGATACTGTGGCAAATTTTTCCTGTACCGGTCCGCAAACTGACCTGACAGCGCCGGGAGTGGGTATTGTCAGTGACTATTGGCAAAACGGCACTGCGACCTTAGCCACCAGTGACGGAACCTCAATGGCTGCGCCCTTTGTCTCCGGCGTGGCGGCCTTGCTGTGGAGTGAGCAACCTGACTTAACGGCACGCCAGATTCGCATCGATTTAGAAGACAGTGCGGTACATATTGGCGACGCCGGTCGTAATTATTCAGCTGGCTTTGGGCGTGTGGACGCGTATAGCGCTTTGCAGTACGCCTCAACGCCGGCAACCCTGCAAGCTCCGGCTGACGTTGTACCGGCGGGCGGTATAGTGCAAACTGCCGGGAAGGAAGCAGCCCTGTTGATTCCACCGGGCACCTTTACCACCCAGGTCAGCGTGAGCTTGACGACTGCAACCTCGGCAGCGGACTTGCCGGCCGATATCATACCGGGCGGCCCTGCCGTGGCAATCGCTTGGCAAGGAAGCTTGGGGCCGCCCGGTAAAATGCTCCTGCTGGGTCTGTCTGCCCAAACTTCCGACCTTGGCGGAGGTTTGCCGGGGTATATTTACCGCTGGGACGGCGGTCGTTGGATTTTGGTGGGCGGCGGGGCTAGCGGGAGCAATATAACCGCAGGTATTTATACCCCGGGAACTTACCGCTTAGGGTACCCGCCTCGTCTGCAGCAAGACCGCCTGTTTGGCGCGGACCGCATTCAAACAGCGATTCAGATTGCGCAGGCTGCATTTCCGACGGGAGCGGACACGGTAATTTTGGCGCGCGATAATGCTTTTCCCGATGCACTGGCAGGTGCGCCGCTGGCGTACAAAGATAATGCGCCTATTTTGCTTACCGATAGTAATACCTTACCGACAGCAGTTTTAGCGGAGATCCAAACCCTGGCCCCGCAGCATATTATCGTTTTGGGCGGTCCCGGTGCCATTTCCGATGCCATTTACACTGAACTGAGCTTAGTGGCGCCGACAGACCGAATCGGCGGAAGCGACCGTTATCATACGGCCGCGGACATCGCCGCTAATCTCGGGACGACAGGCAAGGCGGTTGTAGTTAACGGACAAAATTTCCCTGATGCCTTAAGCATCGCGCCGCAGGCGGCGCAGGCCGGGGAACCTATTTTGCTGACACCTGCCGGTGATCTCTCCGGAGCGGCAGACCAAGCACTGCGTCAGCTTGGGGTAAGTGACACGCTCGCGGTGGGGGGAGAAGGCGTACTCAGCGGCTTGACGCTGGACGGCACGGTCAACCCATACCGGCTGGCGGGGAACGACAGGTACGCCACGGCCGCAGTTGTCGCGCAGACCTTCCCCCCGGTAGGAGAGCAGGTTTATGTTGCTACAGGCGAGGATTTCCCAGACGCTCTTACCGGCGGAGTTCTCGCCGCTACCCGGGGTACGGATGTGTTATTGGTGCCAAGTAGCGGGTTGCCGCCGGAACTAAATAAAGTAGTGCAGAATTGGCATGGTGTACGAGCCACAGCTTTTGGCGGTGACAGCGTTGTGCCGCAGCCTGAATTGACTGCGCTCCAGGCTTTATTTAACTAAAAACACACAATTTTCTTGGAGGAATTAACAAGTACCCGTCGAAATTCTCCCAATGTTGCGTATAAAGTTAAGGAAGGGAGGGTTTTTGACGAGAAAATATCAGAAATGGGCGCTATTTGTAGGCGCTCTCATGCTGCTCTGGCTTGGTTTGCAAGGGGTAGCAAGTGCTGCGCCGCTGGCAAGTCAAACACAGCGAATTTACGGTACGGACAGGATTGGCACGGCCATTGCTGTCGCCCAGGCCGGCTGGACGCAGGCTGATACCGTGCTTTTGGCACGCGCCGATGACTTCCCCGATTCACTGGTGGCTATTCCCCTCTCGCGCAAATTGGATGCGCCGATTCTGCTCACTAATACCGGTGGCCTCGATCCCCAAGTCCTGACTGAAATCAAGGCATTAAGAGCTACGCACGTTATTTTGCTGGGGGGAGACCAAGCATTAGGGAACGCCGTTACCAGCCCTCTGGATGCTGCCGGCATCAGTTGGGAACGGATTGGCGGAGTGAACCGCTATGCCACAGCCGTAGCAGTGGCCCAAAGATTGGACAGCGCGAGCGGCCAGGTAATTCTGGCAAGTGGGGATAATTTTCCGGATGCACTGTCAATCGGTGCCTATGCCGGTGTTACCCAAACCCCCATTCTCCTAACTAGCGCAAAGGCGATGCCTGAGGCTACGCTTACCGAGTTAAGCGCATTGCAAGACGGGGTTACTTCACCCCAGACATTGGTTATCGGAGGAAACGGAGCAATACCGGATGCGACCTTGCAGGGTGTTCCCAATATCACTCGCCTGGGTGGGGTAGACCGCTTTGATACGGCGGCGAAGGTTTATCTGTTTGCGGAAAATGTATTGACAGGAATGCCAGCACAAACTACAGCTCAAACAAGTACGGCTACAGGTCAACCGGTTGCCTACGTGGTAACCGGCGAAAACTACCCGGACGCCTTGGTGGCGGGTGCTTTGGCCGCGAAAGAAAATGCACCGTTATTTATGGCAACTAATAACAGCTTGCCGGCGGTAACTTATTCCGTCATGGGCAATGCGGCCGAGAATAATCCCGAAGTGTATTTGATCGGCGGAGCAGGTGCGTTGTCGAACCAAGTTAGCGACATAATCCAAGGCACGATCCAGCCTGATTATTTGTTAAGCGGTATGAAAATTGTGGTTGACCCGGGGCACGGCGGGCCGGACCCTGGCGCCATGGGCGCGGACGGAACGCCCGAGAAGGTCTTTAATTTGGCCATGGGTATGGATGTGGCCAATTATTTGCGACAAGCCGGAGCTACGGTAATCATGACCCGCACTACGGATGTATCGCCGGCAGGTGCGGATTATTCCATGAGCAGTGCGGTACCTGACTTGCAGGCCCGGGTAAATATCGCGGAAAAGGCCAACGCTAATTTGTTTATCTGTATTCACAATAATTCCGCCACTGAGCTGGCGCATGGGACGGAAACCTATTACAGTCCGGACAGCACCTTGGCCACGCAATCGGCGCGCTTGGCACAGGACATTCAGACAGAAACGGTCAACCAGATAGGCTTGACTGACAGGGGTGTCAAACAAGCCAATTACTATGTGTTGAAAAACACGACAATGCCCGCGATTCTCATCGAGGTGGGTTTTATCACTAATATAGATGAAGAAAAGGCCCTCGCCTCACCTGATGTGCAGGCTAAAGCAGCGCTAGGTATTTATCGCGGCATTTTAGTGTACGAAGGGTATTAGGACTAGCAAGATTCCACTTATTATTTTTTTTTCAAGATATTTGCAGGAATCCGCCGGCCAAATAAGAATATTATATGCAGCAAGCAACCTTATAGGGGTTACTTCACAAATCGCGTTGCATGGACAAGCTTAGCCTCGTCCCTCTGAACGTGGCATAATACCGCATCAGGCATAGGTTAAAGGTGGTGAGGCCGAACAGAAAGCAACACATTGGGCATTAAATTGCGTTTTAAAAGCCATTCTGTAGTGATATTTTGTGTTGAAATGCAATCCTCAATTTAATTATGGAAATTATTTAAAAAAGTTTTCACTATTAGCAGGAATATGTAAATCTACAAAGAATACTGTAAAAAGATGTGGAGTCTATATTTTTAGCCTCTCCATTATTTAGTGCCATCTAAAGGGCAAATCCGTCCTCATCAGATTCTGAGAGGAAGGACGCCTCCTCTTTGTTAGGATGGATGCCTTTAGATATTGCGCAATGTCTGAAGATCTTAAGAAACTTAGGGGGTGACGACAGACTTAAATAGTGGGAGTGAGAGGTAAAGTAAAGAAAAATTTTTACCTCTAAAAAAACCAAAATCATCACACCATAAGAGAGGAGTTTTCTATTTAATGAGTAAATTCAAAAAAACTAAAAAAGCAATGGCTAGTATGGCTATCGTCGGAATGGCTCTGACCATGGTTCCAATGGCAGCATTTGCAAACACGGGGGTAACAACTTCTAACCTATACGGTGCAGACAGAATCGCTACCTCCATAGCAGTTGCCAACCAAGGTTGGACTTCAGCCGGTGCCGCTATCTTAGCTCCATCAGCCGATGCTAACTTGGTTGACGCCTTAGCGGCAGCTCCGTTGGCCGGCAAAACTGTTCCGATTCTTCTGACTGATAACAACAGCCTGAGTGCTGCTACCCAAGCTGAACTAACCAAATTAGGCGTCAAAAACGTTTATGTAGTTGGTGCAATCAGCCAAAACGTGGTTGATCAAGTAAATGCAATGACAGGTGTAACCGCGACTGTACTGAAAGGTACCAGCCGTACCGGCACCGCAGCAGCGATTGCCTCCAAACTCAGCAATCCTGCAGGTTCCTTCGTAGTTGGCTACAATGCACTGGCTGATGCTCTCTCGGTAGCATCCTTTGCTGCAGCTAACAACTACTCGATCTTAGTTGCTAATCAGGACGGCAGCCTGCCTGCTTCCGAGCAACCTTATCTTGGCTCCAAGGTATATGTCATTGGTGGACCGACCTTGGTACAAGATATTGCCGGCGCAACCCGCATCTATGGTGCAGATCGTTATGCGACCAACCAAGATGTAATTGACGGCCTGAACTTTAACTTTAACGATGTCTTTGTTGCTAATGGCACGAGCGCCCACCTGGTTGACTCCTTGGTTGGTTCCCCGCTGGCTGCAATGACAAATTCCCCGATCGTCTTGGCGGACGGCTCGAATGGCGCTGCTACGGCTGCTGCTGTTGGAGCTAAACTCCCTGACAATGCCAAAGTAATCGGTCTGGGCGGACCTAGCGTAGTTAGCAGCACCGTTTTGAACGAAGTTGCTAATCCGACAGCTGTTCCTCCTAGCACCAGCAATGTTAGCATCAGCAACCTGAGCGCTAGCGGTCAAACCGTTGGTACAGGAGCTGCTAATTCACCTGCAGTAGCTACTATTAATAGTGGCATCACAGTTAAAGCCACCATCAGTGGTCCGAACACAGCTAATTCCAATGTGACCTACCTGGTGACAAGCTCTACGAACATCACTGCTACCGCAAACGGACAAACCTTGTCCGCCAATAACCTGTCTACACCGGTTATTATCGGTAACGATCGGTATTCCGCTAGTTACAGTGTACCGGCTGATGCCAGTGGCAATGTAGCTGTAACGTTTACCTCTACAGCAAGCTCTAATTCCGCTTTCAACGTAGTTGTACAAGCACCTTATTACAACAACGGTCAAGTGGTAGAATCCAATAAAGTTGCCGCTCAATGGGGAGTTCCCGGCACCTTAGTGCTGAGCCCACTCTACACTTCCGGCACCCCTGACAACTTGAACTTCTCCAGTTCTGCCACTGAAACAGCCGGCTTGGTACCTGTAGTTGCAACCTACTTGTCCACTTCCGGTTCCACCATGGCTGGACAACAAGTTAAATTTACCATGACTGCCCAAGGTACACCGGGCTCTGCAACCGCTTTCTTCACAGATTCCACCGGCGTTGGTTCCGTTGGTCAACAGTCTTCCGTTGGTAATGGTACAACAACCGCAACCTACAATGTAACTACAGATGCAAATGGTCAGGCACTTGTATACGTCAATGCTAACCAACCTTCCACCAATGGTGTGAACAGCTTGGGTGCATCGATCGAAGTTTCCTTACAAGCACAATTAGTCAATGGCGGCGGTTCCACCAACAGCGGCTACTACAAGTGGCAAGCAGTTGCGCAACCTTCCCAAGTTGCTAATATCAGCCCAAGCCAAATGCTGAACCCAACTGGCTTGTCCGCTTCCAGCACAACGGTATCCAGCGCTGCTGAAACTGCTACTTCCGGCAGCCAAGTAACGATTAGCGGTACTTTGGAAGATGCAGCCGGCAATCCGGTACCAAATGCCAGACTGGCCATTCAAGACTATGATGCCATCAATGGCTCTTCGAACAACATTCAAAATGACGCTTTTGTCCAAAATGGTACATCTACCCTGTTTAGCGCAACCAGCTTCCCGGTAGTCACCTCGGATGCTAATGGCCAGTTCTCCTTTGTGGTAACTGCTAACGTACCAGTGACCCAAAGCGTACAAAACAGCGCTACCTCGTACTATGTGTACTATGTACCGGCTACTGTTTCTTTGGCCAGTGGTCAAAGCTTGCCGACCAGCGGTATTACTCCACTGAGCTTTGTTGGCAACAACAATGGTGGAAGCTACCTGAACCTGGTATGGCAACAAGGTCAAACCGTTCAAGCTGCTGCAGTTGGCACCAGCCCGTTGAAAGCAACTTACGGCTCAATCGCTGCTGTACCGACAGCTACCCAAAGCTTCACCAACGTTTTAGGCGCTGATGAAGAACTGTATGCTGCCGGCTTTAACCAAAACGGTCAAATGGTTGCTCCGACCACAGTAGCTGGAGCAGGCAACCAATTCTCCGGTTATGGTCTTGACTTCAACATCAGCTTGCCGAGCAACATCACCATTGACCAAGTCGGTGCCACTACCAGCACACTACCGTGGGTAGTCGCTAATGCAGTACCTTCTGCAGTGGACTTCCAGTACTATGGTGGCAAACTGTATTTACACAGTTGGACCAATGCCGCAACTGGCGTCGTCAACACCGTAGATACTGTGTTCAATGATCCTGCTGCATACGACGGTAGCGGACAGCTGATCTTCTATGTCAACAGTGTAGGTTCGAACTCCGTATCCGGCGCTGTCAATGTAGACGTACAAGCTTACTCCGGTATTGCCGATAACGCTACTTCCTTAAATACCACAAACGGTCAAGGTGGCGCTAGCACCAGTGTTACTGCCAACTTTGCCGGTGCCAGCCAAGTATCCAGCTTGGGTGTTGTCGGTAATGTTGCTCAACTGATGGGATATCAGCCATTGCTGAACACCAATGCTGCACCTGCAAACACCGCAACCGTTGCCGGTACCTCCTACAATGGCTTTAGCGCTTCCAGCAATGCCAGCTTCGTTGTAGCTCCGTTCAACAGCGAAGTTGCAATTGCGACTGTTCCTACCCAAGGTATTACCTTTAGCCTCGCAGCTAACCAAAATGGTAAGATCCAAGGCATCGACGGTTATCAACTGCAAAGTGCGCCGCAAAGTGCGCAAGTTAACGTAGCTGCAAACGGCATGGTAAGCGTTAACAATGTTGGTATCTTCCCGGCTGTCACCGGTACTATCTTGGGCTATAATGACAACTATGTCTTAGCTCAAAGCGGTACTACCGGAGGGACGATTACAGCTTACAGTCGTGCTACTAGCTCGCCAGTAGCTGTTTGGAGTGTACCTACCGGTGTAAAACTGAAAAATTCCTATGAAGGCTTCCTCGGCTTTACTGGATCAGGTACTAGCTTGACGCTTGATTCTACAAGCCCTTACACTTTAATTGGTGGCTCAAGTTCTGCTCTCAGCGGAGCGACCTTGACACCTGTTCAAGCAGTGACCGCGATGGTTAGTGACAAGTATGCTGAGTCCCCGACAGTTACGGTTACCAATTCCGTTAACAGTCAAGCAGCTACTGTTACTGCAGCCTTCTCTGCAGGCGCTTCGAACACCGGTTCACTGGCTAGTGTTGCAACTAATCCTGTGTCGGTTAACTTCTCGGTTGGTTCTTCGCAAAACGTTACTGTAACCGCTATTGACGGTTACGGCAATGCATTGCCGAACCAAACCATCTACCTGACCGGCAGCAGCACCAACAACTTGTGGATTACCCAAGTCAACGGAGCAGCTGTTCAACAGTCCATTAACCTTGGATCAGCTAGTACTCCAAGCTTCCAGACTGTGAACACTCCTGTACCTCTGTTCAATGTAGACGCTACACTGTCTACCAGTACCACTTTGGATTACAACAGCGTATACGTATCGGGTGCGCTCAGTGCTAACGGCCTGCAAACCGCAACCCCGTATGTAGCTCTAACCACCGGTGTTAACGGAACCGTAAGCTTCACAGTAGCTAACGGCAACGTTCAATACTACACGGTTAGCGGCTCCAACGCTGCAGTATCTAATGTTGATGCTGGTGCTACCGCAGCTGGAACACTGAAGTTCTTCAGCAACAATCCTAACAGCACCACACCTAATACAATCGGAGCTGTCTCCGTAAACGTTAACTAGTTTGCTTAAGCAGGGTGAGCTTGGCTCGCCCCGCCAGCTCTTCTAGCTAAGTGTTTAAATTAACAGTCCCGGTATGAATAAGTTCATACCGGGACTGTTTAATTTTATCGAGCTAAAAGTCCGGCATAAGGGAATCAAGTGCCTTCGTTGCCGGGGTCTGATTAATGTAGGAACATTATATTTGCGGACATTCGCAAAACTAAAATAAAAAGTTATCAATATTTCTGGTTATTTAAACATCTTCCAAAGATATATGGTATTCTATTAATAGGTAAATCTTTCTAATAATGCCGCGCTATCTGTGAAGTCTATGTTTTTAGTCTTTACATGAGTTACTGCCATCTATTGGGCAAATCCACCGCAATAGCTGCTACGGGAATACCATTCAACTTTGTCTGGGTCGGATACCTTTGGGTGATGTACTTGAAGACAGAAAGATTCTACCGCTTAAACTTCAATCGGTTCCAATGAGAGGAGGGTCCTAATTAATGAGTAGATTTAAGAAGACTAAAAAAGCCATGGCTGGGATGGCCATTGTCGGAATGACCTTGACCATGGTACCACTAGCTGCCTTTGCCGGCACGGGGGTAACAACGTCCAATCTGTATGGTGCAGATAGAATTGCCACCTCCGTAGCTGTCGCCAATCAAGGCTGGTCCTCGGCCGGAACGGCTATTTTGGCCCCGTCCGGTGATGCAAATCTGGTTGACGCCTTAGCTGCTGCTCCTTTGGCAGGCAAAACTATTCCCATTCTCCTGACTGACAATAATACCCTGAGTGCCGCTGCCCAAGCGGAATTAACTAAATTGGGTGTTAAAAACGTGTATGTAGTTGGGGCTATCAGCCAAAATGTAGTCAATCAAGTCAATGCTCTGGGTGGTATTACCACCACCGTACTAAAGGGTACGAGTCGCACAGGGACAGCGGCGGCGATTGCAGCCAGGCTTAGCAGTCCGGCCGGTTCCTTTGTGGTCGGTTATAATGCTCTCGCCGATGCTTTGTCTGTCGCATCCTTTGCTGCCGCCAATAACTACTCCATTTTGGTTGCTAATCAAGATGGCACTTTGCCTGCTTCCGAGCAACCCTACTTGGGTTCGAAAGTATACATAATCGGCGGTCCAACCTTGGTGCAAAACATTGCTAACGCCACGCGTATTTATGGCAATGATCGCTACGGAACCAACCAAGATGTAATTGACACCTTAGGCTACAGCTTTAATCCCGTCTATGTTGCCAGCGGAATGAATAATCACTTAGTAGACTCCTTGGTGGGGTCACCGCTTGCTGCTATGACCGATTCTCCGATTGTGTTAGCCGACGGCTCGAACGGCACATCCACACTTACTGATGTTGGGGCTAAAATTGGTAATAACGGTAAAGTAGTCGGTTTGGGTGGCCCCAGTGTGGTAACCAGTACAGTTTTGAATGAGGCTGCTAACCCCACCAGCGTCCCTGTCAGTACAGGAGCAGTTAGCATTAGCAACCTGAGTGTAAGCGGTCAAACAGTTGGTAACGGTACAGCGGCCTCTCCAGCGGTTGCAACCATTAATAATCCCCTTACAGTTAACGCAAGTATTAGTGGACCTAATACCGCCAATTCGACTGTGACTTATTTGGTCACCAATTCCAACAATATTACAGCAACCGCTAATGGTCAAATATTGTCTGCGGACAATCTTAGTACGCCGGTTATCATTGGCAATGATAGATATACAGCTACTTATACAGTTGGGGCTGATGCTAGTGGCAATGTGTCAATCAGCTTTACTTCAACCGCCAGTTCCAATTCTGCATTCAATGTGATTGTCCAAGCTCCTTATTATAATAACGGTAAAGCTGTACAATCTAACAAGGTAGTTGGACAGTGGGGTGTTCCGGGTACGCTGGTATTGAGTCCGCTCTATTCTTCAAGTGCACCGGATAATTTGAGCTTTTCTAATTCGGCGAGTGAAACAACTGGCTTAGTACCGGTGGTTGCAACTTATCTGGGGACAACAGGTTCCAGTATGGCCGGACAATCTGTAAAATTCACGATGACGGCGCAAAGTGCTACTCAAGATGCCACAGCGTTCTTCACTGACTCTACAGGGATAGGCTCAGTGGGTCAAAACGCCGCTGTTAGTACCAGTACTATTGCACCTCCTTCTGCTACCTACAATGTTACCACTGACAGTAATGGTCAGGCTGTCATCTATATTAATGCCAACCAACCTTCCACCAATGGCGTTGCCGACTTGGGCGCAAACATGGAGGTATCGGTACAAGCACAGTTGGTTAATGGCGGCGGTTCCACCAACAGTGGCTATTATAAGTGGCAAACGGTGGCGCAAGCAGCGCAAATTGCCAATGTCAGTCCGAGCCAAATGTTAAACCCAACAGGGTTGTCCGCTACCAGCACCTCAGTATCTAACGCGGCCGAAACTGCTACATCCGGTTCGCAAATAACGATTAGCGGCACATTGGAAGATGCTGCCGGCAACCCGGTGACGAGCGCTCGACTCGCTATCCAAGATTATGATGTATTGGGCGGAGGATCCTCCAATAACATCCAAAATGACGCTTTCGTGCAAAATGGCACAAGTACTCTGTTTAGTGCGACCAGCTTCCCCGTGGTTACAACTGATGCCAACGGCCAATTTTCCTTGGTGGTGACGGCAAATGTACCTGTTACCCAAAGTCTGGCTAACAGTGCTACTCAGTATTATATCTACGATATACCAAATACTGTCTCGATAGCGAGCGGTCAAAGCTTACCTACCAGCGGTATTACCTCGATGACCTTTGTTGGAAACAATAACGGTGGTAACTATATCAACTTGGTGTGGGAGCAAGGGCAAACTATTCAAGCTGCAGCAGTCAGCACATCGCCACTGCAGGTGAATTATGCTGGAATCACCGCCGTGCCTACAGCTACACAAAGCTTTACCAATGTACTCGGTTCGGATGAGGAGCTCTATGCTGCAGGCTTCAACCAAAACGGTATTATGATTGCGCCGACCTCAGCATCTTCTGCTGCTAACCAATTTGCCGGCTATGGTCTGGACTTTAATATCACGCTACCGGGCAGCATGACTATCGATCAAGTCGGTAACACCAACGGTGCCAATTTGCCGTGGGTAGCAGCCAATGCCGTGCCTTCCGCCGTAGACTTCCAGTATTATAACGGCCAATTGTACTTACACACGTGGACCAATGCAACAACAGGTGTTGTTACTACGTTGGACACGCCGTTTAACGATCCTGCCGCCTACGACGGCAGCGGACAGCTTATCTTCTATGTGAACAGTGTCGGGACCAATGCAACTGCCGGTGCGGTTAATGTAGAAGTACAAGCATACTCCGGTATTACGACAGGTGCTACTTCATTAGATACTACCAACGGTCAAGGTGGAGCCAGTACCAGTATTACGGCTAACTTTACCGGCGCCAGCCAGCTAACCAGCCTAGGTATAGCGGGTAATATTACGTCTATGATGACCTACCAACCGTTGAAAAACGGCAATGCTGCACCTGCAAACACGGCTACTGTATCCGGAACTGCTTATGACGGTTATGACATGGGCAATAATGCCAGCTTTGTTGTGGCACCGTTTAACAGCCAGATTGCCATAGCTACTGTTCCGACCCAAAGTATTAATTACACTATGATAGCGAATGACAACGGTAAATTGCGTGCGATAGACGGCTATCAACTGCAAAGTGCGCCACAAACGGCGCAAGTCAACGTAGCACCAAGCGGAGTCGTTAGCGTAAACAATGTCTCTATCTGGCCTTCGCTTACAGGAACTGTATTGGGCTATAATCCGGTGAGTGCTACAAGCGGGTACCTCTTGGCCCAAAGCGGCAACATCATTACTGCCTACAGCTATAATCCGTCCAGCCCATCATCCGCACCTGCAGCTGTTGAAGCTTGGGATGCAACCGGGATGACGCTAAAACAACCTTATGAAGGCTTCCTCGGCTTCGAAATCTCCGGGTCGACCTTGATTGTCAATGCAACCAACAATGTAACTGTTCCGCTTGCTACCGGCAGTACGGCGGCTCTTTCAAGCATGACCTTTGCACCGGTACAAGCAGTCACTGCCTACGTAAGTGACAAGTATGCTGAGTCTCCGACGGTAACGGTTACTAATTCGGTCAACAGCCAATCCGCTACTGTTACTACCGTGTTTGGTGCCGGAGCTTCGAGCAGTGGTGGTGCCGTGAGTAGCGTCCTTGCCAATCCCCAGTCGTTTAACTTCAGTGTTGGCGGCTCCCAAAACGTTACTTTAACCGCCATCGATGGTTTTGGCAACTCGATTGCGAATCAAACCATCTATTTGGTCGGTAATTCTACCAATAACTTATGGATTACCCAAGTTAACGGTGCAGCGGTACAACAGTCGATTAACCTTGGATCCGCTACCACCCCGAGCTTCCAGACAGTAAATACTCCGGTACCTCTGTTCAACGTGGCAGCGATATTGCCTGGCGGCACGAGCTTAGACTACAATAGTGTCTATGATTCCGGCATACTCAGTGCGAATAATCTGCAAAGCGGTACACCTTATGTTGCCTTGATTACAGGTGCTAGCGGCACCATCAACTTTACAGTTGCGGATGGCAATGTCCAATACTATACAATTACCGGTACTAGCGCTGCAGTCAGCAATATTGACTCGGGCAACGGAGTGCGCGGTAGCTTGGACTTCTATGCCACGAACCCGGGAAGTTCTACAACAGCCATTGCCAGCTTGCCGGTAAATGTCAGCGGTGGGGCAATCGCAGCAACGGTAACCGGCTTGGCATATAGCAGTTCAATCATTATCCCAACTAGCACAACTACAGCTGATACGGTTGCTGTCGCCCCGACAGTGAAGGATGCTAACGGTAATACCTTAAGTAACACTGGAACCTACGCTATTTCGGGTCCGAGTGGTGCAACAGGTGTCAGTATCAATTCCGGTACAGGCGTAGTGACTGTAGCCCATGGCGCTACTGTTGGAACTTACACCGCAAGTTATACCCAAAGCGGAATCAAAGACAGCGTAACGTTGACGGTGCAGCTTGGTGCTCCTGCGACGATCACCGGATTGGGGTATGCCAGCACCACCCTTACACCGCCGGCAACCGGAAATATAACTGATGCAGTTAGCGTCGTCCCGACCGTGAAGGATGCTTATGGAAATGCCTTGAGCAACAGCGGAACCTATAGTCTTACAGGCCCGCTTGGTGCTACAGGCGTTAGCATTGACTCCTCCACCGGCACAGTGACGGTAGCTAATGGCGCGACGGCCGGGAGCTATTCCGCCATCTACAACCAAGGTGGGGTGACCGACTCGGTGAATTTGACGGTAGCAACCGGAGTGGTAGCGTCGTCCGTTCAGACCCAAGCCTTTAAAGCAGGTACACCTGCAATCCCCGCTACCGCCCAGGAAGATGAATGGCAAGTCACCAGTGGAGCGACTACCGCAGGTTCCATTACTGTAAACTTTAGTGATGGTAGTGGTTATAGCGTCGGACCCGTTACGGTTAATGTAACTACCGGTGACACAGCTAGTGTCGTCGCGGGTGAGATTTCCACCGCACTTGACGTAGCTTTGAGTGCTAGCAACTACACCGCCGCTCCTTCAGGAGCCGATGTGACGGTTTCCCAGACAACCGCAGCGACAACCGGCACTTGGACATTAACATCATCGGATCCCAATGGTACTGGCGTAACCGTTGGCAGTGGCAGTGTATTGGTAGCTTACTCAGCTGGTTCACCGGCAGTATCAGCTACCCCGGAAACCGAGACCATCACCGTCTCTTCCGGAGCAACCGGGACTGGGTCGGTAAGTGTCCTCTTTAACGATGGTACGATTAATACAACGGTAACTGCAGCGGTCACAGCCGGTGATCCCACCTCAACGGTTGCCACGGCAATTGCGGGTGCGCTTAACGGAAACAGCGCTATCAACGCCGCCTACACAGTTACTGCGGTCGGCAATCTAGTAACCGTAACGCAAAAGAGTGCGGCGAGTGCTACGATAACAATCAGTATTTTAGGATAAGTATTTTATTACCCACTTCATTACGGTAAACTAATCGCAACGGTCCGGGCAAAAGTATACCTTGCCTGGACCGTTTGCTTATGCCAAAAAAAATAGCCAAAATAAAGCAGGTAAATCTCCCTCGCAGCAAATGCTCGCTGACTCCAGAGTTTGTGGCCTGGCAAACTTTTGCAGTAACACAGGAGCATAATGCGAGATTGAATAATGGATGGTTTACTTTACTACGCATTCTCGCTATAATTGTTGCAGTAAAGAGGTCTAATATTTGCCTAACAATGTATATTTGTTGTGCGAATTACAAACATAACAGGAAGGTGCTTAGTAATGTTCAATAAGACCGTTTTGGTTACCTGTATATTTGGCGTAGCTTTACTCGCGGTGGGCTGCGGCGCAAAAGCCCCGGCAGTAGCGAACGCTCCAACTTCAGTCCCAAAAAATGCGCAAAATGCCGCCGGCGTAGTTAACCCTGCCAATAAAAACTTATATACGGGTATCGCAAACTTGAAAAGGTTTAAAACGATGGCAATTCAGTACCCCAAGGATGCTAACATTCAGTTAAATGCCGGCATCAGTGCGTACGCTAACCAAGATTACAAACAAGCCAAGGCCTATTATGAGGCAGCCCTTGCCATCAATCCTAACAGCGGGATAGCCTATAATAATTTGGGTAACATCTATTTTCGTGCGCAAAAAAACGCCAAACAAGGCTTGCCGTACTATATAAAGGCCACCCAAGTGCAACCGGACTACGACTATGGCTGGCTTAATTTGGCGGATTGCCAAATTAAGCTCGGGGATAATTCTGCCGCTAAGGCGACAATTGCTAAAGCCCTGCAGATATTGCCCGCTTCCGATATGCTGTACCCAACCTTTACGCAGCTTCAGGCTAAGCTTAAATAGACAGCTGTCATGTGGAGAATTACAGTAGTTTATACAGAGTTCATAAGCGAGTCAGGTAATATAATAAGCAAAATGAGGTGGATAAGGTGCAAAAGTGGCAACTTGGCGCCGGGCTGGCTATAGTGGTCCTGCTCATCGTGTTCGTAGGATTAAATCTAAATCATAAGCAGCCGGGCATTAACAAACCCAACCCAGCCAGTGCTGTGGCGACAACTACGCAGCAACAGACACGGATCATCGACCCTAATGCCGCTAAGTTTGTCGGACAGGCTAATTTAAAAAAATATGAACTTATTGCAGTCCAAAATTCCAATAACGTGATGGATCAAGTAAATGCTGGCGAGAGCGCCTTTATCAATAAGGACTTTACTGACGCTATCAAGTTTTACAAAAAAGCGGTGCAACTGCAACCCAAAAGTGCGGAATATGTCACCTATCTGGGAAATGTTTATTATAGAGGGCTTAACCAACCGCAAGCTGCTGCCCCGTATTATCAGAAGGCAACCCAGGTCAATCCGACGTATGCCTATGGATGGGCGAATCTGGCTGCCGTTGAAGCCACGTTAGGAAATATGTCCGGTGCTAAGGATACCTTGCAACGGGGTGTTAAGAGCGTAAGCCCGCAAGACCCGATGTTTTCTGTGATGCAGAAGGAAATCAGCGCTTTGCATTAGAGTGTGAAGATGATT
Organism: Bacillota bacterium; assembly: GCA_021783135.1. Classification (GTDB taxonomy): domain Bacteria; phylum Bacillota; class Desulfitobacteriia; order Desulfitobacteriales; family JAJXUE01; genus JAJXUE01. Next base: position 23,819 of record JAJXUE010000026.1, on the reverse strand, counting down.
AAAGGTGCCAAGAAAAGGATCCGCATGCTGCGGGTCCTTTTCTTGGCAAGATGTCAATTTTTTGTCAAGATACAGATTTGAATGTCACTAAGTCCTTTTAAGTACAAAATAATAGAGTATAATTATTACTGTTGGCTAAAGTTCACTTATAGGTAGGTGTGTACCAGTATATTTTTGGAGGAGAGATTATTCAACATGCTAAAACAAAAATCTAGAGCTGCCGCAGCGGTCGGGACAATTGTGATTATGAGTCTATACCTCAGCGGCTGTGGGGCTAAACCTGTCGTCAAAGCGCCACCGATGAAGGTGAAGACAGAAACAGTCAGTTTATCGAATCTTCCTTCTGGTAATGCATATTTAGGTAATGTTACACCCTTTGTCCAATCTGTGATAGCATCCCCTGTTTCCGGCATTGTAACAACTGTAAATGTCAGAGTTGGGGATAAGGTTTCACCCGGCGAACTCCTGGCTACGGTAAATACAGATGTACTTCAGGCTCAAGCGAGCCAAGCTGCTGCCAATGCCTCTGTTGCGGCGAGCCAACAGGGAGCAACCTCGACTAGCTCACAGAATGCTTTAAATCAAGCGAGCGCTGCGTTGCAAACAGCTGAAACAAACTTGGCTAATGCTCAGGCGCAGGCCAATTCGTCCTTTAATTCCAATCAAACTTCTACCGCTTCGCAAGAAAGTCAGGCCGCCAGCGCTGTAGCAGCTGCGCAGAAGGCCTTGACGACTGCTCAGACGCAATTGCAAAACGCCACAGTTACATATCAAAATACCATCAATCAAACGCAAAGCGCCTTTAATTCGGCACAAGCCAACCTTGCGGCAGCTCAACAACAACAGGCAGCCCAAGTTGCCGCTGATCAAGCTAACGAAAGCCAAGCGCAGGATGCCGTAAATACAGCGCAAGTCGCATTGACTACGGCGGAGCAAAACAGCCATTCCGCGAGCGCTCCTGCTCTGCTGCAAGCACAAAGTGCTTATGATCAAGCAACAATAGCGTATCAGTCGGCGGTTAGTAAGTTAAAAGTCGATAGTGCAAGCAGTGCCATCGCCAGCTCGCAAGCCGCTTATAACACCGCACAGAGCGCACTTAATGCGGCGCAAAATTCGCAAATTGTGACAACTGCGCAGGCCCAACTAGCACAAGCTGAGCAGGCTTTACAGGCTGCCCAGACTAATCAGACCAATGTATTAAAACAAGCCCAGACTAATCTTAGCGCCACCCAGACTTCAAGCAGTAATGCTGTTGCGACCGCCAAAGCTGCGTTGCAGCAAGCTCAGGTCAACTATCAAAGCCTAATCAATAACCCGCAGCTACAGGTGAATGCTGCCCAACTTCAGGCGGCCCAAGCGGGAGTCAAGGTCGTCGAGGCCCAAGTCAGTGAGGGTAATATCACGGCACCGTTGGGCGGATATGTTGTAGCGGTCAATGCCCAAGCTGGACAAGCTGTCGGGCCGCAGGGTGGTTTTATCACCATAGCTTCCATGAACCCGCTGACTGCTACCGTCGATGTGCCTGAGACTGATATTGCCAGTTTGAAAGTGGGCACGCCGATGCAGGTTAGTATTACTGCTGTCAATGAAACACTTCAAGGAGCTATAAGCTCTGTCGACCCCCAACCGGATGCCACTAGTAAAAAATATGCCGTTGAAGTTACGTTGCCTAAGTCCCAAGCTACACTACTACCTGGTATGAGTGTGCAGGCGTTTGCGCTGAACCAGGGACAAAAAGGCATTGAGATACCCGCCGACAGTGTATTAACGACGCAAAGCGGCGCCTTGTCCGTCTTCGTGGTCCAAAATGGTGTTGCGCATTCGGTTATGGTCCAAGTCGGGGCAATGACTGATACCGTATATCAGATCACAAGTGGGTTGAATGTAGGGGACCAACTCGTCATCCAAGGTCAGAATCTGTTGTCTGACGGGGATAAGGTCCAACCACTCAGCTAATATTGACGCGACGCAAGTAAATGTAAAGGCGGATAAGAGAGTTGAAGATTGCAGATAGTTCCATTAAAAGGCCTGTAACTATAACTATGATCATGCTGGCTATAGTTTTGATCGGATTTATCGCGTTGAACAGCCTTCCTTTAGACCTCATGCCAACCTTGGATCTTCCGATTGCTGCTGTGGTAACATCCATGCCAGGCGCATCACCGTCCGAGGTAGAGCAGCAGGTTACTAAGCCAATCGAGCAAGCCTTACAAACCTTGTCCGGTGTTTCTGAGATAGATTCTACCTCGTCCCAAAACACCAGTCAGGTCATCGTACAATTTAATTATGGTGTAGATTTAGCCAGTGAGATTGAAGACATGCGCGGTATTATTAACCGCGTAACCAATCAGCTCCCTAGCACCGCGAATAGTCCGTTGGTGCAGCAGTTTGACCCCAACAGTCAACCGATTATGACTGTAACTTTGTCAGCAGGTAACAAATCTCTGTCAAACTTGTCCGATCTAGCCCAAAACATTATCCAACCGGATTTGCAGCAGGTTAATGGAGTCGGCACGGTCAACATGATTGGCAACCTGACCAGACAGATTCAAGTGCAGGTTGACCCGGCAAAGTTAACGTATTATGGCTTGTCGATTCAACAAATTGTCAACGCTATCAGTGCGGATAATTCCAGCGCTAATGTAGGACAAATCAACCGGGGTAGTCAATTGATTCCGCTTACGGTCAATGGGCAGTTCACTTCGGTCAACGATTTATTGCAGGTGCCGATATTAATTGGTACTAAGGCCATTACAATTGGCGATGTGGCCAAAGTCGTCGATGGTAACCAGGATGTGAACTTAATCGCGACTGTGGACAATAATTCCGCCGTAGGATTTAGCATTGTCCAGGCTAGCGGTGCCAATACTGTGCAAGTGTCTGATGCGGTACATCAGGAGCTGCAAAGAATCAGCAAACAGTTGCCGCCTGGCACGAAGATTACAGTGGTCAGCGATACTGCTAAGTATATTCGGGAAACAGTGGACCTTGTAGCACAACATACTTTACTGGGCTTTTTGTTCGGTATCTTGATTATGCTTGGGATCTTGCGCAGTGTACGGACAACTGTCGTTATCGCGGTAGCTATTCCAATCGCGGTGTTGGCTACATTTATTTTGATGTTCTTGGACAACCTCACTATCAACATTATCACCCTGGGTAGTTTGGCGATCGCGTTGGGGTCGCTGGTTGATTTCTCGGTCGTTGTTTTGGAAAGTATATTCCGAGCGCGACAGAGTGGCTTGGATCCGAAGCAAGCTGCCAGTGTGGGGACCAAGGAAGTGGGCACAGCTGTGTTTGTCGCAGCTCTGGCGCAAATCTGCGTGTTTGCTCCTTCAATCTTCACCAGTGGGATTGCCGGACAAATATTTGGTCCCATGGCGCTGACTGTGGTCTTTTCCCATGCCGTGGCCTTATTGGTTGCGCTGACCTTGACACCAATGCTGGCTTCTAAACTTTTGGCCGGCAAGAAGTTCACCGAGGTCGAAACTATTCCCGGTGTGGATGCCCCGTTTCGGATTTGGGCTCCTTACGATTGGTTTGGCAAAGGGATGCACAAGCTTACCGAAGCGTATAAGTCCGTCCTTACTTGGGGACTTGCGCATCGCAAGACTGTGGTTGCTGTCTCAATCCTGATGTTTTTTGGCGTCATGCCACTGATTCCCTTGGTAGGAACAGAACTGATGACCCCGATTAATACCAACCAAATCAATGTGTCGCTCACCTTGCCTAGTGGGACAAGCTTGGTCAATACGACGCAAGCAATCCAAAACATTGAGAAAAATCTTAAAGCGCATGAGAAAAGTATCTCTTCAATCTATGCGCAGATTGGGGGTTCATCCGGGGGTTTAGGCCAAAACGCTTCTAGTAATCTTGCCAGCTTGATTATTACCATCGGTAACCCGGGCAAACAGTCGATGGACCAAATCGCGCAAAGTATGAAGGGTTATATGCAGGATGTACCGGGTACCAAGGTAGTTGCCAGCGTCGCTAGTGCGATGCGCGGGCCTTCGAGTGGGCAGGTTCAGATTCAAATTCAAGGACCTGACTTAAACACCTTAACCATGCTGAGTAATGAAGTGGCCAACATCATGAAGTCGGTACCTCAGTTGCAATATGTGGATAATCAGATGGCTACTGGGCAACCCAGTTACCAACTGAATATTAGCCATACTGCTTTAGTGCAAAATGGACTTACTGAACAGCAAGTGGTGAATGCCCTCCGCACATCGTTTGAGGGGACCAATGCTTCAACCTTTTACCAGGGCGATAACCAATACAATATCGAGGTAATGTTCCCGGAAACGTATTCGCGTGATGTTACGAAGATCTTACAAACCAATATCTCCAATGGTGCGGGGGACCTGGTTCCGCTCGGGGAACTGGCTACGCTGACGTTGACACAGGAACCAATCTCACTCAATCACTACAACGGGACGCGTAGTGTAACTGTGCAAGCTGATGTTTTCGGAACGTCATCCGGAGCCGCCCAAGCGCAGGTTCAGCAAAAAATCAAAGCTCTTCGCATTCCTGCAGGTTATACTATCGGCTCAGGCCAATCCGCCAAGTTTATGGGTCAGGCTTTTATGTCGCTAGGGATAGGGCTAGGCGTTTCCATCATTTTGGTGTACATGGTTATGGCCAGTTTATTTGAATCCTTACTCACTCCTTTTGTCATCATGTTTTCCTTGCCGCCAACCTTTGTCGGCGCACTTCTGGGGTTGCTGATCACCCATGAAACACTGAATATGAATTCATTAATGGGAATTATCATGTTGATTGGTCTGGTAACGAATAATGCAATTGTGTTGATCGACTATACCAACCAACTCAAGGCTAAGGGTATGACTCTGACCGAAGCACTTCTTCAGGCCGGACCGATACGCTTACGTCCGATTTTGCTGACGACAGCTACGACGGTTTTGGCCATGCTGCCGATGTTGATTATCGGTGGGACAGGCTCAGAAGGGCTGGCCTCCATGTCAGCAGTTATTACTTTCGGACTTACATTATCTACGTTAGTAACCCTACTACTGGTACCGGTGATGTACGTGAACTTCGATAATTTCTTGAACAGACATAAAGCAAAGAAACACCCAGCTGTCACGGCGGAGGGTAGTCTCCCGGCCTAACAGCCTCAACAACCACAAACATCCTAAGATAACCTCTGCAAAAATAATCCTTGCAGAGGTTGTTTTTTGTCGTTATAATATTTTTATTGACCAATGCAAGCAACCAATTGCATACATTACTTCCCGAACTGAATTTGCCATGAGGGAAATTTGCCATGAGTTAATTGAGCAAGAATTGAAGCTTGGAAAGGAGGCGCGAGTGTCTTGGGTGAAAAACTGCCGGGGAGCGAGTGCGATACCAGAAAGCGCTTGATCAAGGTAGCGCTGGAGGAATTTGCGCAATCTGGCTATAAGGGCGCCAGCACGCGCAGTATTTCAGAGCGGGCGGGGGTTAATGACGTAACTCTTTTCCGCCATTTTGGCAGTAAGCTAGGCCTGTTAAAAGCGGCGGTTTTATATGCTGTCGAGCAACTTAAGGTACCTAATGATGTAGAATTTTACCTTGAATTTCCGATGCGTGAGGGCCTGAGCAAAATTATTTCGGATTATGCAGAACAACTGTCAAGCTTAAGCGAATTGATTACACTTGGCATGGCAGAGTCTTTTTCTCACCCGGATGTGGCGGAAAAAATCAAGAAATTGATGTGGGAAAAAAGAAGCACTATAGTTGAGTACCTGGAAAGAGCCGCTGCTCAAGACAGATTACAGGATATCGACATTCCGGTAATTGCGCATGTTGTGCTGGCATCGCTGTATTACAATTCCTTGATTAAGCGGCGCGCACCACAGGAAATTACGCAGCATCTGACAGACGAACGAGTGTCACGGGCGCTGGTGGAGATGATTCTTTCAGTCTACAGTGTCGACCAAGTTGAGTAGTGGCAGTGTGCCAAGATTGTGCGACTAGTGCGACTAGTGCGGCTAGTGCGAGTATCAAGTACGTAGAAAGTTTGGAGAGAGGGAAGTGCTGTGGCTAATAGTAAACGAGCATTAGGCGTGATAACTGTACTCATTCTCGCTGCCATCGTAATTTTTGGCGGTGGGGGCTGGTATTTTTACCAGCAGTATTATTTCGTATCAACTGACAACGCCAGCGTGCAAGGTTCAGACCTTAAAGGGTCAATTGTTCCATTAACCTCCCCGGGGGACGGTACACTTAAGGGTTGGACTGCGGCGACAGGTGAGCGCGTCAGTCAAGGAGCAATCTTAGGTCGCGTATCTGAGCTGACAGACTCCTTGGATTTACGGGCACCGATTACCGGCACAATCATCCAAAATGATGGAGTTAACGACCAAGTGGTCGTACCGGGGCAGCAAATTGGCTACATAGTTAACTTAAGCAAGCTGCAAGTGGTGGCCAATATTGATGAGACAGTGATTAATTCTGTCCATGTGGGCGAAAGTGTGGACATTACCCTGCCGGCCTATCCGAATGCGCAATTTACGGGAAGTGTGAGTAGGATTGGCACTGCTTCGGCAGTTGTGGTCAATGGCTTGGCGGATACGAGTTTGAGCAATATTTTTGACAAGGTCGTACAACGGGTTCCGGTTTACATCACCATTAACGCTCAGCCAGGCGAACACCTTATTCCTGGTTTGTCAGCTAATGTGAAAATTCACATTAGGTAAGGTTCAGAGATAAGGTTAGACACAAATTTGGAGGATGGAGGGAATTTTTGTGGCAGAAGCCGCTTCTAAGAAGAAACTCATTATGCGAGCTGTCCTCGGGGTAATAGTCGTTATCCTGATTGCAGCAGGTTTGGTCTATTATATTGATGCGATGCGCTATGTAACTTCAGATGACGCGCAAATAAGCACTGCGGACGGCGATAGCGTGCCGATAACTGTCGCCTTGCCGGGTCGGTTGAGCAACTGGAAAGTTAATGTCAATGATTATGTCAACCAAGGGCAAATAATAGGTACGGAGTCAAACCAGTCAGTTTTGAATTTAAATCCGACCATATTGCCTTATATTCAACAAAATCCTCTGCTGGAAGAAAAGCTAGTGGAGATGGAGAATATCCGCAGCCCGATCAGTGGGAGAGTGCAGCAGGCCAATGCAGCGAGCGGGGAAGGTGTTCAGCCGGGACAAGTCCTGGCAGTAATTGCGAACACCGCGCAGCCTCAGGTCACCGCTAATATCCAAGAAGCTGAAATAAGCAGGGTACGAGTAGGTCAGAGCGTCGATGTGACTGTCGACGGGCTGCCGGGACAGACTCTGCATGGAACTGTGACGCGAGTTGAGGATTATACGCAGTCAGTGTTTGCGTTGGTGCCCAACATTACGGCGGCATCAGGTTCCTTCACCCGTGTGGCACAGCGGGTTCCGGTTGAAATTGCGCTCAATGAGCAAAACCTGGCCAAGGATGTGTTAGTGCCAGGAATGAGTGTTACGGTTAAGATTCATGTCGAGTAAAGCAGTGCTAGCAAACTTTGAAAGAGAAAGGAGGAGAAGCAATTGACCTTCAAAGATCGCTTCGGACTGAGTGGTATGACCATGATTAGCGTTATCTTAGGTGTGTTTATGGCTGTTTTGGACAGTAGTGTGGTAAATGTCGCCATCCCTAAGATGATGAGTGTTTTTGCCACGGATCAAAGTACGATTGAATGGGTTGTTACAGGCTATATGCTGACGGTCGGCATGTTAACACCTGTAAGCGGGTATTTGGCCGATCGCTTTGGAGCCAAAACTATGTACCTGTTCGCCCTAGCCTTCTTTGTCGCTGGCTCGGCTCTCTGCGGTGCCGCTTGGAGCGCAAGTTCAATTATTGTCTTTCGGGTAATTCAAGCTATTGGCGGCGCACTGTTAATGCCAATCAGCATGACTATCCTGTTTAGCTTAAGTAAAGCGGAGAAGCGTGGCTTTATCATGGGGCTGTGGGGGATTGCGATTATGTTTGCCCCTGCCTTTGGCCCAACCTTAAGCGGCTACATAGTGCAGTATTTAGACTTTCGCTTAATTTTTTATATTAATGTACCAATTGGGATTATTAACTTGTTTATCGCGGAAATGTTTATTCCTAAGCTCCCCGCGCGCGATGCCGGCAAGTTTGATATTCCGGGTTTTATCTCTTCATTGGTAGGGTTTTTTTGCTTGCTCTATGCGCTTTCGGATGCACCGACCAGTGGGTGGGGGTCAATTAAAATTATTTCCTTGTTCGTTGTCGCGGGTATCTCCCTTTCCCTTTTTGTCGTGTTTGAGCTAACTACGGAACGACCAATGGTGGATTTGCGCTTGTTTAAAATTAGGGCATTTTTAGCTTCAAATGTCGCAGTTAGCTTTATGACGCTAGGCATGATGGGGGCGCTGTTCGTCCTGCCGGTTTTTTTGCAAAACGGCATTGGCCTTACACCTTTGCAGACCGGTATTCTCACCATGCCCGGGGCGTTGTTAACTGCGGCCTTGATGCCAATCAGTGGTACGTTGTTTGACAAGATTGGTGCACGCCCGCTGGCTTTTGTTGGATTTACGACCATGCTAGTTGGTTCGTTGTTATTAATCAATTTAAATGTCAACTGGTCGTATTTTTCGATTATGGCGGTATATATGGTGCGGCAAGCAGGTATGGGCTTGTCCTCAATGCCGTTAAGCACAGCCGGTATGAACGCAGTACCGCCGCGCCAGGTCAACCAAGCCTCAGCGTTGCAAAATACCTTGCGTAACGTGGCAGGTTCAATGGGGGCTGCTGTTTTAGGTACTGTTATGCAGACCCATGGCAGCTTCAGCTTGGCAACATATATGGAGCATATCAGTGTCCAATCACTGCAAAAGATTTCGGCTTACGGGTTGCACCCGTCTGTTTACGGTGTTACCAATCAGGGTGATATGCTGAGGTTGATGGGTGTGTTACGGCAAATAGCATTCCAAAACGGAGTGCGGGAAGCCTTCATCATTGCCGCTATCGTTGCCGCAGTGGCGCTGGTTTCGTCGCTATTTATCGGCAAAAAGCAAGTACATGCTGCGTCAGGCGAAAAGCACGCAGTTGCCGTGGAATTTTAGTTAACAGAGAGGAGATAAGATAGATATGATACATGCCAAGCAGCTTACAACTTGGCTGGCCATCGGTACAATGGGTTTAACTGTTTTGACGGGATGTGGTGCGCAAAATACCGCTTCCTTTCCGACAAAGGTTGACGTTATGCAGCTTACAACGACCAGTATGCCCACTGGGGGTACTTTCCTCGGGACGGTGGCCCCTTTCGTACAAACCAGTATCGCGCCGGCAATCTCGGGAGTTTTGCAAAAGGTTGACGTTAGAGTGGGGGACATAGTTAAGCCGGGTCAGTTGTTAGCTACGCTTAACACCGACCAACTCCAAGCTCAAGCTAATCAGGCTGCGGCTGGGGTGCAAAGCGCGCAAGCCGCTCAATCAGCGGAACAGCAGGGCAGCAGTATTCGACAGCAAAATGCCTTGGCTGCGTTGCAAACTGCGGAGGCCGGTTTTAGTAGTGCGAAGACCGGGGCGCAAAATGCGCAAGCGGCGGCGCAAAAAGCGCTTGCAACTGCACAAGCGACTTACGCCAATACCCAAGTATCCTATAATTCTGCGATTGCCAATGCGCAAAAGGCTGTGGCTTTAGCCCAGGCTAATTTAACTAAGGCGCAAAGCGGTACGCAAAATGGAGTGATCCAAGCGCAAAGTGCTGTGAATGCAGCTCAGGCTCAGCTTGAAGCGGCGCAAAGTCAAACTGCTACGGCTGTGAGTGTGGCGCAGCAAAATGTGACTAAGGCGCAAGACGCGTTGGCAACGGCCCAGATCGGGTTAACGACTGCGCAGGAAAATGCGCACTCCCAAAGCGATCCCGCTTTGCTGGCGGCGCAAGGCGCCTATGATGCGGCTTCAATCAATTTACAAAATGCGCAGGGAGCGTTGCAGGCTGCTCAAGCGAATAAGAGTGTACAAGTGGCTCAGGCTGCTTATAATCAGGCTGTTAGTGCGCTGCAAACCGCTCAGAGCGGAAATGATGTTACGGTAGCGCAAGCTGCTGAAGATCAGGCGCAGCAGGCACTAGCCACAGTGCAAGCCAGTAAGGCTGTTCAGGTAGCCCAAACTGCGGTCGACCAAGCGCAGCAGGCTTTGACTACGGCCCAAACCCAAGGTGATGCCGCGGTAACTGTCGCCCAGTCGCAGCTGAATCAGGCACAGACCGCCTATCAATCGGCGCTGACCGACCCAACTTTAATGGTGAATGCGGCTCAGATTCAAGCGGCGCAAGCCTCGGTGCAGGTCGTACAGGCCAATATCGAAAAAGGTCAAGTTACAGCGCCTATCGGTGGGTATGTAGTGGCAGTAAATGCCCAAGTTGGTCAGGCTGTAGGCCCTCAGGGTGGGTTCGTCGTGATTTCTTCCATGAACCCGCTGATGGCGACGGTTGATGTACCGGAATCAAGTATTGCCTCGATTCACCAAGGCATGCCGATGGCGGTATATATACCGGCGAGCAAAACTCGTTTAGACGGTGTTGTAAACGCTATCCACCCCGCTTTAGATGCGGCCAATACTGCAGCGGATAACGGCAATACGGACTATCCTGTAGATATCACCATCAATAGCCCCAGCCAATCCATAATTTCCGGAATGCGTGTGGAAGCCTATCCGGTGGACAACAGTCAAAAGGTAATTTTGATTCCGGCCAGCAGCGCCCTGCAACAACAAGGCTCTCAAGCCAATGTTTTTGTGGATGACAATGGGATAGCGAAGCTAGTTCCGGTTAAGCTGGGTGAATTGACCAATACCCAATCTGCCGACGGTGCGGATTATGTGGTGCTCAGCGGCTTACAGCAAGGTGAGAGCTTGGTAGTACAAGGGGAAGACCAATTAAATAACGGCGACAAGGTTGTGGCGCAGAGCTAGACGAAGCAACACGCGGAAATCACGCGGAAATCACGCGGAAGTGCGTTATGCGAAGTTCGTCAAGCAGAAATCATCACGCGGAAATCACCAAGCAGAATTGTTCAGCTAAATGAGTAAGCGCCCTACCTTCCGGACTTTAGTTCAGGGAGGTGGGGCGCTTATTAGCGTTACCAATCGAGCAGGCTTGGCTAACTTGACAAAATCTTAAGATTTGCCCCCATGTTTTTAGAGGTATACAATGCTATACTTATTTTTGTATTAAGGCTATCGAATAACTAACGTAGGGGGAGAAAATTTCATGCGTCTTGGTAAAGTAACAAGTGGAGTAATAGCCGGAATGATGGTTGTTTCGATGGCGTGTATAAGCCCGGCGCTCGCGCTGGCTGCAGGCTCAGCAGGTACGGTATCAAGCTCCTATACACAATTGCTTAACAGCATTGCTTTTATGACTAACTCCGATTCCACGCTTATCGCCGGGGAAGTAAGTACGGTGAATATTTGGTTGTATGACCAGCTGTACAACCCATTTAATGGTAGTGTGGTCGCTACCCTCACTGCGCCGGATGGGACGGTGAAAAGCGCCCAAATCAGCGGAGGCAATGGTGCTTTTGCCGTGTCTGGCCTAAATCCGCTCACGGCAGGTACATATACCTTAACAGTAAGCCAGAGCTTTGGTCAAATCGGCAAGAATTATACTGTGCAAACGCCAATCACCGTACTTAACGCTGTTGCTACAGCTCAAGGCAGCCTAGTGCTCAATACGTCTAGCCAACTAACAGTAAAGCTGACGGACAGCAATGGCAAGCCGCTGGCAAATACGCAGCTTACGGTAGATTCAACCGGAATCGGTGGAGGGAGCCAAACTTTCACCACCCTATCTGACGGCACCTGTGACTTTTCCCTAACCCCTTCGCAGTTGGGAACGGTTTATTTTGAGCACGGCGGGCTGGTGGTAGGGTCCATCAGTGTCACGCCCGGTGCGGCTAGTGTGCAAACTTCCGGAGCACTAGTGCTCAACACCCCAAGCTTGATGACCGTAACTTTGCTCGATCCCAACGGCAATCCGGTGAACAATAAAAATGTTACCTTAGATGAGTCCGGCATTGGCGGGGGAAACCAATCCTACACTACTTTAAATGATGGAACGTTTCGCGTTTCGATGACGCCGACCAAGTTAGGCACAATCAACATTATCTATGGCGCTAATATTGTAGGCAGCATTGTGGTACAGCCTGCTTATGTGTCGGAGAGCCGCATTGGGGCTTCTGTTACCAATAATGTGGACATGTCTGTGGCTGTAGCCCAAAAAGGGTGGACCAGTGCTAAAAATGTCATCTTGACCAGACAGGATGTTTTGGTGGATGCTATGACCGCAATTCCTTTGGCGAAGCAGCTTGATGCGCCGATACTCATGACGCCGTCCGGTAGTTTGTCGAGCGCTGTACTCGCGGAGATATCGAACTTGCAAGCCAGCCATGTGTACATTATTGGCGGGGATGGTGCAGTAAGTTCAGCTATCGAGAGTGTGTTAAAAAGCAGCGGCCTTAGCGTGACCAGGTTGGGTGGGTCTGACCGCTACGCTACTGCTGTAGACATCGCCCAACAACTGGGCTCAGCTCAGACGGTTTATTTAGCATATGGGTATGGCGAGCCTGATGCCATCATGGGCAGTGTGTTCGCAGCTGAACAGGGTTATCCTGTACTCTTAACTAACAGTTCGAGCTTATCCGCAGTCACTAAGTCTTATTTAAGCAGTAAGTCTGTCCAAAATGTATTCGTTCTGGGTGGGGATGCAGTGGTAACCCCTGCGTTGGAAGCCACATTGCAACAAACCTATCATGTAACACGTCTGGGGGGCAGTGACCGCTACTACACGGAGCAGGCCGTTGGCACTAATTATTTTGCCAATCTGCCGGTAAGCGATCAATATCCTGTCTACTTTACCTCCTCAGCGGTATCCACGCGTGATGTTAACGGCGGGACACCGGATGCCTCGGCTTTATTGGCGGGAGATTTGGCCGCAAAACAAAATGGAATTTTGCTGATGGTCGCCCATAATTACTTGCCGGATGGGGTTAACAATTTCTTGTTATACAATAAAGCGTTTATCCCACAGAGCACGGTGGTTGGGAACATGAGCGATGTTTCAGCCTCGCTGGAGCAGACTATAGACCAAGTTTTAAGTAGGTAAAAGAAAACCTGCGGCACGCTCAATTGATTAAAACCCCCGTATTTACAAAACGAAAAGGCCATAGCTTACTCTGAGGAGTTTGCTATGGCCTTGAGCTAATATATGCCTTGAAGGGATTTGAAGGGAGCGGTTATCGATTACGTCGAAAAGGAGCTTAATATTTGCCGGGTTAAGCTCAAAGCACTTTGTTTAACCCGCTCAACTGATGCAACGGCCTGCTCCAGACTTGGTTCGCGCAGGGAAACGTAAATTTTGGCCTTTGGCTCGGTGCCGGAAGGGCGAAATACGACATAGCCGCCGTCTGCAAGGTTAAATTTCACAACGTCGGCTGGGGGCAGAGTTAGGGTATAGCGTGTGCCGTCCGCTAAATTACGGCCTGTTCCGGCGAGGTAATCCTCGATGGAGCCGACTTGAAAGCCGGCAAACTCAGAGACTGCCTGCTGACGGATGTTTTGCATCAAGTAAGCTGTCTCTGCCTGGCCGGTTTTGCCCTCTAAGGTAATAGTGTGTAAGGTTTCTTGATAATAGCCGTATTTGGCCATCAGTTCATCTAAAACTGCGTTCAGAGTTTTACCATGGGCCAGGTAGTAGGCAGTAGCTTCCGCGATTAACACTGCGGCGCATACGGCATCTTTGTCGCGTACGAAGGTACCGGCCAGGTAACCGTAGCTCTCTTCAAACCCAAATAGGAAAGTATGCGCACCTGTCTGCTCAAATGTATGGATTTTCTCGCCGATAAACTTAAAGCCGGTCAGAGTTTGCTCCACCGTAATGCCGTAATCCTGTGCGATCGGCAACACCATATCGGTGGTGACAATGGTTTTGATAATTGCACCGTTAGCGGGAAGCTTGCCGTTGGCCGCAAGTTGGGAGAGGATGTAGTACGTTATCAGCACCCCGGTTTGGTTGCCTGTTAACAGCTTATATTCACCTGCGGCAGCTTTGACCGCTACACCGATTCTATCACCGTCAGGATCTGTCGCGATAGCCACATCCGCGTTTTCCGCTACTGCTAGCTTTAAAGCGAGCGCAAAAGCAGCCGGGTCTTCGGGATTGGGACTTTTGACGGTGGAGAAGGCGGGGTCCGGCATTTCTTGCTCTGCTACTACCGTTACGCGTTTAAACCCAAGTTCCGCCAGCGCACGCCGCACAGGGATGTTTCCGGTGCCGTGCAAGGGGGAATAGACTATTTTACAAGTATCGCCCATGGTTTTGATTACGGCAGGGTTGATTACCAGACCCTTAATCTTAGCTAAATACTTGGCATCCACTACCTCGCCGATGGCCTGATACAAGCCACGCTCGACAGCTGCGTCCATGCTGATGGGGTGGACCGTAGTGATATCTGTGATGCTCTCAATGCAGGCCAAGATGGCATTAGCGCGTTCGAGCGTAATTTGACCGCCATCATCCCAATAAACCTTGTAGCCGTTGTAGGCGGCAGGGTTGTGACTGGCCGTTACCATGATTCCGGCGGTGGTGCCAAGTTCGCGCACGGCAAAGGAAAGTTCCGGCGTGGGGCGCAAGCTGTCAAAGACATAGGCCTTGATGCCGTTTTTGGCTAAGATTAAAGCGCTTTCAAGCGCAAACTCGCGGGAAAAGTGGCGGGAATCATGGGCTATGGCGACTCCTCGCTTAACGGCAGCTTCTCCGCAGGAGGTAATATAGGCGGCAAGGCCTTGCGTAACCTGACGGATAACATATGTATTCATGCGGTTGGTACCGGCACCGAGCAGGCCGCGCAGTCCGCCGGTGCCAAACTCGAGATGACGATAAAAACGGTCTTCAACTTCTTTGGGCTCATCAGCAATCGCGCGCAGTTCGGCTTGGGTCGCTTTGTCGAAGTAGGGGTCAGTAAGCCACTTTTGGAAAGTATTATTCGGCATAACGGTCTCCTTTACTTAACTAATACTTACCATATAAGTATATCTTGCTTTACGGGTAACCGCAACAAAGCAGTCGCTGCAGGACAATTGAGCAAGCTACCGGGCGAGTGAGTACTTTGTAAATCATGAGTCTAATGTTATAATAATATCTAAATGAGAAACTGCAAAGTTACCCGTTTTAGGCATAAACTGTTAAATCAGTTTAATTTCGTTTATATATGCAAATTGGAAGGGGTAAGAATGATGCACAAGATTCGCAAGGCCATTATTCCGGCGGCAGGACTGGGTACCCGGTTTTTGCCGGCAACTAAAGCACAACCAAAAGAAATGCTGCCCATAGTCGATAAGCCTACGATTCAGTATGTGATTGAAGAGGCTGTCGCGTCAGGTATAGAAGATATTATTATTGTAACAGGCCGCAATAAACGGGCCATCGAAGATCACTTTGACCGTTCGGTGGAGCTAGAACTATTCCTTCAGGAAAAAAATAAGCCTGACCTGTTGGAAATGGTACAAGGTATTGCTGATTTGGCTGACATTCATTATGTACGCCAAAAAGAGGCTAAGGGCTTGGGCCATGCGATCTATTGCGCGCGCAAGTTTATTGGCAACGAACCCTTTGCCGTGCTATTGGGTGACGATATTATTCAAGCTGAAGTGCCTGTACTCAGGCAGTTGATGGAGTGTTATGAAGCTCATCCCGGTACCGTAGTGGGTGTACAGGAAGTACCACAAGCTGCGGTGGACAAATACGGCATCGTAGCCCCGCAAAAGCTGGGGGATGGCGTTTACCGCGCCCTGGACTTAGTCGAAAAACCGGAACCGGCGGATGCTCCTTCGAACCTGGCTATTCTTGGCCGTTACATTATCGAACCGGATATTTTTGCTATTCTGGAAAATTTGCCGCCGGGCAGAGGAGGAGAAATTCAGCTGACTGACGCCCTGCGTGTTTTGGCTCAGGCTGGTCGGGTTTATGCGTGCGAGTTTACCGGCCGTCGCTACGATGTGGGTGATAAGCTGGGCTTTATCACCGCTACTGTCGAATATGCGTTGCGTCGGGAGGATTTGGCGGAACCGGTTATGGCTTATCTGAGGGGACTGGTAAACAGCTTCTAAACCAAGGTTGGTGTGGAGTAAAGTGCGGGGATAGAGAGGAGAGTGGGTATTTGGCTACCACAGGTCAAACTGACCGGAAAAAGGGTAAAGCGGTAAAATGGCTTTTGACCGTTGTGGGCGTTATTGCCGCACTTGGTGTCGCCGGGGCTTATTATTACCATACTCTGACGCCGCAACAACACTTTGTCGCCGGTAACATTCCTGTTGTAAGTAAACCGACAGTCGCCGCAGTGACGACTGCGGCAACAGCCGGAGTAACCACGTCGGCTTCGCTACCGGCCGCGAGTAAAGACAGGGTGTTCAATGTGCTGTTGCTTGGCAGTGATGAGCAAACTACCAACATTGCATCGCGAACGGACTCAATTATGTTGGTGCATGTAGATATTGATACCCAAACTTACAATATCCTCTCCATACCGCGCGATACACGCATTAACTTGCCAGGGTATGGCGAGACCAAGATTACACATGCCAGCTACATGGGGGGGCTTGCGGGCGGACCTGCCGCGGCTATGAAAAGTACGCTGGATGCGGTGAGTAATCTGACCGGGGTTGCGATTAACTATTTTGCCGAAACAGACTATAGGGGTTTGCAGGGCATGGTGGACGCAGTCGGCGGGGTAGAGGTAACAATTCCATATCGGATTGCCTTAACCTACCCTTGGTATAGCGCTGATAAAGGAAAAGTGTTTAATCCTGGTACATACTTTTTAAACGGTCAAATGGCGACAGAAATTGTCCATGAACGCTATTCACTGCAAAATGGCGACTTTGGCAGACAACAAACGCAGGAGATAGTACTTAAGGCCATCTTAAAAAAAGCTATGAACCCAGCTAATATCGCCAATTTGCCCCAATTAATTGCAGCGGCACACAGCTTTTTGATTAATACCAATATGTCCACTGAGGATATGTTGAGCCTCGCAATCGGACTTAAAGGGCTTAAAGCCGGAGATATTCATTATTATCAATTGACCGGTCACTCGTTGTACGCGATGGACCCGATTGTGCAAACAAACTTATATTATTTTGTGCCGGATATGCAGCAGCTTAACACGATTATCGCCCAGCATTTTGCGAACTAAGTCGGGCCGTTTTGTATAATTGGGTATTATGCACAAAACTAAACAAAAAAGAGGCAGCGCCAATCAGTGTGCTGTCTCTTTGATTGAGTGAGTCAACTACCCTCAAATATCAACCTTAATATTGCTAAGATGTTTCCAAGCGATCGAAATGTGATTTTCCTTGAAAATATCACGCTTACGCTTATTCCAAATATACACTTGGTCCTTAACTTTGGTAAAATCGTTAGCTGTTTCAGGGTTTTGCTTCATAACCCAATCAACAGTAGCAAGCAGTTCCATACCATAGGGAGACTCAAAGCCGGCTATAATATCCGTAACCAGGTCGAGACGTTGCAGAGACTCTTCTCTACCCATTAAAAACTCAGATGCTTCAGACGCAGCCTTTGGCAAAAGGTAAATAGGGGCATCTTTTTTACGGCTGCCATCACCCAAACCCCGAGTATAATGTCCCTCCATAGCCTTCAACACAAAATTCAAATTCTCAGCGTAAGGCCCGTAAATGCCTTTTTCAAAATTTAACTTCAGTGGCTCTCCAGCTTCTTGTAAAAAATAAGCAAGTTTTTGAACCACCAAAAGAGTCATAGTATACCCAGGAATAGTGTACCGATTCATCAATTCTAACAGTAACGCTCTGGCGTTGGTTAAATTTTTTTTAGTTGCGACTTTTATCTCCTCAGACGGCGGGTTTCCTGTTGGCTCATAGAGAAATAAATTAACATTAGGTAAGTCTTCAAAAGCCATTACTATTTTGGGTCTGACCTCATCCCAAACCAAGCCACCATTTCCACACCCTAATGGCGGCACGGCAATGGATCTAATTCCAAGACGTTTCACTTCAGCGATAAGTGCCTTTAACCCGGATTCAATATCTTCAATCCTAGAATTCCCTTTCCAATGCCTTTTGGTTGGAAAGTTAATAATATATCTTGGGTTAGCCAGCATGCCGCCCACTTGAACCGTAAACATGGAACCTGGAACAACAAGCTTGCTTTTGCAGGCCCTTGCATATTCTTTAAAATTGTCAGGGTATGCCTGCTTAAATTGCAGTGCAATCCCTTTACCCATTACACCCACACAATTAACCGTATTTACTAAGGCTTCTGCATCAGCTTTTAAAAGATTTCCATTTCTCAATTCAATCACTAGCGGACACCTCCTCAGTAATCCCAGTTTGGGCGTTGCCATACTGGGATATTATATCCTGCATTACGCGTAATAGTTATTATACTTTCTGAGATTGCACTGTCATATACCCCTATATGGCTAATCAAATTCATAGGAAAATATTCATACACTAAAAATTCAGCTTGTCGGCGGCGCCTGCGATCAGGGTGGATCTCCGTGTCGTACCAATACTGAGATTCCATAACATCCCAATCAACTTCATCAAGGTCGTTAAGATCACTAAAAAATTGAGTAATCCTCATGGTCCCGTGGCCATCCGTAAAAACCCATGGCCTTACACCATCTACCGCTTCAACAGTAGAGACACAATATATTATTGACCTTTGACCGCCTGTAAATCCGCGTACATTTCCCCTATTAATTGTGTAAAGCATAGGTGAACGCGGAGCAAAATAAAACGGAACGTAATTATGTAAATTACCGCGGGGCCCACAAGGTACGTTAGTATTACTTCAGCGATCTTGTATGTGGTCATAAGCAATGTTCGTATATCGAACAGAATGCAGATCTATTAATGATTTTGAATTCAGTCTGCCTGAAGCCAAAATAGACGGTAAATTACTAATCGACGTTATATGATAAATATACACAGGGGTTGGCGGCATAAAGCATTACCTCAGATTCCTATACGCTATATAATAATATTAAGTAATACTACATTGTAGCCACAAAAACCTGCTACGAGCCCATGTAGTACAGCATAAAATATAGTTATAGGTTACAATAAAAGGATGTTCCCAAAATGTTCCCAAAGTCCTATTTTATGCAATCGCTGCATAAAATTTAAACAGTTTTTTGATAGAGCTCAAATACGGCAATTTCCGGTTTAACTCCGATGCGCAGCGGTATTCCGCTCGTACCTATACCTACGTTGATGTACACTCGAATACCGTTAATTACATGATAACCGGCATAAATACCCTCCTCAGCTAGGAGGGTATTTCTAATTGGTGCGCCAATTAGGGGCAAAACGATCTGCCCGCCATGGGTATGACCTGTCAAAAATAAATCTACCTTCCTATTATATAATCCATCTATGCAATCGGTAGAATGAGCGAGTACAAGTCGAGGCAAGCCGTCATTGGGAACCTGGGCGAAAGCCAACGGAACGTTGTCATGTGCAGTGGCGGGATCGTCCACACCCACTACCCAGTAAGCATGAGTACCGCTTGTTACCTTGACAGCTTCATTGATGAGCACGCGTATGCCTAAACTTGCAATATGCCGGAGATATTCATCAAACTGCGTGTGGGAAAAGTGAGCATAATCGTTATTACCCATGACAGCTATTCTGGCGTCTTTAGCTTGTAGCGGTGCCAAGGCCTGCGTCACATGGTTTAAGTCACTGCGGGCAGTCGCGATATCGCCGGTGATAACCAGTAGGTCAGGTTTCTGGCTGTTAGCAAGTTCGGTAATGGCCTTTAGCTTGATATGCAGGGTTTCCAAATGTAGGTCTGAAAGCTGGACTATTTTGTAGCCGTTAAGCTGGTGCGGCCAATTTGGCAGTTCAAGGCGCAATTTGTGTAAGGTTAAATCCTTGGTCTCATAATCAGCCCACCCAAGGCTGGCGGCACCGACTGGGACTATTGTCGATATGACTTTGTGACTAACGACCAACCGGCCTGCTTGACGCAAAAAATCTCTTCTGTCCGTAGTTAACCCCCCTTTTGCCTAGTCTAACCTAGGGATAGTGTCGAAGTCAAAATATCTCTGTGAGACGCATGGCTTTTTTTGTAATTTTTATATTTTTTTGTGCAATGAGGAAGGAATTTCCATGAAAGTGGCGAACTATATTTGCGAGAACTCTGGTTTGGCATCAATAGAACGCAGGTTTTATAAAAATAAAGGAGCGGTGATTAGATGCACGATTTATTGCACGCTAAAACAGTAATTGTGCTGGTCGGAGATGATACGATTAATAAGGTGCTAAACATGCAGGAAAGTATTGCGGCGACTTTAAATTGGGTGCTGGGACAAAGCAACGAGAGTTGCAGGGAAAGCATGAGGAGCAATGCTTCCTGTGCAGACAAGTCCGGTAAAGCTTATACAGACAAGTTGGTGTTGATTAAATCTACCAAGGAGGTATTCCTGAATGGGCACCGAATCGAGCTTACGGCTACAGAGTACCGTATTTTAGAGTGCTTGCTGGTTAATGGGCCCAATTTGTTAAGTAAGGACGTTCTGGCAGAGGCGGCTTTCCCGCATGAGCCTGTGCCGAATGTTGATGTAGAGAGCCACATTAAGAACATTCGCCGCAAGCTGGGGGATAAAGCGGATCAACCGCGTTTTATTCGGCTGCGCCGCGCTTTTGGTTATCAAGCAGTGCAAGATTCATACATTATTCTCAATGAGCCGCAGGACTAGTAATTACAGGTAGGGGCTGCAGCTTTACGAACTAAATAGTTCGTAGAGCTGCAGCCCTATTTTTTATACTATCAGAAGTATAACCTCGTAACAAGCGGGCCTTTTTGCGCGCATTTGATACTTAGTTGGAATATAATACCATGACCCAGTGGAAGGAGGGGTTAGCTTGTCTCAAATGCTTAAGAAAATAGACGAGATGAACTATTTTGAATTGTTGGCCTGGCTTGGTATAGGCAGCTCACATCCTGGTGGTATGCCTTATACGCGGCAATATTTGCCCGAGTTGGAGCTTAGCTCCAATCACTATGTGCTTGATGCCGGTTGCGGCACAGGTGCAACCACTTGCTATCTTGCTAAGCAAGTGGGCTGTAAGGTACTCGGGATAGATATTAGCGAAGAGATGATTGCGAAGGCCCAAAAAAGGGCAGAGCGGGAGGGATTAGGTGAATTAGTTGAGTTTAAAGCCTGTGACGTGACGCATTTGCCTCTGCCGAGCAGCGAATTTGATTTGGTTTTAGCCGAGTCTTTGACGGTGTTTCTCGATAAGCCCCGTGTCTACAAGGAGTTTTATCGGGTATTAAAGCCCGGCGGCAGGTTGGCGGATGTAGAGATGGCTTTGGTTCAGGATTTAACACCTGAAGTTAGAGAGGAAATGGAACAGTGTTTTGGTCCGCGTACGCAACCCTTATCATTTGAGGGTTGGGTTGGGGTGTTACAAAAGGCCGGCTTTATTTATATCGGTACGCTTCTGCCACAATATTTGCGGCCCGGTTCGAATCAGATAGTTCAGGAATTACGTAATGATTGGGTCTTTATCAAGGAACTAGTGAGCAAAATCAGAGAACCTGGGTTGATGGCGAGATTGAAATCCAATGCGGAATTTAATCAGCGAAATCAGGCTTATTTTGGTTATGGTGTCATTTGTGGCAGAAAACCGGAGGAATTTGGTTTGTTCCACCACTTACGCCGTGTGCTACGTGGATAAGCGGGTAACACCAGTGGTATTTATTGCCATATATTACGATAGAAGGTAGCATCTACCTATATTGTTAGCTTGAGAAAAAGGGGGTAAGCGTATGTTCAGAGGTCGATTAATGGGTGGTCCCACGCGTGGACCGCTAGATGGTTCTGTGGGTGGACCAGCACCAGAGGGTGGGTCTACACCTATGAGTAGAAGGGATGCAATCATCAGCAGACTGCGTGAGCGCCGGGCCGGTTTTGGTCAAGGTGCGATTGGCCCGGCCCCCCATCAAATGGAGGGCTTTAGCGGTATGGGTGGGCTTAGATCACGCTGGCTTAACCGCCATAATACCCCGCTAAACCCATCGGCTCCTCCTGTTGATAATGGCCCTGTATAAGGGCCATTATCAACATACATAGACAGCAGAGTTTCTGTCTGTGCAGGAATTAGCACGTAGGGAGGTGTCTGCTGCTTGAGACCACCCATATATCGGCGAGGTGATTACGGATTTCATTACCCGCAACAGGGTTATAGATATCAACCACAAGCGCAATACGGTGCGTCATACCCACCGTATTATCCCTCCGGCCAATATAGTTATAATCAGGTGCAATATCCGCAGGTGCAATATCCGCAAGCCCAGTATTCGCAGTATCAATATCCGCAGTATCAATATCCACAATATCAGTATCCACAGGTGCAAAGTCAAGCGTATCCACAGTATATGCCCGATCAACGATATCTCGACCAAGGTTATTATTACCAGCCTGTATATCATTGTCCGACGTGTGGGACACCCGTTTATGTGGTGTTGGCAGCATCGCCCCAAAGTACACCGAATGGGGTGGCTGCACTAATGATTGCAATTTTAGTTTTGGTGGCTATTGATGTTGTATTTCTGCGCTAGTAACCATGCACTTGCAACTCATACCGCCAATAATATATAGAAAAGAAGAAAATAATACCAAAGCTGGTGATTCAATGGGCACTTATCCGCCAAATATGGGGGGCTATCCAGGTGCTCCAAACGGCATGAACTCTTACCCCGGAGGAATGGGCAATAGCATGATGGGGCGTAGTCAAAGGGGTATGCAATATCCGGGTCAAATGCCGGGTCAAATGCCGGGTCAATATCTGGGCCAATATCCGGGCCAAATGCCAATGGGACAGATGCCGCAAGGCCAGGCGGGAGCAATGGGTCCGGGCGGTAGCCAAGGCGGGCGCTTGTTTGGGCGCAATAAAGGCGGCAAGCCTGGTATGTCAGGTGCGCCGGGCGGAATGCAGCCTATGCCTGGGATGGCGCCGATGGCGCAACAATACCCGGCGGGTATGCAGGCACCTGTTGGGGGGGGCAGAAGCAGGAGGCCGGGCCTAATGAGTAAAATGTCAGGGCAACAACAGGCTTACCCTGCAGGGACAGGTCAGGTATATGCACCGAATTATGCTGGTCAGTCGCAGGTAAATCAGGGGGCGGCTAATGTCAGGGGTATGGCGCGCAGCCGGTATAATCCAGCTCCGCAACAGGTTCCGCAAGCGATGGTGATGCCGCAGATGGCCCCGCAGCCTGCGACAAATGTGGTAGGCAAGCAAATCAAACCGAAGCAGTTTAGTCTCAAGCCGGGTCCGGTAGGTCTGGGAGGTACTGGTATAGCTAAAATCAACGGACCGAATTCATTCTCGCTTATCGCCAACGATTTACCTGAGCCGGAAAGTTTGGCCCAAAACTACCCGCAGCTGGGGCCAAACCCAGTTTATGTGGCTTATCTTACGAATCGCAAGGGTAGGGATAGTTTTACAGTAGGACAGCTAATGCCGGTGGGCAGCGGAACATACCGCGGAGCGTTCCAGTCAAATGTACCCTTCTATGAGCATGAACAGGTAATCGTTACGTTGGAGAATCCCTATAATGTGCAAAATATGCCAACCGGGCCGGTAGTGCTGACCAGCGCGTCAGGCGCAGGTATCTTGGTGGTGCCTAAACCTGTTAAAAGGTTCTTTGGCGGAGTATGGGAAAAGGTCAAAGGGGTGGGAAAAGGGATCGGTAAGAAAAAGGAAACCCCTAAGTTTACACCTGAGTTCACGCCCGATTTCACGCCTGCGGACC
>JAJXUE010000025.1 GCA_021783135.1 Bacillota bacterium | reverse complement strand
CGGCGGTTATGACACTGAGGGAAATTAACGCTGCTTACATCAAACATCGTCAAACAGTCATTCGTCGGCGAACAACATACGAACTTTCAAATGCGAAAGCGCGAGCTCATATCTTGGAGGCTATGGTCACAGCAATAAACCACATGGATAAAGTGATTGTGATTATTCGGAGTGCAAAAACCCCTTCATCCGCTAAAGGGCAACTTATGGTTGATTTCGGTTTTGATGATGTTCAAGCTCAGGCCATTCTTGAGTTGAAGTTGCAAAATTTAACTGGTTTAGAGTTGGACTCAATCCGAGCAGAACATCAAGGGCTACTCGCATCTATTGCAGATTTGGAAAATATTTTGGAAAACCGCAGCAGGGTGGACACCATAATTAAAAACGATTTATTATCATTCAAAAACAGGTATGGTGATCCACGCAAAACCACAATATTAGAAAGTGATGACCAGGGTGATCTCGTAAAAGAAAATAAGCTAATCCATTTCTCTGCTGATGGCAATTTTCAGTGGACCCAATCAAAAGGATGTATTGAAACACTGGCCATTCCCGATGAAGCAGATGAATTGTATTTTTTATTTGCTACAAAACTCGGGCAGGTAATGCGAAGCCCAGTTGATGAATTTTTGAAAGCACGAACCAATGAAGCGATCAATCTAAAAAATGATGATAAGCTCCTTCACGTATTCATCGTTAAGGACTCCGGCGACATAATGTTGGTGTCCCCCATCGGACAAGGTATCAGATTTAATATCAACCAGATTAGCGTTCAGGGACGAAAATCTCAGGGTGTACGTGGGATGATAACTGACGAAGTGGTCGCAGCGTTGTATATTGCACCGGCGGATATCGATAAACGTCTTGTTACCTATTCTGAGAATGGCTATGCAAAGCAAACCTTATTAACTGAGTATCCAGTACAAGGTCGTGGTGGCAAAGGCTTGGCGGTCACTAAAGTTATCCCTGAAAAAACTGGTTTGATTATAAGTGCTGTAATCTCAGATGGGACGGGAAAACATAAAAAAATACCCGTAGAGGGCAGAACAAAAATTGGTCAATGTATTAAATAGAGATTAAACGCTTAAAATCCCATTCGTCTAGCACAAGACCGGCGAATGGGATTTTTTACAATTATCTAGTTGTGTCAGTTATCTGGATAACCGTCAACAGTCGTTTACCTGGCAAGTCAATCAACGCTGGTATATCGTACATATTTTTCGCCTTAATCAGCACAAAACCGGTCTGGAAAATAATTCTAGTTTTACATTGATTCTCGTGCATAACTCCTTCGTTATATGCGCTACAAGCCTTAAATTGTGCTCAATCAGCTTATCTTTAGCTTCATCCTTAGCTTTACCATCGGCACAAAGGTTGCCGATACATAGTGCTTCTTCACGTTCATTTAAAGGCTGCGGAAAGGCATTGTTATTAATATATCCGACCAGAATGGGAAGGCATTTCGCTAAAGGCACCCCTTGCGCCACTAATACTGACAGGAGTTTAAGGACTGGCAGTCCACCTTTGACCACAATTCCCAGCATCTCAAGTAGCATTAAAACCCCTCCCCCATTATAAAATGCTGTACATAATATGGTGGGAGGAGTCGAATAGTGCATGTCAGGCTAAAGTTGTGCAATATTTCCAAGCGATCCGTCACTGTTTGCTCAATAGATGTTCGCTATAGCCCTGCTATAACCCCACACAAAAGGCATCCTCTTTGGCTAAGCCTAACGAGGATGCCTTTTAGATTAATATGTTTTGAAGGCTCAAATCGGTTCTGTCCAGTCATCTCTCAATAGTCTACTGACCGATTGCCTGGCTCAACTGCTGCTCTACATTCTGGTTTACCGCACCCGGGCCGCCAAATATGGTCGCACCGATCGGTTTGCTGCTTTGCAGCCAATTTAGTCCATCAGGCGACAAACTGTTGCCGTCCTAGCCGCCCATTACCGTGCTACATCATACTTGTTGATTTCAGCATAATACATCGCATTAATTGCAGCAATTTTTAAACTGTTAGCTTTATACTCTGTAGGCAGTCCTTCGACAATTTAACATACGCTGAGCCGTCCGATCTGCTTGTTTGAAGAGAATTTTTCGCAACAAACGAGTACCATTTGCTTGCGCCAATGCGGTTATCACCAAACCCTTTGTGATAAGCGAACTGGCTACCAGGATTCAAACGCAGCTGGAATTGCTGCACTCCTGGCAAAAAGCTTTGGCTATGGAAATAATGTTTTAGCAATCGCGGTCAATGTGTCCCACCACCTATCGAGGTGGGGTTTTCTCGCCGTAAATGATAAAGAATCGCCTAAAACCATCGGTTCTAGGCGATTCTTATCTGGCAGGTGCTGTTACATTCCTCAGTTTTGGTAAATAGTGTTATTTGTTGTTTTGTCTACTTAATTAAGCCTGCAACCTCATTTTGAATATTGCCGTTTACAGCTCCTGTACCGCCGAAAAGTGTGGCCCCCGTAAGCGCAGCATTTTGCAGATACTGCTGTTCACCCGTGGTCAGACTACCGTCGGCCAACAGAATTGGCGCATTGTAATTGGCCGCATACAGGCTGCCGGCCAAGGCATCCGGGAAGTTCTCTCCGGTGGCGATACACACACTCTTCCCGGATAAGTCAAAGTACTTGGCTACCTCCAAGGAAGTGGCGTACCGGTCCGTACCGCCTATACGCACAATATTGCTGCTTTGCAGTGACGTTAAGTCAGCAATTTGCTTGACGACTGCCTCACTGACTACTCCTGTGCCGCCAATGACATAAACCTTACTGGGCTTAAGCGTATTTAATTCCGTCTGGACTGCAGCCGAAATACCGTTTTGGCTCACCAACAGAATTGGGTCCCGATTTACTGCTGCAGAACTGCTCACTGACAACGCATCGGGATAGTTCTCACCTGAGGCAATCACCACCGGCGTACCCGGCGCTGCATTGAGGTACTGCGCAATCTTAACTGAGGTTTCATAGCGGTCAGTTCCACCTAATCTTACGATATTAGTGTACCCGGCTGCTTCGACTTGCAGAATAACAGCGTTACTAACCGCGCCTGTCCCACCTAGGACAATGATTGTCGGGTCAGTTGTGGCATTGGCTTGAATGTAGGAAATTACTTTGGCCCGGTCAGCTTGGGACGTACCTACCAGGAGAATCGGTGCGTTTTGCTGATAGGCCAAGACACTTCCGGTCAAGGCATCCGGGTAGTTATTCGCTGTGGCCAAAATCACTGCGTTAACTTTGCCTGTATGTTCTGCTTTGGCCAACGCTATGGCTGTATCTACCCGCGTTGCTCCGGCGATACGGGTCACTCCGTTTAAAGGATGGTTCAGCTTAATCGAGAACTCTACCAACTGCGTCCCGACGGCAATTGTCGGGCTGGTATAGGTGTCATAGCCCGGCTTGGTTACCACCACATAGTAATCGGTATTGGGAAAGACCATAAAACCATAGTTGCCATTACTGTCCGTTACTTGAGGGTTTTGGTTGTTGTTGGGCTTAAAGCCGTTAATGGCAGGCAATTGCGCGACTGTTCCCGGCGCTTTGCCATTTAGCTTGTTGCGGGCCGTATCAGCGTAGTACAAAGTCACCTGGGCCCCCGGGATAACCGCGCCGGTGAGGGCGTCAGTCAAGGTACCATACGGGTCAATCAAACTGGTAGTCATGCTGACACTGCCGTTTTGATCTACAGCAATATGGATTGTGCCGATAGTTATGGTTTGGCCGTTGCCAAAGCTGTAGGTAACCGGTATGGCATAACTGTTACCTTTGACCAGATTACTTACTTGCACATTTCCTTCTGAATTAACAGTAACCGGTGCGTCCGATGGTGCAACATAACTGATATTGCCGTAATCCTGGTACGGCGTTTGGCTGCCGTCAGGTTGCTGTAGCACAATGGTCTTGGCCTGATTAAATGTGACGGTATCCGTCCCACTCGTACCGGTGCTTAAAGTAGCGGTATTCTGAGCTACTGTCTGATTGTTATTTTGGTCTACAACCGTTGACGTGATCGTTGGCACTCCACCACTTGTGGGAGTGCTGCCTCCGGTTGTTGGGGTAGTACCTCCCGTTGTTGGAGCAGTACCGCCCGTTGGCATGTTGCCGCTGCTGTTTCCGGAGTGATGTTTAGCCTGAACTACCGTGACAGTACAACTGGCCAGAATATTAACATTGTCTGCCGCATATGCAGTAATCGTCGCACTACCTGCTAGTATAGGCGTTATAATCACCGTGCTGGTTGATCCGACAGTACTGTCCGGGCTTACCGTTGCCACACCTGGATTGCTGCTTACCCAATTGATGGTTGCTGAGGTAGCGCTTGACGGGCTTACCGTCGCGGTGATAGCCGCGTTTCCTATCCCAGAGGTCAGAGTAAGTGCCGTGGGATTAAGACTTATGCCGCTTTCTTCACTCGGCAAGACCGTTAGTGTCATGGTCTGGGTTGTAGTCACACCGTCTTTGCTAATAGTCGCGATTAGCGTGACCGTGGCATCTGACGTACCGTAGGGCAGTTGGGTAACTGTGCCGTCCGTGCTGACAACTGCCGGGTCGCTGGAACTCCAATTAATCACACTGCCATCCTGACCGGCCGTAGCAAGGTAAATATTCTGTCTTAGTCCAGTGCTGCTTTCACCGGGGTTATACCCGATTGCCAGGTTCTGCGTATCCTGGGTGACTGAATCGGCCGCGGTCAGCGGCTGGGCTTTGACGACGAGGTTGTTATAATTCACGACAACAGTACTTCCGGTAGTGCCTGGGTAACTGACATTGGCAGTCAAGTTGACCGTGGCGTCTCCCGTCAGATAATCGGGCCGGGTAACAGTGCCGGCTGGACTGATTACCGCAGGGTTACTGGAACTCCAGGTGATACTGGACCCATTCGCGCCCTGAGTTGGCAGCCCTACATTCTGAGTAATACTTGTAGCAGAGTCCCCCGGAGCATAAACGATTTGCACATGCTGGCTGTCCCAATCGGCTAAGAGGTTGCCTGTAGGGTCATCAATGCTGAAGTTGTTGGAAGCCACCATATCCGATACCGTAGCGCCCGTTGTGGGAATAATTTTGCTGCCGGATATAACAACGCCAGCATCAGCCGAATTAGGATTTTGGCTTAAGGCATTCCCATTAAACTGAATAATTAGCTGGGTTGAGCTTGAAGTTGTCACACTTGCCGTAATACCTTGCGGCAGGTTGGTGACAAATACCCCGCCTGACATATCCGGCACGAACGTACCATTTTGAATTGAAACAGTCTGGGTTTCCGTAATGCTGCCGTCTTTTTTGGTAGCATCTGCCTGAATCACCGGGCTGCCCACCGTGATACTCGGCGGCGGGTTCATAAAGTGGATGGCAAAGGTGTTAGAGGGAATGGACTGACCATAGGGATTCGGCCAGGTTGTACCGTTCGGGGTAACCACACTGCCGTCTAAGACAATTTGCACATTAGACACGCTGTCCGAGGCCAGATTGTGTACCGCCTTACCGCCAAGGGTAACCGTCAGCGTCGAACCGGTACTGCCAATAGTGTTACTTTGGCTTACATTAGCAATGTAAAGACCAGTGGGCAGGTTCAAAGCCGTTAAATCGCTTGTAGTCAGTGTAGTTCCGGCAGCGATCATCCCGTGATCGAGATTTAAGGTCAGGGTCTGGGTGATACTACCGTCATTGGCTGCAGACTCGCTAAGTACAGGGGTAGCTACATTTAAGGTCGGTTGCGGCTCATTGAAGACAAACCGGAACGTGTTAGACGTCAAAGTTGCCGCGGTCGTCGGCATTCCGATTAGAGCGCTGGGCTGGATAACGATAGTAGCATCATTGACATCATTGCTAACATCATTATTAGTCGCACTGCCGTTAAAGTTTACGCTGACATGGGTGGGATCAACATAGGTCATTTGCGGCGTCAAGCCGGACGGCAAATCGCTGACGGAAAAGTCCGTGCCAGATGTGAAACCGCCGGTTTTAAAAGTACCGTTAGCTAAGGCCACCTCGATACTGCCGTCAATTTGACCCGTGGTATAGCTGCTAGCCGGGGATTCATCCACCTCACTGTTCACCAAGCTAATCTGGGTGGGATCCATAAAGGTGATTGAGAATGAACCCGTAGTGAGGTCTGACAGTGACCCGATTAGTGCTTCTTTGCTAATAGTTATTGAAGCATTATTTACACTGTAGTCGGCAGCATTGTTGCTGGCATTGCCGCTAAAGCCAAGCGTAATACTGGTGTTGGTGTTGTACGTAACTGTAGGGGTAAGACCGCTCGGCAGGTCATTGACCACAATGTCCGCCGCCGCAATATCAGAGGCAAATGTGCCGCCGCTGATGCTGACATTAATCGTGCCGCTTACACTACCGTCATTGGCTGCTGTTTCTTTAATGCCGCCCACGCTCGGAGTCGCGGTGACAACCGGCGCAACATATGGTTGCGCTTTAACATTAACCGTAAAGGTTTGAGTATCAGTCGCGCTTCCTTTGCTGATCGTTGCGGTCAGGGTGACTTGGTCATCGCCATTAAAATAGCCCGGCCGCGTCACACTTCCGGTTGTGCCGGATGGGTTGATAACAGAGGTATCGCTGGAACCCCAAACAATGGCTGTGCCGTTGGCACCTGTTGCCGGCAGGGTCAAGTTTTGGGTCACGCTGCTTACGGAATCACCCGGTGCATAGCCGATAGCCAGATTCGCTTTGTCAGCAGCTACGGCCTCAGGATCAGTCAGATCTAGGTTATTGATAGTTTGGCTCCCCCAGGCTCCACCTTCGGCTACCGCCTTGACTGTCGCAGCTCCCGAGGATTGCGCTGCATACAAAGTTGCGGAAGCCTGCCCACTGGCATTTGTGAGCACTGATATGCTGCTTATTGTGCCGGAGGTGGTAAAGCTGCCCAAGGTCGTGCTGAAAGTAAGCGGAATGTTAGTAGCCGCAGTTCCGTCAAGATTTAGGGCAGTGGCCTGCACTGTGGTTTGCGAGGCATTGTCAGTTGGATTTAAGGTCGTAGTGACCGTGGTAGGAGTTTGGGTGTAGCTATAGGTCTGGGTGTCGATGTGGGTGTCATCATTGTTGAAATACCAGCTTAAGATATCCTGTTCCTGGCTGGCGCCGCCGGTAGCCCCGGTGAAGCCGACATAAACTTCACTTTGGTTTAAGATACTTTCCAAATCCAGCTTGTTGTAGGTCAATACCGGACTTGCCGGTCGGGTCGGGGTAGTGTTTAAGCGTACCTCGATCGTTTTATCTGGGCCGTTATAGTCAATCCAGGCATAATAGACGTTGCCATCCCGGATATCCCAGGGAGTTAGCGCAGTGGCAGCTGACTTGACCGAGCCGTTGATATCGAGGCCTATGTGCGGTGCCGTCGGATCATTGTTTTCGCCATTGTGCCAGGTGTCAAACTCTACACCGACCGCGGGATTTAGTCCGGCAAAGCCCAATCCTCCACCCAATGAGCCGGCTGTATTGGAAACAGTCTGCAGGGCAAAGACAATGCCGTCCGCCTGGCCGATGCCGCCCCGCCCGCTTAACTTGAAGCTAAAGTAAGTACTGAAAGAGCGGTCATTAACCAGGGAATATTCTTTTTTGTAAAAGACACTACCTGCCTGATTGGTTTTGTTCGGGGTCAGTTCTAAGGTATTGCCATTAATAAGCGCAGCGTTACGGTTAATCTGCAGCAAGTTGGTGTTACTGGCGAAGTCAGGATACTTGAAGCTGAGATAATTGCTTTTAAGTACCCGTACGCTGTAAGTCTTTGGCGTGCCGTCTTGGGCCGTGACCACTACACTGATTAAGTTGTTACTGGCAATACTGACACTAAGCTTATTGCCGCTGGTTAGCTGGGTCCCATTCACCTTTATAGTTGCGTTAGCATCCTCAGCTGAGGCTGTCACCTGGACGCTGGACGTACTGTCCGGCACGGTAACGGTGTAATCTGTGACATTCTCGGACAAGGCCGGACTAAGGCTGCCGGGACTAATCCCTAAGCTGCTTAAATTGGCGTCAGCGGAACCTTTGCGGGTCACCGTTACTGTATAGGTCTTTTGGGTAGTGCCGTCTGCCGCCGTAACCGTTATGGTGATGGTGTTTACCCCTACGTTCAGCGGGATAGCAGCCGAGGCTTGACCGTTTGCTGCTGTTTTGCCGTTTACAGTCAGGCTGGCTGTACTATCAGCTAACGTCGGAGTTACTGTGATGCTACTGACACTGTTAGCCACGCTCGCTGCATAAGCTGTACTTGAGGTGCTGAATGCGGGGGTTAATAGGCCGTTACTTAGGGCAAGTTCGGCAAGGATAGCATTATTGGCAGGGGTAATAATGCTATCCTGACCGCCATACGCTGTACCTTCCGCATTCGTGGCAAAAGCGCGCACAAAATAGGTGTTGCCGGGGGAAAGCCCTGTAAGATCAGCGGTGAAGCTACCTGTACCGCTACCTGCATCGACCTCGGTAGCCGAACCGCTACCTATAGACGGATTTTGCTGGGTTGAATAGACTACCCCACGAGCGGTGACCGGATAGCCTCCGTCTGAAGTCACATTTCCGCCCGAGGTATATTCCGTTGCCGCTACTTTAGTTGCCGGAGTGTTTGTGCTTACTACCGGCTTTGTTTCGCAAGTTACCGGCAGGGTATTGCTGGTCAAGGCATAGGAGGACGGTAATTGGCTGCTGGAGATGGTAACACTTAAGTTATTGTAAGGGGTGTCGAAATTGGTGCCATTATCAGCCAAGGTCAAAGTAGCATGGGTGGGGTCGACATAAGTTACTCCTGCAATGCTTAATCCGGGAGGAGGGTTGTTTAAGGTGAAACCGGCGGGTACCAGCGACGTGGAGGCCCAAGTTTCGTTGCCGAGGGTCATGGTCAGAGAATATAGAGCGGCATTACTTTTAAGTTGGCCTTCATCTAAAGCTGTAGTGGCCGGAGAAGTAATGCTTAAAGTCGCCGAAGGCGGCAGCAGGAAATCGATGGCGAAGCTGCCACTGGTTACAGTTGCACTGGCGCCGACAACATCTACTTGAGGCACGCCGACACTGACATTGGGCACATTATTGGCGTTGCTGTGATTTGTCGCGGTACCGCTGAAACTGAGTGTCATTTGAGTGGTACTGTCTAGTGTCGCCATTGCTGTCAGCCCTGCCGGAAGATTATTCACGCTGACACCCGCTAAAGTTTGACCGGTGGTTCCGCTAAATGTACCGTTGGCCAGCGTGAACACCTCAGTCTGGCTTGCCGGCATAGAGCCATCCGCATTAGCGTTAAAAGAGGCAATCCCTGGAGTTAGGGCAATAGGCGGCAGTTGACTGGCACTTACCGTTTGCGCCCCATAACCGGAAGCGACACTTGCCCCATTTTCGGCCTGTAAGCGGAAATAATAGGTAGTACCAGGATTCATTTTGGAGCTGGGCACGGCCAAGGTCGTTCCAGCCCCAGGGCTTGTCCAGCTAACTACAGTCGCCACGTTTTGGGTAAAATTTGCATCTGTTGCCATTTGCACCATATAGTTCGTGTTCGTGGGGTTGCCGTTTTTGTTCAAGGTCAATACCACACTTCGGTCCGGCTGCAATGCTGCCGAGGTCAAACCAGGAGTAGCGGCCATAGTCCAGAAGCTATTGGTTCCGCCATAAGCGGTTCCTGCGGCATTGGTTGCATAGGCCTGATATGAATAGTTCTGATTAGGACTTAAGCCCGACCATACTGAGGAAAATGCACCTGTCCCCCCGGAGCCGACGCTGCCGGTCTGGTTAAAGCCCCGGTCTGTTACAGTTGCCCCCCCATCGCTTGAGATATAGCCATTTAAGATGGCTGAATTGGCAGTGATATTTGATGCTACATTGGTCTGCACAGTGGCCTGGGTATAAGCTGGAATGTCACCTATATATATATTTACCCATTCACCGCCGCCACCCGGGGGAACCCATTGAAGTTTATAGAATCCTTCAGTTGTTGAACTAATATATATAACGTCATCCCAGGCTGCAGTATACAGTCCACCATTGTCACTAATAACGGGAGTAACTGGTTGACCATTTATAGAAAAAGACCAACCTGTTTCGTTTGAGGCTAGGGTTAAGCTAGCATGAATGTCAAGTTTCGTGCCATCTGTAACTGCATATGTGTATGCTCCACTTACCGGAGACAATGGACCAACCCCATATTGGATGACACTAAAAGTCATAAACGGCGAACTGGTGGAAGTACCTACCGGGCCGGTTCCGACATCAGCATACGTCGTTTTAACGCCGCTGGCCAGCATGGTCACCTGAAACAATATAACTAAGATTATCAATAGGCCCCAACGTCTTTGCTTAAAATCCATAAAACCCACTCCATTCCCGTAATAATTTGTTAAATCTCCCGGAGTTTTTCCTTTTTCATTTTGACAGTTATGCTAAATTATAAGACCCCAATTAAGTATATAAAATTATTTTCATCAAAATTTCACCAAAACTAACACACAAACCATAAATCCGTCAATTTATGGTTTGTGTACTTTGTTCGATGTTCTCTTTGGTAGCAAGGGAATGGCCCAGAAAGTATCCGGCTACAAATATTCCTTAAGCCCTTCGACAGGCAGAACACCCAAATCCTTCATTAATATTTCAGCATAGGTTTTAAAATGCTTTAGAGCCTCGCCTTGATTATGGGTTTGCCGGAAAAGCTTCAGCAAAAGCTCAGTTACATTTTCATTATATGGATTTTTACGAAAGGCCTTGCGTAACAGTTCCTCCGTCTGATCATATTCCTTTGCTTCGAGCAGTATTTGGGCAAGCCTCAGAATACATTTTTCATAGGTTCGCGCTAACCGTTCTCGTTCAAGATCTGACCAGGCATAGAACTCACCTGCCAGATAATCGTGCGTATAAATTTCTTCAATTTTCTTCAGGTCTGCCAGTTGTAAAAAATGACTGCTTTGAGCCAGTTCATCAAAGCGTTGGACATCCCATTCGACATCCCCCAACGTCATATTGTAGTCACTATCGATGCTAAGCAGCGTTCTTTTCACTCCATAGGCTTCCAAAGCCTTCCGAATATAATAAATGCCGTTATACAACTGCTTGATCGATTTTTCCGTATTTTCTTCCGGCCATAACGTGTCCAGCAACACATCCTTGGAAATAGGCCGGTTATGATTGTGCAGTAAAAACACAAACAACTCCTTGGTCTTACCCGCCCGCCACTTGATCGGCTCCCGGTTTTCCCAACTGATCCGAAACCTCCCAAAGCTGCGTATTTGCAGTTTTAAGGAACTACTTGCAACTGCCTGCAGCAAGGGCTGTTTTTTCTTTTTCAAGCGTTCCACGGTGCGCTCCAGCCGTTCCTTGTTGACAGGCTTTAACATATAATCCAGCGCATAGAGTTCAAAGGCTTCAATGGCATATTGATCAAACGCCGTTACAAATACTATATCGGTTCCCGCACTGGCATCAAGAATTCTCGCTGCCGCATCAATCCCCTGCAGTTGCGGCATATTGATATCGATAAAAGCCACGTGCGGTTGCAAACGCTTGATTGCGTCAATTGCCTCTAACGGATTTGTGTAGATCCCACTAATCTCGATTTCCGGATAGTCTTTTAAAAAATACTCTAAAACGTGCAGTGCAGGTCTTTCGTCATCAATCAGCACGGCCTTGATCATGACAGTTCACTCTCCCTCCGTATGATGGGAACACTCCAGGTAACCGTAGTTCCTTTCCCGGGTTGGCTGGTTATCTGCAATCCAGCTCCAAAAAGTTTCTTTAAGCGTTTACCAATGTTCGCCAGCCCGACCCCACTGTCTGTTTTACGGTTAAGCACACTCATTTCGCTAGCGGCTTCGATGCCGACGCCATTATCCTCCACCATAAAATGAAAAGCAGTTGCATCTTTAGCAATTGTGATTTTAACCCAGCCACCTTCAGTCTTAGGCAGTATGCCGTGAATGACAGCATTTTCAACAATCGGCTGCAGTACCAGAACCGGAACCAAGGCCTCCCGATCCTCAGTCAAACTATAAGTAACTTCTATTCTTTCTTCAAAACGGGCCTTTTCGATCTCTAGGTACGCTTTGACAATCTCTAATTCATTTTTCAAGGGCGCAAGCTGACTCAAATCCCGAAAGTCAAAGCTCCTGCGCAAGTAATTTCCCAACTCCATGATTAAATTTCTGGCTTTGTCCATGTCATAGAGTGAAATTGACACAATGGTATTTAAGGTATTATATAAAAAGTGCGGTTTGATCTGCGCCTGTAAAAACGCTAACTCAGAGACCTTGACCTGATCTCCCGTTACTTTGAGCTGAACCAGCGTCCTTACTCTGGCTAATAGTTCCTCAGTATCAAAGGGTTTGCCCAGGTAATCATTGGCACCGGATTCCATACCGAGCACAAGATCCGCTGTTGTAGTCCTGGCAGTCAGCAATAACACCGGCAGCTCAGCCAGAGAGTATCTCGTTCTGATTTCCCGGCAAAGCTCATAGCCGGACTGTCCTGAGAGCATGACATCCAAAATGACAAGCGCTATATCGCTTGTGGCTTTAAATTCCGCAAAAAACGTCTCCCGCGAGGTAACTGCTGTAATGGCGTACCCTTGCAGCTGCAAAATACCGGCTAGAGCCATGAGATTCGTTTCATTGTCATCAACCAGGATGATCTGCGGTCCGTCAGCCTTATGCTTGTAACAAAAATTTTCCTTATACTTTGCCTCGGTTGCGGTCGCGGCGATTTTTGTCTCAAACGAGTCAGCGTACCATGCTTTTTCTTTAGCCGTTTCCTTCGCTACAGGCAGGGTAAAATAAACTTTTACGCCCATCCCGGCTTCAGACTCAAGCCTGATTTTGCCCCCGTGCGCTTCGACTAGATATTTTGTAATGGCAAGCCCCAGACCTGTTCCTTGGCTTTTGCGGGTAAGAGCCGTTTCGAGGCGGTGAAAGGATTCAAATACACTGTCAAGTTGGTCTTGCGGTATGCCTCTGCCCGTATCCTCGACACAAATTTCCACACCGGCACTCACTCGCACCGCCGAAACTTTGATATAGCCTATTTCCGTAAATTTGATGGCATTGCCGATTAGATTGTACAGAATCTGCAGCAATCTTTTTTGGTCCGCATAAAGAGCCGGAAGGTCAGCCGGAAGCTTAGTCAACAGCTGTACTTCCTCTATATGATTAGAGCGGCGGAGCAGATTAAATACATTATCGACCGCAGGTTTAAGGTTCACAGCCTCAAAGTCCATGTTCAAATCCGAATTTTTGAGTGTTGCATAATCCAAAATATCATTAATAAGATTGGCAAGGCGTTGCCCACTGGCAACGACCAGGTTCAGGCTCGCAATCTGCCCTTCGTTCATTTCTCCTTCTGTTCCTCTGGATATTCCGTCTGCAATGGCAATCATGGCATTAAGCGGAGTTCTCAATTCGTGGGAAGTATTAGCGAGAAATTCATCCTTCAATTTATCCAGCTTCATCAGCTTTTCAGCCAACGACTTGGCCTCCTTAAAAGCTTCAGAAGAACGTTTGGCTAGGATAAAGGCCTGTAAGAAAAGAATAATCAGCAAACCCAAGGAGGAAAATTCTCCGAATCTGGAGGATATAAGGTTGTTCTGATAAAGCACATCATGCACGCCGACCAACCCGGCTACCAAAGCACCGGACAGCGTTAGTGTAGCATCCCATTTAGCTTTGGGATAAGCTTTTACCGTGCAGAGCAGTGTATAAAAGACAATGACCAGCAGCAGGGCTTCGATGAGGTAACTTAGACTGGTAAATAGGATTACTGGTGCAAACGCAGTGATCAAGGACATGACAGAGGCATAAACCACGAAGATTTTCAAGATTTTTTGTGAGGTTTGTTCGGGAAACAGCTCACCGATTAGCAAGGCAAACACGACCGGGAACCAATATAACGTGATGTAATCGAGCACTACGCCGAAGTGATAGCCTATCCAGGGAAATATCCAGTTGATGGAATAGTCGCCGTAGATCATGACTCGCACGCTAGCGATAAGACACAGAAGCACAAAATACAGGTTGCTTTTCTCCTCACGGCGCATCAAGTAAATACTGAGATAATAAAGCGCCATAATTAAGAAAGCTCCGATTAAAACCATATCTTTGTAGATGATTAACCGCTCAAGCCCTCTGACACCTTGGACAGAACCAAAATAGATGGAATACCAGGCCCCACCGCGAGCGTAAGAAAAATTGGCCACTTGGAGGATAAGCTCAAAGTTCCTAGTCGGCGGGGTAAATTCAACCGTCATCGGGCGGTATTCCGGCTTATAAGACTGCTTGTCCGGCCCAACTTTACCGTTAGAGGCCAGCAGTTTTCCATTCAAAAACAACCGGTATGCAGTTGCAACGGTGGACATTCTTAAGGCCAAGGC
This sequence comes from Bacillota bacterium, assembly GCA_021783135.1. GTDB lineage: Bacteria > Bacillota > Desulfitobacteriia > Desulfitobacteriales > JAJXUE01 > JAJXUE01. The sequence continues at coordinate 27,136 of JAJXUE010000025.1, read as the reverse complement.
TTGCCCTACTGGGGCATGACTGACCTTCAACCGATAGGTTGCTGTGCCAAACCCGGGCAAATTCCTCCCTTTAAGCTGATAATAATTCCATACTGCGGGCACTTCAGCTAATAAGTCCGGCTTGGGGTGGCTATCTTTAAAATCACGATAGGTGAGGAGCTTGTGCCAGTAAAACTCCCATTGACCATTAAGATTTAGCACAGCTTGAGTGTTCGGATTCCAAGCGCTCAAATCCAGCGTACCATTGTACACTGCGGTTTGTGCGTAATGTTGCTTGTTTAATGCGTAAGTGGCACCACAAAGTACAAGCGCGACAGTCAATATACCTAAAAAAAGCAGTATGTATTTCTTGAACTTCAAATTCTTCACCGCCACTGATTACATTTATCTTTTGTTGCAAAAACTCAAGTTGCTAACTTCTTCTCGAATTCCACAAATTTCGACGAATTCCTTCTCATGGGCATAATTGCGGCGCCCATACCGAATCCCTGCTACCAGGCGTAACGCACTGAAAAGGCACGGATTGAAAAACAATCCGTGCCTTTTTGTTGCATCATCTAATTAGCGGCCTTGCTGAAGCCTTATTTCACAGCAGGAATCATCCAAGGAACCACGTACGCTTGCAAGAAGACGATTACACAGACAATCAACAGGAAAAATACGCTGTGTTTAATCGTAAAGCGATAAAGCGCTCCTTCTTGTCCGACCAATCCGGTCGCAGAAGTACCTACGGCGATGGATTGCGGCGAAATCATTTTGCCCATTACGCCACCAGAGGAGTTAGCTGCAACAGTCAATACCGGGTTGATACCAATTTGTTGCGCAGTTACTTGTTGTAAGCCACCAAACAGTAAGTTAGAAGAAGTATCGCTGCCTGTCAGGAATACGCCAATCCAGCCTAATATCGGAGCCACGAACGGGAAGAAGTGCCCTAACTTAGCGAACGCGAGACCCATTGATGCGCTCATACCGGAAAAGTTAGCTAATTGGCCGAAGGCCACAACGATAGCAATCGTTAAAAGCGCAAAGCGTAATTCATGGAGAGTTTCACCAAATGTCTTGAGCCAGGTACCAAACGACATTTTAATAATAAACATACTGATAAACGCAGCCAGCAAAATAGCTGTTCCAGTAGCCGCCAAAATGTCCCAGTTATAGCCTGCAGCAATGGCCGCTGGCTTTGCCACAACCGGAGCTACTTTATACACCATTTTGTCTAACCCAGGCCAGTGAATTGCGATGGTAGCTTTAGACAAAATCTTTTTGACTGGGGCTAATGTCCAAAGCACAATGGTCACTGTGAGAACGAGATAGGGAAGCCAGGCAACAAACACACCCTCGTTACTAGAATGTTTCTTATGTTTTTCCCTTACTTCTGGTGACTCATCCGCAAAGTGAAATTCTGTTTTAGGCTGCCAAACTTTAAGCAGTAAAGTTAAACAAACAAGACTGATTAAAGCAGATAATACGTCAGGTAATTGCGGTCCCATATAGTTAGAAACTAAAAATTGAGTTAAGGCGAAAGAACCACCGCTGACAAAAAGCGCGGGAAGAACTTCTACCATCCGCTTCCACCCCGCCATTACAAACACTAAATAAAACGGTAGAAGAAATGAAACGAAAGGCAATTGGCGCCCGACCATAGCCCCTATGGTGTTAGCATTCATATGCAGCACACCGGCTACGGCGGTAATTGGTACACCGATAGCGCCAAAAGCAACAGGCGCTGTGTCTGCGATCAAGCAAAGACCTGCAGCATAGAGTGGGTCAAAGCCCAGTCCTACCAAAACTGCAGCCGCGATAGCTACAGGCGCACCAAAGCCGGCAACACCTTCTAAGAACGCACCGAAGGAAAAAGCAACCAGTAACATTTGCAGTCGACGGTCATTGGTCAAACCGGCGATAGAATCTTTAACCAAATCAAAGTGCCCTGTTTTCACCGTTATCTTGTACAGGAAAACTGCAGTCACAACAATCCAGGCGATTGGCCAAAGTCCCGTGAATCCGCCAAATAAACTGGCAGACACTGCGGTACCAAGCGGCATGCCGTACGCAGCTACAGCAATGGCTATGGCGACTAACAACGTAATAATACCGGCAGTATGTCCCTTCATACGCACTACAGCCAACAACACGAGGTAGAGAATGATGGGTATCGCTGCAACTAGCGCCGAGGCAACTAGGCTACCGCCCACTGGGGCGTATACTTGATTCCATGGCATAAGTGAAAACCTCCTCCGTATTTTGAGCCAAATTTTTTTAATTATAAGTCCTTATAAACCCCTTGCTCTTTATAATCCACTCTAGTCTCAGGTAAGCCTCCTCTCTGACTCAATTCTGGTCTGACCATCAGGTGTATCGGTCAACTGTTGTACTACGCTATATGTTTCGTCAATTTTCTGTATATTCCTGCTTATCTGTAAAAAAATTTTAAAATTTTCGTCCACTTTATTTATTTCCATCCATGGTGAGGATTATTAGTGCACTATTAAACTTGGGCACAATAAAAAAACTTCTCACCCAATTGAGGGAGGAAGTTTAAGCAGTGACAACAGCTTAAGTCAGCTAGATTTTATGGGTTGTGTAATAGCGCTCCAATTCAGTCCCTACTTTGCGTAGGTGATCATACATTATGGCCCGGGCTTGCTCTCTGTCGCCGGATGCAATCGCCAAATAAATATCACGATGTTCTTCATACAAGCGTTGCGTGGTGCCAGCGGTGGCCGAAATCCATAGGGCGCGCGTAACTTTAAGTGTCTGTCCCATGATCTCCTGGACAGTATTCATTAAACGGTTGATCAAAGGGTTCTTGCTCGCCTGGGCCAAGGCCAAGTGAAATTCCAAATCCAGCTTCTCACTAATATCAGCAGCAGATGAAGCGGCCATCTTCTCAACGAGCTCTTTGAGTTGCGCCAAGTCACTCTCATCCCTGCGTTCGGCCGCCAAGCCAACCGCTTCCACTTCCAGCGCTTTACGCACTTCTAGGATACTCTGTAGCTTATCTTTTTCCAACAATAGAATAAACGCCAGAGGTTCAATAATAGAATTAGAGGCTGGCTCTTTGATATAAATACCTTCACCTTGACGAATATCTAGAATTCCTGTTAAGTTCAGAGCGGAGAGCGCTTCACGTACAGAAGTACGACTGACTTGCAGCCGTTCGCATAATTCCTTTTCAGTAAGCAGTTTATCGCCGGGGGCGACTTGACCATCAACAATCAGGTTTTTTATTTGTTCCAAGATAATCTCAGTCATGCGTTTACTTTTGATTGGTTGAATGTCCATTACTAATCATCTCAACTCCCGGTCTACTAACTAAATTACTTGAATTACCAAGTTTACTTAAATTACCTAGATAGAATTTAAGTATAGCACATCTGCAGCTGGCTGCCTAGGAAGTGGATACTCTTGCTTAGATTTCGTAACGTAAAGCAAACCGCACAGTAAGTACCATGCGGTTTGCTTTACGTTGAGCGATTTTTAATTACAGTCTAGCACCGTATACTCCAGCGGTAAATTGGCCACAATTCCCTGGGCTTCCAGGTACGTATCCGGCGTAACCTGAATGACCACCTCTCCCAGTTTGGGATCACTGGTGGTTACAACGCCAATATGACCATAACCTTCTATGACCTGAACCAGAAAAGCTATATCTTTCGGCTTGACTTTAAGCCGGATTATGCTCTGAGACTTGACCATTAGCTCATCTCTTTTCTCGTCGCACTAAACTATATACCTCGGCCGCCCTTTCCAGCGGAAGCCAAATCTTTTGTTGGGCGTGTGGCGCGGTGTCAATAGCCTGCATTGTTGCGTCATATAGCTGATGGGCTGTAACGGCAAATGAGGCTTGCGTCGGTCCGGTTAATTCCAATACATCCCCGGCGCTAATTTTGTTGCGCTGTTCCACTAGTGCCATGCCTCGGGCTTGATCATACGCCAACACCAAGCCGACAAAATCAAAGTCACGCCGATAACCTGATGTCAATAAGTTCTGCGCCTCAGCCCCTGGGCGGCCAAACAAAAAGCCGGTTGAATATTCGCGGTGGCTTACCTTGCCGATTTCAGCGGCCCACTCCTGGTCAAACATATATGTCTGGGGGTTGGCAAAATAACGATCAAGGGCTTGCCTATAAGCCTTAACTACCGTCGCTACATAGTTGATACCCTTCATTCTGCCTTCAATTTTAAAGCTATCAACATTTAGGGCTGCAACTTGCGGCAAGTGCTCGAGCAGGCTAAGGTCATAAGAATTAAAAACATACGTACCCCTGGCATCTTCCTCAATGGCAAAGTACTGTCCAGGTCTCTTCTCCTCCACCAAGGCATAGCCCCAGCGACAGGGTTGGGCGCATTCGCCCCGGTTGGCATCGCGACCTGTCATATAGTTGCTCAGCAAGCAACGCCCGGAATACGACATACACATGGCCCCGTGGACAAAAATTTCTAATTCACCCTGGGTCTGGGCCCGCATCTCGCTAATTTCGGCTATGCTAAGTTCCCGGGCCAACACAATCCGCTTGACGCCCTGCCTAAACCAAAAGTTGGCGCTAGCGTAATTAGTAGTATTGGCCTGTGTGCTCAAATGTACCGGCAGGCTAGGGAACTTTTGTAAAATAAGATCTACAACGCCGGGGTCTGCGGCAATTATACCGTCCACGTTGCTTTCCGCCAAGCTGGCCAAATAAGCCGGCAGCTCCCTCACATCAGGGTTATGGGCGAAAATGTTAACCGTAACGTAAACCTTGACTCGCCGCTGATGGGCAAACTCCACACCTGCTTTAATTTCCGCCAACGTAAAGTTGCTGGCAAATGCCCGTAAGCCAAAGGATGGGCCTGCCAGATATACGGCATCAGCGCCATAGCGCACTGCCATTTGTAATTTTTCCGGGTCACCGGCCGGTGCTAATAACTCTGGTCGCTTCAAATTAAGACCTCCGTCTGCTAATTGCCAAACCATCACCCAGAGGCAAAACGCTCGTGGCAAAGTCCGGGTTTTGGTTCAAGCGTGCGAGAAACTCGCGCAGCTTGGCGACCATACGCTCATATTTAGGGTCAAACGTACTGCCTGGCACCACCCAACCGCGAAACAGCACATTGTCCACCACTAAAATTCCATTAGAGGCCATTAATGGTGTTACTAAATCCAGGTACTCCAAATACTCCCCTTTAGCCGCATCAATGAATACCAGATCGTAGGCCCCATCTAAGCTTGGTAAAAGTTTGCGGGCATCCCCGGCAAGCGAGGTAATGGTATTGGTTAACCCGGCCCGGCTAAAGTAGGCAACGGCGCGTTGTTGTCGATCTACATTCAGATCAATTGTCGTAACATGACCACCCCACGCTTGAGCGGGCCTTGCCAACCACAACGTGGAATAGCCGATAGCGGTACCTATTTCCAACATATTATGGGCAGAACTTACTTGTACCAACCAAGCCAAAAAATTACCTACCGCGGGGGTGATGATAGGAATAGTTTCGGCCAAGGATCGTGCCTCCATCTCCAGCAACAGGGGGTCACGCTGCGGCACGAGTTCTTCTAAGTATTGTTCTAGGGCAAAAGGATAAAACAAAGCGGCACTCCTCTAGTGTTCATATTTGTGTACATTGACCAAGTGTTCACTATACGTCTTAGCAAAGGCATGATATCCGTCCGGTTTTGCCACAAAATAGAGGTAATCGGTCTGGGCAGGAAAAGCCGCCGCCTGAATGGAAGCATCTCCCGGGTTGGCTATCGGCCCGGGCGGCAGCCCACGATGCAAGTAGGTATTATAGGGCGACGCTATTTTCAGATCTTCAAGCGACAAGATTGGCTTACGATGCCCCAACAAATACTCGATGCTAGCACAAGACTGAAGCGGCATGCCGACGTGCAGGCGTGTGGCAAACACCTGAGAAATTATCGCGCGATCTTGCGCTTCTTTCGCTTCTCGCTCAATTAAAGATGCCATTGTCACTAGCTGTCTAATACTCCAGCCTTTGGCGGCTGCAGCTTGGCGTATCTGCGGTGTCAATTCCTGTTGGAAACGGTTCAGCATCAGCTCAATAATTTGTTTTTCGGACGTGCCAAGCTTAATATCATAGGTTGCCGGAAACAAAAATCCATCCAGCCGTGCGTGTGATGGCGGTATTCCAGTCAAAAACGCATAGTTAAAGTCATAGTTTTGAACCAAATCGTAAAATTTGGTTGGATTTATCAAATGCCGTTCAGTCAGTAAGTCCACAATTTGCTGGGTAGTAAAACCCTCCGGTATGGTTACCTTGACCACCGGCGGACCCTGCCGTAAATCTTCGATAATACTTTGCATATTTTGTGCCGGACTCAACAAATATTCACCGCTACGTAACAGACCAGCCGCATGACGGTAGCTGACATACCAGGCAAAAAATCGCTGGTTTCTAATTAAACCCGCCTTGACCAGGGTTCCCCCAATCTCGCTGGTTGAATCACCTTGGGCAATATCTACGCGAACTTGCTTAGCATTTGCCTTGTCGGAAAGCGGAGCCAAATTTAGTGACATATAAGCATTTATTGCTATAACGGCCACAATAAATACAACTACGACAAGCGCCATGCCCCAAATAAATTTTCGCTTGTTTTGATTCCTAAAAACTGCCTTGACAGCTTTACACCTTTGTACAAGTTCTGCCAAATTATTCATCCTCGCCAAAACAGGTTGGAACTCAATTTCATACTTATTTATTATACTACCCGTTGGCAACAGGAGCAACATGGTGAACTGAAGGCTTAACGCGTCCCCTCCTTGCCTTTAGCAGGTCCCACGCGAATAATGCGGGTAGCCGGTTTGTACACATCCTTACCTAAGACATCCTCCCGCACCACTTTCTGGCCTAGCTTAACTATGCGCCAGGTTTTTACCACATAACCCGGCATGCCGGCCTTACTTTTGTCAACAGTGCCCGGTGGTAAGGTCGGGTCAAAACGACGTTCAGTAGCAAAAGGTTGCGTAGCAAGCACTGTAGTTTTTATTTCAACTTTTTTGCCGCTACTCTTGCCGAATAAATTTAAGGTTAGTTTGGCGTCTTGCGCTTGCGCTCGCAACACAAGGGGTCCTGCGGTATTGTTTTTAAACCGCAAGTCAGCTTGATCATAAACCACGGTCGCATCTCTGCCAGGCGGTACGTACCTAACAGCAAATTCATGCGGATGCCGCTCCACGATCGGCAAATCCGCTAATAACGCCAAATTGTAAAGGGTAGACGACACTTGGCACACTCCGCCGCCAATGCCTGGCACCAGTTCATTTTCCTCAATCACGAGTGCCTCTTTGTAGCCATTTTCTTCACTACGTGATCCAACAACCTTATTAAAAGAAAATACTTCACCAGGATTAATGATGCTATTATTTAAGGCTTGCGCCGAGCGACGCAGGTTTTCCGTCCGGTTTTTGTCACTAGGCGCAAATGGGGTAGAAAAGGTCGCGCTGGGCTGCGTAAAAGATATCGCAGCTAAATCCGCCGTGGTAATTTTAGGGTACAAGTCTCGCACCCTTAAATCAACTTCGCCCGCCCCTGTTTTGAGCGCCTGTTGCAAATTCGTCACTGTTTGTTGCAGATCGACTTTTTTGCCAAGCTGATGCGGAATCACTTGAGTGGTCTTGTCGGTCATTGCCTTTAATGCTGCATCCTTGCTAGGCGTATTGAGTGCTGCAGTAAGTCGAGCCACAACTTTGGCTGCTTTCGCTGTATTGAGCTTAAACTCCAGTTCTAGCTGCGGGTGGGTTGGATTTGGGTACGTGGCATAGGCGCTGTCCAGAACCTGAGCCTTGTTGCTGCTCACGCCCAAATCGCTCCACTTGCATGTGAAGCGTTGGGCCCCATAATTTAAGGAGATTGGTTTAGCAAAGGTTTGGGCCTCAAGCTCGGCTAATTGGCGTTCCACTTCACTACGGGAAAGTTGCGTAAAGTCTATACCGGCAATGTCAGATTTCTGCTGTGGGTCTGGCTTCCCTGTTGACGAGCCATTCTCAGGTGCCTGCAGACTAGGGGCACAACCGCTCAGCAGCAGCAATAATAAAAGTAAGGCATAAAAAGTGCGTTGCATAAGTATCCCTCCTCAAGCTTTAGGATACCCTGTGACACGCTAAAGCATTAAAAAAAGCGCATCGATTTCCTCTGCGCGCGCTTTTCCTCGTACTATCTTCCGCTGTCCTCGCCTAGTTGGCGAGGTTATACTTTCCTATAGTGAAAAAAGTTGCGGGCTATACCCACAACTTTTTGCTGCACGATTATTCGTCTGCTAGTGTTTCCCAGGCATCGGCTACTTTTTCCCATTCGGCATCGTCTTCAATATCGAGCAGAATTTCATTGCCGTCTTCGTCTTTGCCCAGCTTTAAGATGATTGCTTCATCCGCTTCTTCTTCGTCTTCGGAAACAGGCATGAGAACAAAGTACGTACTTTCGTCCAATTCAATGGTCTCTAAGTGAACAAACTCATGTTCCTCGCCATTTTCGTCAGTTAAAACTACTGTATCAAATTCTTCCTCATCGGGCCCGCAGCCGCAATCGTTGTCGTGTTCATGATCGCTCAATTTTTTCACCTCGAATACAAGATAAGTGTATTTTACCTCTACAGGTAACTAATGTCAATCAATGTTATTATGCAGATCCGAAGTTGTAAATATACTAACTTTGCTGTCGGTCAAGATAACCTTGGAGTATCCATACTGCGGCTAGCTTGTCAATAACTTGTTTGCGTTTTTGGCGGGAAACATCAGCCTGCAACAGGGTGCGTGTCGCGGCCACCGTAGTTAGTCTTTCGTCCCAAGTAACTACCGGCAAGCCCAATTTTTGTTCCAGCATTGCCGCATACTGCAGTGATTTTTGCGCGCGCGGCCCCAGCGAGCCATCCATATTCTTGGGTAGACCAAGCACAATCTTTTCCACTTCGTATTGCTGCACCAATTGTTTCAGCCGGCTTAAGTCATCCTTAGAACGGCGAATAGTTTCGACGCCCTGCGCGGTCCAACCCATTAAATCGCTAACTGCTACCCCTATCGTCTTATCGCCCAAATCCAGGCCCATCAACCGCAACTTTCTTCCCCCTGACGCACGATTTTTAAGCAAAAATGCGGGCAAGCTGCCCCACAATAACCGCACAAAACACATTTAGCGTGCTCAACTCGTACTTGTCCCTCGCTAAGGTAAAGGGCCCCTTTGGTGCAACAGGCTACACATTGGCCACACCCCTCACACCAATCTGCGACATACAACAGACGCTGTGCCTGGTGCAGCTCGTCGAGCCAGTTTTCCGGCACTTGTTTGTCGCTAAAAATTGCCAAATCTGTGTCGATTTCTAAACGCGTGGCCATGCCGACCGCCACCGCGCTCACACCGGGCACCCCGCGCACAAAGTTTAAGGCAGCCACCGGATCTTGGGTCAAATGCCCTCCGCCTAAAGCCTTCATCGCATAGATGCCTTTGCCCATTTGGGCAGCCAATTCTACGGCCGCCAGCATGGCTGCCAACGTATCGTCAATAATTCCGATACCACGCATGTTAAGAATAGGATGGATCACATCTACTTCCGGTAGGGCAGTCCCGGCGCGCACTCCTGCCACCGCGTGAGTCGAAATACCCACTGCTCTGACCCAACCGCGTTGTTTGGCATCAAGCAGGTAGTCTAAGGCAGCGCGGTGTCCTTGCAGGGTATACATACTTTCTTGCTCATGCAGCAAAAAAATATCGATTACATCGCGGTTGAGCTCGCGGCGGGCGCGTTCCAGGCTGAGTTCCATCTGCTCTTTAGTATAAGCGTAGCATTTAGTTGCAATTACAACAGGGGGGTTGAATCCTTGGAGGGCTTGTCTGATTATATGGTAATTTTGATAAATTTCTGCCGTGTCCAAGAAATTTATCCCCTGTTCCAGCCCATAACGCAACACATCGACGCCTTGTCGCTGGTTATTGTAGCCCTGTAAGGGACTTAAGGCCAGGGTGCCAAAACACAAAGGTTCTACCGTGATACCGCTTTGGCCTAAAACAGGCACGTTTGTTTCCTCCCGCAATGTCATGAAAAACCTCATGCCCGCAGACATGAGGTTAATAATTTAACTTAACTGGGTGAGATAGCTTTTAACCAGTTCCTCCAGCAGCTCGTAGCGCTCAAGCCGACGAATCAATGTCCGCGCATTATTGTGGCTGGTTATATACACTGGATCACCTGAAAGCAAATATCCCACCAGTTGATTAATCGGGTCGTAACCTTTTTGTTTGAGCGCGGTATATACTTGCGCCAAAATTTCTTGCGCCGGTGGGCCTTCCTGCTTGGCCTTGAACATCATGGTTTCTTCAAATGATTCGTTGCTCAAGACACTCACCATCCCAATTTTACTTCCTTACACTTTATTCTCCATAAGCACTAGCTTTCCCTTTATTGTAAAGAAAAATTCACAAGTGCAACAACTTCTTGTAAGGCCGCGTCAAGTTTAGCAGGGTCTTTACCGCCGGCCTGAGCCATATCCGGTCGCCCGCCACCACCGCCACCGGTGATTTTGGCTACCTCTTTAATGATATTACCGGCATGCAGTTTGCCAATCAAGTCTTTACTCACCGAAGCAACCAAGTTTACTTTGCCTTCTGGCGCACTGCCGAGCACAATTACACCTGAACCCAGTTTGTCCCGTAAAAAGTCGCACATACTGCGTAAAGCGTCCATATCAGGTGCCTGCACGCGAGCACTTAATACTTTGACACCGGCTACTTCACGCACCGTCTCCAAGAGCGCGCCAACTTCGTTGCGAGCCATTTTTTGCTGTAACTGTTGAATTTCTCTGTCTTTCTCTTTGAGGCTGTTGAGTAATTGCTCAACTTTTGCGCTTGCTTGCAGCTTGCTAACCTTCAACAAGCCGCCAATTTCCGCCAGGTACAAACTTTCTGCTTTGATAAGTTTGACTGCGACCATGCCGGTAACTGCTTCGATACGCCGTAGTCCAGCGCCAATACCACCCTCCGCTATAATTCGGAACAGGCCAATTTCACCGGTGCTATGGACATGCGTACCGCCGCATAATTCGCGACTAAAGTCACCCATACTTACCATGCGCACCACATCGCCGTATTTTTCCCCAAATAGAGCTGTCGCACCTAATACTTTCGCCTGATCCATGCTGGTTTCGACACTCTGGACCGGCATGTTAGCTAGAATTTCACGATTAACGATAGTTTCAACTTCATCGAGTTGCTCCGGCGTGAGTGCACTGAAATGGGAAAAATCAAAGCGCAAACGTTCCGGTTCCACCAGAGAACCAGCCTGGTTAACGTGCCGCCCCAGCACATGTTTGAGGGCTTGATGCAGCAGATGGGTTGCGCTATGATTACGAGCCGAAGCCAGGCGTTGCTCAGCGTCAACCAAAGCGGTAACAGCTTGGCCTCCGCTGATACTGCCCGTGATCAGCTTACCCTTATGCACAAACAGTGACCCGCTAATTTTGTGGGTGTCATTAACCATTACCTCCCCACCACTCCAAATGATCCGTCCCGGATCACCGGCTTGACCACCGCTTTCCGCATAAAACGGTGTCGCATCCAAAATTACGCTGACCTGTTGTCCGGCTTGGGCCTGGGCCACCTCCTGTCCGTCTGCTACGAGTGCCAAGACCTTGCCTTCGGCACGCAACTCGTCATAGCCGAGAAACTTAGTTGTGCCGAAGCGTTTGGCAAGTTCCGTTAGGGTGGCCTGAGCAACTTTATCCACTCCTGCACCGTGTGCGAAGGTTTGCTTGGCTTTCTCGCGGTGCTCTGCCATGGCCAGATCAAAAGCGGCTTTGTCTACGCTTAGGCCTTGTTCCGCCAATATTTCCTCCGTCATTTCCAGGGGAAAACCGTAGGTTGCAAATAATTCAAACGCCTCTTGACCGGCAAGCATCTTGGTGGCACCGAGACGCTCCACGAACTGATTAAGAATGTTCAGGCCCTGATCCAAAGTAGATTGAAAGTTGCGTTCCTCAAGTTGGAGATGGTTCATAATAAACTCGTGGTTTTCCTTAAGCTCCGGGTATGCTTGACCATAGTCATTTATGACTACATCCACAACGTTAGTTAGGAAGGCGTCCTTAATCCCAAGTAACTTGCCGTGGCGCACAGCCCTACGCAAAATACGTCTTAGCACATAGCCCCGTCCCTCATTATCCGGCCTGATGCCGTCCGCTAACATAAAGGTTACAGCTCGAACATGGTCAGCTACTACTTTCAAGGAAACATCGTGCTTTGGTGAACTCTTATATGTCACGCCTGCTAACGCTGCCGTACGGCGAATCAGCGGCATCAGTAAATCCGTATCAAAATTAGATTCCACCCCTTGAAGCACAGACGCAATTCGTTCCAGCCCCATGCCTGTATCAATATTTTTGTACGGTAAGGGTGAAAGGGTCCCGGCTTCATCGCGATTGTATTGCATAAACACTAAATTCCAAATTTCCAGGAAGCGATCACATTCGCAGCCCATAGCGCACTCGGGTCCGCAGCTGCGCTCTTCACCTTGATCGTAGTAGATTTCAGAGCATGGCCCACAGGGTCCTGTGGGTCCCGCTGCCCAAAAGTTCGACTCATCTAAGATAATGCGTTCGCGTGCCACTCCGGCTTTGTTCACCCACAGCGCCAAAGCCTCTTCGTCACCGGGATAGATGGTGATCCAGAGTCGGTCACGCGACAACTTTAGTACTTCCGCAAGAAACTCCCAAGCCCAAGTAATTGCACCTTCTTTAAAATAATCGCCAAAGGAAAAGTTGCCTAACATCTCAAAGAACGTATGATGACGCGCAGTACGACCTACTTGTTCCAAGTCCGGCGTACGCACACATTTTTGCGCCGTTGTTGCCCGGGGGAAAGGCGGCTCCACCTTGCGCAGGAAATATGGCTTAAAAGGCACCATGCCGGCTACGGTCAAAAGTAAAGTAGGATCATCCTTCGGAATCAACGAAGCGCTCGGCACGATGATGTGACCCTTAGAAGCATAAAAATCCAAAAACATTTGCCGCAATTCATTACCCGAATACATCTAAAAAAGTCCTCCTTGTTTCTCCTGTTTGTCCTTGCTTGAGATAAAATAAAAAACCCGTCCCTACTGTTTCCAGCAGGGACGAGCTTAACTCGCGGTACCACCCTGATTACCGTTTTTATCGGTCACTCCGGCATTCGCCTTGGCGCATTAACGGGCGCTACGCGTAGGAACTTACTACGTTCCTCCCTCAGGGACGGCTTCAGCCGGTTGCTTACCAGAACCATTTCAGCCAAGGGGTTCCTCTCTGGCGGTGAATCATGCCGACATACTATTTCCCATCAACGGTTTATCACCCTCTAGTATAGCTACTGGTCCTCCTACCTGTCAACTTGGTTTATGCCAAGTTTGGCGGAAGTTCACACCAATTTGAGGTAAATGTAGGATAATCCCACCCGGATGACACCGGCAACCGGCACAGCCAGGAGCATACCCCAAAAGCCACACAACTTAGCTCCCGCCAACAACACGAACACCACCAAAAAAGGATGCAGCCCAACACTTTCACCGACAATTTTCGGATGAATTAAATTACTTTCCACTTGCTGTACTACAAAAATAACCAACGCCACGCGCAAGGCCATCGCCGGCGACTTTAGTATAGCTAATCCCACTGCCGGTATTGCGCCGATTATCGGGCCAAAATAAGGTATTAAGTCAAACAGCCCAGAGATAATGCCGATTAACAAGGCGTAATCCATCCCGATGAGTTGCATACCAACCCCGATCAAGCCCCCCACAATAGTTGCGACAGTTAAATGACCGCGGATAAACTTACGCAACACAAAGTTGATTTCCTGGGCAAGGTGAATTAAATTACCCCTTACGCGGCGCGGCACAGCTTGCTTTAAGCCGCTTTTCAGCCTCTCCCAGTCCAGCAATAAATAGATGGAAAGGATTGGCGCTAAGACCAGCAAGGGCAACGCGGCTACCAACGAAATAAACCAGGCTATGACGTCTTGCAAGGTACCGGATAACCAGGCTTCGCCCGCGCCTAGATTGGTATCGATGGCTTTGAGTACTGCAGGTGGCAGACCTCGCCGATAATGCTGGTTAAGATGTTCCACGGTTGTCTGCGCTTCAACGGCATAACGCGGCAAACTTTCGGCGAATTTATTCGTTTCTTTAAATACCTCCGGTAAGCCAAAGACGACCAGAATCGTTACGGCTGCTGCAAAGCCACAGTACACAATTACAATCGCCACACCCCGTGGTAGATGCTGTCGATGCAGGAACCCTACCGCAGGACTAAATATGTAGGCCAAAAAGAACGCTAAGTAAAACGGCATCAGCACGGAGCGAACTTGCCAAATCAGGCCTAACAGACCTAGCCCGCAAAGCCCGAATAAGCCAATGCGCCACAGTTTAGGGTTTTTCCACCCAGCGGCCGCTTTAGTTGACAACATTGTCAACAACTTGCTCAGATTGGGCATCTGTTTCCGCGACTGAAACTAAACTGCCGTCTTCCTCAACATTAAAAATTTGTACATCTTCCTTTAAGGTGTTAAATTCGATAAAGCAATTCCAACAGTAATATTGCTCCACTCCCACCTTACCGACAGCATTACCGTTACACACCGGGCAATTCATGACCTGAACCTCCTTCTTTAGGTTCTGATTTCCCATATGTTCTCCAGCTTATCCTCAACAACCAGGCAATAATCAGTTTGGCTAAGTACACTGGGACGATGCACGATTGCCCTGCCACTCACCAAATCATTGATAAAGCCATCGGATATTTCGTACCCGATGACTTGACGGCAACAATCATCTAAGACAACATCTTGCACACTGCCCAATTCCTTACCTTGTAGGGTTATTACTTTTTTTCCGGTTAATTCGGAAACATAATGTAACCCGGGGGCACATGCGTCTATCGACTTGTGAACTTTGACCGCATCTGTTTCTACCTTTTCTAGCGCACCCATACTCACTTGTTTGGCCGGATGCAACCAGTTGCCTTTTGCCAGCAAAAAGCCGGTGACAACCATACCTACAGGGTCAAATGACAAATCCTGAATTTCACCTAACCGCTCCCCCGAGCCGGATACCAAGATGGGAATTCCCATTAGGTCGCGTGCTTTACGCATTGGGTATCCCCCTTTTTCTTTAGTATTGCCTAACCAAATAAAAAAAATGCGCTTAACGCGCATTTTTAACTTTGCAATGCTTGGACGATTGTCCCTCCGCCAACCACAACATCCCCGTGATAAAATACCGCCGCTTGCCCTGGCGTGACAGCTCGCTGTGGCTGAGCAAATTCAACCCTAACCCTATCAGCACCCTCCGGTATAAGTAAAGCCTTAGCCGGCGGGGCACTGTACCTGATCTTAACTTCTACTTCCAGCGGCACCTTAAGCTCCGGGATTAGGATAAAGTTGAGATCTTCCGCGTTTAAACCAGTGGCAAAAACAGCTTCATTGTCGCCGAGAATTACGGCATTACGCTCCCGGTCCAGTCGCACGACATACATGGGTTTACCAAAGGTTATGCCCAGACCCTTGCGCTGGCCCACAGTGTAGTACGCCAGACCTTTGTGGCGTCCCAAAACATTACCGGCCAGATCAAGGAAATCGCCCGGTCGGATATCCTTCCCCGCTCTGGTAGTAATAAATTCTTGGTATGTTTCATCGTTGACAAAACATATTTCCTGACTGTCAGGTTTATTGGCCACTCTAAGCCCTAGTTCCTGCGCCAAGGTGCGGGTGTCGGCCTGCTTATTGAAATCAGCCAAGGGAAATAGGGTATGGGCCAGCTGCGCTTGGGTGAAGGTATACAGCGCGTAGGTCTGATCTTTCGCGCTGTCGCTGGCCTTAGCCAAGAGATAACGCTCGCGTGTCGCATCATACTTGACTCGTGCATAGTGACCCGTTGCGATGTAGTCCGCACCAAGACCCCTGGCTTTGTCCAGCAAACCTTGAAATTTTATGTGCCGATTGCAGGCAATACACGGGTTAGGTGTCTTCCCCTCGACGTATTCCTGCACAAAATAGTCGATGACCTTCGCTTCAAACATCGCGCGAAAATTCATCACATAATGGGGAATGTCCAGCTTGTGACAAACCCGCCGAGCATCCTCGACTGCAGACAGCGAGCAACAGCCCCCCTCGACCTCCGGGGAACCAGGCTGCCAAATTTGCATTGTAACTCCAATAACGTCATAATCCTGTTGTTTAAGCAAAGCGGCGGCAATGGAACTATCCACGCCGCCGCTCATCGCCACCACCACTTTGGCTTTGGTCATATCCTCACCTATTTTCCGGACTGTTGCTTGGCTACATAGTCCTTGATTGCTTCATGCAATGCATCCGCAGCAAGGTTAGAACAATGCATCTTGGCCGGGGGCAGTCCGTCTAAAGCCTCAGCTACCGCTTTATTGCTTATTTGCAGGGCTTCCTCAATCGTTTTTCCCTTGACCATTTCCGTAACCATACTGCTCGTGGCGACAGCTGCGCCACAGCCAAAAGTTTTAAATTTCACATCTTTAATAATGTTGTCCTCAATGTCCAGATAAATACGCATAATATCGCCACAAGTAGGGTTACCTACCTCACCGACACCGCTAGCTTCCGCAATCTCCCCGACATTACGGGGGTTAGTGAAATGGTCCATTACTTTTTCAGAGTACATGAATTACATCCCCTCTCATTATCATATAATGGCGACATGGCGCGCAGCCTTTCTACAATACCAGGCAACTTTTCTAACACATAATCAATATCTTCCACTGTGTTTGCTCTGCCGAGGCTGAAACGCAGCGACCCATGCGCAATTTCGTGGCAAATACCCATGGCTAAAAGCACATGTGACGGATCAAGCGAACCTGAGGTGCAGGCCGAGCCGCTAGATGCAGCAATCCCATTCATGTCCAAACTTAACAGCAGAGATTCTCCCTCAACGTAACGAATGCTGACATTGACATTGTTGGGGATACGCTCAGTCGGGTGCCCGTTTAATTTCACATCGGGAATAGTCTCCATAATTCCCTTAATCATGAGCTCACGCAAATTCTTCAGGTGCGCAGCATCGGCCTCTAACCTTTGTCCAGCAAGTTCACAAGCCTTACCAAAACCGATTATTCCCGGTGTATTCTCAGTTCCCGAGCGGCGTTTGCGTTCTTGTCCGCCACCGTGTACCAAGGCTTCAATCCGGGTACCTTTTCTGATATACAAGCAGCCAACGCCTTTAGGGCCATATATTTTATGGGCCGACGCCGTAAGCAAGTCAACACCCAAATCATCGACATTAACCGGAATTTTTCCGAGTGATTGCACAGCGTCCGTGTGAAAAACAATACCCTTGCCCTTAAGTAATTTACCAATTTCCGCAATTGGCTGTACTGTGCCTACTTCATTATTAGCATGCATCACCGAAACTAGAATAGTTTCCGGTGTCAGCGCCTTCTCGACATCTTCAACGTGGAGTAAACCGTCTTCGTCTACCGGTAAAATTGTCAGCTTAAAGCCTTGTTTTTCCAAATAAAGACAGGTGTCTAAAATGGCATGGTGTTCAATCGCTGAGGTGATAATATGGTTTCCTTTATGCTTATTGGCGTAGGCTGTGCCTAAAACAGCCATATTATCAGCTTCTGTGCCACCGCTGGTAAAGACGATTTGGGCGGATTTTGCTCCAATAAAGTCGGCAACCTGCTGTCTTGCATCCTCAAGCGCTTTTTTAGCCTCCCGGCCGAAAGAATGAATACTTGAGGGATTACCATATTTAGTGGTGTAATAAGTTAAAATTAGTTCGGCCACTTCCGGGTCAACCGGTGTTGTGGCACTATTGTCCAGATACACTCTTCTCACAATTGGTTCCTCACTTTCCGCTACAAGTTAAATATAATACATGTAAAAATTTTCATCCCTTTGTAAACGTTCTGCATCCTTAACCATATCTTCTAAGGTCACGGAGTCAAGCACATCGGCAATGCTGTCTCTGACCCTTTCCCAGATACGTCGTGTTACACAGCAATCTGCCTTGTCACAGATTTCGGGATCTTCCTCTGCTACGCATTCAACCGGAGCTATCGGTCCTTCCAGCACACGAATGATATCCCCTACTGTAATTTTACTGGCATCCCGGGCTAGAGTGTAACCACCCTGCGCGCCACGTACGCTCTTAACCAAACTCGCTTTGCGCAACCCGGAAATCAATTGCTCCAGATAATGCTCGGAAATGCCTTGGCGTTCAGCTACGTTTTTTAAGGATACGGGCCCTTCACCAATATGTTGGGCTAAATCGAACATAGCTTTCAGACCATATCTGCCTTTTGTAGACAAACGCAAAGGCCACTCCCCCGTTTCTCACCTTAGACTTAAATTCTATGTATAGCATATTAAATTACTCGGGATTTGTCAATTCCTAAAGCCGAGTAATATAGTGTGATTTATCTCACAGCGTTACAAGGCGTGCAGCCAAGTCTTGTTGCTAGTGTTAGCATCCAACACCTGGTTATTCTCGGGGGTCATAATATTTTTTCAGCTTAAACTTGTCGGGCAAATACTGTTGGTCAACATAGTTGCCCGGGAAGTCATGCGGATAAAGGTAACCTTGACCACGCCCGGTCTGTTTAGCACCGGGGTAATGTGAGTCTTGCAGGTGCTTAGGCACATCAACTGTGGCAGCATCAGCCATAGCGAGGTCGATGGCTCGTACCACGGCGTTGCTTTTCGGCGCCAAGGCAATATAGATTGCAGCTTGAGCCAAAGCCAACCTTGCCTCCGGCAAGCCGACTACCTCCAGCGCACGGAACGCTGCCACCGCCTGCTCCAAGGCACGCGGGTCAGCCAAACCAATATCCTCACTGGCATGGATGATCATCCGTCGGGCAATAAATTTAGGATCCTCCCCTGCCTTAAGCATATAGGCCAGCCAAAACAGCGCCGCATCCGGGTCGCTGCCTCGCAAGCTTTTAATAAAAGCCGAGATCACATCATAGTGTTTGTCGCCCTGCCGGTCATATAGCACGGCCTTATTTTGAATTGAATCTTCCGCAATCTGCAGGGTGATGCTGCGTCTGCCTTCCGGTCCCGGCGATGTTGTCTTCACAGCCAACTCTAGGGCATTTAGCGCAACACGCGCGTCACCGCCCGCGGTGTTGGCCAAGTGGACAAGGGCAGCGGGCTCGATTTCAACTCGATATTGACCAAGTCCGCGATCCCGGTCTTGTAAAGCACGCCGGAGTAATTCTATAATATCCGCCTCACTTAAGGGCCGCAATTCAAATAAACGTGAACGGGAAAGCAACGCACTGTTAACCTCAAAAAATGGATTTTCCGTCGTTGCCCCTACCAAAATAAGTGTGCCGTCCTCGACCGCCGGCAATAATACGTCCTGCTGACTTTTATTAAAACGGTGAATCTCATCCACAAACAAAATTGTGCGTTGCGCATACTGACCAAGTCTGTCTTTAGCTTGAGCCGCAATTTGTTTTAGTTCGCCGACCCCTGTGCTCACTGCGTTTAATTGCACAAAATAAGCCTTAGTCGTATTAGCTATCACTTGGGCCAAAGTCGTCTTGCCAGTTCCGGGCGGACCGTAAAAAATAACCGAACTTAGTTGGTCAGCCTCAATGGCACGACGCAGGAGCTTACCCGGACCCACGCAATCGGTTTGGCCCACAAACTCAGCCAAAGTCTGGGGGCGCATACGGGTAGCCAATGGACTCTCTCTCTGCAAAATATTTTCCCTAGCCACATCAAACAAATCCATGTTTTTTACCTACTTACACGCGCTATGATGGCAAGAGCATCCTCAATGTCTTGGCGTGAAACATCTTTGTGAGTTACAAAGCGCAACAAATCCGGACCAAAGTCACTGGCTAAGACTCCATTTTGGGCCAACTCAGCCAAGATAGCCGGCGTGGACAAGGACGGGTCAAGTTTTACTACCACGATATTAGTCTGCACATTTGCCAAATCCAAGGTTAATTTGGGTATGGCAGCCAAGCCTGCCGCCAATAATTTGGCGTGGTCATGATCCTCAGCCAAGCGTTCCCGCATCTGCTCAAGCGCTATTAAGCCTGCCGCTGCAATTACCCCTGCCTGACGCATACCTCCGCCCAGCATTTTACGCCACTTACGTGCTTGGGCGATAAAATCGCTGTCGCCCACCAAAAGTGAGCCTACAGGCGCTCCCAGCCCTTTGGATAAGCAAAACATGACAGAGTCACACTTATCCGCCAACTCTGGCGCCTCAACTCCAAGGGCGATGGCCGCATTAAAAATTCGCGCGCCGTCTAAGTGTACCTTAAGGCCTTGTTCTCTGGCGTAGCTCGCCACCTCTGCTACCGCCTGGGGCGGCATAACTGTGCCACCAGCTCGGTTGTGGGTATTTTCTAAGCACAGCAGGCTTGGTCGCGGGAAGTGGATATTCGCCGGACGCAAAGCGTCGCGCAGCACCCGCACACTGATGCTGCCCTTATCTCCTTGGATTGGACGCGGCATTAAGCCTCCAACTGCCGCAAGTCCGCCCACTTCATAATAATAGATGTGAGAGTCCGCTTCCAGTAGCACCTCATTACCTTTGTTGGTATGGGTCAAGGCAGCTACGAGGTTGCCCATAGTACCGCTGGTCACCAACAGTCCTGCCTGTTTACCCATTATCTGGGCTGCCATTGCTTCCAAATTTCTGACAGTGGGATCCTCCCCATACACATCATCCCCCACCTCCGCACTACTCATCGCCTTGAGCATGACTGCAGTGGGTTTGGTTACAGTGTCACTCCGCAAATCAATTACATTCATGACAAAACTCCTCCCGACTTAATTTCTAATCTAAGCACACTAAGCAGCGCTAGAACAACCCAAAAATCGCAGCTTGTCGGCACCCACAGTAATAGGATATTGGTAAAATTGTGGGCAAGATAAGCCAGCATCCCCCAAAGCAAGCCTAATTGAAGGGGGGAACCGCGCTGCGTAAGTATCTCGCATGCACCCGGAACAAGCCATAGCAACAATACACCCAGCAAGAGGAGCAAGCCGGGTAAGCCTGCTTCTACCAAGATATCCAGGTAGGCATTATGGACATCTTCCGCGCCGAATAAAAACTTTTTGGCAGCCCCTGAATTTTGCTGCATATAAGCCGTAAGGCGCGTGCGGTAGTTGCCGATGCCGATGCCTGTTAATGGGTAGCGCGAAAAATCGTGCAGGGCAAAGCGCCATAAATTCACCCGGCTTTGGACTGAATTAACCTCATTAGCTTGCTTAGTTTGGTTCTGAGCCACCGGCAAAAAGGCCTTAGCCTGTGAAAATTGAGCCAGCCTACTACCCACTCCTTGCACGGTTAAACCAAAAATTAATAAATATAAGACGACAAAGATCAGCAGTTTTTTATTTTTTGTCAGTGCGAAGCCGACCATGGCTACAAAGGCAGTCAGCCAACCGGCTCTGGTATAAGTAAACGCCATCGCCAAAGTTAAAATTGTAGTAGTAATCACCCCAAAGACGCGGTAGTTCTTACCCTCATGCAACCAGAAGCTGAAACTAAGCGGGATAAGCAAGGTAAGAAACCCTGAAACCAGATTGGCATTACCCAATGTTGCGGGAATCAGGCGATGCCAAGGCTCATACAAGTGCTGGTAAATACCAGTCAATGCCAGCGCCGTACCACCTACCAACATCGAGACTACGATTAGCTCAACCTGTTTAGTACTAAAATCTGTGTGCGCCAGTACGAAAAGCAATACTGCCATCTGCAGCAACGGGGCCGCAGCGCCAGATACGCCAATTGTCAACGCATTATAGCCCAACCACAGAAAAAACAGCAGTAATATCCCATCCCGCACTGCGAGCTGCGGTAAGTTAAGCTTAGGAAAAATGAGATTCACCAGAAACAAGCTTACACAGAGGCCAAAGCTCAGTTCATAAACCGGCAGATTCAGCCAGTTTTGCATCGGCCAGTAGGTCAACGGTGTCAAGGCCACTAATAAACTAATACTTATAAGTTGTCCCGTCTTGAAAATCTTGGCAGAATTCATATCTCCCCCTAAAAAAAATGGGATGATATTAGTCATCCCACCGAGTATATTTGGATTTTACCGCATAAATTTGCCGATAATGCCAACGAGTTCTTCCATCATTTCGTCACCTTTATTGCCTTCAATTGCAGCTTTGACACACCCGCGTGTATGCTGTTCCAGCATAATGGTGCCCACCTTAGTTATAGCTGCCCTGACGGCGGCGATTTGCACTAAAATATCCATACAGTACTTTTCATCGTCCACCATGCGTTGAATGCCCTTAACCTGGCCTTCAATCTTCCTTAGGCGGCGCATCAAGTCGTCCTTAGCAGGCGAATACGAAAGCATAAGCAACCCCTCCGGCTATACCCCCATGGGGTAGTCTATGCCAATATTATAGTAACTATAGTACTGCGTGTCAAATTCTATGAACCAATATCCCCCACAGGCTGAAGGTTCACTATCAGGCAAGGATATCGTTGACTACCTCCCCGGCAATAATCAATCCGACTACAGACGGTACAAAGGATATGCTCCCGGGAATTTGTCTTTTTTTAGCGCAGTGACCGTCTTGATTGGGACACACACAGTCTGTTTTGCAGTCAAATTCTACCTCGCAGGGAGTAATCGGTGGCTCGGTGGAATATACCACTTTAAGCCCCCGCTCGATGCCTTGTTTACGTAGCAACTTGCGCACAGCCTTGGCCAGCGGACAAATAGTAGTATCTGCAATATCGGCAACTCGAAAAGCTATCGGATGGAGCTTGTTGCCTGCTCCCATGCTCGCAATTATCGGGATGCCGCGTGCTTTACACTCGACCACCAAGCTTACCTTGCTACTCACCGAGTCGATAGCATCCACCACATAAGTCAAATCAGACGTAAGCAGGCGGTCTGCTTGCTCCGGACCATAGAACTCCTTGATTGCAGTTACTTTCAAGTCAGGGTTAATATCATGCAGACGTTGCCGCATTACCTCTACTTTGGCCTGTCCGACGGTAGAGTGCAGCGCATGCAGTTGACGATTGATATTAGTGAGACATATGTCATCATAGTCCACCAAAATCAACTCACCAATTCCGGCTCGAGCCAAAGCTTCAACCACGAACGACCCAACGCCGCCAACGCCAAAAACAATAACCTTGGCTGCAGTCAACTTAGCCAGCCCTTGCGGCCCAATAATCAATTCTGTACGGGTAAACTTATGCTGCATGCGACACCTCTTTACATGTTTGCCATATCAAAAGTGCAGCACCCTTAAGAGTGCTGCTCATGTTACCGAAAAACAAACCCCACCTATGCCGTGGAACCGGGTTTTGAACCTGCCTAAGCAGGTGGGTACCCTCCTAAACGCTTCTTGATTCCCCTGCGCAAGGGGCCTTCATGCCACGTTTAGAGCTCAAGGTTCCCAATGTTAAAGTGTTGGCTCAAAACTCCGGCAGACTCACGCACACAGTAGGGCTTAGCATTATTATGTGCTACTTTATGTTTCAATGGTAGCACACTTCAACATAGCCGACAAGTGTTAATCATTAACTTCATAGTCTTATTCTGCCCATAAATTATGGTAAATATTGGCCGCGATTTTTGTGTATTATTTCTTTAATATATTGATACGCACCGAAAGCTCTTTGAGTTGTTTTTCGGATACCGGTGACGGGGCATTACTCATTACATCTGAAGCAGATTGGGTCTTCGGAAAAGCTATCACATCGCGGATGTTGTCGCGCCGGCTGAGCAGCATCATGATGCGATCCAGGCCAAAGGCAATACCGCCGTGTGGTGGTGTGCCATACTCGAAAGCTTCCAACAAGTAACCGAACTTATCTTCGCTCTCTGCTTGAGGCAGTCCCAACAGGGCAAACATTTTTTCCTGCACCTCACGCCTGTGAATTCTAATACTGCCACCACCGATTTCATACCCATTTAGCACCAAGTCATAGGCTTTAGCCCTGATGTTAGCCGGGTCAGTTGCCAGCAACGGCAGGTCTTCATCCATTGGCGCAGTAAAAGGGTGGTGCTTCGCAACCCAACGCTTTTCCTCCTCGTCAAATTCCAGCAACGGAAACTCCGTAACCCAAACAAATTTATAGACATCCGAATCAATTAAGTCTAAGCGGCGAGCCAGTTCCCCACGCAGATGACCCAGGGCATCCGCCACAACCTGCGGCTTATCGGCGACAAAAAATAGGATGTCGCCGGTCTCACCCTGCAGCCGTTGGATTACTTCCGCCAGTTTGGCCTCACTGAGGAACTTGGCGATGGGTGATTTGACACCTTCTGCTGACAGCACAATATAAGCTAGACCTTTGGCGCCATAGATTGCAGCATATTTAGTTAGTTCGTCAATTTGACGCCGCGGCATATCAGCACTGCCCTTAGCATTAATCCCTTTGACCTGACCACCCTTGTGCACGACATCCGCAAAAACTTTAAAATCACTGTCCGCGACAATGTCTGAGATATCAACTAATTCTAAATCAAATCGGGTATCCGGTTTGTCCGAGCCATAACGCTCCATCGCCTCGCGATAGGTTAGCTGCTGTAGCGGCAAAGCGACTTCGATACCCTTCGTTTCCCGGAAAATGCGAACCATCATCTCTTCCATCATGCTTTGAATATCCTGTGGTTCGGCAAAAGACATTTCCAAGTCTAATTGCGTAAATTCCGGTTGGCGATCGGCACGCAAATCTTCATCACGGAAGCAGCGGACTATTTGAAAGTATTTTTCCATGCCGGCGACCATCAGCAGCTGTTTAAAAATCTGTGGTGATTGGGGTAAAGCGTAAAACTCACCCGGGTGAACGCGGCTAGGTACCAGATAATCGCGTGCTCCCTCCGGTGAACTCTTGGTCAACATCGGAGTTTCAATTTCCAGAAAACCCCGTTGATCCAAAAACTCACGCATGATCATGGTGACTTTGTGCCTCATAATCAACGTTTGTTGCATTTCCGGTCGACGCAAATCAAGATAGCGGTATTTCAAGCGGACATTTTCATCCACATCTACTCCATCGGTAATGTAAAAGGGCGGGTTTTTAGCTTGGTTGAGCACCTGCAGCCGGGTAGCATATACTTCAATATCCCCTGTGGCCAAATTGGGGTTACGCGTTCCTTCCGGTCTGGCTTCCACTTTACCCTGCAGAGCCAAAACATACTCGTTGCGCACACCTTCCGCCAGTTCAAACGCTGCCTGATATTCACCCGGGCTAAATACTACTTGGACTAAGCCGGAACGATCGCGTAAATCGACAAAAATCAAACCACCATGGTCGCGGCGACGTTGTACCCAGCCGGTAAGATTTACAGTATTACCTGTAGCGTTAATTCCCAATTCGCCGCAAGTATGCGTGCGTTTTAAAGTATCTGTCACGTTTATTTGCCTCCTTAAATATTTGTCCAAATATTTATCCCGGCGAATTAGCTGTTCGCCAAAAGGTAATCCTCTAGGTCAATCAGGCCGATCTCGACCTGATCTCCGCTGTCCATCTGGCGTACCACTACTACGCCACGGGCCAGCTCATCATCCCCGATGATGACCGCAAAGCGAGCCCTAACCCGATCCGCAGCTTTAAGTTGAGCTTTAAGCCCGCGACCGAGATAGTCTGTTTCTACTTTGAGATTGAGTTTGCGCAATATCGCTTGGAGGCGGAAGCCTTCTACAGCTGCTGCTTGACCCAACACGGCAATATAGACATCTTTGCGAGTAACAAGCGGTATATCAATACCTTGCACGGCCAAAGCGGCAAAGATGCGTTCCATACCAAGGGCAAAACCAATGCCGGGGGTAGCGGGACCGCCAATCTCCTCAATTAATCCGTCATATCTCCCCCCACCACAGATGGCGCTTTGGGCCCCGATTTCTTCGACCATTATTTCAAATGCCGTTTTGGTATAATAATCCAGACCGCGCACCAAGCGTTCATCCACAAAATAGCGCACTCCAACTGCATCTAAATAACTTTTTACTGCGGCAAAATGTTCCTCACATTCGTCACACAAGCACTGCGTCGTTGTCGGTGCACCGTCACTCAGTTCTTGACACGTTGGGTTCTTACAATCCAGCATGCGCAAAGGATTGCGCTCAAAGCGTCCTTGACAGTTGGGACAGAACTTGTCCAAGTGCGGTTGCAGAAATTCCTGCAATTTACGTTTGTGCACAGGCCGACACTTAGGGCACCCCACACTGTTAAGGTGAACTTCCAGGCCATTTAACCCCAGTCGTTCGTAAAAATCCATAGCTAGAGTGATTACCTCAGCATCCACCGCAGGGTTGGTCGAACCGAAAACCTCAATCCCGAATTGATTGAACTGTCGAAAGCGCCCAGCTTGAGGCTTTTCATAGCGAAACATCGGGCCGAGATAGTATAATTTTACCGGTAGTGGGTTGGCATACAGTTTGTTTTCCGCATAGGCCCTACAGACCGAGGCAGTACCTTCCGGTCGCAGCGTGATACTCCGCTCCGCTTTATCGCGAAACGTGTACATTTCCTTCTCGACAATATCCGTAGTTTCGCCTACGCCGCGTTGAAACAGCTCCGTATGCTCGAAAATCGGTGTCCGGATTTCGTCGTAGCCGTACTCGCGACAAATCTGCCGCAAAACATTTTCGATGTAATGCCATTTTTCCACTTGATCCGGCAAAATGTCACTAGTACCTTTAGGCCTCTGAATCAGCATATTTTACCTCCTTACAATTGAACATACAAAAACCCCCCATCCGCAAGGGACGAGAGGCAACTCCCGTGGTACCACCCTAATTCAAAGCACTGCCGCTTAACTCCAAACGACCTGTAACGCGGTCAGGCGTCCGGCTCTACTAAGCATTTCTGCTGTTCTACCGGCAGCTCAGAGTTGTTAGTCCGGATAATTGCTTAAGACTGCTTTCAGTCACAACAGTCTCTCCCTACAAGCCCTAGACCCCGGACACTCTCTTCATCACTAATTTTAAGTTTCATCGTAATTGTATGCATTATACGCTGTTTTGTCAATTGGCGCAAGGGTAAACTCGTCTAACATTGTCAATACCAGGGTGCGATCTTGCCGCCAGCGCGCGTAATACGCCTCAGGTTGTTTCGGATGCTGAAAGTTGCACAGGCTCCACTCCCCAGGTTTGACCAGCTTGGAAGCACCCCCGGCTCCAACCGCAAGAATACTCTGTC
>JAJXUE010000024.1 GCA_021783135.1 Bacillota bacterium | reverse complement strand
GCCCGCAGGGACCGCGTCCGGAGGGCTTCCAAGGCCAACGCCCGCAGGGGCCGCGTCCGGAAGGTTTCCAAGGTCAACGCCCGGAGGGATTCCAGGGACAACGTCCGCAGGGACCGCGTCCAGGGGGATATCAAGGTCAACAAGGCCAACGTCCGGATGGTTTCCAAGGTCAACAGCGTCCTCCGTATGGTGGGGGCGGACCCAGACCAAGTGGTGCACCGGCCGGTCGTCCACCCAGACCGGGCATGGCAGGACCACAGGGAGCAAGAGGAGGCAGACCGGGATTGCCGCCTATTCCAGCTCCGCCGCAAGCTGTTGGTCAGGATCAAACCACCCAGCGCCCCAGGTTCGACAGCAAAAAGGGTGGGAAGACCCAGCCTGACCGGCGTGACAGCAGGGACAAACGCGAAACAGAGGATCGTTTGTTAAAACGAGCTAAAGGTAAGCACGCCAGAGGCCCGGTGCGTGATATTCATGAATCAGCCCCCAAACATATAGTCATTCCTGAAATCATAACTGTACAAGACTTAGCTAGCATTATGAGCCGGAAATCATCAGAACTGATTGTGAAGCTAATGGCGCTAGGCGTAATGGCGACCATTAACCAAGAAATCGACGCGGAGACCGCAACTTTGATCGCCCACGAGTTTGGTATTGAGGTTGAAGTTAAAATTGAAAAACCGGCCGGAATTGTCGAGGAAATTGTTGATGCACCGGAATCACTCGCGACCAGGCCGCCTGTAGTTACAGTTATGGGACACGTTGACCACGGGAAGACCTCCTTACTCGACGCTATTCGGACAACTAATGTCATAGCGCGTGAGGCCGGTGGTATCACCCAGCATATTGGGGCATACCAAGTAGAAATAAAAGGCCAAAAAATTACATTTTTAGACACTCCCGGGCATGAAGCGTTCACTGCAATGCGGGCACGCGGCGCTCAGGTTACAGATATTGCCATTTTAGTAGTAGCAGCTGATGATGGAGTAATGCCGCAAACCGTTGAGGCGATCAACCATGCTAAGGCCGCTGGTGTGCCGATTATTGTGGCGATTAACAAAATCGACAAAGAAAATGCCCTGCCTGAAAGGGTCAAACAAGAGCTGACCGAGTATGGTTTAGTTGCCGAAGAATGGGGCGGCGATACCATTATGGTTCCGGTATCCGCTAAGGCTAAACAAAACATTGAAGGCCTATTAGAAATGATTCTTCTGGTGTCTGAAGTGCAAGACTTAAAAGCCAATCCTAATCGTAAGGCCTACGGTACCGTAGTTGAAGCGCAATTGGATAAAGGTCGCGGTCCTGTTGCTACTGTTTTGGTCCAAAAAGGTGCGCTGGAAGTTGGCGACATCTTGGTAGCCGGTGCAACCTCCGGTAAAGTTAGAGCAATGATTGACGATAAAGGCCGCCGTATTAAGAAGGCTGGTCCGTCCACACCAGTTGAAGTTTTAGGTCTTTCTGAAGTGCCGATGGCCGGTGATATTTTTAATGCTGTGGAAGATGATAAGACGGCCAAAGCTGTTGTAACCTATCGTCAAGGCGAGAAAAAGGCGGAGGATGCTAAACGTAACGTTAAAGTCAGCTTGGAAGATTTGTTTGACAAGATCAAAGAGGGCCAAGTAAAGGAACTCAATGTAATTATCAAGGCTGATGTCCAGGGCTCGATTGAAGCGTTACGCCAATCACTGGAACGCTTATCCACCGGTGAAGTCAGGGTCAACCCGATTCACGGCGGAGTGGGAGCAATCACGGAAACCGATGTTATGCTGGCGGCAGCCTCTAATGCCATAATTATTGGCTTTAACGTGCGCCCAGATGCTAACACGAAGAACACTGCAGAACGTCAGGGAGTAGATATTCGCTTGTATCGTGTTATTTATGATGCGATCGAGGACGTTAAAGCTGCGATGAGTGGTCTGCTTGATCCTGATTTTAAAGAAACAGTCATGGGCCATGCTGAAGTCAGGGCCACCTTCAAAGTACCTAAGGCCGGAACGATTGCAGGTTGCTTTGTAACGGATGGAAAAATTACCCGTAACTCTGAGATCAGGGTTATTCGCGACGGTATAGTCATCTTGGAAGGCAAACTTGAATCGCTTCGACGCTTCAAGGATGATGCAAAGGAAGTTGCTACCGGATACGAATGTGGTATCGGTATTGAAAAGTTTAACGACTTCAAAGAAGGCGACATTGTCGAAGCCTTTATGATGGAAGAAGTAAAACGCGAACTTTAGGTTTCGGGGGGTATGACCGATGGGTAAGTACAGGTTAGGCAGGGTAGCCGAAAGCCTAAAAGAGGAAATATCGGCTATTGTGCGGGAACAACTGAAAGATCCTAGGATAGGGTTTGTAACTGTTACCGGCGTCGAGGTGGCTCAGGATTTAGGTCATGCTGTAGCTTACGTCAGCATCCTAGGTGATGACACGGCAGTAAAGGAATCAATTGCAGCCTTAAACAGAGCGGCTGGCTTTGTGCGCAGTGAAGTGGGTAAACGTGTCCGCTTGTTTCATACCCCACAAATCGTTTTTAAACATGATCAATCACTTGATCACGCCATCAGAATTGCCAAGTTGATAAATGAGGTCCATGATAATACCTCTAAACCGGAAGGGCAGGCATGAGTATGGATGATCAACAACAGGCCGTTGCGGCATTGTCGGAGGCCCAAAATATTATTATTCTTTCTCATGTTCAACCTGACGGGGATTGTATCGGTTCTATGCTGGCCTTAGGTCTAGCGCTACAGAGCATGGGTAAAAAGGTGATAATGGCCAATAACGACCCGGTTCCACAGTATTTGAGTTTTCTGCCTAGTGCAAGTCAGGTACAACTTGCAGCACAAATTACGGACTGGCCCGAACTTGTGATATGTGTTGACTGTAGTGATCTGGAGAGATTAGGTAGCGGCCTAGCAGCCAGCGTGCGGGGTTTAAATAATATTGTTAACATTGACCATCATGTTTCCAATAACCGATATGGCACGATTAACTGGGTGGAACCCGACGCTGCTGCTACAGGTCAACTGGTAGCTACGTTGATTGCAGCTTTAAATGTAGCGTGGAATCATGATCTGGCCACTTTGATCTATACAGCGATTGCAACTGATACCGGTTCCTTTCAATATGGAAATACAACCGGTGACGTACATCGCTTAGCAGCAAGGTTGGTTGAACAGGGCTTGGACGTGGCCAGAATCAATCAAGCCTTGTATGAAACCAAATCCCTGCCATCCATACGTCTATTGGGGCGAGCGCTTGAAAACCTGCAGGTATCAGAAAACGGTAAGGTGGGCTGGGTGGTTATTCCGTTGCACTATCTGGCTGAGTTGGGTGCTAAGGATGAGCACACGGAGGGAATTATCAACTATACTAGGGCTATAGACAGCGTTGAAGTCGGTCTGCTCTTTCGCGAATTGAGCCCGGGTAAAATCAAAGTCGGGTTTCGCTCCAAACAGCTGGTGGACGTCAATCAACTGGCGATGTTCTTTGGCGGCGGCGGGCACACCCGGGCAGCCGGCTGCAACATCAACGGCGACTTGTCGAAAACAGTCGAACGAGTGATTAAAAAAACCTGCGAGGTTATCGAGGCGGCACATGGACGGCATAATTAATGTTTTAAAACCACCGGGTATGACCTCACACGATGTGGTGGCCTATTTAAGGCGTCTTTTACAGACGAAGACCATAGGTCATACCGGTACGCTTGATCCGAGCGTTCCGGGGGTTCTGCCCGTTTGCATGGGAAAGGCTACTCGAATGGCAGAGTTTGTAACTGCCGGTGGTAAGAACTATAGGGTAGAGATTACCTTTGGGATTACTACCGATAGTCAGGATAGCTTTGGTAAGGTAGTTACGCAAAGACCGGTTGATTTTAGCGCCCAAGACGCCCTTAATGTACTCCCGGCCTTTACGGGTAAGATCAAACAGACTCCACCCATGGTCTCGGCCGTAAAAGTCGGAGGTAAGAAGCTTTATGAGTTAGCACGTCAGGGCCTGGAGATTGAGCGCCCTGCACGGGAAGTTGTTATCGCACAAATTACACCGATCGAAGTCAATTGGCAGGGTGATTATCCAACCATAATGTTTGATGTAGTATGCTCTAAGGGTACCTACATGCGTACACTTTGCGCCGACTGGGGTGACAGTCTGGGGTGTGGTGCGCATATGTCTTTTTTGTTGCGCACACGGTCCGGGCCATTTGATTTGGCTGATGCCTGGACACTGGAGGAAATTGCGGCAGCGGTAACGCGCGGTACCAGCGACTTTCTTCAGCCACCTGATCGCGGGGCAGATGATTTACCACGCTTAGTAGTTGCGGGCCATAGGGTTAAAGCCCTCTTGAACGGACTCAGCCTTGCCGCACACGACTACTATACCGCTGACGTGAAACAAGACCAGGCTGCGTCCTGGGTGCGCCTGTATGACCAACAAGGTCAATTTTTGGCCCTGGGGCTTAGAGATGATGCCGGTGCAATTAAACCGAAAAAAGTCTTTGTCGCGAGCAGTCAGATTTTTTAGGAAAGGGAAACCGTGACAGTGAAGATCATTGATAAATGGACAGAATTAGACACAAACGGACCTGGCCCCCAAGTAATAGCTTTAGGGAATTTCGACGGTGTGCACATTGGACATCGCCAATTAATTACTGCGACTGTTGCGAAGGCCAAGCAACTGGGTGCTCAGGCCACTGTTTTAACCTTCAACCCGCACCCGCTTCAACTTCTGGCGCCGGACAAATTTCCCCGGCTGTTGAGTACGTTGAATCAGAGGTTGCATTATTTTGCGCAATTAGGGGTAGATCAGACAATTCTACTGCCTTTTACGCAGGAAATTGCGGACGAGTCACCGCAGAAATTTGTCGCGGATGTTTTAGTGGGTAAACTGCATGCAGCTCATATCTTCGTGGGCTTTAACTACACCTTTGGCCAGGGCGGGAAGGCCGGACCGGCTGAGTTGGAAGAGTTGGGCCGGACATATGGTTTTGGTGTAAGCGTGATTGGACCAATTGCTGTGCAGGGGGTTACAGTCTCGTCTACCGAGGTGAGGCAAGCTATGGAACGGGGCGATATTGCTGATGCTAAGGCTTTTCTGGGGTACTGGCCGGCGTTGGAAGGTATTGTAGTTTCTGGTGATAGGGTGGGTCGCACGATAGGTTTCCCAACGGCCAATGTAGAGCCCCTGGATGAGATCCTCATACCGGCGAGGGGTGTGTATGCTGCGTGGGTTGCGGTAGATGGAAAGCTGTGGCCGAGCATGGTGAATATCGGATTAAGGCCAACTTTCCAAACCGTGGAGCGACCAACAATTGAGGCTCATCTGTTTGACTTTGCCGAGGATATTTACGATCATAAAGTAGAAATAATTTTTTGTCAGCGCTTACGTGATGAATGCAAATTTGCCAGTATAGATGAATTGATTGCCCAACTGCAACAAGACAAAATGCAAACACTACATGTATTGCAAAGTGAGACGGAAAAACCCGGCTTTGCCCAAAACATAGCTGCCCAAACGGGATTGCTGTAACTTTACTTTCACCTTGTATTGTGCTAAAATAAGCACTGTTGTAGAACTCGAAGCTTGGGAACTACACGCAGGATGAGCGTTAAAATACGCTCTGATCCATAAAAACCGTTTGCTCAGAATACCGCTACTCCGACGGTTTCCTTGGCTTACGGGGATAAATTAAGTCAGGAGGTGAATTTTCATGGCACTTACTCCAGAGAAAAAACAAGAGATAATTGCGAAGTACAAACTGCATGATTTGGATACGGGTTCTCCCGAGGTACAAATTGCCATTTTGTCCGAGCGCATTACTTATCTAACCGAGCATTTTAAAACCCACAAAAAGGATCATCATTCTCGACGCGGTCTGTTAAAGATGGTTGGTCAAAGACGTGGTATGCTCAATTATCTTAAAAAGAGTGACTTTGCACGTTATCGTGCTATTGTTGCCAGTCTCGGCTTACGCCATTAATCAAAAAACCTTGACAACGCACAAAGTGGCAGCCCATTTGGGTTATGCCACTTTGTTTTATAATTAGTTACTTTGACCACAGACGGAGGTTTAATGGATACACAGGCAAAAACTAACCGACCACTGGTACTAACTGCAATTATTTTGGCAATGTTTATGTCGGCGATTGAAGCGACGATAGTGGCTACGGCCATGCCGAGTATTGTGGGTGAGTTGGGCGGTTTCGCTCTATTTAGTTGGGTATTTTCTATTTTTTTACTTATGCAGGCCGTTACAATCCCTATTTATGGCAAATTGGCAGATTTGTTTGGCCGCAAACCGGTATTTGTGGTGGGCGTGATTGTATTCTTGTTCGGCTCCCTCCTTTGCGGCTTGGCGCACAGTATGAGTATGCTGATTTTATTTCGTTTGATCCAAGGCTTGGGAGCAGGCTCGGTTCAACCGATAGTAACTACTATTGTGGGAGATATCTACAGTGTCCAAGAACGGGCTAAGGTGCAAGGGTACCTATCCAGTGTTTGGGGGATTTCTTCGGTAGCCGGACCGGCTGTAGGTGGGGTGATGGTCCAGTATATCAGTTGGTCATGGGTCTTCTGGCTCAATATACCGCTGGGTATCTTGGCCATAGTCGGTATTGTCCGCTATTTGCATGAGGATATAACCAAAAAGCAACACAAGATTGATTATCTTGGTGCGTGTCTATTGCTGACAGCTACTGGACTCTTGATGGTGGCGATGATTGAAGGGGGTGTTGGCTGGCCTTGGCTGTCCATGCCCAGCCTGCTGCTGATGCTCACCTTTGCACTCACCTTGTACATGTTCATCAGACAGGAATTACGGGCAGAAGAACCGATCGTACCATTGCGAATCTGGCGCAATCGGTTGATCGCAGTTGCTAATGCCGCCT
Organism: Bacillota bacterium; assembly: GCA_021783135.1. GTDB lineage: Bacteria > Bacillota > Desulfitobacteriia > Desulfitobacteriales > JAJXUE01 > JAJXUE01. The sequence goes on along the minus strand of JAJXUE010000024.1, from coordinate 35,896 downwards.
CCCTTACTACGGGGATAGTTATGATTGGTATCTCCACCTTTTTGCCTACTTTTGTCCAAGGAGTAATGGAAAAATCACCGACAATTGCCGGTTTAACCTTAGGTATGATGTCCATTGGCTGGCCGCTGGCGTCCACATTGGCCGGTAAGCTCTTGTTGAGCGCAGGGGTGCGGAAGACTGCGTTACTGGGTGGCATAATTTTGGTCATCGGTTCGGTGTTTTTTGTTACGCTTCAGCCGGCAAAAGGCCCGGTGTGGGCCGGAGTAGGGGCATTTTTTATCGGCGCAGGGCTAGGGCTGGCTACGACAACTTTCATTGTAGCGATTCAAAGTAGCGTCGAGTGGTCAGTGCGAGGTACTGCGACCGCTTCGAATATGTTTATGCGCATCCTGGGAAATACTTTGGGCGCATCTTTGCTGGGAGGTATCCTAAACAGCGGTATGGGTAGCTATTTAAAAGGGTTGTCAAGTGGGAGCAAGGCGCCACTGAGTATCGACTTTACCGACGTATTACTTGACCCTGCCAAACGCGCGGCGCTACCAGCCTCGCTAGTGAACGTATTGCAAAGAGGGTTAACTAGTTCCTTGCATTACGTTTACTGGGGTGTCGCCGTCTTTGCTGTTTTAAGCCTGGGCATTATTTTCCTATTGCCAAAAGAAAGCCTAAAGGAAATGTCATAATTTAACATATAGCTGAGAAACTGTTGACAGCACAACTTCAAATGGATAAAATTGGTAAATGAAAGAAGATACCAAGGGAGGGATTCCATTGAAGTTGCGTCTCGTTGCTGTGTTAATTGTCTTACTAACTCTGACTGGTTGTTCTAACATCTTGGACAAGGTGGTCAAGAAACAGCCCCAACCCGCACAACCCGCGGTGACAACGAGTGCAGGTAACCCTGATCAGGTCCAAACCGACCAAACTGCCACACAAGAATTTTCCCTGCAGGATATTCAGGCCGCACTGAAGGACGCCCAGACAGTCAAACTGGTAGCCCAAGATTCTAGCCAAAATGTAGAACTCAATACGGCTCAGCGCGACACCCTAAGCAGCCTATTGGCTAATTCCGGCGAGTTAAAAGAGAACAAGGAGTTAGCAGCGATTGTTGCGAATCCTGAATTTCCTAACTATCAGCTTCAGATCCCAGACAAAAATATTACGCTAAATTTTTATGACAGCTTGCACTTGGGCTTTGGTGAAAATTCACCCCATTACTACATGGAGACGGGAAGTATTTGGAACAGTTTGAACAGGTGGCTGCCGCCAACCCTCTATGCTGTAAATCAGACTGGGTATCTGTTTAAGGCTGATAAATTGACCATACTAGGGGGTTCCTTTGCCGCCGAGACGGATATCAGTTATGCTAAAAACACAGTTTTACGCAAAATTAGGTCCATTAAGTTGGAACGTACGACGCTTCCGGAAACTACCAAGGATCCTATCGTGTTAACGTTTAGCATTAGGGGTCAAAATCACAGTATGAAGATTTATGATGATTACGTTACATATCACGAGTTTTCCTACAAATATCCAGCGGCGAAACAGGAAATTGAGACTTTACTTTCCTCTAATTAAATTACGCGTAGGTATAACGAAGGGACAAGTTACCTGGATACCAGGGCTTGTTCCCTTTTTTGAGTTCCCCTTTATTTTGACTGAAAATAGGATTTTTTTTATAAAAGGAAGGAAATAATACCAATATGTCGAAGTGAAAACTGTTATATAAAGAAGGAAAAGAACTAAGGAGGCTCTATTTAGGTGCAGAATTATAACGCATTAGAAATGACGCTGGAGGTTGGCGGCCGTCCCATGACGATTCAGACCGGTAAACTGGCCAAGCAGGCTGGGGGAGCGGCTTTTGTCAGGTATGGTGATACAGTAGTTAATGCTGTCGCTACTTGCTCAGCCGAGCCGCGGGAGGGGATTGACTTTTTCCCCTTAACCGTAGATTACGAAGAAAAACTTTATGCAGTCGGTAAAATCCCAGGAGGCTTTATTAAACGAGAAGGTCGTCCGAGTGAAAAGGCAATTTTGTCCAGTCGTCTGATCGACCGGCCAATACGTCCTTTATTTCCTAAGGGTTTTCGTAATGATGTACAAGTGGTTACCATGGTAATGTCGGTGGATCAAAATAATCCGCCTGATGTAACCGCTATAAATGGCGCTTCAGCTGCTATTACCTTATCGGATATTCCGTTTGACGGACCGATTGCCGCAGTAATTGTCGGGTTGATAGACGGTGAGTTTATCATTAATCCCAGTGTAGAGCAGGCGGAAAAGAGCCTGATGCACTTGGTTGTAGCTGGTACCAAAGATGCTATTATGATGGTGGAAGCCGGCGCGAAAGAAGTTCCGGAAGATGTCATTTTAGACGGAATTATGTTTGGACATGCCGAAGTGAGCAAAATTGTTGAGTTTATCGAGAGATTTCGTGCAGCGGCACTCGAAAAGGGACTTGCTAAAGTTAAGCGCGAGGTCAAACTGTTTGAAATTCCTCAAGAGTTAGAGCAGACGGTACGCGAGTTTGCCTTCGAACGCATGAGTAGTGCGGTGCAGACTTCGGACAAACTAGCGCGGGAACAAGCAATCGACAAAGTCAAGTCAGATACACTGCAGCATTTGGCAGAAAGCCATGCAACTGAAACCAAGTTAATTAAAAGTGTCCTGGAAGATATAGTGCAAGAGATTGTACGTGAACTGATTACGGTCAAAGGGATTCGCCCTGATGGGCGTAAGCTGACAGAAGTACGGCCAATTTGGTGTGAAGTAGGGGTCTTGCCGCGTACCCACGGTACTGGCCTGTTTACGCGTGGTCAAACTCAGGTCATGACCGTTACTACGCTCGGGGCAGTAGGTGACGAACAAATCTTAGACGGTTTAGGTTTAGAAGAGTCGAAACGTTATATGCACCATTATAACTTCCCACCCTATAGTGTGGGTGAAACCAGACCAATGCGGGGGCCGGGACGACGCGAAATTGGACACGGAGCCCTGGCCGAAAGAGCTTTAGAACCAATGATTCCCTCCGTCATTGATTTTCCTTATACGCTAAGGTTGGTCTCTGAAGTCATGGAATCAAATGGGTCGACATCGATGGGCAGTGTTTGCGGCAGTACTTTATCCTTGATGGATGCCGGAGTACCGATTAAGTCTCCCGTAGCAGGAGTTGCGATGGGTTTGATTAAGCAGGGAGAAAACATTGCCGTGCTTACCGACATTCAGGGCATGGAAGATCATTTTGGTGACATGGATTTCAAGGTGGCAGGCACCGCAACAGGTGTAACAGCCTTGCAAATGGATATTAAGATTAGCGGCGTAACGCGTGAGGTACTAAAGCGGGCGTTGGCACAAGCTAAAGATGGCAGAATGCATATTATGGGTAAGATGCTCGAGGTTATTGATAAACCGAGAACTGAGTTATCCAAGTTCGCTCCGCGCATCATCACAACCACTATTCATCCTGATAAAATTCGTGATGTAATTGGACCTGGTGGTAAAACGATCAAGAAAATCATCGACGAAACAGGCGTGAAAATCGATATTGAAGACGATGGACGGGTGTTTATTGCGGCGATTGATGGGGAAGCTGGTAACCGTGCCATGGCCATCATTAAAGGGCTAACCCAAGAAATTGAGGTTGGTAAGACTTACAAGGGTAAAGTTATGCGCATTATGGATTTTGGTGCATTCGTAGAGGTGCTACCGGGTGTTATGGGCTTGCCGGGCAAGGAAGGTTTGGTGCACATTTCGCAACTTTCGTCGGACAGGGTGGAAAAGGTGGAGGATGTGGTCAAACTGGGTGATGAGCTTATGGTCAAAGCAACTGGTATAGACAAACAGGGTCGACTCAACCTCTCGCATAAGGAAGTGTTGCGCGAAGCCCGTCAAGAACAAAGATAGGAAAAGTTTTTAAACAAGGGGCTGACTCCTGAGCGAAATGCAATTTTCAATCAGGTGTCAGCCCTTATTTGGTGAGTAAGTATAATTGGTTGGTAAGCATAAAGTAAATTTTTGCTAAGGCGGCATGACAATCTCCTTTGACGCATAAAGTTATGACAGAATTTTCATCATGAAGGAGTCTGGCTTATGCGTGTAATTTATGTAAAACCATCCCGCTTAGGTTTGATCCTATTTGGCTTATGTCTGGTGTTGGGGGTGGTAATTGGTTCAAGACAGATCATGCCGACGGTACCTACTGCTGCCTTGGACCCTGTTGCCCAGGTTAAAACCCAGGAGCCAATCATGGCGCTAACCGTTAATGTAGACTGGGGCGAGGAGAATATTCCGGCTATGCTTAATGTATTTCAGAAAGAAGGAGTCAAAGCCACCTTTTTTGTCAGCGGACGGTGGGCAAAAAAAAATCCTGAATTGCTCAAACAGATAGTTGCGGCCGGACATGAGCTAGAGAACCACGGCTATTCGCACCCACATCCCAATAACATTTCACTTGATGAGAATAAGCGTGAAATTCTGCGGACTGAACAGGTGATTGAACAAATTACCGGCCGGAAAACAACTTTCTTCGCCCCACCGTATGGCGAAAATAGTAAAAACGTGCTTAGGGCCGCACGCGAATTAGGGTATACATTGACGCTTTGGACTCTAGATACGGTTGACTGGCGCGCAGATAGTACGACTGAACTCATAACCCGCAGAATAGTGGAGCCACAGGTTAAATCAGGCGGTAACCCGGATAAACGCGGAGCGATTGTACTTATGCATCCCAAACCAAACACAGTCAAAGCTTTACCGCAAATGCTGCAGATGTTGAAAAATCAAGGATTCAGTTTCGTTACTATCACCCAACTAATTGGCAGGAAAAATTAGACAGGGTAATTACCTCGCCAAAAGACATAATAAATAGTGATTGTCCTTAGGTGAGGTGATTTAATGTTTAAAAAGTATATTTTGTCTTGCGTGGTCTGTTTATGTCTTATTTGCGGGCAAATTGTTCCCGTTGGTGCCACGCCGGGTAACCAACAAGGTGGAGGGCAAAATGGGACTAAGGCATTCCAGCCTACGCTTACAGCGGATGCAGCAGTCTTGATTGACTCCAATAATGGACAAATATTGTTTGACAAGCAAGCCCATAAGCGCAGGCCGCCAGCGAGTACAACTAAAATTATGACTACCATCTTGGCGCTTGAGTTTGGCAATTTAGCTGATGTCGTAACGGTAAGTGACCATGCTGCTAAGGTAGGGGAGTCAACAATTCATCTTGATCCAGGCGAAAAATTAACGTTAGGCAGTTTAATTGAAGGTGCATTAATTAAATCCGGGAATGATGCATGTGTAGCTATCGCCGAACAGATTGCCGGCTCGGAAGAGGCTTTTGTCCAGTTGATGAATGCCAAAGCTCGGGTTTTAGGAGCCTATGATACAAATTTTGTTAACACTAATGGGCTACCGAATAAACAACACTATTCCACGGCTTACGACTTGGCTTTAATGGCAAGACACGGTACTCATCTTGCCAAATTCGCGGAAGTTACACGCATTAAGGAAACAGCCATTGAATTTATTCAACCCCATACAACCTTACCTATTCGCAACACGAATAAACTGCTTTGGATGTATGAATTTGCCGATGGCGTGAAAACAGGTACCACCAATGCTGCCGGTAAATGTTTAGTAGCTTCTGCCACTAAAAATGGACGGCAACTGATTGCGGTAGTCTTAAATAGTCCGGCTCGGTTCCAAGATGCTATGAAACTGCTGGAATATGGGTTTAATAATTTCCAAACCGTCACCCGTGGCGCCAAGGGTGAACCTGCCGGGAACTTTGCCGTAACCAATGGCACGCAACCTCGGGTGCCGGTGGTGCTAGGCTCAAGTGTGAAATTCCTGGCGAATCCTAAAGACAAGGCTAGCGTCGAACGCACGCTGGTCTGGACCCGGGGGAATGCAGCTCCTATTAAGGCTGGCGAAGTATTAGGCTATGCGGAGTACAGTCTACACGGGCAAGTGCTCGGACAAGCCTCGCTGGCTGCGGCTAATTCGGTTGCGCAACTAAGCCTATGGCAGCGGTTGAACCTAATTAGGCAGCAAGAACTTGCCGAATAGCTTGTCACGTTACAATAAAGGGTTTTTTGCGTTGAAGCGCGAATGGAGCATGTATTGGACAGCAAAGAGGTGAGCAAATCGTGTATAGAAAAGAAACTCTACCCAATGGGGTACGTATTATAACAGAAGAAATTCCGCATGTTCGCTCTGTGGCGATAGGTTTGTGGGTTGGCGCCGGTACACGCGACGAGCAGGAGGATAATGCCGGTATAAGCCACTTTATTGAGCATATGTTCTTCAAGGGTACCTTAAAGCGCAGTGCCAAGGATTTGGCGGAGTCTTTGGAGGCGGTAGGGGGGCAACTCAATGCCTTTACCGCCAAAGAGTATACGTGTTATTACGCCAAAATTTTGGATGAGGATTTTGATTTAGCTGTCGACGTATTGAGCGACATGTATTTTAATTCGCGATTCGAACCCAAAGAGATAGAAAAAGAGAAAAAGGTCGTCGTGGAAGAAATTAAAATGTATGAAGATTCCCCGGACGAGCTGATTCATGATGTGTTTACCCAAGCGATTTGGGAAGGCCATCCCTTGGGTAAACCAATCTTAGGTACGGCGGACAGTATTGCCGAAATGAACCGAGACAAGATTGACCGTTATCTGAAGTGCCATTACGCACCGCAAAACTTAGTAATTGCGGTTGCCGGTAAAATATCGCAGCAAGAAGTTCACGCCAAGTTGGCTCCGATTTTTGGTCTATTTCAAGGTGCGTGTAACAGAATATTGGACCATAAGCCACTAGCCCACCCGGTAATTAAGCATGTCGCCAAAGAAACGGAACAAATGCAAATTGTCTTGGGTGTCCCCGGTTTAGCACAAGAAGACCCTAAAATTTACGCTTTGCATGTTTTGAACAATGTTCTTGGCGGTGGGTTGAGTTCGCGCCTGTTTCAGGAGGTCAGAGAAGAAAGAGGCATGGCCTACTCCATATATTCATATCACTCCACTTTTGTGGACAGCGGTCTATTTGCAGTATATGCCGGAACCAGACCTGCCAATAGTAACAGTGTAATCGAGTGTATACTCACTGAAATGGCTAAGCTTAAAAATGACGGGATTAGTCGTGACGAATTGGACCGGACCAAAGCACAAATTAAAGGCAGCCTTTACTTGAGTGTAGAAAGCGTTAACAGCAGAATGAGCCGTTTAGGCAAAAATGAACTGAGCTTTAATCGAGTGATTTCGATTGATGAGGTAGTCGAAAAACTGAGCAAGGTGACGCTTAATGATGTTACTGAGCTGGCGCGGATTATGTTCGATCCTAAGGCTTTGGCACTCACAACGATCGGCCCGGGCCGGTTTGACTTGGATTTGCCTGAAGTAGTGAAGCGAGTAGGACTATAATTAGCTATGATTGATTATATTGACGTTGAAATTATCCAGCTTTTTCCCGATATGCCGCTGCCAAGTTACATGACTGAGGGTTCGGCAGGGTTAGACTTGCTGGCTGCGGTGCAGACTGACTTGGAGGTTAAGCCCGGCAGCCGAGTACTTGTGCCTACGGGTCTTAGTATGGCCATTCCTTGTGGTTATGAGGCCCAAGTGAGACCGCGCAGTGGGTTGGCGCTTAAACACGGCATAACTTGTTTAAATACGCCCGGCACTATTGATGCTGATTATCGCGGGGAACTGAAAGTAATATTAATTAACCTCGGAACAGAGCCATACACTATTACCCGGGGTGAGAGAATAGCACAACTGGTATTCAACAAAATAGCAATCGCACGCCTTAAACCGGTTGACACTTTAGCCGCAACAAATCGTGGTACTGGTGGCTTTGGTTCAACAGGCACAATCACAGCGCCGCAGGATAAGTAAATAACAACTAAATCATGACATAGAAAGCATCATGGTTGGCCGGTGCAATAACCGCTAACTATGATGTTTTTTGAGTTAAAGTATATCTTGGGTTGGGTATGCATAATGTTTTTAGCATAAGGGGTGGGGAGGATGGGCTATGGGAGTTGGCTTTGGCTGCTAGCCATAGCGAGTTGCGGTTATTTTGCGGTCAAGGAGAAAGTCTTTTGGAACAGGCAACGCCGGATAGAACAAATTGCTTCACCTTTGTCAACCGCTATTGCGCAAATGGTGGGAATTGCAGGTGGTATTTATCTTGCGTTAGGTGTATTAGCATCTTTTTTAAACTTAGAATTACCGGATAGGGTGCGTGCTTATGGTATTGGACTCGATCCGCTCGCCCTGTTATCCATCTTTTTGTCTATGCTGCAACCATACCTTATTAGACTTAATAATTTTAGAAAAAAATGGTTACACAAGAGGTGAAAATTATGTTATTAAGCGAACTGGCCGGTAAGGAGATTATTAATCTGGAAGATGGAGCAAAACTTGGCACTGTAGGAGATACTGACTTGGTCATTGTGCCGGAAAGTGGTGTGATTGAGTCTTTGATTTTACCGGAACGGGGCATGCGCAGCTGGTGGGGAGGCGGCGAAAAGGATTATATAGCTATTCCTTGGCAAGCGGTAAAAAAGATTGGCAATGAGGTTATTATTGTTGATATGAGTGAAAAGCGCGGTAAAAGCTACACCATTTAGTTTCGTAGTAACTGTATAATGTATAATTAAGAAAAAGCGCCACGCGCTTTTTCTTATTTGTTGACAATGCTGTATAATTATAAGACAATTTATTAATAGGATTTTTCCTTAGTTAAAGACTTAAACACAGGCGGGAGGCTTTTATTTTGGGTCGGATCAAAGTTTTTGTTGCGGGCGCTGCGGGCAAGATGGGTCGGGAAGTGATCAAGGCGGTTGCGGCAGATAAAGAACTTGAACTCGTTGGCGCAGCTGATATGAAATTACATGGTACGGACGCGGGTGAGCTGGCCGGAATAGAAGCGTTGGGTATCAAAATTAGTGAATTTTCGCCTGAAGTGCTTAAAATGACCGGAGCTCAAGTTTTGGTTGATTTCACAGCACCTCATTCTGTCTTGAAAAACGCCAAACTAGCTTTGCAAAACAAGGTGAGGCCAGTTATTGGGACCACAGGACTATCTGAAGCTGACCTAGCAGAAATCCGGGCGCTGGCAGCAGATTCAGGCGCTTTTGTGGCACCTAATTTTGCCACCGGAGCAATTTTAATGATGCGGTTTGCGCAAGAGGCAGCGCGCTATTTTCCCAATGTCGAGATTATTGAACTGCATCATGATCAAAAATTAGATGCACCGTCAGGCACTGGTCTTAAAACTGCAGAGTTGATATCAACGGTACGCCCGGAATTTAATCAAGGGCATGCCGAAGAATATGAAAAACTACCGGGTGCGCGTGGGGGCAACTATCAAGGACTCCGTATCCACAGTATCCGCCTACCGGGTCTTGTGGCACATCAGGAAGTTATCTTTGGCGGGCTGGGGCAAACCCTATCGATACGCCATGATGCTTACAGTCGCGAGACATACATGCCAGGTGTGCTTTTGGCGATAAAAAACGTCGTTACGCTAAATGGCTTGGTAGTTGGTTTGGAAAATATTATGTAGCTCTTTCAAAACTGGATATGACAGTGAGTTCATGCCAAGTCAGGCACCCCAACCTAAAATAACTCATATACTGTAGTAGTTATGGGACATTGTCTCAAAGGGGGCAATAGTAATGAGTTCGGGTTTACGGGGTGTCAGGTTGGCCATAATTGGTGGTGATGACCGGGAATTGGTCCTCATCCCCGAATTACTTAAAATGGGAGCATACATAAAAATTATCGGCTTCGAAAAGGCTCCGGAGATTGCCGGTGTAGACACGGCTGCACTGCTGGCTGACGCCGTCTGCGGTGTAGACGTAATCTTGCTGCCAATGCCGGGAACTGACGAACGTGGGGTAGTTAAAGCGAAGTATGCTCAGGTACCAATGCAGCTAACCAAGGAAGTGCTGCAACTAATTCCGCCATCTGTGCCGGTATTTATCGGCTGGGCTCGTCCGGCCCTGAAAACGGCTGCGATAGCTTTTGGGCTTAAGCTGGTTGAATACAATGGTTCGGATGAGATATCCATTCTAAATTCTATTCCCTCAGCGGAGGGCGCAGTACAGATGGCGATGGAAGCGACTTCGATTACAATCCACAGCAGCAGCTCACTGGTATTGGGATTTGGCAAGAGCGGTTTCACGTTAGCCAACCTGTTGCACGCTATGGGTGCTAGGGTAATGGTGGCAGCCCGCAAAGACGGTGATTTGGCGCGAGCGTATGCCATGGGCCTGGAAGCTATTCACAGTGTGGATTTGGCTCAAGAAGTAGGGCGGGCGGACATTATCTTTAATACAATACCTAGCCTGATTTTGGATCGCGTGGTCTTGGATAACGTTAACCGCGAAGTCGTAATTATCGACATTGCTTCACCGCCGGGAGGAACGGATTTTGAGTATGCTTCTTTTCTTGGCATTAAGGCGTTGTTGGCCCCGGGTTTACCGGGCATAGTAGCCCCAAAAAGTGCCGGAAGAATTTTGGCTCAAGTATTGCCCAAACTCATTCTTCGTCAACTTGTAACATAATGTCCTTACAGAACTCCTTGGACAAAAACGTGGAGGTGCTGGGGATGCTAAAAGGGCTTAAGGTGGGTTTTGCGCTAACAGGTTCCCACTGTACCCTCAAAGACATTATGCTTGAGGTTAGAAGGTTGGTTGCAGAAGGGGCCGAAGTTTTTCCGATTATTTCCGAGGCTGTGGACACGATGGATACCCGCTTTGGCAAAGCCCAAGCTTGGAAAGAGGAGCTGGAAAGTATCACTGGGCGTAGGCCGTTAAGTACTATAAGTGACGTTGAGCCTGTGGGTCCACAGAAAATGCTAGATGTTTTGGTAGTAGCCCCATGCACTGGCAACACACTTGCCAAATTTGCCAATGCGATAACCGACACGCCTGTACTTATGGCCTGCAAGGCTCATTTGCGCAATCAGCGCCCGGTCGTGGTGGCAATATCAACCAATGACGGATTAGGGTTAAATGCCAGGAATATCGGTATTTTATTAGCCACCAAGCAGGTGTATCTGGTGCCCTTTGGACAGGATAGTCCGAATAATAAAGCAAATTCTTTGGTCGCCCATATGAATTTGATTGCGGACACCATTGAGGCTGCGGTTGCGGGGCAGCAACTACAACCGGTGTTGCAAGAATACCGGATTGAGAGTTAGAATGTTGTTACTGCGGGACGGTTTCTTTATGGTTGCCGTCCCTTATGATAAATATTAATCAGGGAGGGAATGTCGATTGCAAAAGTATAACATCGCTATTGTGGGTGCTACAGGTGCGGTTGGACAAGAGTTTTTGAAAATTTTGGCAGAACGCGAGTTTCCGGTGGGTAAGTTAAGTCTTCTCGCTACAGCTCGGTCAGCCGGAAAACTTATTGAATGGCAGGGGCAAAGTTATACCGTGGCAGAGACGAGCCCGGAAGCTTTTGCAGGTATAGACATTGCATTATTTGCGGGTGGCTCAGCCAGTACGGTATTTGCGCAGGATGCGGTAGCACGGGGTGCTGTAGTCATTGATAACAGTAGCGCTTTTCGCTTGGATCCGGCAGTGCCTTTGGTCGTACCCGAGGTTAATCCACAGGATGTGGCGTGGCACAAAGGAATAATTGCTAATCCTAATTGTTCTACCATTATAATGGCTGCAGCCATAAAACCTATTTTCGATGCAGCGGGTATTAAACGTATCGTGGTCTCTACCTACCAAGCGGTTTCCGGAGCGGGGCGCGAAGGTATCGAAGAACTTGCCGCCCAAACTCGCGAATTGGTGGAAGGAAGAGAGGTAACTGCACAAGTTTTCCCCTATCAAATAGCGTATAATCTCATTCCTAGGATCGATGTGTTCCAAGAAGGTGACTATACCAAAGAAGAGTGGAAGATGGTCAAAGAAACGCAGAAAATATTTCATGCCGAAAATATGGCGATTACAGCCACGACGGTTAGGGTGCCGGTGTTCCGCAGTCATTCCGAGTCCATCAATATTGAAACGGAACGGAAAATTACGGCTTCCCAAGCTAGAGAGGTGCTGGCCCAAGCGCCTGGTCTGGTGCTGATTGACGATCCAAGCGCTGACAAATATCCGATGCCGTTGTTCGCAGCGGATACTGACGCCGTCTATGTCGGTAGGATTCGTGAGGATCTGTCGATCGAACGCGGTCTTAATCTGTGGGTTGTCGGAGACCAGATTCGTAAAGGTGCAGCAACGAACGCAGTACAGATAGCAGAATTGTTACTCAAATAACAATTATTAGGAGAGAACCATGGAAAACTTGAGAATTTTGGTGCAAAAGTTCGGCGGGACTTCGGTAGCCACACCGGAGAGGCGGGCTCAGGTTGCGGAAAAAATATTTACGGCTAAAGAAGAGGGTTATAGTCCGGTTGTAGTCGTTTCCGCCATAGGCCGTACCGGGGATCCCTACGCAACCGATACTTTTTTACATATGGTTAAAGGTATTTATCCTGATGTACCCAGGCGTGAGTTGGATATTCTCATGTCCTGCGGCGAGGTTATTTCGGGCGTGGTTCTGGTTAGCACCTTGATTGGGCTGGGGTATGACGCTGTATTGCTGACTGGTGCGCAGGCTGGGATTATCACTAACAATACTTTTGGCGATGCACGCATTGTGCGCATCGAACCAAAGAATATTTTAGAACACCTATGTCAAGATCAGATTGTGGTAGTTACCGGATTTCAAGGTATCACCGAAACCGGTGAAATTACCACTTTGGGCAGGGGAGGCAGTGACACCACAGCTGCAGCCTTGGGAGTCGGCCTTGATGCTGAGGCCATTGACGTTTATACCGATGTTGAAGGTATTATGACGGCAGATCCCCGAATTGTTGATGATGCCCGTATATTGGATGTGGTTACTTATAATGAAATATGTCAGCTTGCGCACCAAGGAGCTAAGGTCATTCATCCGCGTGCGGTGGAAATTGCCATGCAAAAAAATATCCCGCTACGCGTCAAGTCGACTTTTAGCAACGCCCCGGGAACCTTGGTCACCAGCCAAGTAGACAGTGATTTTTTAGAGCTTGGCACTGATATTACCGGTGACAGACTGATAACAGGGATAGCGCATACACCGAACGTTACCCAAATCCGGGTTAATACTGAGAGTGAAGCCAATGTGCCTGCGGCAGACTTGAAAATATTTAAAGGCATGGCCCTAGCCGATATCAGCGTTGATTTTATCACGGTATTGCCAAATGTCGTGGTGTACACAGTCAAGGACGATGTGGCGGATAAAGCTGTGAAGATTCTCAAAAATATGGGCTTTGCGGCCGAAACCAGGCCGGGGTGTGCCAAGGTTGCGGTAATTGGCGGGGGTATTGCCGGCGTGCCGGGGGTAATGGCCCAAATCCTGGAGGGCTTGACGGCCCAGGGTGTACAGGTGCTTCAGTCAGCCGATTCCCATGCTACGATTTGGGTCTTAGTGGCTAAGGAGGACATGGTCAAAGCGGTGCGAGCTTTGCATGAGTCGTTTCGTTTAGGAAATTAAAAATCTATTGTGGTGGTGAATAACTTGAAAAAGTTCGGACGAGTGCTTACAGCGATGGTAACCCCTTTTAATGCGCAAAACGAAGTTGATTATGAGCAAGCCAAGGTACTGGCGCGTTATTTGGTAAATAATGGTTCGGATGGCATAGTGGTAGTAGGGACAACCGGTGAGTCGCCCACGCTTACTTTTGAGGAAAAGGTTAAGATGTTTGCAACGGTCAAAGAGGCTGTGGGGGATCGTGCTGCCGTGATCGCGGGAACAGGTTCGAATGACACGGCTACCAGCCTGCGCTTGACTAAAGCCGCCGAGCAGGTCGGTGTGGATGCGGCAATGTTGGTAGTGCCTTATTATAATAAGCCTTCCCAGGAGGGGTTATATCAGCATTTTGCCACAATTGCCCAAGGGAGCTCACTGCCTATAGTGCTATACAATGTTCCGGGACGGACTTCAACTAACTTGATGCCGCAAACTGTGGCCCGTCTGAGTTTAATCAAAAATGTGGTTGCGGTTAAGGAAGCGGGAGGCTCGACTGATCAAGTTACAGAGTTGAAACGCCTGCTGCCGCCGGAGTTCATGGTCTACTCAGGCGACGATTCGATGGCCTTGCCTTGGTTAGCAGTTGGCTGTGAAGGCATTATCAGTGTTGTGGCCCATGTGGTCGGGCCGGAGATTCAGGCCATGGTGCAAGCGTTTTTTGCCGGTAACACGGCACAAGCAGCCAAACTACACTGTGAACTGTACCCAATTTTTAAAGGTATGTTTATGACCAGTAACCCGGTGCCTATTAAAGCAGCGTGCAACATGATGGGACTTAATGTGGGTAAAGTCAGACTCCCGCTGGTGGAGGCCAATGCTGTGGAATTGGCGGAAATACGCAAGTTATTGGTGGCTGCAGGTAAGCTCAACGACGCGATGCCAGAAAGCAAGGCAGCAGCTACTGCCCAGGGCAACGTTCCCGTGCAGGTGTAGAGGTAAAGTCGATTCACCCTAGCTTTACCGGAGCTAAGGCTTACAGGCAATTAAGCGCTGTAAGCCTGGTTGATGCCAGCTAAACGATACATTTATCCGCTATGAAACTACCCTCGAGAGTTGACCTTTTTGCCGTCTGCTCGCGAGGGTAGCTCTTTTCGTTATGGTTAGTTAAGCTATGAATCAGGGTAATGATTTTAAGGTGTGATAGGCATCTGCGGCAGAACAAAAGTATTTTTGCCCTGTTAGCAATTGCTCCAGGAAAGTAATGAAAGGTTGGCTGGCAGGAATAAGCTTCTGCCAGCTCAGAGCGAAATGCGCCGGGTCACTGACCCAGTTGGTGAATAAATCTACGCCGACAACTCCTGCCCCAAACAGGTCGCTGGCCGGAGAGACCGCTTGACGGAAACTGCGATACGAATTTGGTCGCACGTGCTTTGGGGCTGCAAGGCTAGATGCGGTAGGGCTTGCTGCTGCAGGACCTACTGCGGCTGAGTTGAGAAATCGTGCCAGACCAAAATCAATTAGATGAATTTTGTCGCCGGCTAACATCAGGTTGGAGAGGCGTAAGTCACGGTGGATTACGGGTTGGTCGTGCTGATGTAGGTATTGCAGAATTAACAATAATTGTAGCAAGACCTCTCTTACCTCCGCCTCACTAAAACGGCGACCGCTCCCAATGTAGTAACTCAAGGGATAACCGTCGATAAACTCTTGTACTATATAGTTCACCTTGGCGTGACAAAAGGCATCAACCAGGCTTGGAATATGGCTATGATTAAGGTGCGCTAAAATGGCCTTTTCTGTAGCGAAGTCTGCCACCTTATGGCCGGAGGACGCCCCAAGTGAACTCGAGACCTTAACAGCATAGGTCAGTTCCCCTTTGCGTGCCTTAAGCACTGCGCCATAGCTGCCCTGACCTAATAATGCTTCGAGGCGATAATCCGCAAGCCAAGGGATTTCCGTTCAGGAAGAGAAGATACCACCCAAGAAGCCCCGTCTTTTGCGATGTTTGCCGCCGGAACTGCTGCTGCCATGATAACGGCCGTGTAAGGGTTGGTGCATACGCTGTTCGGTTGCGCCACTACGCAACTGATTTCCACAATGCGGACAGGAAACCCAACTCGGCTCAGCAGGTTGACCGCAAGCAGAACATGATGATTTTTGGGCTATTTGTGTACCGCAGTGCGGGCAAAATTTAAATTCTCCTTGGAGGGAAGAGTGACAATTAGGACATTGCATGTTATTACACTCCTTTGCTTTACTAGGCTTGCCGTAGCATGATGCTGACTTAACATATTGCCCTAGCGGTGCTTTTATGCTAAGTATGTGAGAACTGCGGGAAACTAGGTTTAGGTAAAAGTATAGCGACAATACATTTAGATGTCAAATAATAACAATAAAGAAAAATATTGTATGACGAGCTTATAATGAAAAATCTGGCAGGTATCGTTTACAGGATCAAATGCATATTGTATACTGAGTACATTATCTGATTTTATTTAAAGGAGGTCGTGGATGTGAGCACCACAATTTATGTCAAGCCAGCGCAACTGAATCCAGCATCTAACGACTTTCTGCGGCCATAATACGCCTATGAGCGAAAAAACCAGTCTGCCGCGGGTCGTTAGATAACCCGTGGCTTTTATAATTCAGGCATGGATGTCTGTGTTTCATTAGTCATGGCATAGCTGTTGGTGATAAGCCTCCAGCACCATGATTTTTTTATGCCTGTGAGGAGGAATTAAAGAGTGTCGGTAATCAAAAGTTTATTTGCCCCGTATCGCGGCTTACCCCGTGAAGTTTATGTGATCTTTGTGGCACGTATCATTAACGCTCTAGGGTTCTTTGTTATGCCGCTGTTAACTATCATTTTGACCAATAATATTGGTTTGTCGCAACAGGCAGCCGGCTTTTATATCAGTTTGTCCGGTCTTTTGTATCTGCCGGCCGCAATGTTGGGAGGGAAATTGTCCGATTCCTGGGGTCGCAAAAAAATCATTATTTTGTTTGATCTTTTGTCAGCAGTGCTGTATTTAATATGTGGCTTTATTCAACCGTCGATGCTGATGGTCTATCTCCTGATGGTAGCGGGGATGTGCATGGGCGCGGCAGGTCCCGCTCATGACTCTTTGATGGCTGATTTGACGACGCCGCAAACTAGAAATGGCGCCTATGCGTTATCTTATTTGGGATTTAACATGGGCTTTGCCATTGGCCCCGTGCTGGGTGGATTTTTATACCACCGTCACTTACCACTCGTATTTATCGGCGATGCCTTGACCGCCTTGGTAGCGCTCACCTTGATTTGTGTATTTATCAAGGAAACCATTCAAACGACGCGAGCCGGTAGCTTTGATGCGAGTCGGGAACTAGAGAAAAGGGAGCAGGGGTCAATTTTTGCCATACTGTTGAAGCGGCCGATCCTAATCTATTTTGCGGTTATCGCTTTTGGCTATAACTTTGCCTATGCCCAGTGGTCATTTCTGTTACCACTCCAATTTGTTCAGCAGTTCAAAGCTTTAGGTGTGCAATATTATGGCTGGATGGCCGGCTTTAATGGCTTAATTGTAATGCTGTTTACCCCGCTCGTTACAAGGTTTGTAACAGGAACCCCCTACATTCGGCGTGCGGTTTACGGTGGCCTCCTTTACGCGACAGGCTTTGGTTTGCTAAGTCTGTGGAGCAGATTGGGGTTTTTCTTCATCTCCTGTTTCATTTTTACGCTAGGTGAAATAGTTCTATCCATCAGCATTACGCCGTTTGTGATCAACCACACCCCCATTTCGCATCGGGGCAGGATGAGCGCGGTCTTACCGATGATTATGGGTCTGGGTTATACCATAGGGCCTATCGGCATGGGCAATATTTTAGCGTATACAACTATCGAGCGGGGGTGGTTGTTAATTGGAGTAAGTACGCTGCTGTTTACATGCTTAATGTATGGCCTCGAACGCTGGGATCGACGTGAAGAATGCAAAACGCGGGAAGAGTGTGCAGAATGTGCAGTCATGCCACATGCGTATGCCCTTGACAAGGAATAAAGAGCAAGGTAAAATTACATAAATTATACTCTATTGGTAAACATTACGCGGGGGTATTGCATGACACTTAATCAAGCTACTGATTATGCCCTGCGGGCAGTTCTTTTCCTTGCTAAACAACCTCAGGGAGAAGTGAGTGAAGCTCAAATTATTGCGCATCAAGAAATTGTTCCGATGCGCTTTCTCCTGAAAATAATGCCGTCTCTGATCAAGGCAGGTATTGTTAAGTCCTTTCGTGGCGTAGGAGGAGGATACACCTTGGCTAAGCCGCCCGGTGAAATTACATTTTTGGACGTAGTGGAGGCAGTTGAAGGTCCGATTGCGATCAACAAATGTTTGACGGATTATGCCTACTGCACCAAACATGGCGCACCAGCGTGCGAAATTCATTCAGCTTTGGCTGATGTGCAAGCAAAACTAAGAGGAGAACTTAGGGCGCTTAATTTTCAAGACTTAATACGCTGATTAGTTTCCGGACAAATTGGCTAGAACATCTTACACCGCCTACCTTTAAAGGCGGCAAAGTAACTATTGACATTGCTGGTAAAATTGTAGCATAATAAATGCAATTGAAAAGTGAATGGTAGAGGCGCGGTGAATTAAGAGTACGCACTGGGAGTGACCAAACGATGAGTGGTGTGGAAAGGAGTCGCCGCCGAAGCAGGGATTTAATTGGACCGAATTCTTGCTGGGCTTGTGCTTAAGAAGTACAAGACTGTCACCCGAGATCCGGGTGGTGCGCTATCTTGCACAACGGGGTAAAAAGTTTTTTACTTTTGCTTTTGCAGCGGTTGGCGAGTTATGTGTTCGCAACCGCTTTTATTTTTGCGGCAGGATAGTTTTCGGCTGGATAGATTGAGGCATTCGTTGGGAAGGTAACCGGGTGCAATGCAGGACGCAAATAAATTGTACAGGAGAGAATTATGCGCAATTTGAAAATATTGGTGCAAAAATTTGGTGGGACTTCTGTGGCAGATCCCGATCGCCGGGCACAGGCCGCAGCGAAGATTATTGCCGCTAAAGATGCGGGATTCAGTCCGGTAGTGGTGGTGTCGGCTATTGGGCGTAATGGCGATCCTTATGCAACAGATACTTTTTTAAATTTAGTTAAAGGCATCAATCATGATATTCCGCGCCGTGAACTAGACATTCTAATGTCGTGTGGGGAAGTGATTTCCGGTTCTGTCATGGTCACAAGTTTGTTGGCACTAGGCTATGAGGCAGTGCTTTTAACAGGTGCCCAGGCCGGAATTATCACGACAAACACCTTTGGCGATGCACGCATTATTCGCATCGAACCGAAAAACATCCTAGCCAATTTGGCCCAGGACAAGATTGTGGTGGTGGCCGGATTTCAAGGGGTTACCGAAGATGGCGATATTACGACCTTGGGGCGTGGTGGCAGCGATACTACGGCCTCGGCCCTTGGTGTGGCGCTAAATGCTGAGGCAATTGAAATATACACCGATGTCGAAGGAATCATGACGGCAGATCCCCGACTGGTAGAAAATGCGCGTATTCTCGATGTAGTTACCTACAATGAGATAGTCCAGTTGGCATATCAGGGCGCGAAGGTTATTCATCCTCGCGCGGTTGAGATTGCGGCGCAACGCAATATCCCGTTATGGGTAAAATCGACCTTTAGCGATGCCAGTGGAACGCTGGTTACTAATCAGGTTGACAGTGATACCATGGAGGCACACACTGATATTACAAGTGATCGGTTGATAACCGGTATTGCTCATACCCCTAATGTCAGCCAATTATGGCTCAACGTCGATCCTGCTAAACATACCCCGGAATTTAATTTAAAGATTTTTGCGGCGATGGCCTTGGCGGATATCAGCGTGGACTTTATTACGATTTTGCCCACGGCTGTGGTTTACACGGTAAAAGATGAAGTGGCGGGAAAGGCAGTTAAGATCCTTGCCAATATGGGCTTTGAGGCTGTCGTTAAGGCCAGCTGTGCTAAGATAGCGGTAATAGGCGGTGGGATAGCGGAAGTAACAGGCGTAATGGCTCAAGTAATCGAGGCTTTAACCAATGAGAATATTCAAGTGCTGCAATCGGCGGATTCGAATGCCACAATTTGGGTATTGGTGGCCAAAGACAATATGGTACAGGCAGTTCGCGCCTTGCACGCATCCTTCCGTTTGGACCGGTAGGTTGCTGGCAGGCAGGACATCGCGACGTCTAATTTTGATATAGCAAGACTTATATGCCCGGCTTAAGCCGGGTTTTTTTCATGCGTGTTAATGCTCTCAAGGTAGTCCTCAAAAGGTAATTTTCATAATATAGGTAGTTTAAAGCTGTACCCAAGGGGCAATCCTAAGAGTAGCGAAACTAGAGTAGTGTAACCTGATTTGCAGCCTTGCACCCCTTGAGGTGTTACGCTATAATTAGTTCAGATAGTGTGTACGGTTAGCTCAATAACAATTACTCAGGAACTATGGCAAAGGTGATCGGGACCTTTGTTTAGTGTTTTTGGATTTTGTAAAAATCCCTAGTTTGTTATTGCCTTTTGGGGGTCTGTACGGACGTATTCGAGTTATATTGGAGGTGACCAGTTAGGTTGGTCAAAGAAAAAAATAGGTTGCAAATTATTCCCTTGGGTGGTTTGGGTGAGATTGGCAAAAATATGACCGCCATTCGCTATGATAACACCATTGTCGTTATTGATTGCGGCTTGATGTTTCCCGAAGACGAGATGCTGGGAATTGATGTAGTTATTCCAGATATTTCGTACTTGTTAGAAAATCGTGATCTAGTAGAGGGGATTATCTTAACACACGGACATGAAGATCATATCGGTGGGTTACCCTATGTCCTGCGCGATTTAAATGTTCCGGTTTATGCCACTAGACTGACGCTCGGACTGGTAGAGGGTAAACTGAAGGAAAACGGAGTCAACAATGTCCGGGTCAACGTGGTTAAACCAAGGGATAGTATCAAACTTGGTGCGCTAAAAGTAGAATTTATGCGAGTCAGCCACAGCATTCCTGATGCTGTCGCCCTAGCCATTCACACCCCGATCGGCACTATTGTGCATACGGGCGACTTCAAACTGGATCAAACCCCGGTGGATGGTCATATCATTGATTTTCACAAATTTGCTGAATTAGGCGATCACGGTGTTTTGGTGTTAATGTCTGACAGTACCAATGTAGAGCGTCCCGGGTTTACGATGTCCGAGCGAGTGGTGGGACGTACCTTTGATGATGCCTTTCATGATGCCACTGGCAGGGTTATTGTGGCTACATTTGCATCTAACGTGCATAGGCTGCAGCAGGCTATTAATGCCGCATATAAACACGAGCGCAAAGTTGCGGTAGTGGGACGCAGCATGATTAACGTTGTGAACATAGCGGCAGATTTGGGCTATTTAACTCTGCCGGAAGATACAATGATCGAAATTGATGATATTGCCGAATTACCCGATAACAGGGTGTGTATTCTGACCACGGGTAGTCAAGGTGAACCCATGTCGGCGTTGACGCGTATGGCGATGTCAGACCATCGCCGCGTAGAAATTCAACCGGGCGACACTGTGATTATCTCAGCTTCTCCGATCCCGGGCAACGAAAAGCTGGTCGCCAAGACAATTGACCATCTTTTTAAGCAAGGCGCCAATGTTATTTATGAGGCAGTTTCAGGGATTCATGTATCAGGGCATGCTAGCCAAGAAGAACTTAAATTAATGCTGAATTTGGTGCGACCCAAATATTTCATTCCGGTGCACGGCGAGTACCGTATGCTGATTAAACATGCCCAGTTGGCAGAACAACTGGGTGTACCGCGAGAAAATACTTTTGTCGCGGAAAATGGCAGCATCATGGAGTTCACAAAAAGTGACGCCGCCATCGCCGGCAAGGTAACAGCAGGCCGGATTTTAGTTGACGGCCTCGGGGTCGGCGACATCGGCAATATTGTATTAAGGGACCGCAAACAGTTGTCGCAAGACGGTATATTAATTGTCGTGATGACCATAAGTAAAGAGACCGGCACTGTGGTTGCCGGCCCAGATATCGTGACGCGTGGTTTTGTCTATGTTCGCGAGTCGGAAATTTTGCTGGATGAAGCCAAAGAGAGAATACGTCAAGCCCTGACCAAATGCGGCGAAAACAAATTCACCGAATGGGCGCTGATTAAAGCCCAAGTGCGAGATGTGCTCAGTAAATTTTTCTATGAAAAAACCCGACGCCGTCCGATGATCTTGCCGATCATAATGGAAATTTAAATAATATCATCCTTTTGAGCCATAGCAATTTAAGCTATGGCTTATTGTTTGCCAACTCTTGCGATTACTCATTTTACTAAAACTGTAAACATAATTAAAGTAAGGCATTGTAAATAGCAGGAATTTTATTTCGTCTGTCGAAACGTATACAAAATACGAAGTGTGAAGTGTGAAGTGTGAATGTGAAGTGCGAAGTGTGAAGTGTGAATGTGAAGTGTGAATGTGAAGTGCGAATGTGAAGTGCGAAGTGTGAAGTGCGAAGTGTGAAGTGTGAAGTGCGAAGTGTGAAGTGCGATATGCGAAACTGGCTTGAAAGGTGAGTGGCTTTGGAGAAAACTAAAGTGCCTAAGGTTGTAATTATCTTAGGTATTGGTGCTTTTATTAATGCGGTCGGAAATTCTTTTGTTTGGCCGTTAAACAGTTTGTTTATGCATGATGTCCTAGGTAAAACCTTAACTGAAGCGGGCTTGGTAATTGCCTTGCAATCTGCCTTAGCGTTAAGCGGACAGTTTTTAAGCGGTTATTTAGCCGATAAAATCGGGGCTAGGCGTTTAATGTTATGGCGCTTGGTACTAGCCAGCCTAACAGTCGGTTTGATTGGTGTCTTTCCAGTTTGGTCGGTGTATGTACCGGCAATTATTTTTTTAGGTCTGACGCAAGCCTTGATTTTTGTCCCCCTTAATGCGTTAATCAGTATTTTGTGGCCGGCCGGGGAACGCCGGGGCTTCAATTATCTTTACGTGGCAGTTAATGCAGGAGTGGCGATAGGAACTGCGTTGGGCGGGTTGGTTGCGCAATATTCCTTTCGGTTGGTTTTTCTTAGTAACGCAGTCACTTTTTTACTGTACCTAGTTGTAGTCTTATATGGTATTCCGAAAGACGTACAGCCTGGTCAAGACCGGGTGGAAACTAAATTTAACTGGCATGGTATAGTATCAGATTTCGGTTTTAAAACCTTAGTTTCACTTTGTTTGGGAATCTTCTTTGTTTGGACAGCTTATATTCAGATGACAACGATTCTGCCGATTGTCATGACCAACCGCGGCTTTAGTTTAGCGTCATATAGTGTGCTGTGGACGATTAATGGTGCATGCATCGTACTCCTCCAGCCACTCGTGTCTTGGGCGATTAGAGTGTGGGTTTACACCTTCCCACGTCAATTTTTGGTGGGTAGTGGCCTGATGGTGGGTGCTTTCGTAATCCTACTGCGGATAAGTGCGTATCAGGGCTATGTAGTGAGTATAATACTTTTGACCTTGGGAGAAATGCTCATTCTTCCGGCTGTGCCTACGGTGGCAGCTCGCCTGGCCCCGCCAGGCCGGGAAGGTTTGTACCAAGGAGCGGTAGCCGGTATGGCTTCAGGTGGTAGAATGATGGGACCATTACTGGGAGGAGCCTTGTTCGACCGTGGTGGCGGAAGCGCTACCTGGTACTTAGCTGTAGGTTTTCTCTTGGGAGCGATGATGGTCTTTCTCCTCTATCGATCACATGAAAATATCTTGGCCCGACAAATTAACATCGGTGCATAATGACTGGAGCCTTGGCTCTAGTCATTTTTTTGCGGAGTAATGACGCGTTTTTTTGATAATTTAGTTGAGGCTGCCCATACTAAAGAAAGATTGAAGCGATGGAGAGTGAACTATGGATAATATATTTCAGCAGATAAGCAACCAGGAACCTTCGCCAGCTAAACCGCCTGAAGTGCCGGAAATAATCCCTGGGGGAAAAACCCGTAAGAGGGGTAAGGCCCTGGAAAATATCCAAGAATTGGGGCAAATTGAAATTCCCACTCCTCCTAGCAATATTTATTGCTTGTCAGTGGTGGGTCAAATTGAAGGCCACATGGTGTTGCCGCAGCAAAATAAGACCACAAAATATGAACACATTATTCCACAATTGGTAGCGGTAGAGCAGAACCCCCAAATTGAAGGGGTATTGATTATCCTCAATACGGTAGGGGGCGATGTTGAGGCCGGTTTGGCCATTGCCGAAATGATTGCCACGTTAACGAAACCGACGGTGTCACTTGTATTAGGGGGAGGACACTCAATTGGTGTGACTGTGGCTTGCTCTTCCCGCTACAGCTTTATTGCGCCAAGCGCAACAATGACAATTCATCCTATCCGCCTGACAGGACTGGTTATCGGCGTGCCACAGACCTTGGACTACTTGGATAAGATGCAAGACAGGGTTGTCAATTTTGTTACCGAGCATTCCAAATGCACGGATATTAGGTTTAGAGAGCTAATGTTTCGGACCGGGAACCTGGCGCGCGACATTGGTACGGTAGTTATCGGTGAAGATGCGGTGAAAGAAGGGCTGATTGATGAAATGGGAGGTGTTGGGCAGGCAGTTAAGAAGTTAGAAGAACTAATGCAAGAATATCGCGGAGGGGGTAAGGTAAATTGATGATTTATTGGACCCCCCTGGATTTGGACCAGGTATTTAAGGGGTGGGACCAGCCAATCGAACAAATAGTAGATATGGAATATGACGGACTTCTGGTGCAAGTAAATCCGATCGGTAATGGCAAAGCTAGGCTGGTGCGATTGATCTCAGGCAACCCGATGGATTATTTAAGGCCAGAACTCACCCCCGGAACAATCGTAGCGATGAATTGAGAAGAGATGCCCGATGGGCATCTCTTTCTATATTATCGTTAAATTCTAGACAACATTCAAGGGGACGGCTACTATGAAAGTTTTATTCCTATATTCACCATATATATCTTTTTTCTGTAATAACTGATGTGTCATGCATGTTTTTTAAGATATAATTTAAGGTAACTGCGTATTTCGGAAACATCCGGACACCCATTCCGGCAACATCCGGACAGCATTCCGGCAACATCCGGACACCTTGTCGAGTTAGTGAACTAACTGGTACCCTTTTTACAGACGAAAAGGGGGCCGACAGATGAGGAGGATCGAAATGCTGAAAGCGCGAGAAATTTTAAAGCTCAAACATGAAGTGGGATTGTCATTACGTGAGATTGGGAAAGCGTGTAATTGTGGCAAATCAACAGTTTCAGAGATTCTTGAGCGAGCGGGGAAAGCCGGAATAACTTGGCCAATTGATCTTAGTGACAAGCAGTTGCTATCATTGCTGTACCCGCCTACAGAGAAGAAAGATTCAGTTCCCGAACCCGACATGGAGTACGTCTTTTACGAGATGAAGAAAAAGCACGTAACTCTGATGCTTCTCTGGGAAGAATACAAGGCGAAGCATCCCGATGGGATCATGTATACCCAATTTTGCGAGCGCTACAGGAAGTTTAGAAAGACTAATCAGTTAACCATGCATGTCGAGCATACAGCTGGCGAGGAGATGCAAGTTGATTGGGCAGGAACGACAATGGCCTATGTTGAACCTGAAACCGGAGAAATTAAGCCTGCTTACCTCTTTGTGTCGGTCCTGCCCGCCAGTGCCTACCCTTTTGCTTATGCTTTTGGTGATACCAAACTGCCTAACTGGATAGATGCCCATGTTAGGGCCTATGAATACTTTGGCGGTGTTCCAAAGGTAACGATCCCGGACAATACTAAAACCGCAGTTATTAAAACGGATCTTGTTGATCCGGTATTAAACAAGAGTTATTGCGAAATGGCCAGGTATTACGGAACCACCTTGGTCCCGGCCCGCGCTGGCCGACCAAAGGATAAGGCTGCTGATGAGAACATGGTTGGCAATGTGTCCAGAAGAATCATAGCAGCACTCAGGAACAGGCAGTTTTTCAGCCTGTTGGAGATTAACGAATCAATCAAAGAAGAACTGGTGAAGTTGGTCAACCGCCCCTTTCAGAAGATGAAGGGCAACCGGTTGACGGCATTTGAGAAGATCGACAAGCCTGTTTTGCAGGCCCTTCCTGCCACGAGATATGAATTTTCGGACTGGAAAGAGACTAAAGTCCAATTCAATTACCATGTTGACTACGACGGCTTTTTCTACAGTGTTCATTTTACCAATGTTGGCCAATCATGCTCAGTACGGGCAACATCCAAAACCATTGAAATATTTATTGCCGGGGAAAGAGTAGCTGCTTATCCGAGAAACTACAACCCATACAAACGATACATAACGCTACCTGAACATATGCCGGAAGCCCATAAAGCCGTATCTGGTTGGAGTCCGGACCGCTTTCTGAACTGGGCAGAGAAAATTGGTCCCAATACTCGAGAATTGCTACAGTATGTTCTCGAAAGCCGTGAATACCCGGTGCAAACCTATCGTGCCTGCATGGGAATTATGAGGTTCAGCAAAAGTCATTCTGCTGAAATTATGGAAGCTGCGAGCCAGGAGGCCCTAGCCCAAAAGACCTATTCCTTTAAGTATTTCAGCATCATACTAAAACAAGTGACTGCCAAAGCTACAGATACCAATGATGAGAAAATTGTCAATCATGTCAATATACGAGGCAGTAGAGCATATGCTGGGGGTGGTATCCATGCTTAACAACCCCACAGTAGAAAAGCTTAAGGACTTAAAACTTAAAGTAATGGCTCAAATGTTAAGTGAACCAGACTCAGCATTACGGGATCTGTCCTTTGAGGAACGCCTCGGTATCATGGTTGAAAAGCAGTGGCAAGCCAAGAAAAACGGCCGAATCCAAAGGCTTTTAAATCATGCATCTCTCGGGTTAAATGCCTGTATTGAAGATATTGACTATAGCGCAGACAGAACAATTGACAAGAAGACCATCCAGACACTGTCAACATGCATGTTCATGGAGCAAAAACTAAACATCGTGATCTCTGGTAAAACCGGTAGTGGAAAAAGTTATATCGCCTGCGCCTTGGGGAATAACGCCTGTCGGCATGGCTATAGCGTTAAATACTTTAGAATCCCGGAACTCTTACTAGAAATTCAGGATGCCAAAAATGACAACCGCTACGCCAAGTTCATGGCTCAGCTTCAAAACACCAAACTCCTAATCCTAGATGACATCGGTCTTAAGTCATACTCACTGGAAGAAAGCCGGGATATCCTTGAAATCGCCGAAAGCCGTTACAACAAAGGCTCTATGGTTTTAGCCGGACAAATCGCCCATACACAGTGGTATGATTTATTCCCAGACCCCACTATAGCAGACGCCATCATGGATAGAGTCATTCACAACTCATATATCCTAGCACTTGACTCCAAAAAGTCTATGCGGGAAGTGATGGCAGAAAAGATAATTAAGAACCTCCAAATTGGTTGTGGATAGTGCCGCCCTGTGGACAACCCTCCGCTCAGCCGCTACGGGTTGACCACAGGGCTTGGATAAGCAATCTGGGGTATTCCTAAAAAGAGCTTATCCACACTCCCCACAACCGCGGCTACGGCTATATTGATGTTGACCATTAGCATATTTTGGAGTATTCTTCAAACCAATATAATTACCCCACGACTAACCGACAACTGTCCGAATAATTCCGGAACACTGTCCGGATGCCTCCGGATTGGTGTCCGGATGTTTCCGGTTTCACTGTCCGGATAAGCCGGAATACGCAGGTAACATCTGCGAACTTAATTTGTATAATTACCGTTTTAAGGAGTATTCGCGATAGTACTTCGCAGATCCAAAATCGTAAGGCGACAAATGGCTTGAAAGCGAATATTTAGAGCAATTTGGATGAGGATGGGGCATAGAAATAATGATAAGAAAATACGATGTCATTCTATTTGATTTAGATGGTACGCTTACCGACCCACAGGTGGGTATAATCAACTCAATTCAACACTCATTAAAATACTTCGGCATAATCGAGGAAGACATGGGCCGATTAAAAAAGTTTATTGGACCCCCACTTAAAGAAGCCTTTATGGAATATTATTGTTTCGACAATGATAAGGCTGTGCTTGCAATTGAAAAGTATAGGGAATATTTTGCGGTCAAAGGACTAGGAGATAGAAAACACGATATTATCGGCGCTAAAGAAACAGGCATTGATTCGGTCGGTGTACTATACGGATATGGTTCACGCCATGAACTCGAAAATGAACATCCAACATTCATTGCCGAGGATGTTAATGAATTGAGAAAAGTACTATTGCGGGTTGTGGGCTAAGCTCAAGTGTTTCATAAAAGAAAGCCATAAATCGCTTAACCTGACATTCGCGAAATTCTACACAGCTTAAAATAGACTCGATTTTGAAGACAGCGATTACAACGAATGCGTCTGTTAAGTGCGGAAATTTATCAAATAGGCCAATCCTGCCTTTGAGTGACTGGGCCAAACTAATCACGGATAATTCCGTAACTATTTCCAATAAGCACATCTTTTCCGTGTTGATTTTTATAGACAGATTTCATTGCAACTTCCGTGAAGCCCTCTTTTTTATCGGCTTTTGTGATAGTTAGTTCACAAGTGATTATGTCTCCTGAAAAGACTGGGCGAATGAACTGGCTGACCATTTCTCTTGCGATATAGTTTAAGTCACCGCCAATTTTTGTTCCCACAGAAGCAGTAAGCAACCCTTGTGCCATGAGCCTACCTTGACCATCTCGCTCAACATGGTGGTTTCCCTTATCTCCAGTAAGTTCTCCAAATTGTATAATTTCTTGATCCGTAAAAGTTTTTTGATAAGTAAATATATCGCCTGTTTTTAAACTCATAAAGTCTCCTCCCAACAACTGCTTGTTTGGTTAATTATATAAAAATTCTGACTTAATGAGTATACATTTCTTAATAAAACTCATTAGTAAAGTTGGACGGCAAGACATATATTATTGGGCACAGCATGGGCGGAAGGCTGGCTCTGCGAATTGACGCGGAAGGTGAGGGAGTATGCAATGGCAAAAAGAAAATGGTCAGAAGAAGAAATCGATGAGTATAGAAAAAACCACAACATGTATTTCATATACTATGATGAAGAGGATACCAATTTGTTTGTTCCGAGATCAGATGCCTTTAAAAGGTGGTCCATTACGGGACTGACAGTTAATTTTGCTCATCCAATTGCAATAATTTTCGTTCTTATAATTTTAACTCTTATTATCCTCCCTGTAATTCCCAATATTTTGTGGAAGTAATAAAGTTTTAACCATTAATGGGCGTTGCTCGCAGTAACCATATGTTCCCATTATTCTTAAACTGAGACGCATTGGTAGAATATTGGGAAATTACGTGAAACTGTTTTCGGGAGGTTATTATGAGAAATAAGTTGAGGACTGCTTCAGCTATAAGTTTGAATCTCACTGTATTAATCATTGCCGCGTGGGTAGTGCAAACCCTAATTGCCTATCAGACTTACATAAAGCATCCTGAATATTCAGCACCATTTTGGGCTTATCAAATACCAATATTCACTGCCTACGGCATACCAGTAATCGTAGGATTAATTTTAACCGTATTGTTTAAAACGAAGGCAATTAGCTCTCGAAGGTAATAGGTTTGCTTGTGAGAGTAGAGCATAGCGGTCTTTATTGCCTTTGTCGACGCGAATAAACAACTGGATCTTGGTGCTATCGATACCGGAAACTTTGCAGCCACTTCACTGATGCGAAGCCCTGACCCATAAATAGTTATCAGAATGTATTTGTCACTCGAGTTATCGCAACCAGCAAAAAGTGCTTAGATTTTCACTCCAGTAAATATGTCGGGGAATTTACGCTGAATGTGATGGCGGGGGATTGTGTCTTAAGTTCAAATTGGTGTTTGCAGTCACCCCGTACAAGAAGCGAAGAGCGCTATTGTAAGTGTTTACTGAGCCAGAGGACAGCTTTCTTTCAGTGGTGAGGTAATGGACAAAAAATCTAAGGTCCTCTTCGTCCAGCTCCGTAGCAGCTGGATGGCATTCGTAGGATAATTGGAACCATACTCACTGGAGGTAGTGGAATGGACTTATATAAATACAAACATATAATAGCGGCGGGTCGGCGTCATACTGTTGGTCTTAAATCTGACGGAATGGTGACGGCTGTGGGTGACAATAAATGCGGCCAATGTGATGTAAGCAGCTGGCGCGATGTTGTGGCGGTCCATTTACACAAAATTATTTACATTCCCGGGTATTTGCCTTGAATGGATACGTTTATGCTTATGACCTACCCGATACACAGTGGACCCCGTTATTTTATTTCTTTAACCAAACACAGGTGATTTCTCCAAAAACCAATTTGCGATAAACGTTTGCTTCTTTGTAAGCTTCGTTTATAAAGTCCTTAGCTTCTTGCGTGTTAAAATCATTAGGATCGGCGGTAGTAACTGCCGTTAATTTACATTCAATGATTAGTCTGGCTTCTTTGAAAGACACATCTCTGGAAGGTGTCTCCACACTTGTCAATTCAACCTCTTTCATCTTTTCACTATCTCTTCCTGATTTACTTCCCAAAAAAAGCATTTGTTCCCTATATTCATTCGGGAAGTAAGACAGCGTATAAGTGTGCTCTTTTTGAATCATTTCAAGAGTATAGCGGTCTGCTCGAAAAAAACACCAAGTGGTGGGTTTCTTTAAAAGTAGCCCGAAACCACCCCCACTGCCTACCATGGAATTATAATCGTCTTCCTTGCCCGCAGTAACAACATAAAAATCTTTTCCGACTAATGTGAATACATTGTCACATATCTCTTCTGGAGAGATTTTTATAAATAGTTGATCAAAATTCATCTTATAAATGCTCCTTTCAAAGCTATAATTTCGCTTCCTTGGAAACATAGCCCGTCTCCAATCCGTTAGTATATCAACTTCTCAACAAGGTGAGCCTTAGTTTTAAGGTATTTCTAAAATTGATGGATCGATACAATTTTTCATACTCGTGTACCAGGGGCAACATGTAGTTCATTTTGGCAATATGTAATCCTTTGTGGCCGGGATTGGTATGAAAGCAGAGCATTCTAAGTCAAGTAAAGAATTGAAAGTTAATGAAGGGGGATTGGTGATATGGAGATTACATTTAGAACTACGAAAGATTTTACTATTGAACAACTGCAAGACTTGTTTCTTTCGGTGAAATGGAGTTCAGGCAATTATCCGGATAAGCTCCAAGTAGCAATGAAAAATTCGCACTCAGTGTTCTCGGCGTGGGATGGAGAGAAATTGGTCGGATTAATGAATTGTCTTTCAGATGGTGTAATGACTACTTACTTTCATTATTTGTTAGTTAGGACAGAGTATCAAGATCAAGGGATTGGCAAAGAATTGGTTAATTGGATGGTAAAAACGTACCAAGATTACGCAAGAAAGGTTTTAATTGCCTACGACAAAGAAATGGGATTTTATAAGAAATGTGGGTTTGAGATAGGGGAAGGTAAAACGCCAATGTCCATTACCTATCTCACCACCTGATCAGTATAAAACTGTTTTTTATACCAAAGTTTATACCATTCGCTTTGCCGCCAACGGTTACCAGTATCTGTCCATTAAAAAGGTATTTGAGAAGGATTGAAGCGTCAACAATGAAAGGAAGAAAAGAAAATGAAGAGAGCATTGTTGGTAATAGATGTCCAAAATGAATACTTCACAGGTTCGTTGCCGGTTACGTACCCCTACGGTACATTAGACAATATCATTAAGACAATGGAAGTTGCCCGCGAAAATAAAGTTCCAGTGATAATCATACAGCACTCTGCTCCCCAACAAAACGCACAGACCTTTAGAAAAGGAAGTGCTGAGTGGGAGCTTCATCCGTCAATTGAAAGAATGCAGCGAGACCACCTAATTGAAAAGACTCTGCCTGGAAGTTTTACAGGAACTAATCTAGAACAGTGGTTAAGGGAACGAGCTATTGATACTGTAGTCATTGCAGGATATATGACACAAATGTGTTGTGACACCACTGCAAGGCAGGCTCTGCATCTAGGATTCATGGTTGAATTTTTATCCGATGCCACCGGGACACTTAAACTTTCTAATTATGCAGGAACTGTAACGGATGAGGAACTACACAGAGCCATTTTAGTAACTCAAGCAATGAGGTTCAGTAAAGTCTTAACTACGCAACAATGGAATGAAGCGGTTTCGGCAGGGGATTGACTTGGGGTCATCTCCCTGACCATTAGCCATAGCGACCTTCTTACTTGCAGTTGAGGCAAGGGCCATGCCCGGTTGCCACAAAACGTGGTTTGAATTGTGCCAAGGTGTCTTGCAGTAGCGTACGTCGGGCGGGGTCGGGTACCTGCTCAGGTTTGATGTTGTTAATTTCCGTAGACCACTCGGACTCAACAACTGTGCCGCCGGAGTTGCCGAAGCGCAGCATCAAGTCGCTGCTAAAGAAAATACCTCGCTTGTTTTCCCTGGCTAGCAGGCCCTCCCATAGATGCATTTCCGAGGGATAAGCCAAGAATTGTAGTTCATAATCATTCGTTACGAAACTCTCGCCGGGTGTGCCAATTACCACGTCGTTTGTGATACCAAAGCCGTTTAGTTGACGCGCAGTTACTTCCGAACATATTGGTTTAGCCGCCGGGAAATGAGTTAGAATATGCGACAATCCGCCACATTCATCCGCTTCAAAGTGAGAAATGAAGATATAGTTTAAGGTCCTGCCGTTGAGAGCAATTTTAAGGTGAGGTATTAAGGCAGCAGCTTGGTGTTTGTTGCCTGTATGCACTAACAGGGGTTGTGTCGCTGACAGAAGGTATTGATGAAAGGAAAGATCAATGGAAGGAACATGGGTGCTGAATTGTAATAAATCTGGAAAGATTGTTTGCATGTGACATCTCCTTCGATATTAGGTTAAATAGCAATGGCGGGTCAAGTTACCTAGCAGGTTGCCCATCTCGTTTGCTTCATATTCTAACCCTAATTGAGTAATGCAGCTATGACCTTGGTCACAGTTTGCTAAGTATAGTACTTTTCTACCAAGGCTCTAAAATACCGGCAGTTTTCAACTAAATCAGGTCCTTGCTTAAACAGTCCGCCGCCAATCAGAAAGATAACATCGTTGTCATAGACCTTAATCATCTCGGGTATGCTTTCGACACTCATCCCGCCACCTGGGCTCGGGAAAATCTGGCGGATAGGCCCCATCGGTACAGAAGTGCCTTGGGCAATCCGGGTGCATTCTTCACGACTAAACGAGAATCGCCCACCAAAGTTGGGGTAAATGACGGCATCGGCGCCGGCAAGCCGCATAATTTGTCCGTAAAGGGCATAATGGGCAATGCCGCTAGTCCCCATTACATAACTGCCTTGAAAAGCCGGATGACTAAAAAGTGGGAGTGCAAGTGCGTCATCATCCGCCAGGGTGCGTATTGCATCAAGTCCGGTCAAACCGGGCGCGATTAAAAACCCACCGGCACCCGCCTGCTTTGCAAAACGAGCCCGCTTGAGCAGATTGTGGTAAGAAGCAGTCACATTCGGCACATAAATAGCATGATGACCTGTCGCTTGATTGGCCCTTTGCACGGCTTGCGTGCAAAGGATTACCCGTTCCTCAAAAGGTGCAAACAATTGATCGGTAAGTCCGTGATCATCCTTAATAATATCAATTCCACCCAGGGCAAATTGATATGCTAACTCAGCAAGTTCAGATGCGGATAGTCCCATAGGTTTAAGTGCGGTGAATAACAGCGGTCGCTTTGCTACCTTGAGAAGTTGGCGCAGTCCGTCCCTGCCAAACCGGGGGCCTTTAAAACAGCTGAGCAGGCTCTGCGGGAGATTAATTTCTTCTACCCGGATGCCGGGTTTAATACTGATGTTGCCAAAAATCACATTCAAAAGCTGGGTTAATTCCAGAGCGGAGGTCTCTACAGCATAGGAAATTTCCACCTTAAAACTGGCTTCATCCCAAGCTTCCATGTTTTCGATGCGCCCTAGAATTTTATTCCGAATAACTCCATCCGGCACTAACTCCTCCGGAAATTCTACCGTCTGCTCGAGGCAAATATCTCTGGCCTGCATGCTTGCTTCCGTCTCATTACCTTGGAGGCGATAGATGACAGAAAACCTCTCACCTGAAATAAGTCCTTGTAAGCGGTCATTATCTACTTGTAATGCCATTTTATAAAGCCTCCGCTTTGGCCGCACTATGGACCGGAGCGAGATAAACTTCGCCAAGTTCTTCCGTTTGAATCGCAAACTGTTCTTCCATGAGTTTCTCTACCTCACCAATTAAGGCCACGGCGTCTAGACCATACTCTCGCATCAGGTAGGGCTTACTCGCGCCATGCACAAAGGTATCTTTAATGCCAATGCGCACTAATTTACGGCCAATACCTGCTTCGGCCATCACCTCGGCAACACTTGAGCCCAGGCCGCCGATAATTGAATGGTTTTCCATTGTAACTACTCCGTACTTGGCCTTGGCAACTGCTGCTAAGACACTAGGGTCATTAAACGGTTTTAGGGTGGTAACATGCATATGGTTGATGGATACGCCGCGGTTTTGTAGCACGCGCACCGCACGCATTGCTTCTTCAATGCAAATACCACTGGAGAAAAGCGCAACATCTGTACCTTCCGCAAGTGTACGAGCGTGGCCGAGAACCATGGGGTTATTGGCGTCGAACAGGCGGGGAATCTCCCCGCGCAAAATACGGACATAGACCGGCCCCGGAATCTCGTAGGCCAATTGCAACACTGATTCGACATCTGTGGCATCCCCGCATTCCAGAATCGTCATATTGGGCAAAGAACGCAACACAGAAATATCCTCAATCGCCTGATGACTTGCGCCGCCAGGGGTCATGATGCCGGGCAAAAAACCGAACATCTTCACTGGAAGATTTGGATACGCTACCGACATGGCAATCTGATCATAAGCACGCCGATAAATAAACACGGCAAAGGTGTGAATCAAAGGTATAAATCCTTCGCGGGCTAACCCTCCGGCAAAACTTAACATATTTTGTTCGGCAATCCCCATAGACAGAAACCGCTCCGGATACGCATCACGGAATAAGTCAATTTCGGTAGAACTGGTCAAATCAGCGGAAAGGACCAGAACTTCGGGCTTGTGTTGCGCCCACTTCACTAAATGCTTGGCATGCACCTTCGCAAGAATTTCCATTACTTAATCCCTCCTCATCCCAGCTGGGCAAGAACCCTACCAAATTCATCGCGCTCTGCTGCATCTCGAAAGCGTACGTAATGATATTTGGGGGCACGCGATTTTAAGATATCCAAGCCATGTGGAGGCGATGTGTCACAGAGAATGACGGTCGGACGGCCGTCAGATTTTACCTGCCCAAGAGCAGCCAGTACTTCAATGTCATGGCCATCGACGCGAAACACGCGCAGATTAAAGCCTGCAAGTCGTTGCTCGAAGGGCTCGATATTCATGACACTAAGCATTGGACCATCGCATTGACAGCCGTTGACATCTACGTAAATACGCATGTTATCTAAGCCGTGAAAGGCCATAGTCTGCAACGCTTCCAACGTCTGACCGGATTGAAATTCTCCGTCTGACATGAACACCCAGACCTTGCCCGGTTCACCTTTCAATTTGCGAGCCATGGCTACTCCGGCTGCTTGACTGATTCCCTGTCCCAAGGAACCGGACATTACTTCCATCCCCGGTGAATGCTCAGCCCCGATCATCTCAACGATACTGCCATCTTGGTTGAACATCTCCAGCCCTTGTGGATCCATCCGGCCCAATTCAATCAGAGCAGCATAGACGACTAAGGCATATTGTGATGGGGACAAAAAGAAGCGGTCATACTCAGCCCCTTTTGCTCCATTATAAAAAGCTCCTGTCACATAATCCGGGTTGTCAGGTCCCGGCACGCCGCAAAACATATCCGGCATTATCGGCTGGATCACAGGGGCTAAGTTCATCACCTTAGCATAAAGTGTTGCGAGGATCTCGGCCGAAGAACATGCCTGGCTGAGGTATCCTCCGTTATTTTTGACCGTATGTTCAAGCACCCGGCGCCGGATACCGTTAGCTGCCCGGTAAACATCATCCTGCCAGGGTGCTTTATTCAATTTTTGTTGCATTGCAAACCATCCCCTTTTTGATTGTCTGTTTTTTTGTGTGGACAAAGCTATTAACGCTTGTATGACTAAATTAACTGAGTATTTATGCGTAATTTCGCTGGAAATAAAACGATTTCCTTTATTTTAGTATTCGAGTCAATTTCATAATGTTTGATTTCCGAAGGCGAGACCTCCAGAATCTAGTTAATAAATTCTTTTTGAAAACCTAAGCAGCAATCCTTTTTGACTTGTTTAGATGATCT
>JAJXUE010000003.1 GCA_021783135.1 Bacillota bacterium | reverse complement strand
TGAAAATTTCGACTACGCTGCCAGGAACGAAAAATAACTGGTGCCACATCTGTGATACTTTCTGTACCGGCAATAAAACGCTTCCATGCATCACTCATTGCAAGTTTACCTCCTCTTAGTCAGCATGATTTAATGAATATTCTATAAAATTAGGATAGCACAGTAAAATCAGTAAAACAACGCATAAGTCAGTTTAACCTTAGGTTAAAGAATTTCGCTCGCCAAAACTGTTCCAACTTTACACACTGTACCGGTCAATATGCGCCAAAAAGGAACAGATTAATGTTCGGAATTATTGTTGCAATAATCAAAAAAGTCTAATATAAAGCACATTTGGATAACATACTACGGGTATTGCAAGTTGGCACAGATATTGCAATACCTTAGATGCGTACACACACCACGCAACCTAAGTAAAATCATTAAGGAGGAATTGTAAAACATGGCAGTTATTCACGAGGTTTACGGGTTTTTCATGCCAAACGTCAATTTAATGGGTGCCGGATCGGCAAATGAAGTAGGAATTCAGGTTAAATCGTTAGGTGGCAAAAAAGCTCTGATTGTAACTGACGCCTATCTAAATCAAGTCGGCATGGCTCAACAGATTGCAGACTTGATCAAGGCTGAAGGGGTAGACGTAGCTATTTATCCCGGCGCTGAACCCAATCCTACCGATAAGAACGTTCACGACGGCCTTGCTGTTTACACCAAAGAGAAATGTGATCTTATCGTTTCATTGGGTGGCGGTTCCAGTCATGACTGCGCTAAAGGAATTGGTATCGTAGCCGGTAACGGCGGCAATATCCGCGATTACGAAGGGATTGATAAATCAGCTAAGCCCATGGTGCCTTTGATTGCCATCAACACCACAGCAGGTACTGCAAGTGAAATGACTCGTTTCTGCATTATTACTAATACCGATACCCATGTAAAAATGGCTATCGTAGACTGGCGCTGTACCCCTAATGTAGCTATTAATGATCCCTTGTTAATGATGAAAATGCCCCCTGCTTTAACCGCAGCGACCGGTATGGACGCTTTGACACATGCTGTTGAAGCCTATGTTTCTACCGCAGCCACCCCGGTAACTGATGCCTGTGCCCTGATGGCTATGAAGCTAATCGGACAATATTTGCGTGCCGCTGTTGCCAACGGCGCTGATTTCGAAGCGCGGGACAAGATGGCTTACGCTGAGTTTTTGGCCGGCATGGCGTTCAATAATGCCAGCCTCGGCTATGTGCATGCTATGGCACATCAACTTGGCGGCCTGTACAATCTACCCCATGGTGTCTGCAATGCCATTTTGCTGCCGCACGTCCAACGCTTTAATTTAATCGCTAAGCCGGACAGATTCCGGGATATTGCGATTGCGCTCGGCGAAAATGTTGAAGGTTTGTCTGCCCGTGATGCAGCTGATGTTGCGCTTGATGCGATTCAAAAACTTTCTTCTGACGTTGGCATTCCGGAAGGTTTAGAGCAATTAGGGGCTAAGGAAGAAGACTTTATCCTAATGGCTGAAAATGCGATGAAGGATGCTTGCAATTTCACTAACCCGCGTGCGGCTACTTTAAAGGATGTTGTTGAAATCTTCAAAAACGCCCTGTAAATCGCCTTTATGTGTCATTAGATAAACATAAAAGTCTGCAGCCCGGTTGCCATTGGTGTAACCGGGCTCGACGGATATTTGTTATGTTATACCAATAAGACTGTTATGTACCTTAAATATTGGACAAATTATTACCTTTGGCGGCTAAATATTTCGAAGGTGACATTTGTGTGGTATGCTTATTTTAGACCTAGATTTTCCAGTTGCAAAAAGCGATGTTAAAGGAGGAAGAAGCATGTTAAAAAAGATTCTCAAGATTAACGGTGTCACTCAAACCCTGTTAGTGGATCCGGAAGTAACTCTGGCAAATGTTTTAAGAGGCCAACTTCACATGACCGGAACCAAAATCGGGTGCGGTAAGGCTCAGTGCGGTGCTTGTTCCGTCATCATGGACGGGAAAGTTATTCGCTCGTGTGTGACCAAACTTAGCAGGATCCCAGATGAAGCTTCTATCACTACGATTGAAGGCGTGGGCACTCAGGCGGATTTGCATCCTTTACAACTTGCTTGGATGGTGCATGGCGGTGCACAGTGCGGTTTTTGCAGCCCGGGATTTATTGTTTCGGCCAAAGGTCTTTTAGATCAAAATCTTAATCCTTCGCGGGACGACGTGCGTGATTGGTTCCAGAAAAATAGAAATGCCTGCCGTTGTACGGGTTATAAGCCGTTAGTAGATGCGGTGATGGATGCTGCCCGCCTAATGCGGGGCGAAATAAGCAAAGAAGATTTGTGGTATAAACTACCTGAAGACGGAAAGATTTGGGGCGGTAAAATTGCGCGTCCCTCTGCCTTGGCCAAAGTAACAGGCACTTGGGATTTTGGCGCCGACCTAGGGGTTAAATTGCCGTGCGGCACATTACATTTAAAATTGGTCCAAGCCACGGTCTCCCATGCTAATATTTTGTCAATTGACACCTCTGAAGCAGAAAAAATGCCCGGCGTGTACAAGGTAATTACGCATAAAGATGTCAAAGGTAAAAACAGAATTACCGGTTTGATTACTTTCCCCACCAACAAGGGTGATGGTTGGGACCGGCCTATTCTGTGTGACACCAAGGTGTACCAATTTGGCGATGCCATTGCCATGGTAGCTGCAGATACACCGGAGCATGCGGAAGAAGCAGCTGCTAAGGTGAAGGTTGAATTAGAGGTTTTACCGGCCTACATGAGCGCTCCGGCAGCTATGGCGGATGATGCTATTGAAATTCATCCGGGGACACCCAACATTTACTTTGAAGCCAAACTTGTCAAAGGTGAAGCTACCCAACCGTTGCTTGCGAAAGCAGATGTTGTCGTACAGGATAACTTCTTTGTCGGTCGTCAGCCGCACCTGCCGATGGAGCCGGATGTGGGTTTTGCTTACTTTGACGCAAGCGACCGTTTAATCATTCACTCGAAAAGTATCGGGATTCATCTGCATCAAGCCATGATTGCGCCTGGAATTGGTGTGGATTCTGATAAGCTGTTAATCGTGCAAAATAATGCTGGTGGTACGTTCGGATACAAGTTCAGTCCTACGATTGAGGCTCTGCTCG
This sequence comes from Bacillota bacterium, assembly GCA_021783135.1. Taxonomy (GTDB): domain Bacteria; phylum Bacillota; class Desulfitobacteriia; order Desulfitobacteriales; family JAJXUE01; genus JAJXUE01. The sequence continues at coordinate 125,755 of JAJXUE010000003.1, read as the reverse complement.
GTGTTGCCGCTGTGGCCACAGGCAAACCGGTTTACCTCGAGTTTAGTATGTATCAGCAAATAACATATACAGGGAAGCGTTCACCTTTCTTTATGGACGTCACACTAGGGGCAACTAAGGAAGGCAAGTTAATTGCCATGGAAACCGACTGGAGCATTGACCACGGACCGTATTCCGAATTTGGCGATTTGCTGTGTATGCGCGGGGTTCAGTTTATTGGCGCGGGTTATAATATTCCTAATATTAGGGGTGAAGGCCGCACAGTTGCTACCAATCACGCCTGGGGTTCCGCTTTCCGCGGTTATGGATCGCCGCAAAGCGAATTTGCTTCCGAAGTACTCATGGATGAATTGGCCGAAAAACTAGGTATGGATCCACTTGAACTGCGCTATAAAAATGTGTACAGACCGGGTGATACCACGCCAACAGGTTGTGCACCTGACGTGTACTGTCTGCCGGATATTCTTGACAAGCTGCGCCCGCTTTATACCGAAGCTGTGGCTAAGGCCAAACGCGAAACTACAGACGAGCGCAAGCGTGGGGTGGGCATCTCGATTGGTGTTTATGGTTCCGGTTTAGATGGTCCGGATGGTTCTGAGGCTTGGATTGAATTGACTGCTACAGGCGTGACAGTTGGGGCTTCCTGGGAAGACCACGGTCAGGGTGCCGATATGGGCATGCTGGCAACTTCACACAATACCTTAATGCCGCTGGGCCTGGCCCCCGAACAAATTAAACTGGTTATGAACGATATGGCCATTACCCCCAATAGCGGACCTGCTGGTGGTAGCCGTTCACAGGTTTTAGTTGGCAATGCGATTAAAGCCGGCTGCGAGTTGTTGCTCGAGGCGATGAAGAAGGCAGACGGAAGTTATCGCACCTACGCTGAGATGGTTGCAGAAGGTCTGCCCCTGCGCTATACAGGTAAATGGACTGCGCCTTGTACTGACTGCAGCGTGGAAACAGGCCAAGGCAATCCGTTTTCCTGCTACATGTATGGCGCGTTCATGTCTGAGGTAGCCGTGGATACCAAGACGGGTAAAACTGTCATTGAAAAAATGACTGCAGTATCCGATGTAGGTTCCATCGCCAACAAGTTAGTGGTAGACGGTCAAATTTATGGTGGATTGGTTCAGGCTATGGGTTTGGCCCTGTCCGAGGACTTCGACGACCTCACCAAACATACTGATTTAGTTGGCTGTGGTCTCCCGTATATCAAAGATGTGCCGGATAACATCGAATTGCACTATGTAGAAACGCCACGTCCGAATGGTCCGTTCGGAGCAGCCGGTTCGGGAGAATTGCCTTTGACCAGTCCTCACGCTTCGGTTATCAACGCCATTTATAATGCGTGCGGCGTTCGCATTACCGAGTTGCCGGCACTGCCGGAGAAGGTTTTGGCCGGACTGCAGGCCAAATAGATAGTATTAAGACCTAAAAATCAACAACGCAGAACCTAAAATGGGCTGACGCCCATTTTAGGTTCCTATTCTTTAACATCTGAGCAAATCTCAAAGAAGTGGGTGTTAGCGTTATGGATCAAAGCGAATTGCAGGAACTCGAAGCAAAATGCACCCAAGAAAATCCACCGGCCTGTAGCGCAGCCTGTCCGCTGCACGTTGATGTCCGCGCCTTTATGGCCAAAGCTAAAACTGGGGACTTTCAGGAGGCTTTGGCAGTTTTGCAGAAAAAAGAGCCTTTTCCCGGCATTATCGGTCGGATTTGCGATCATCCCTGTGAGGCTACGTGTAAAAGGTGTGAGGTAGGTACCGCACTTGCCATCGCTGATTTAGAGCGTTTTTGTGTGCAAAACTTTCAAGTTCGACCGACCAAGGCAAAGGTGATTCCTAAAAAGAGTCAAAAGGTTGCAGTAGTCGGAGGCGGTCTCAGCGGGTTGACAGCTGCTTTAGATCTGGCCAAAAAAGGTTATGTTGTCACAGTCTTTGAAGCTGGCGCGAAGCTTGGTGGTCAGTTGCTTGGTTTTCCGGCAGATGTCTTGCCACCGGAAGTTTTAGCGGCGGAGTTTGCTAGCCTTACTGGCTTGGGGGTAGAAATACGCCTTAATGCCGAGGTGGAAAATATACTTAGTTTGCCTGAGCTTTTGACGCAATTTGACGCAATCTATCTTGGGACAGGTGCTAAAAGTTCTGCCACCTTTGGCTTAGATGTTACGCCCCAAGGCAGGGTTGCTATTAACCCGCTTACCTATATTACCAGTAATTCCGCTGTTTTCGCGGGTGGAAGTATGCGTACTGGGGAATTTTCCCCGATTTACTCCGCTTCAGATGGACGCAGAGCAGCTATTTCCATTGACCGCTACCTGCAGGGCTCTTCTTTAACAGCAGCGCGTGAAAGTGAAGGTACAATACCAACTAAACTTTTCGTCAATGTCACAGGCCTTGAACCGCTGCCACGCGTAGCAATACGAGATTCTAACCAAGGTTACACACCTGAAGCAGCATCTGAAGAAGCAGCGCGTTGTCTGGATTGTCAATGTTTAGAGTGTGTTAAAGCATGCGAATTTATGAAACACTACGAGGGCTACCCGAAAAAATACTTGCGACAAATTTATAATAATGAATCGATTGTTATGGGAACACGGCACGCCAATAAAATGATTAACTCGTGCAGTTTGTGCGGTTTATGCGGAGAAATATGTCCGCAGGAATTGAATCTGGGACCTACTTGTCAAACTACGCGCCAAAGTATGGTGGAGCGCGGCAATATGCCGCCTTCGGCACATGATTTTGCGCTGCGGGATATGGCATTTAGTAACAGTGAACATTTCGCGTTGGCTCGGCATCAGCCCGGCCATGCTACTAGTAAGTATCTGTTCTTTCCGGGTTGCCAATTAAGTGCCTCATCCCCGGAACAGGTGGAAAAAGTTTATGCATATTTAAGGGAAAACTTAGCCGGCGGAGTTGGCCTGATGCTGCGTTGTTGCGGCGCACCGGCCGATTGGGCCGGACAACAGGAACTATTTCAAACAAATATGGCTGAAATCTTGACCAACTGGGAAGCTATGGATCGACCCCAGGTAATTGTGGCCTGTTCGAGTTGTTATCGATCTTTTAAGCCACAATTCCCCGCTATTGTTTCCCTCTGGGAGCTCATGGATGAGCTGGAATTGCCACTCAACGTCAAAAATGAAACTAACGCAGTTTTAGCTGTGCACGATGCCTGCGCTACGCGACATGAACCACAGATTCAAGCTAGTGTGCGCAACTTGCTAACTAAATTAGGGATTCACACCACAGAACTTCTGTTTAGCGGTGAGTTGACTAAATGCTGCGGTTACGGTGGACTACAGTCTTTCAGTAACCCCGAGGTCGCCCGCGAAGCCGTGTCCGAACGCATTGCCGAAGCACCTAATGACTATGTAGCCTACTGTGCAATGTGCAGGGACAACTTTGCGAACCAAGGTAAACGTACTGTGCATTTGCTGGATTTAGTCTTTGGCCAAGACATAGCTGAGTCCGCTCTCAGGCAAGGACCTGGGTATTCCCAACGCCATGAACAACGCGCCAGATTGAAAAACCGGTTCTTGCAGCAAGTATGGGGCGAACAACCTGCTCCACTAAGGGGGTATCAAACTATCAACGTAAAAATATCGGTTAAGTTGCGCCAAACGCTGGAAGAGCGGCGGATACTAACAGAGGATATCCAACAGGTAATTGAACATGCCGAAGCAACAGGCCGAAAATTCATCAATCAGGAAAACGGGCATAGTCTGGCTTATTTCAAACCGGCCAGTGTTACTTACTGGGTAGAATATAGGTCTGAAGCAGATCGATTTACGATTTATAATGCTTACAGTCATCGCATGGAAATCGTTGAGGATGTGAAGCCATGAACAATAAAGAAGCAGGACAAAACTCTACCGCCTGGCGGTGCGCTCAGTGCAGCGGGCCTTTGGAACAGGGTAAAGTAACTGTGTCTTATCTTGGTAATGATTTTCCGGTCCAGGAACTTAAATGCCCTAAGTGCGGTCTGGTCTTAATTACGGAGGAGCTTGCTTTGGGGAAAATGGCCGAAGTTGAACAAAACCTGGAGGATAAATAGGGGGCAAAACTGATGTCTGTTGACGCATTTGCAATTTATCAACTGGCCGCCCAAGGCTTTTGCTGTAGCCAAATTTTGGTGCAGCTCGGTTTGGGTGAGGATAGTAACCCGGCCTTGTTACGCGCGGCAAACGGTCTGTGTGGCGGCATGGGACGGTCGGGCAAGACGTGTGGCGCTTTAACCGGCGGTGTTTGTCTAATTGGCTTAAAGGCTGGCAAAGGCACTCCCACCGAGATGGCTCATCCTAAGTTAAACACCATGATTAACGAGCTGTTGGAGTGGTTCGAACAGGAGTATAAAACGCTTGATTGTGCCGGCATTATCGATGTTAGCTTGGACTCCGGCAATGAGTATCCGGTAAAATGTGGTTCAATAGTGTCCGATACTTACCTTAAGGTCATGCAAATCTTGGCCGATAATCATGATGCAGACGAAGACGAAGAAGAGGACTAGGATGGGGCTGGACTGATATGGACGCTATGGATCAGACTTGCAAACTGTATGAAAGTTCGACTATGCGCGATGCCACCGGTCCGACGATTCGACCGGGAGGTTTTACGCTCACCGACCGCGCCTTCGTTGCCTGCGAATTTCGCGCAGGCGCCAAAATTTTGGACGTCGGATGTGGTAGTGGTGCAACTGTTAGCCACCTTAACCGCACCCACAACGCAAAGGCCGTCGGGGTCGATCCTTCGGATTTTCTTTTACAGCTTGGCCGTGCCCAACATCCCGAGCTTGAACTAGCGCGTGGAGTGGGGGAAGCACTCCCGTTTGCCGCCGCAGTGATGGACGGGGTATTTGCCGAGTGTACTTTGTCTTTAATGCAGGATCTCAAGCAAACCCTGCGCGAGATTCATCGCGTCTTGCGCTCAGACGGTTGGTTCGTAGCTAATGACGTTTATGCGCGCAACCCGGCAGGTGCAGCGGCCCTGCAATGCTTGAGTGTTTCATCCTGTCTGAGGGGAGCTATAGGCAAAGATGATATCTTGCAGCTACTGCAACAAAGTGGTTTTGTGCTAGTCAGTTGGGAAGATCATACTGATTTGTTAAAGCAACTGATGGTGCAAACAATAATGCAGCACGGTTCGATGACAGAGTTCTGGCTGAAGTCATCTGCGTGTACAATGGATCCCGTTTTGGCTCAAACTGCCATGAAACAGGCCAAAATGGGTTATTACCAATTAATAGCTCGCAAGAATTAGCACATTGAGTGGGGGTATGGGCGGTTAATGATTGAGCGGAAAATACTTTCTTCTACTTCAAGTGTTTGCCCGGAGTGCTTAGCCAAAGTACCGGCAGAAAGGGTAAGCTATGACGATAAAGTCTACCTTGAAAAAAGTTGTCCCCAACATGGCGATTTTTCGGCCCTTCTTTGGCAGGGTGAGCCAGCCTGGCAGGAATGGGTGCGACCTAAAATTCCGACACAACCGCAAGTTTGTTATACCGAGGTTAGCAAGGGCTGCCCTTTTGACTGCGGACTGTGTGCGGATCATCACCAGCATACTTGTACTGCCTTGTTAGAGGTTACGCAGCGCTGCAATCTAAAATGTAGTTTTTGTTTTGCTGCTGCCGGTGGGCATAGTATTGACCCGGATTTAGCTACAATCGACCGCTGGTATGAACAAGTTCTGCTGGCCAGCGGCACTTGTAACATTCAGTTGTCGGGCGGTGAGCCCACTTTGCGGGATGATTTACCGGCAATTATCGCTCTTGGCAAGGCTAAAGGGTTTAATTTTGTGCAGTTAAACACTAATGGACTGCGTCTGGCGCGCGACACAGCTTACGTGCAGCGCCTAAAAGAAGCTGGTTTAGATTCTGTCTTTCTTCAATTTGATGGTACTGAAGCAGAAATTTACCCAATATTACGCGGATCAGCTATCTTGGAGCATAAACTTGCCGCAATTAGGAATTGCGCTCGAGCCAATATTGGTGTGGTATTGGTTCCAACTTTGGTTCCGGGTGTCAATACCCACAATATTGGTGCAATAGTGAAGTTTGCCTTAGAACAATTGCCAACGGTACGAGGGGTGCATTTTCAACCGGTAAGTTATTTTGGTCGCTATCCCAAGCCTCCCGCAGATGCGGACCGGATTACCCTGCCTAGAGTAATGCGTGAAATAGAAAGTCAGACAAATGGTCTAATTAAGGCTGCAAACCTGAAACCCCCCGGCTGCGAAAATGCGCTGTGCTCTTTTCACGGTAACTTTAAGGTTTTGCCCAACGGATCGCTGCAAGCATTGAGTAATACCTGTTGTTCCGGTGAAAAAGCTGAAGAAGGCGCGCGCAAGACCCGTAGTTTCGTGGCAAGACAGTGGTCCGGCCCAACTAAATCTCCTGGCTCAGAAAATGCTGCCCAAGCAGATCAATGGGATATTTTACTGCAGAACCTCAAAACGCATTCCTTTTCAGTTTCAGCCATGGCGTTTCAGGATGCCTGGAATTTGGATTTGGCACGTTTGCAAGATTGTTGCATCCATGTGGTTAGCCCAGCCGGTAAATTAATCCCTTTTTGTGCCTATAACTTAACTAATAGTCAGGGCCAAGGGCTCTATCGTCAAGGAGGGTGAGCCGTATGCAACAAACTCCGCTCGACGCCTGGATTTACCATAAAATTAGCGGTGGGGAATACGGTTCAGGCAAGCTAACTCGGCAAATTATTACCAATTATCAGCTTAAACAGTTGCAAACCACCATTAATTTGACGCTAGCCAAAAGTCGTTTTTATCGTACGCATTTACGCGGTGTAAATACGCAGATCTCTGATTTGGCTGATCTAGCTCGACTTCCTTTTACTACAGCTGAAGATATTAAGCAAAACCCCCTTGACTTTTTATGTGTTTCCCAAAGTGCAATTAATAGGGTAGTAACCCTGCAAAGTTCCGGCACCACCGGTCAACCGAAAAGAATTTTTTTTACTAAGGCAGATCAGGAACTGACAATTGATTTTTTCCGGCACGGTATGTCAACTTTGGTTAAGCCCGGCGAAAAGGTTTTAATTTTACTACCTTGCGACAGACCTGGCAGTGTTGGCGACTTACTGCGAACCGGACTGCTTAGACTGGGAGCTTCTGCGGTGCCGTACGGTATTGTGAAGCATCCGACTGAAACTGTTGAAGTATTGCTGCGGGAGCAAGTCGATGCGCTTGTCGGCATACCGACGCAGGTTTTAGATCTCGCGCGCAGGATGAAGTATGACGGTACTCAAGGATTATGTGCGCTAAAGAATGTGCTGCTGAGCACAGACCATGTACCGGATGCCATAGTGCGGGAGCTGGAAACAATTTGGGGCTGTAAGGTATTCAATCATTATGGCATGACCGAGATGGGGTTAGGCGGCGGTGTTGAATGCGAGGATTTAAGCGGCTATCACCTGCGGGAAGCTGATATGTATTTTGAAATTATTGCGCCTGATACCGGTATACCCGTAATACCGGGTCAAACCGGTGAGATTGTGTTTACCACCTTAACCCGACAGGGGATGCCATTAATCCGCTACCGCACCGGAGATCTTGCCCGTTTTTTGACCGAGACGTGTCCTTGTGGCAGCGTTCTTTACAAAATGTCGCGAGTTCAACGCCGTGTGAACAGCAATGTACAATTGCTGCCGGGTATTAACCTGAATATGTCCGAATTAGATGAGGTTCTGTTTGCACTCCCGGGGATCGTAAACTTTACAGCGACAGTCAAAGGAAACCTGGATAACACCAGGCTTGCGCTGGAAATATGGGCTCTGCCGACCGCGCCAAAGTGTACCAAAGCCAAGGTGGCTAAAGCCGTCCGTACCATAGCGACTTTACGCCAAGCCATCGAACAAGACCTGTTTGGCGTAGATGTCTGTATTGCCCAGCAAGAGAGTGCCGTCAATAACGGAACTGTCAAAAGAACCATCTCTGATCTACGCGCCGAAAGGGGTGGATAGTATCAAATCACTTGGTTCACAAGGCGGCTTACGGGCATTATTGGATATGCCCAACAGAAGGGGGGAGAAGACCGGTGGACGATAACTTCAAAACAGCACTCAAAGAAATATGCACTACAGCTATCCCGGCTGCACTGGTAACTATTACTCAAGCTAAAGGCTCTACCCCGCGTAAAGCCGGTGCTAAAATGTTAATCACTGGGGACGGTCAAACTTTTGGTACTATCGGGGGCGGGTGCGGTGAGGCTGAAGTTAGACGCGAAGCCTTAAACGTTTTAACGGAAGAATGTTCCGCAACGTATGTCGTTAATATGACGAATGAGCTGGCAGAAGAAGAAGGCATGGTTTGCGGCGGTATCATGGAAGTATTCATTGATTATCTTCCAGCGGAACCGGCTGCTGGAGTTAATTCTGCCAAAAGCCTGCTCTTGGCATATCTCAACTCTGTTGAACAAGGGGAGACACCCGTACTGGTTACTGTAATCAAGGCAGTAACTCAAAACGAAGTTCCCGTAGGATTAAAACTTTTACTTGCCCCTAATTTGAGCATGGGTGATTTGGGTTCGGATAAGCTGAATTTACTAGCGCAAGAATTAAGCCGTCAAGTTGGGGTTAAGCCGTTTGTGGTGCAATTGGATATGGCCGGCAATCAAATTCCAGCGAGGGAGATGCAAGGCGGGTGTAAGTTGCTGATTGAGCCGACTCCGCCGCCGGTAGATTTAGTAGTATTAGGCGGCGGGCATATTGCCTTGCCTTTGTGTAACATGGCTAAGATGTTAGGGTATAGGGTAACTGTAGTCGATGATCGGCCCTTGTTCGCTAATGTTGGACGCTTCACAGGCGTTGACCAAGTTATTTGTCAAGACTTCTCCACTGCTCTTAAATCACTTCCAATCGGCCCACACACATATATAGTAATTGTGACGCGCGGACATAAACACGATAAGGAATGCTTAAGCCAAGTTATTACCCGTCCTGCAGCATATATCGGCATGATTGGTAGCCGACGCAGAGTCAAAGCCTTGTTAGCGGAACTGCACGCCGAAGGCATAGATACTGCAATATTAGAACAGGTATACTCGCCAATAGGCTTGGATATTGCTGCGGAAACCCCGGAAGAGATCGCGGTAAGTATTTTAGGCGAGTTGGTTAAGATCCATCGCGGCGGCAAGGCTCAATCGAGCAAATTGCTGGAAGTCAACCTGGAGGGTAAGACTTATGCGGCAACGCCTGATTTATTTGCTAAGGCATGGTGATAGCATAAAATCATAATAATTTCACATTTTTATCACGCCTTTTTTACACATACCCACTAGAATTAGAGATAGTAATTATGTTAGGTAATGTGAAAGAGAGGTATGTTGAATGGATAATTATTATGAACAAAGACCGAAAAAGTCGCCGGTTTTTACGTATGTTACCCTGGTCTTAATTAGTGCCATACTTAGTAGTGCTCTATCCTTAGCCCTCGCCAGTAAGATTTTCCCCGCGTTAACTCAACAACAGCCTGTCACTCAAACAGGGTCTGCTTTGCCTTCAGCCGCTTCAGGGGCAGTAGCCACCTCGACGCAACAGCTTACTGCCAATTCTGCTTCTAGCCCATTTCAAGCAGTCAATATTGCCAAGACAGTAGGGCCGGCAATTGTTGGCATAGCCAATTTTCAAGCGGGCGGCCCGTTTGGCGGTTCGAACATGCAAGAAGTAGGAAGCGGATCTGGTATCATCATCGATGCCAAGAATGGGTACATTGTTACAAATAATCATGTTATCGCCGGCGCAGATAAAATTGTGGTGTCTCTGGCTGATGGCAGAAATATTACTGCTAAGCTTGTAGGCGCAGATTCACGCACAGACTTGGCGGTGGTACAAATTAAAGGTACCTCAGGGCTGGTCGCGGCGCCTATAGGTGATTCCAATGCACTCCAAGTAGGTGATCCTGTAATCGCGATTGGAAATCCTGGCGGCGAGGAATTCGCGCGTTCGGTAACTGAAGGTGTAGTAAGTGCGTTAAACAGGGTGTTGCAGCTTACCGGGGAGTCCAGCTTTAATTTGATTCAAACGGATGCAGCAATAAACCCCGGCAATAGTGGCGGCGCGCTGGTTAACTGGCAAGGCCAAGTAGTCGGTATCAACTCTGCCAAAAACCAACAACCCGGCTTTGAAGGAATGGGCTTTGCAATTCCTATTACAGACGCGATGCCGGTAATCGATGAACTGATGCAAACCGGACACGCCAGTCATGCCGGAATGTTTGTCAGTATTGATGGAACTTACGATGGACAGTACGCCCAAGCTCAAAATATGCCTGCAGGGGCACTAGTCGCCAGTGTTCAGAGCAATGGCCCGGCAGCTAAAGCCGGCATGCAGCAAGGGGATATCATTACGTCGGTAAACGGTAAACCAATTGCCAATTTCTACGATTTGTCGCATGAATTATTTAAATATAAAGCAGGTGACACGATTAAGGTTGGAGTTTACCGTAACGGTAAACAGCTTACACTCCAGGTAACCTTAGCGGAATTACCTCCAACAAATTCCTAACGAAGTTTAGACAAATTATAATAACGCTGTATGCAACGCAAGGACTGCTGTTTGTCCTTGCGTTTCTTTACAACTATAATGCTGTTGCTGCTGAATATTGCGTAGGAATTTGCCAATGTTCGTCGAAAGGACATAAGTAAACCAGTGTCACTTATGTTCCGGTCCTGAATCAGGCATATTACTAAAGTAGCTCAAGGATTACATAGCTAGATTTACTAATTTCTTTACTATTTTATTGATGACAGTGGAGTGATGTTATGCCGGCCGGAGTGGGTAGAATGCGCTTTATTGATGAAGAGATGGTTGCGCCCAAAATTACGAAAAGCATGTTTTTACGCATTATTAAATATTTCTCCCCACATTGGAAATATATGCTAATCGCGATTCTTTTAATTTTCGTTTCATCTTTATTGGGGCTCGTGCCTCCGATTGTAATCAAATATATTTTAAACCAGGCCTTGCCTCAGAAAAATTTAGGTCTTTTAGGTGTGCTCATTCTAATATCCGTCAGCAGCACTATAATAGGCGGGTTACTTCAAGTGGGGCAAACCTATCTTAATAATTGGATAGCCAAAACAATCATCTTTGACATGAAAAATCATATGTATAGTCATCTACAACATATGTCCTTAAAATTCTTTACTTCAGCTAAGCCTGGGGAGATTATTACACGTCTTACCAGCGACATTGATGGCATTTCAGATATATTTAACAGCACCTTCGTCAATGCGCTCAGTAGTAGTTTTATTTTGCTGTCAACGATTATTGTCCTGATTACATTAAATTGGCAATTAGCAATCGTAAGTATGGTCATTCTGCCACTTTTTGTCTTGCCTACGCGTAAAGTCGGTAAGGTAAGATGGAATATTGCATCCAAAAGCCAGGCAAAGATCAGCGAACTCAATCAGATCATTCAAGAAACTCTCAGTATTAGCGGTTCAATCCTGATGCAGATATTCACACAGGAACGTAATGAGTATGAAAAGTTTAAGGATAGTAATCAAGCTGTTACCAAGCTCCAGATACGTGAATCATTAGCTGGGCGCTGGTTTATAATGACTATCAGCACCTTAACGGCGATTGGTCCAATGATAATTTATTTATTCGGAGGGTACCTTTTTATCCACGGGGAGATATCCGTGGGAGATATAGTGGCCTTTGTAGCTCTGTTAGGGCGTTTATATGCACCCGCAACCCAGCTTTCAAACATTCATATTGATGTAACGCGCTCTTTTGCTCTGTTCGATCGCATATTTGATTACTTTGACCAGCCGCAAGAAATTGTTGATATGCCCAATGCCAAGCAGATTAATTCTTTGCGTGGCAAAGTCGAGTTTGAACATGTATATTTTTCCTATGACAACCAAATACAAGTCTTAAACGACATTGATTTTGCGGTTGAACCGGGAATGATGGTCGCGCTTGTTGGGTCTAGTGGTGCCGGTAAAACGACGATTACTAATTTAATTCCACGCCTGTATGAAGTCTCGGATGGTAAGGTAAAAATTGACGGTGTGGATATTAAGGACTTTACATTAGAATCATTAAGACGGAAAATAGGTATTGTAATGCAAGAACCCTATTTGTTTAATGCGACCATTGCCGATAATTTAAGGTATGGCAAACCGGATGTTACGGAGCCGGAAATGATTGAGGCGTGCCAGGCGGCTCATATCCATGAGTTTATTATGACTTTACCCAATAAATATCAAACAATAGTGGGCAATCGCGGCATTAAATTATCCGGAGGTGAAAAACAGCGCATATCTATTGCCAGGGTAATCCTGAAAGATCCCAACATCATCATTTTAGATGAAGCGACCTCAGCGCTAGATTCGGTATCGGAAGAGTTGATTCAAAAGGCCATGCAACCTTTATTGCAGGGAAGAACCAGTTTTGTGATTGCCCACAGACTGTCTACAGTGCTTGCGGCCGACAGGATTATCGTCGTAGCTAAAGGACAGATACGGGAAATGGGTAGGCATCAGGAACTGCTGAATTTAAACGGTATTTACCGCACTTTGTATGATACCCAGTTCAAATTACAGGACAATATTTAAGGCAAAGTAAAACTCGGAAACAACTTAGAACAAAGGGGTGTTAGCTATGGAAAGTAAAATCGCGCAGGCTATTGGAATGAAATACGCGCCGGTGGCTGTTATTTTTACCGATGATAAGCCGGAACAAGCCTTACAGTTTAAAGAAGGTAAGTGGGGTTGTGTTGTTTCTATGCTTAACGCGGCTGCCAAGGGTAAAACTACGGTATTCGATCGTAAAACCTTTGGTTGCTTGGGCGGCGGTACAGGACTGGGATTTGGCAACCAATATGCTAATTTCCCGGGTGGAATTGAAAATTTTGTATCTACAGGCAATCAAGAATTTGCTCAATCTGACTTTGGCAAGAATGTGGTTCGCAATATGCCGGCTATCGAACATGGTGAAAGATACGTGAAATCCCCGCTGCTGGCAAAACAATTCTTCGATTCTCTACCCATGCGAGATGTGCCTGCGGAATTTATCGTGTTCAAACCACTTGACAAGGTTGCAGAGCAAGAAATACCCAAAGTAATCATTTTTCTCGTCAATCCAGATCAACTTTCCGCGCTAGTGGTAATGGCCAACTATGGTCGGGAAGGTAATGAGAGCGCAATTATACCTTTTGGTGCCGGTTGTCATACGGTATGTTTGATTCCTTACCATGAAGATGATGCTGCGCTTCCCCGCGCTGTGGTAGGACTAGTTGATATTTCTGCACGCAAACAAGTTGACAAGGACATTTTATCTTTTAGTGTTCCCTACAAAATGTTTACGGAGCTCGAATCAAATGTAGTAGGTAGCTTTTTGGAGCAAGAAGTTTGGCAAAATGTATTGGAGCGTAATCGGGTAGAGTAAGACCTAGAAAAACATTAGGGAGACAATGCTACAAGGGCGACGTAATACTACAAGGGGGTCGAAAGATGCAAGAAAAATTGCCGGCACTGTTTCTCGGCCACGGTAGTCCCATGAATGTGCTACTCGATAATTCGTTTACTCAAACCATCCAACAACTGGGTGCACAGTTACCTCGTCCAAAGGCTATTATGGTGATTTCTGCACATTGGCAGACTACCGGTACGCGCGTGACGTGCAGCAATGAACCTGAGCAGATTTATGATTTTTACGGCTTCCCGCCTGAGCTTAATGCGATTATGTACCGACCCATAGGTGCGCAACCTTACGCCGCAATGGTAACTAATGGCTTCAACAACTCTGAGGTAAAGTGTGACAGCAAGTGGGGATTAGATCATGCAGCTTGGGCTATATTAAAACACATGTATCCTTTGGCGGATATACCGGTCTTCGAGATGAGCCTTAACCGACTGGGAGATGCACAATATCACTATGCCATGGGGCAAAAGTTGACTTTTTTGCGTGAAAATGGGGTATTGATAATAGGTAGCGGCAATATTGTGCATAATCTCGGTTTGATGGATTATGACTTGAACGCACCAGCCTTTGCTTGGGCGGAGGATTTTGATCGCTATGTCGCGCAAGCCCTAATCCGGCGTGAGCACGCAAAGCTAATTACATATCATAATGCGGGTCCAGCGGCCCAATTAGCCGTGCCAACTAATGAACATTTTTTGCCGTTATTATATGTGGCTGGCTTGCAACAACCCACTGACCAGATTAAGTTTGTGTACGAAGGGTTTCAATACGGCTCAATGTCGATGCGCTGCCTGCGTATTGGCTAAATTGTTGGTTTAAATAAAGACTCCGTCGAACGTGAATTCAGTGAGCAATAGGGTAAAAAATTTATTAAAGTTTAAAGTTCTAAGGTCGGCAGTATTATTGTGGATTCAGGAGTAAGAGATGAGAGAGTTGGGCAAGCAATGAGAGAGTTGGACAAGCATGTAAGTTTATTTAATCGCATTGCGCGCGTGTATAACTGGTTTTTCCAGTACCAAGTAAAAAAGTACACTGCTATGCTCGGCCAATACCATAGCTTATTCAAACTACCCGTTGCCGCAAACGTACTCGACATTGGGTGTGGCACGGGAGCATTACTATATTCGTTCGCTCGGTTAGGCTACCACGTTACAGGTGTAGATGCTGCCGCTGCCATGATTGACCAGGCCAAAATATCTACGCAAAGCTTGCCGATTGAGTATTATGTCGCTGATGCAACCAAAGGGCTTCCCTTTGCTAGCCACAGTTTTGATCTCGTGATTGCGTCATATGTTATGCATGGTTTCAAATACGATCTACGTAGCCAAATTTATCAGGAGGCACGTCGACTAACACGCGGACAGGTTGTTTTTTATGACTATAATCACAAGAGAAGATTAGTGACTGATATAGTCGAGTGGGCGGAGCGAGGTGATTATTTCAATTTCATCGAGCATGCCGCCCAGGAAATGCACCAGGTATTTAAGGCTGTCGAAGTGATTGATGTAGCTCCTCAGACTGCGCTCTATATATGCAGTGTATAATAATACGGTTGACGGTTTGAAAGTTTAGAGATAAGTGCGAGGAGGATATTTATGCCGGAATCGGTGCAGTATAGCTTAGCTCAAACTCCCCGCAAAGCAAAGGTAGCTCCGGCGCTGTTGTTGATTATGGCAGTCGGGTGCGGAGTGTCAGTGGCTAACCTTTATTATAGTCAGCCTTTATTGGTCGAAATCGGGAAAACCTTTCATGCAAGTTCAGGGCAGATGGGACTTATATCGATGCTTACGCAAGTAGGCTTCGCCATGGGCTTACTATTTTTTGTTCCCTTAGGCGATATGCGCGAGAGACGGCGGCTGATCTTGCTAATGTGTATAGCTGTCAGCATCGCGTTAGTGGGTGTGGCCAATGCTAAAAACCTGATTTGGCTCGCCATCGCCAGTTTTATTTTAGGGTTAACTACAGTTATTCCCCAATTAATTGTTCCCCTAGCGGCTGATATGGCGGATGCACAAGAACGCGGCAAAGTCGTAGGAACCGTGATGAGCGGCCTTCTGGTGGGTATTCTTTTAGCTCGAACAGTTAGCGGATATGTCGGTAACTGGTTTGGGTGGCGTACCATGTATTGGCTGGCAGCGGTTTTAATGTTGGTTTTGGCTTTGGTGTTACGCTTGTTGTTGCCTGAAAGTAAACCAGCGACCGCGCTTTCTTACCGTAAAATAATGCAGTCTATGTGGAGTTTAACTAAGAACCATCCGCTGTTATGGGAATCATCCCTGATGGGGGCTGCATTGTTTGGTACCTTCAGTATATTTTGGACTACCCTAGCGTTCTTTTTGGAATATCCGCCTTATCACTACGGTAGTCATATTGTGGGCCTGTTTGGTCTTGTAGGCGTAGTTGGTGCCTCGGTAGCACCGTTAGCCGGACGGATAGCTGACAAGCATGGTCCACGCTTGGTAGCAGGAATTGGTACCGTTATTACCCTGGTGGCATACCTGGCCTTTCTATACTTAGGGCACAATTTGTGGGGGTTAGTTATTGGCGTGATTTTGCTGGATGCCGGGGTACAGGGCGCACATATTTCGAACCAGGCCACAATCTACAGCCTGCAACCTGAAGCGAGCAATCGTCTTAATACTGTTTATATGGTGTCATACTTTATCGGTGGGGCTTTAGGATCAGCTTTAGGGGCCTATGCATGGAGTTTCGAAAAGTGGAATGGGGTTGGTAGTTTGGGTCTAGCTTTCGCCGGGGTGGGCTTAATAACTTGGACTGCACATAGACTGCGTGACAGGCGCCTCAACAAGTCAACTGCATAAAAATACGGTTTACTGACTTCATAACATTGGCATGTGATGGTTAATTATGGCGCGAGTAAAAAATGACAATACGGTAGCCCAGTGGAAAGATAATAAAAATTGCCAGAGGGGGAATACCGGTTGAATACTGCATTAAACGGTTTTATCACTGTGGTACTAATAATTTTTCTGATTTTGGTTTGCACTTATATGGGCTATATTCCGATTCCCGGCGTAGGACTTACAGTACCAAGCAACTTGGCGCCAATTTCGCTTAATCCGGCCAGCATTATTAGCACCGGAACAGTTAGCGTGGTCCCCAATACTTTACAGCCGGCCCCGCGCAGCATAGCTGACTTTGTGTCCCAAGCCGAAAGGGCATACTGGACTGTTGTGGATACAGCAGGCACAAATAGCAGTGTAACGCAAAGCGGGCAAAACTATGGTTTGTCACCTGCGCCGTTTGATTCTGTGGCCAACATTAAAGCGTATTTTCAAACTTTTTGGGCGGCGCCGATTACCGCAAATATGCTTAAGGCACTGCATCCGACTACTATTTGGGGGCAAACCTATATTCCGCTTAATGGATCAGCAAATGTTGATGTATATGTAGATAAAGTATATATTGTCAGCCAAAAAGGGAAGACCATTACCGTAGATTCCGAAGTGTATAACGGTATACAGCATACGCTGGTGCAATGGACGTTACTAAACCAAGGAAGCAGCTATCAAATTACCGGCAGACAAGGTGCTCTGTTCAGCCAATACTACTAAATATATGGCGAAAGTCAGTTAATACTATTTAAGGCGCAGAGTCAAAATAACTCTGCGCCTTAAAACTATTACCAGCTGCTTTAATAATCAGGCTTGATGGGACGTGCTTCCCGGAGGTAACTCTTCTTTGCGGAGTTGGTATACATACAGAAGGAATCCGAGCAGGGTAATGAACGTAACTGCCAAAAAGCTGGCTCGATAGGAAAAGTGCTGGATTACTGCGCCCATGATTATAGCTCCCAGACCAAGCCCGCCATCGAAGGCTATAAAGAAGGTGGATACAGCTGCGCCCCAACCGCTGTGACCGGCACGGTCCACGGTCCACGCCATTATGGCGGGCTGTGCCGACCCAAAGCCAGCTGCGTACACGATGCCAACTAACAATAACAGGAGGAGGGAATTGGTAAAAGCGAGTATTAACGTGCCGGCCGCCAGCAACAGCATTCCGGGTATAATTGCGGCCTTGCGTCCATGTCGGTCCGAAAGTCGGCCCCAAAGACCTCGCGTCAACAGCAGGGTTATGGCGTAAACAATGTAATAAAAGGCATAGTCTGAAATGCCGAAAATGTGCCCCGTGATACCCCGATGTAAAGCTAATGTCGGCAGAAAGCTTACTACAGCCCCATACCCGATGCTAGCGCTCATCATCACCAGTCCGGGTAAGATTGCCGGACGGCTCAAAAGCGGACTCTTGGGGCGCTCGGGCATCGGCTGGTATTTCTCATGCACGGCACCGATTGTAAATAATGCCGGAACAAGGGTAATCGCAGCGCCAAAAAATACGGTAGAAAAACTACCAGCCTGCAAAAGCAGAACTCCGATGAATGGACCGATGGCCATGGCTACATCCATGAAGTTGGAATAATAGCCCATGGCCTCGCCCCGTCGCTTGGCCGGCACAACGTCCGCGATCAGGGTGCTGGCTGCGACCGGGACCACCGCCCAACCAATCCCGTGGATAACGCGAATAAGCAATACCCACCACAAGGCATGAATGAGAGGATAAATCATAAACGATACCAAGATAATAACTAATCCTGCTAAAAGCATGACCCGTCGACCACGAGCATCAAGCATCTGGCCAACCACCGGTCGCAGCGATACTGCTACCAAGGTAAAAAGCCCCATGACCAGACCTACTGTAGCGACTGACCCCCCTAAATTTACAACGTAGAGTTGGAGCGTGGACAAAAGGTAGTAAAAACTAGCAAAGACCAAGAAACTTGTTAAATCAATCAACAGAAAATCACGGGTCCAAAGTCGTTCTTTTTCTGACATCGCAGTACCTCCCTTATAAATGTTTAGGACCACCAGACTCACCCGGCAGTCATTAAGAGCGTGATGCCTTTCTACTAGGTTTTTGCCCGAGAAACGATCAACAACTTGCTAAGCTCGGTCTGGGTTAAACCCTCACTGTGGGAGGAAAGGATGGTTACGCTAAATGTTAACATATTAACATTTAGGAGTAAATACAACGGAAATTGTTTTCAAATAATTCAAACATTTATGTCGAATATTGTGCCGAATATATTGCAATAGAAAGAAAGCTAAAATTAGACCCGTAAGTCTGATTTTAGCTTTCAATGCTTCTTATAGCTCTTTTATGATCAGTTCATCGATGCTCAACCGGGGCCGCGCCGCCGGAGCTTGGTCGGGATAACCAACGGGTAAAAGCGCCACGACATGATAATTATCGCCTAACTGCAGCGCTTGTTTAGCTTTAGCTTGGTCGAACATCATTATCCAACAGGTACCGAGACCCAAGTCGATAGCGCGTAATGTAATATGGTCGATAGCGATAGCGGCATTCAAGCGTAAGTATGCTTGAGCTGTGGCCTTATCCATTTGGGTGCGTTTGCTGTAACCTTCGGAATCAGCCTTGTCGAGCGGGGTATCAACAAAAGCCCCGGCTTCTTTTAATTCGCCTATGCGAGTGCCCAGACCCGCGAGAGAATCTGTATCAACACAGCATGCGAGCACCAGTGGAGCTTTGGTCACAAACGGTAGTGGAGTGGCCTCGTTCAATGCGGCCCGAGCTTTCTCGCTTTGTACCACCACGAAACGAGTAGGCTGCAGATTGGTTCCGGATGGGGCAAGACGTGCAGCTTCGATTAATTGGCTCACATATTCCTGCGGTACGGGATCGGATTTAAACTTGCGGATACTTCTACGAGCTTGCATTGCCTGCATTAATTCCAAAATAATCACTCCTAAATAATATCGATTTAGCAACTTTGGCAAAACATTGCGCAATGCTTTGCCAACTGTTATCATCATACATAGTAGGCTTGGCTTTAGCAAGTCTAGGCGCAATCTCCCACGAGGGAATCTGAAACAACTTTGAAGTAAATCAGGCAACAATGGAGGGATTCAAATGGATTTTTTACAATTGGCTAAACAACGCTACTCGGTGCGGAAATTTCAAACCCAAAAGGTTGAAGAGAGTAAGCTCATGCACATCCTTGAAGCTGGTAGGGTTGCCCCTACGGCCGCTAATATGCAACCACAAAAATTAATTGTGGTTCAATCTGATGCAGCACTTGCCAAGCTAGCCACAGCAACGAATCTTTATGGTGCTCCTCTAGCTCTGATAGTATGCGCCGATCACACTAAAGCTTGGAAACGTCCGTTTGACGCCAAACAGACCGTAGACATTGACGCAAGCATTGTCACAGATCATATGATGCTGCAGGCGACAGAATTAGGTTTGGGGTCAGTTTGGATATGTTATTTTAAGCCTGACGTTATCCGGCAGGAATTTAACTTGCCTGAGTGTGTTGAACCAATCAATATTTTAGCTATTGGCTATTCTGAGGGTGAGAGTGCATCACCTGAGCGGCACGCTAAATTGCGCAAACCACTTGAAACAATTGTGACGTTCGAGTGATATAGGCATAATGCTATATTTGCCCCATGCTAAACTGGACAGCAATACTAACCGCTGCTACCACAAACCAAACAATTAAACCCAACAATAACGGTTTTATCCCGGTTTTGGCCAGTTGTTTAAAGTTCGAACCCAAGCCGATTGCGGTTAGGGCCATTATAATGAGGAATTTACCCACAGTGTTGATGTCCGGCAGCATTGCCTTGCTAAATAATCCTAAAGTGTTCATAAGAGAAGCAACTAGAAACCATAAAATAAACCAAGGAAAGATCTTTACTATACTAAAGTTCACGGCAGCTTCTTCTGCTTGGAACTTTATTTTGTTATGTCGAGCCATAATAGCTGTGAGCACCAAAGAAACAGGAATGATCATTGTAGTGCGGGTTAACTTTACGATCGTAGCATAGGCACCGGCAGTATTGCTATACGCGTAGCCAGCCGCGACCACGGAAGAGGTATCATTGATAGCTGTTCCCGCCCACAGCCCGAAGGCTTTGCTCGAAAATCCCATTAGATGTCCTAACGGCGGAAATATCAGTACCGCAATTACATTGAAGAGAAATATCGTCGAAATAGCATATGCAATTTCCATATCTTCCGCTTCGACAATGGGGGATACCGCGGCGATGGCTGACCCGCCGCAAATAGCTGTACCGACGCCGATTAGGGTGGTAAGCTTCAGTGGAATACGCATTAACTTGCCAAAGCCGAATGCGGCAAGAAATGCTGTGGATAAGGTGAAAACCATTACGTAAAGTGAACTTAGCCCAGTATGCCACACCTGAGTGAGACTAAGACCAGCCCCTAACACAATTATCGCTAGCTGCAAGATTTTTTTACCCGTAAATGCTACTCCTTTTACGGTCAGGCTGGGTTTACCCACCGTGTTGTTGATTAAAATACCGATTATTATGCCGAAAACAGCCCCCCCGATTAACGCATATTTATTACCTAACCAGTTAGCAACGAGCGCTAGTACAAACACAAAGAATATACCTGGAACTAACTGCCATAAATTAGACATGAATAGTGGTTTTTTAATATTAGTTTCTACCATAATTACTTCCTTTCAACTTTTAATTAGTATTTATAGCACAATTTGCACCAGAGCTTTACAATTAATATATCTATACTTCTGGCTTAGCACAATCGTGATATCTTATAGCAAAGATTTAAAATCATAATGCTTCTACAGGAGGTTCCTACGAAATGTTGCTTGACCCCTTAAAAATATTCCTCACCGTAGCCGAAGAAAAAAGTTTTTCGCGGGCCGCAGATGAATTATACCTTTCGCAACCTGGCGTGAGTTCCCAAATTCGCAACTTAGAAAACGAACTTGGCACCAGGTTGATCAGCCGTTCCTCTAAACACGTAGAATTAACCCCATCCGGCGAAATTATGTACCGTTATGCTCAAGATCTTCTGCGCTTGTATAACTTAGCCGTGGAAGATATTAATCGCATACGCAATGTAGTAAGCGGTACCTTAAAAATTGGCGCAAGCTTTACGATTGGCGAGTACATACTCCCCAAAGTTTTGGCTCAAACTACTGCTAAATATCCTAACTTAGATATCGTAGTCACTATAGCCAATACTGAAGAAATTTTCCAGAATTTACGCGCCCATCATTTGGATGTAGGTGTTGTCGAAGGACAAGTGGATACCAGTGGTTTAACGTGCGAAGAATTTATGGACGATGAAATGATTTTGATTATGCCTCAAGGACATGCTTTGGCCAAAATCCCTAAAATAACCGTGCAAGATTTACAGGATTGTGTTTGGATTATGCGCGAGCCAGGATCAGGCACACGGGCATTCAGTAATACCCTGATTAAGCAACTGGGGCTGAGGGTGAAACGTGCCTATGTTTTTAGCAGCAATGAAGGGGTCAAGGAAGCTGTAAGCAACGGCCTGGGAATTGCTGTTGTGTCGCGTTTAATCGTGCAACGTGAACTTAATGCCGGGGATATGTTGTCTCGCCCTATTAATAGCAAGAAGGTTTATTTACACCGTAAGTTTATAATTTTACGGCACAAGGAACCATTTGGGTCACATGCCATGGAAGTGTTCTTAGAGGAGCTTAAAAGCTAGCGCAGTGAGAACACTTTCCAATTTAAATCATAGGTACAGTGAACTCGTTCAAACTAACGCTAAAATGGAGTGAAATGGCGGTTAGGTGCATGGGGGAGAAATATGTTGCAGGGTGTTGACTATTAATCAGAAAATTGTTAATATAAAAACAATAATTTGTCTATACAACTATACCATGCGAGGTTGGTGTTATTTTTTAGTCTTACTTGTCTATACAACTATACCTTTAAAATTATAACTGTAGTGATAAGTTAATAAAAGGAGGCCTGGAAATTGTTAATCATCGGTGAAAAACTCAATAGTGCAATTCCAAGTGTCAGGCAGGTATTCAATGCCAAGGATGTTGAAGCTGTAAAGGGACTTGCCGTAAATCAGACACAAGCTGGCGCGGATTACCTGGATTTAAACACAGCTCAAGGCGAAGAATTAGCGGACATGACATGGCTTGTACGTACCGTACAAGCAGCCGTGGACACCCCATTGTGTCTTGATAGCACGGACGCGGCTGTGCTCAAACAAGGACTGGACAGTTATGTCGGCGACAAGAGTAAGGTCATGCTAAATTCTGTATCATTAGAAAAAAAGAGACTGGAAGCAGTACTGCCCTTAGCGCTGGAATACCAATGTCCGCTAATTGCTCTGACTCTGGATGATAACGGTATTCCTAAAACTGCAGAGCAAAGAATACAATTGGCAGAACAATTAGTAAATATTTTAGTCCAGAAAAATTATGACTTAAATAAGCTGTACATTGACCCGTTGGTGTTACCTTTAGCTGTAAGCCATACCAATGCAGTTATGTTTTTTCAGTGTCTGAGTGAAATTAAACGATTGTTCAAGGTTAAAACTGTATCCGGCTTAAGTAATATCTCTTATGACATGCCTAAACGTAAGGTGATTAACCGTCACTTTCTGACAATCTGCATGGCGCAAGGCATGGATGCCGCGATACTTGACCCCCTTGACGCCAAAATAATGACCTCTGTTACCACTAATAATTTATTGCTGGGCAATGATCGCTTCAGCAGGAATTTTTTAAAAGCATTTCGTAACGATAGTTTGGTTGACTAAATAGGTTTGTCTTCTGCCAAATTTGCGAGGATAAGGAGTTTTGCGGTTGATTAGCGTAACATTTTTACCAGCCAACAAAAAGGTCCTGGTAGAGGCAGGCAAAACTATTCTGCAGGCAGCCATTGTTGCCGGAGTTAAAGTTGAAAGTGCTTGTGGGGGCAAGGGCACTTGCGGTAAGTGCAAAGCTCTCCTATTCGAACCAAGTGACATGACAGCAACCAAGATTGAAACAAAGTTTTTGACACCCAGCGAATTGTCTGCCGGTTGGGTGTTAGCCTGTCAAAGACCACTGTTTAAAGATACTATTGTAACTTTGCACGAACAGGTTGATGTGCATCAACGCAAAACTGAATTTCACACCTTGAAAAAGAATTTTTTGCTCGCACCCAGTGTGCACAAAGTTTTTGTTATCCTCCAACCACCCAGTATTACGGACCAACTTCCCGATTGGGAACGTCTGGTTGCCGCCTTAGATCTGCCCAACGTTCGGTTCAATCATGCAGTTGCGGTCAACTTGCCTAAAATTCTGCGTCAGGCTGAGTATAGGATTACAGTCACGCTCGACGGAGAAGATGTATTGGCAGTGGAGGCAGGAGACACGCGGTTGCGCTGCTTTGGTCTTGCGATTGATATTGGGACAACCACCGTTGTTGCCTACCTGATTGACTTGGGCAGTGGTCTACAAATTGGCCATGCTGCTGTGACCAACCCGCAAAACCTGTTTGGAGCGGATGTTATATCGCGGATAAACTTTGCGGCCATTGAACCGGACGGCCGACGTCAATTACAGGAGAAAGTAATTGCAGGCTTAAACGGCATTATCGACAAACTATGCGTTAGCGCAAATGTTCATTCACACGAAATTTATCAAGCAACTGTAGTTGGCAACACGACAATGAGCCACTTGTTTTTAGGGCTCGACCCGACTTATCTAGCTCCCGCCCCATTCATCCCGGTGGTGCGTGCCTCAGTCACCCTTGACGCGAGTACTTTAGGCCTAAATATGTTGAGTACCGGAAAGGTGACAGTGCTACCGAATATTGCCGGGTATGTTGGTTCGGACACTGTTGGCGTCGCATTGGCAGCAGATATGCTCAGTAGACCGGGCATCTTGCTGGCGATCGATATTGGGACTAATGGTGAAATGATTTTAGCAGGCCAAAACAAGTTGCTAACTTGCTCTACTGCTGCCGGACCAGCTTTTGAGGGCGCCGAAATTAAGTGCGGTATGCGCGCAGCTGAAGGGGCAATCGAAGGAGTTAGCTTGGAAACTGATGTGCAGCTAACGGTTATTGGCAATGTCCTTCCGCGCGGTATCTGTGGTTCCGGCTTAATTGATGCTGTCGCAGCACTGCTCAAAGCGCATGTTATTGATAGTTCCGGTCGGCTTGTCTACAAACCCGAGCAATTAGCCAACTTGCCGGAACAAATACGTTCACGTTTGCGGCAAAAGGAGCACGGTCGCGAATTTGTGTTAGCTTGGGGTAGATCCACGGTGTCCGGTGAAGACATCGTTTTGACTCAAAAAGACATTCGGGAGCTGCAACTGGCCAAAGGTGCTATTTTAGCTGGTGTCAAAATTCTTTTACATGAGATGAACATAAGCTCGGACGAGATTGACCAAGTTCTTTTAGCTGGTGCGTTTGGCAACTATATAAATAAAGCGAGCGCGCTAGACATCGGTTTGTTACCCCAAGTTTCACCGGAACGGATCCAGGCAATCGGCAATGCGGCGGGCGACGGTGCCATACTTGCGCTACTATCGGTGCAGGAACGTGAACAGGCGCTAAATATCGCTCAGCAAGCCACGCATATTGAATTGTCGAATTCACAGAATTTCCAGGAAGAATTTGTTAATGCGTTAGTGTTTCCTAATAACAAATAACAATTTATTACTATTTGTAGGTGTTGTTACGGTGATGAATAATAGATTAATCGATAAAACTTCAGTTATACCAATGTATTACCAACTAGCGAAGCTATTGGAAGGCCAAATCAGGCGAGGGGAGCTTAAGCCGGGTGAGGCAATACCCACGGAAACCGAAATTTCCGCGCGTTTTGCCATTAGCAGGATGACAGTTCGTCGAGCTATTGCTGAACTGGTGACAAGCGGCATGGTAAATGCGCAGCAGGGTAAAGGTACTTTTGTAACGATGCCAAAATTGGATAACATAGTTTTTGAGCTGAATGATTTTAATCATAATATCCAGCAAAGCGGCATTCTTGCCAAAACAACACTTTTGGAGGCAAAAATAGTCAGGTTAAATGAATTGCTTCAGGAAAAGTTCGCGGTTAGTAATGCCAATGTAAAATTCCTGTTTTCCCGTATGGTTGTATCTGCGGCAGAGGAACGTCTGGCTTACGAAACCAAGTATACGCTCTACAGCAAAAGTAAACCCATTCTAGAGTCTGATCTCCAAGACCCTACCTTGCCTGGCTTAGTTGCTGCTCACAGTAATTTTCTCCCGGTTAGCGCCAAAAAGGTACTTCAAGTTGCGGCGGCTACTGAACTAGAAGCGTCAATTTTAGGGATTGTGCCCAATTCTCCAGTTTTTTTAATTGAGCAAACCATCTATGATCCTGAGCATAGAACGGTGGGTTGGAGTAAATCAATCTATCGTGGGGATAGATATAAACTGACCGGTTATGACGGGTGGTACAAGAAAGATTGAAATGACTGGAGGGAGATTATGAAGGAGAAGTTATTAGCAGCTATGGCTGATTTGGATGAACAAACCACATTGGCGCTAGTGAAAGAATTATTACAAAATGGGTATACTCCACTTGATATAGTGGAAATTTGTCGCCAGGGTGTAGAACTTGTTGGCAAAAGCTATAGTGAGGGCGATTACTTTTTGGCTGATCTAGTGATGTCAGAAGAGATCTTTAAAGGCGTAATGCAAATATTAGAGCCATTGATTCCGTTAGATGTGCAGCAAAGTGGAGTACCCATCGTGATGGGAACAATTGAAGGAGACATTCATGACCTCGGAAAAAATATCGCGATTTATCTATTGCGTTCGCATGGCTTTCGAGTTTTGGATTTAGGCGTAGATGTTTCGCCGGCACAATTCGTGGAGTCCGTCAATGCCTGCGGCGCACCAATCTTAGGGATAAGTGTCTTGCTTTCATTTTGTGTGGGTACGGTTAAAAAAGTAGTGGATTTGTTCCAAGAAGTTGGGTTGCGCGATAAAGTCAAGATAATTGTGGGGGGATACCCTGTGGATGAGCAGGTTAAGGAGTATACAGGTGTGGACTATTACACCAGAGATGTTGCCCAAGCCCTAGCTATCTGTCGACTTATCTTAAATGACCAAAGGCCGCATAATTAACCACTTCTGCATTTAACGCCACAAAACGCTACAATTTTGTAGTAATGCGTCACTTATAGGTTATTGAAATGGGGGTCAAAATTGCAGCAGACAACTGACTCGCCAAGGGAAAGAGTTGCACGCGCGATTGAGCTTGGGCTGAGCGACTATATACCAAAGGGAGAATTATGTATTGATGATGCAGTGGTGCGCACCGCTCTTAACTGCCATACAATCGGATTTCAAGAAAGACTTGCGTTTTGCAAAGAGTTCAATCTCGATATTTATGTGTTGTCACCGGTTTATCCAACGCTAGATAAAAAGATACCTTTAGTGGAAGAATGCCAATGGCAAGATATCGACAATTGGACCAAACATACCTCATTGTACATCTTTGCACTCCTAGATGGCGCATTTGAATGGGGATTACGCATGTATGGCTTGGAACAATTTTTCACCTTACTATATAACTCACCTTTAGCAGCACAAGAATTCATAGATTCAATTGAAAAACTAAATATACGTTTGAGTGAGATTTTGGCTGAACGGGGCGTAAGTGGGATTATCATAGCCGATGATATTGCCTATAATCAAGGTTTGATGCTTAGTCCGCGCTTTCTGCGTAAGTTTTTTTTCCCTAGTCTGTCCCGTCAAGTCCGGCAAATTTCTCAAGCCAAACTTCCTGCCTTTTTTCATAGCGACGGGGATTATCGAAGTGTACTGCCGGACATTGTAGCATCTGGTTTTGGAGGTTTGCATTGTCTGGATCGCAATGCAGGTGTGACTGTCGCCGATGTGCGCAACACAGTCGGCAACCGGTTATGTTTATGGGGACACTTGGATATGCAAAATACTAATGCGGGGGTAAACAGCATTGCGTTAAACCACGAGCTGGCATCAATCCGCGAGTTGGCACAAGCCCAAAAATTTATTCTCGGTACCAATAGTGGCATCTTTGCCGGCTTAAATTTGGCCGGATTGCGGAATTTATACAATTCGCTCACTTAGGCACTATGAGGGTTGAATTTTAGGGTGGATGAAATCCGTAAAATGGCTCCTGACAATCGGCTTCAGTTAAGGAGGTGAAAACATTCTGCGCGTGGCCCATTTGCTTTTTTGCCCAACAATTGGACAAGCTACAGTACGTCCCTAACGTTAAAATTAATTCTGGTTGAGGAGATGATGTTTGCATGGCTAATGAGATGGAAAAACTTTACGCTGAGAGGCTAGGCCGTTATCAGGCCACGATAGCCTTAGAATCGACCGATCGGATGCCGGTTGCCTCAGGTAGTAACTATTTTGCCGAAATATATTCCGGCAACACTAACCAAGAGACTATCTATGATCCGGAAAAATGGCTGCAGGCGGAAAAAACTTTTATCCGAGACTTCCCGGAGGTAGATGTTCTGCGCGATAACCGGGTATGGGCTCCCTTGTATGATGCAGTGGCTTTGAAAACATACCGCCTACCGGGCCGGGAACTACTACCGACGAATCAAGTTCAATTTGTTGAAGCTGAATACATGCTGGCGAACGAGTATGACCTGCTGATTGCCAACCCGGAACAATTTATACTGGAACGCTTCATCCCCCGGGTGCTGGGCGCGGCAGCTCATAATGGTTCCCCGGCTGCCAACATGGCTTTTCTTAAGGGTGGGATGGCCCACGTCATGATGTCGCAAATTATGCGCAACCGTTCGCAAACTTTGGAGCAGGCCTGTGGGATGCCGCAACCTATGACAGGAGCATTCTTGGCTCCGTTCGATGCCTTGTCAGACGCCATGCGCGGGCTGAAAGGAGTATTGCTGGATATTTACCGGCAACCGGACAACGTGCTGGCAGCGTGTGATGTTTTAGTTGACGAAATGGTGAGTTTTGCCTTGTCGACGGCAGACCCACTGCGGCGGTATCCAATTTTCGTACCTACCCATAAGCCGACTTTTTTGTCGCCGAAACAATTTGACAAATTTTACTGGCCTTCCTTCAAAAAGACACTGCAAATCATTATTGACGCCGGTTACAAGGTGCGTGCTTATCTTGAGGGTGATTGGGGTGCCCATTGGCATCATCTCCTGGAGTTGCCCAAAGGGACAATTCTGTGTGACATTGATGTGCAAGGCGATATCTTCAAAGCCAAGGAAGCAATTGGGCATCATCAATGCCTAGCCGGCGGCATGCCTGACTCGCTGCTTATCTTGGGCAATGCCCAGGAAGTGCGAGAACGGGTAAAACTGCTCTGTAACACAGTGGGCCAAGGCGGAGGATTTATCATTAACGGCGGATGTAATATACCCTATAATACGAAACCTGAGAACTACCGGGCTATGCTGGACGCGATTGTTGAATTTGGCGTCTATGACCTAAGTATCAAGCCGGTGCCGAGACCGGCACCACCCCAACTGCTAAACCCACAAGATCTCAAAAAAGTCGTGACTCCCTGGGAAAGTAAATTGGCAGAGCTAGGCGGGGTTTTGGGGGATGAGAGCTTAATTAGGCGCCCGTGGGAACTGCTGGAGAACTTAGGACATACTTGGATTTGGCAATGGATTATGTAAGCTTAAGAAATTACACGAGGAGGCTGAATTAGCATGAGTGAATTATCCGCGATATCTGACGCTTTAGTTGAGCTAGAAGAAGATAAGGTGAAAGAACTGGTGCAACAAGAATTGGCTAAAGGCACCGACCCGCTCTCGATCGTGCTGGAGTGCAACGCCGGAATGGCAAGAATAGGGAAATTATTTGAAGATAACGAGTATTTTTTGAGTGAATTGATCATGTCGGGCGAGATCATGAAAGATGTAATGGCACTGCTCGAACCGCTGCTGGTAAAAAATGATGACACAAGTGCACCTTCGCAAGGCACTGTTGTTATCGGCACGGTTAAGGACGACCTTCATGATATCGGTAAAAATATTGTGATAACAATGCTCAAAGGAACCGGATTTAATGTAGTTGATTTAGGGGTAGATGTTGCGGCAGAAACCTTTGTGCAATCACTGCAGGAAACAGGGGCTAAAGCGCTTGGGCTTAGTACCTTGCTGAACTTTACTTTTCCGCAGATAAAACTTATTATTCAGGCGTTAGAGAAGTCGGGTTTAAGGGAGCAAGTTAAAGTCATTATTGGCGGGGCGCCCTGTAATGAGGATGTCCGTGACTTTGTCGGGGCCGATTATTATGCCAAGGATGCGGCTGCCGGTGTTAGACTGTGTAAAGAAATCTACGCCTAAATGCGTGCTTGTTACCAAATGGAAGAATAAGGTGCTGACGTAAAGCGTGAAAGCTAAAGTTCTCGAATTAACTTTGCCCAAA
Source organism: Bacillota bacterium (assembly GCA_021783135.1). Lineage (GTDB taxonomy): Bacteria > Bacillota > Desulfitobacteriia > Desulfitobacteriales > JAJXUE01 > JAJXUE01. Next base: position 96,061 of record JAJXUE010000003.1, on the reverse strand, counting down.
CTTACCCTCGAAGAGATATTTTTAGCCCAAGGATCAAACTTTACCGCAAGACCTCCCCACCCACGGATACTGGAACTAAATCAGCGAATTATCGCAGAAGCAGCTGCTTTGATACAACCCAAGGTTGTCTGGCTGGCAGTGGATGTCCTTAAGGTTGATGGACAAGCTATATATGTGAGCGGGGGAGAGAAGTTTACCAGCAAGCTGTTGACCCAGGCTGCGGGCACTGCGGACAAACTAATCGTGGCAGCTATCACTTTAGGACCCGAGTTGGAAACACAGGTAGCAGCATATCAAGCTGCCGGGCGGATGTCAGATGCATTCGCCCTTGATTCCGCCGGTTCAGCGTATATCGCACTTAGCAGTCCCAGGTTTTGCGACAGCCTCAAAAAAACGTACAATTCAGACGGTCTAATGACAACTTTTCCAATGGGTCCGGGTCATTCCTACTGGCCAGATCTCCGCGAGCAGCGGGTTATTTTCAAGTTATTGCAACCGGAGGCAATTGGCATGCAACTAAGTGAGTCTAACTTGATTATGCCGCGTAAATCTGTCAGTATGGTGATAGGGTTGGGACGTAATTTACCGGAGCTAAGGGGTAAAACTCACTGCGATTTTTGTCCTCAACACCAAAAGTGTGCAATGCATAAAGTTACGCACTTAAATAGATAACCCTATCCAGTTCTGCTATCACGTCACATGAACAGGAGGAGAGACTATGGCAAATTTGCTTAAACCACTACAGGCAGGAGCTTTAGAGCTCACCAACCGTTTGGTAATGCCGCCTATGGCTAGTGCTAAGGCTGAGCCGGATGGCAGCGTGAGCCAAGCGTTACTGGATTATTACGCTGAAAAATCTGCAGGTGGTGATCTTGGCTTGGTGATTATTGAGCATAGCTTTATTGCGCCGGAAGGAAAAGCAAGCAACCAACAGCTATCAGTCGCCACGGACAGTCAAGTGGATGGTTTACGGCGGTTGGCTGACACATTACACCGCAATGGAGTTAAGGCTGCGATGCAAATTAATCATGCCGGTAGCGCAGCTGATGCAGCCATAATCGGTACCACCCCAGTAGCTCCCTCGGCAGTAATAAATCCACGCAAAGGTAATTTACCGCGCGAACTTAGTGTCCCGGAAATAGCAGATATTATTGACGCGTTTCAAAAAGCAGCTCTGCGTACCAAACAGGCGGGTTTCGATGCGGTGGAAATTCATTCTGCGCATGGCTACTTACTAAATCAATTCTTGTCTCCTTTGGCTAATCAGCGTAGTGATGAGTACGGCGGCAGTATTCAGCAGCGCATCCGCCTCCATCTTGAGGTGATTGCAGCGGTACGCGCTGCTGTAGGAGAAGATTTCCCCGTACTTATTCGTTTAGGTGCGTCAGACTTTATGCCCGGCGGGACGACAATCGAAGACAGTATAATTGCCGCGCAAGAGTTCGCAAAGGTTGGCGTGAGTATTCTTGATATCTCGGGTGGTTTTTGTGGCTACATGGTGCCGGAGTTGAAAGGACAAGGCTATTTTGCGCCGTTGACCCACGCAATCAAGCAGGTCGTTTCTATCCCGGTCATCCTCACCGGCGGTATTACAGAGCCACAGGCCGCAGAACAGTTACTGGCAGAAGGGAAAGCTGATTTGATTGGTGTAGGCCGAGCCCTGCTGCAGGATTCCGGGTGGACAGCGCGCGCAGTGCAAAGTCTGCAATGATGCTAGAATAAGCTAAGGGGATGGTAGGGTGAGAATAGTCGTTATTGGTGCCGGCGCTGTAGGCGGATACTTTGGCGGTAGACTAGCGGAGGCAGGATTAGATGTAACCTTTTTAGTGCGCGCGCCAAAAGCAGCCAAGCTGCGTAAGGACGGCCTAGTGATTAAAAGCCCCTCTGGAGACTTAAACTTAACTCAGGTGCGCCTAGCAGTTGAAGCACAGGCAATAGAGGGCTGCGAGCTGGTGTTGGTGGCGGTCAAAAGTTACCAATTAAACGCAGCTATGCCGCAGATCATAACTTTGGCTAACTCCGGCGCTAAAATATTGCCCTTACTCAACGGTGTAGAACACTATGAATTGTTGCGCTCAGCAGTTGGTGCGGAAAATGTTTTGGGCGGTCTATGCCAAATCGTGTCCACCTTGGATGCAGAGGGCAATATCCAACATACGAGTGCGGTGCATAGTATGACGTTTGGCCCAACCTTGCCCAGTCAGGTTGATTTTTGCGCTGAACTGAAACAAGCTTGGTCCAATGTTAAGTTCGCGTGCAAATTAAGTGACGATATTTGGGTCGATATATGGGCTAAATACGCGTTTATTACGGCATTTTCCGGTGTTACCACTGCGAGTCGGCTCTCAATTGACAAAATATTGGCGGTTACCGCTACCAAGGATATTTACTATCGTAGTTTGCAGGAAATGTGGCAGTTGGCACGTGTAAGCAGCGCAGTACTACCGGACGACTATGTAAATACAAATGTAGAAACCGTGTCGAAAAATCTTCAGGGGGCAACATCTTCCATGCACCAGGATCTACGCAAGGGGCTAACCTTGGAAGTAGAGAGTCTTCAAGGCGCAGCTTTACGGCTTGCAGCCCAATCAGATTTAGAATTGCCGACTATACGCACTTTATACGGGCTTATCAAACCGTATGAAAACGGTGCGGCTGGTCTCGCTGAGTAAAAGGGATTCCCATCCCACGCCCGTTTACAGTCGACAATTATCAGTAAAACCGGCTGGAGGAACGCCTAAAGCTTGGAGGACTCTGGCCCAGTAATTAACCTGAGCTGCGGTCGTGGCCAAAATGACAATTTCCCGTTCGGTAAAATGTTGCTTAATTGCCGCAATCAGCTCGGAAGGGAACGAGAGGGGACTTTGCGAGATATGTTTGGCATAGGCGAGGGCAAGCTTTTCACGTTCGGAAAAGGTACCAGCTGAATCGATTGCAATAGTGCCTTGCAGGGCGGAAATTTCCATATCGCTGATGCCGACACGGTCAAATTCGTGCGAGTTCATGTCAATGCAAAAAGGGCAGGCCACAGTAAATGAAGTTTGGATTCGTACTAACTTAAGGATCCGTTCATTGAGATCCTTTTTACCGTGCGCGACCAACACTTCCATTATGCCAGAACTTAGCGCCGCCTTGGGATACCAGGCGAGGAGCTTTGGCGGCAGAAGGTCTTTGCCGGTAACTCGTTTAGTAAGCCAAATGCCAATTTTTAAATAGAAGGGTATTCGTTTAGGTGGATTAATAAAAGCTTGCATGTAGTAACCCCGTTTCCACTTTAATGTCGATTTTGCTTCTTGATTTAATTATATTACAACACCTCATTGTTGCCTGGTTTTCTGCTAAATTTCGTGTTTCAAGTAGTTTCAAGTAGTTTCAAGGAATTAGGAGTTGAACCCGGGCCGGCCGAGGTTTAACTCCTTTTTTGCTATTGTGGTTTTGACCCTAGCGGGTTTGTTCAATATATTTGGTAAAGTAATTGGTGAACATTGGCATGAAACAAATTCCAACTCCAATCATACAATCATAAAATCAGAGCCTTGTGAATGGTTGGAGGGATAGACGTGGATCAACCGGCTATACAAAACTCGAATAGAATTACCGGATCACGCAAATGGTGGGCACTCGCGACAGTACTCTTAACAATGTTTTTTTCTTCAATGGACCAAACAGTGGTCTCAACTGCCCTACCCACGATTATTAGTGACCTTAACGGATTTAACTTATATGCGTGGGTTTTCACAGCTTATATGATGGCTTCTTCGGTCACTGTCCCCATATACGGTAAGCTGTCGGATGTATTTGGTCGCAGACCATTCTATCTGTTTGGACTTATTCTGTTCGGAGTAGGTTCCGCGATTTCGGGTCAAGCGCATACCATACAGGAACTAATCTGGGCACGTGCCTTTCAAGGTATTGGTGCCGGTGCCATGATGAGTATGCCAAGAGCGACAATCGGGGATATTTTCGATCCAAAGGAACGAGGCAAATGGATGGGGATTATGGGCGCGGTCTTTGGACTGTCGAGCATTATCGGCCCTACGGTTGGCGGTTGGATTACCGACTCACTGTCTTGGCGCTGGGTGTTTTATATTAACTTGCCCTTTGCCTTACTGGCAATTGTCGGTGTGTTTTTCACGCTGCCACGGGTTAGAGCTGAACATCAAGTTAAAGTTGACTGGCTCGGTTCTGCGATTTTAGTGATCGGTCTAATTCCGCTTTTGCTCGGTTTGACCTGGGCGGGAAGCAAATATGCCTGGAGTTCACCGATTGAGTTGACACTCTTTCTGGGTGGTTTGAGTTTATTGGCAGTCTTTATCTGGTGGGAGCGTCGAGCTGCCGATCCGCTGTTGACTCCGGTTTTATTTAAAAATCGTTTGTTTAGCACCTCTCTGATTTTAGGTATATTAGTCAGTATGACGATGTTTGGGAGTATCATGTTCCTGCCGGTATACGTGCAGGGTGTGGTTGGACTAAATGCCCAGGGGAGCGGCTGGGTTATGGCTCCGATGATGATTAGCTTTATTATTGGAAGTATTATATCCGGACAGTTTATGTCCCGAACGGGACGATATCGTAATCTAGCTAGGATAAGCGGAGCGATTATTGCGATGGGAGCGTTTTTGTTAACCAGGATGAATATTTACTCCACCTGGTCCAACGTTGTTGTGAATATGGTTGTCCTAGGACTGGGGATTGGCGCGTTGATGCCAATGATGAATGTTGCGGTTCAAAACGCCTTCCCGTACAAGATGATGGGTACAGTAAATTCGACTCAGCAATTCGTTACTTCGTTAGGTGGTGTAATAGCGGCACCAATTTTTGGCTCAATTATCGATAAGGCCTTTGCCAATAAACTGAGTTCAACTCTTCCAGCAACACTCCAACAATATCAAAGCAAGCTGGCAGGAGTTAATCCACAAGCTTTGCTAACGCAGCAAGCCCAGAGTTCTATAGCGGCTGAGTTCGATAAATTAGGGGCCGCCGGGCATCAGTTGTACTTGCAACTAATGGCAGCCGTAAAAACTTCATTGACTTTTGGCATTCACCGTTTATTTGAACTAGGTTTGGTCTTTGCCTTGCTTTGTTTTGTCGGGACTTTCTTTTTGCCCGAAATTCGACTTAAAGGTGAAGAATACTTTCATAAAGACGGAGTGTTAGAGCTGAAAGGATCGGAGGTGACAGCACAAGTTTGTCAGAGTCCAGTACCCAACGAACAGTAGTCGCATAAAGTTAATCAAATCACTCTTGCTTCAAAGAAGCGGGGTGCTTTTTTTTCACTTTTTTGCGCTTACTTCAAACTGGGCACAAAACGGATGCAGTAGTTGACGTTAACGTTAAGGTAATGTTATATTAAGATAAGAGTTAAAGATGGGGGAATGAATAATGTCAAATGCTCAACCGCAAGGTATTGGCGGTTCGCAATCAAGTGATCGCCTACTAGTTCTATGGACCAGTGGAGACCGCGAAGTAGCACTTAAAATGGCTTTCATGTATACCCTAAACGCGAAAACTAGAGGTTGGTGGGGAACCGTGCAACTCTTAGTTTGGGGACCGTCAGCCATACTTTTGGCGCAAGATACGGAATTGCAGGACTATGTTCAACGCATGAAAGAAGCCGGCGTCCAGTTAATGGCGTGTAAAGCATGTTCTGATAGCTACGGGGTATCGGATTCAATCGCAGCATTAGGTGTCGAAGTCGTCTACGCAGGGGAACCGCTCACTACATTTTTAAAAGACGGGTGGCACGTGGTCAGTGTGTGAAGTGAAAAGTTAATTTAAGGGAGGATTTGTCAAATGAAGAGAATTGTTGTTGTATATCACAGTTACCGGGGGCTTACCGGCCAATTGGTAGAAGCATTTCAAAAAGGCGTTGAAACTAATGGGGGGAAATGTGAACTCTTACAAGCTACTGATGCTAGTCCGGAAAATCTTTTAGACGCCGACATTATAGTTCTAGCCAGTGGTCAACCTTTTAACACCCTATCAGGTCCGGTCAAGGCATTTGTGGAAAGGTGTTGGAACTATGAAGGTAAAGCTAACTTCGCCGGTAAAGGCTACACAACGATTATAAATGGTTCTAAAGATCCTCTGGCAGTAGTTAATTATCTCGACAGTATTATGCCTTTCTTTAAGTTGGAGAAGGTAGCGGATGGGTTAGCCTGCTTGGCAAATGATGTTGAAGAATCAATCAAACTTGCCGAAGAATTCGGTGCGAAATTGGCAAAAAATTAAGTCTGCTATTGCCTTTAGCCTATTTCATGTTACGCCGAAAAATTATTGTAGAGAAATTAGCCAAAGCTATTGGCATGTGGTATGCTATTTTTGAGATTAAATCAGTATTGGAACGATAGTGCATGGGAAAAGACAGGCATTTGTATAAAATTGGTGAGTTTGCCAGCAAGGCAGGGGTAACTGTCCGAACTTTAAGGTACTATGAAGAGTTGGGTTTAGTATCAGCGTCAGAAATAAGCGCGGGCGGAATTCGATTTTATACGGACGGAGATCTGGGTAGATTGCACTTGATCATACAATTTAAAGATTTGGGCTTCTCGCTGGAAGACATTCAAAGCTTACTTACTAGTATGGATTTCGGTGAAACCAGAGTAGCTCGGATCGAAACGAGCCGAGCTTTGTTTAACAAACAACTAGAACAAATTGAAAGTAAGCTGGTGCAATTGCAAAAGTTGAGAGCAAGCATCGTCGAGGCCATGGAAACCTTAAATACTTGTCAAAGTTGCCGCCAGACTACATGCCCTGCCAACTGTCCCAATCAAAAGGTATTGTTATAAAAGCTAAGTTGTACTAGGTAATGGGTACAATGGAGTGGTAGCTAGTGAGCGTTAGCGAACAATTTGCATTTGTTAATGATTTAAGGGATAGGTTCCTGCTTTGCTATGCAGGTCTATCGGAAGCTGCGCTTAATTTCAAGCTTGAAGGTTACAAAAACTCGATTGGTTTTTTGCTGCGCCAAGTCAACATGCTGTTGCGGTTACAAGGTATCGAGCCTTCAAACATGTAATTTAAGAATAGATATTAAATTTGGGAGATTGGTTTATAACGGTGAATATTGGCGACTGCCAGAACGTGGACTGGTGTGCTCTTCTTTAGGTTAACAGATATAGGTAATTATAATCTGTTAACTGGGAAGGGGTGCACAGTGGAACGCTCTGGTTTTTTGTTTTTGTACCATGATTTCTACAAGGAATCTCACGCTAACATGTTGAATTATCGCTGTAATAGGGAATATTTTGTGCAGACCGAATTTGGTCACTACGGTCAATGAGGTAGAAAGTGTGGATGAACACGTAGGAAAAATTAAACCAATTGCTCCAATTTGCCCTGTGCGCAAGCTAGCCCTTGCCAGGCCCAAACGGGGACGTCGCGAACTGATGTATCAACTTAAACGGTATTTTAAAGCAGAAAACGCCAAAACTAGGAACCAAATAAAAACGAAACAAATACGAAATAAAGAGATACCGAAAATGGGCAAAAATAGTGCAACCGACCAGCCCGAAAATTTGACTAACTTACCGGAAGATTTAGCGAAGCGTGCAATATATGACAGAACTATGTTGCTTGGGGATTAGGTTGGAAATTTATGATTTCTCGATTCCAGGGTGACGGTATAATGACTTAAAATAGTTTAAGTTAAGGAGTGATAGGATGGGTAGTCCGAACAAAAGTGAAGAAAAGGTTGGCAAGGCATTTAAGAAATCGGGCTTATCCGTATATTACCAGTATTCTGTTGGTCCCTATACATTAGATATTTTCTTGCCTAAATTGAAAGTTTGTATCGAAGTTTATGGACCGCACCATATTGAGACAAAGAGGCAGCTTATTGATAAAGCGCGGCAGGAATACATCGAAGCTGAGGGGATTACGGTTTATATCATTACGGCCCAACAAGCAAATACGGCAGATGAGGTGCGAAATTTAGTTAACCGCGTACTGCGCGAAAACAATGCCCCCAGCAAAACTAAGAAGGATAAGGATGCAGAAATATTTAATGGACTGCAGAATCATCTTGACCGCTGGGTCAATAGTACTGGCTTTGATACGAAGCCTCCCGAAACTCAGCAGCCGGTGTCAAAGGAAAAGGCACCTAAGGAGGAAGACTTTGCTACGCTTTTGGATAAAAGCTTTCCTATAAAAAGGCGTTCGAAGAGGGAACTGTAAGGTCACAATGATAACAGGTATTCTTAATTAGTATTTGAATACAACGGGGAGGTGAAAAATCCGATAATCCGGATTGTGTTATGTTTGATTTTATGCTTAACGCCGGTCAACTTAAGTTAGCGCAAGAGGTAACCGATTTTGTCAAACACAAAGTCTCCAAAGAGTTAATTCTCGATATGGATGCGGAAAAAATTACTTACCCCAAGGAATACATGAAATAACTTGGCGATGCTAATTTATTAGGCTTGCGTTTTCCTCCAGAGTTAAACGGTAGAGGTCTGGCCTGGTCGGATGAGGTTGTGGCTTTGGAGGAGATTGGCACCCTAGGTACCAGTTTGGCGTGCCTTTACTCCTTGCCTGCAATTGTAGGTGAAGCAATTAATAAATTTGGCAGTCCTGAACTAAAAGCACATTTTTTAAAATCCACCGCAAGGGCCATTGATGCCGGAATAGAAGGACCTAGAGCAAGGAGACTGGTCTCTGAAGCTAAGAAATTTGCCACGGAAACCTGCTGGTCCGTAGTCAATGCGGCGATGCAAATCATGGGAGGTATTGGCTACACCTACGTTTATCTTATAGAACGTTTGCTTAGAGATACTCGCCTGATAATGATTTGGACAGGGACCAACGAAGTGATGGACATAATTATTCAACATGAGTATTATAAGGAGTTGGCTGGCCAAGTCGGCAACAAAAGGGATTACGCAGCAGATGCGGTTAATGCTCATTTGACAGACGAAAAGATCTATGAGTAGTTCTATTTCAGTAAATATGGGGGGGTGAAGCTTATGGAAACGCTATGTTCCCAATCTTTAAGTCTGGCTATGCATCTATCAGCTAGGGGCCTAACCAAGGGGGATACAGTAGCAAGCCTCGCTATGTATGAGTTGGAAAACTAGTTCTATAATTCGGCACCAACGCTTTGCCAGAAACCTTTTGATTCATAACCCAATCTCCAGATAGCGATTCCCCTAACATTATATTTTTTCACAAGACCTAAACGTATTTTTATGGATGTATCGTTTTCGAACCAAACGGTGTGCTTTACCCCTTGCTGCCAGTAGAAAAAATAAGGTTCGGCTGCAGAGTCAGACCAAAGGACATTGGCCTTGGTTTTTGCAACTAGTGCAGAGATTTCTTTCATAGGAATCATTTTCGCTTGCCCGTATGACCAGTCGTACCCATAGACAGGGATTCCGATTAGAATCTTTTCTCTGGGAATCAATCTTGTTGCGTAATTCAAGCATTGAGTCATCCAAGGTATACTAGCTATGGGTCCAGGCGGTCCGCCCGCAAAATGTTCATCATAGGTCATGACGGTGACTGAATCACATAAATTACCGATCCTTTGAAAATCATAGCCTGGACCCTGCCAATGATCAATCTTGGCAGGCACAGCTATAGCTAGTAAAAGGCCTTCGGCATGTAGTCTGACACTTAGGGACTCAAGAAAGTTAATATAAGGAATACTCAAGTGGGCAGGTATCGCTTCAAAATCTAGATATATGCCTGCCGCATTAGCTGGTAAGACTTTTAATATATTATTAATACACAATTGCTGCAGAAATGGTGAAGATAACATGACAATTAAAGGGTGGGGATCGAATCTCGAAGCGTAAAAATTATGAAAGAGAATGAGTGGGGCAATATTTAGATATGTAGCCTCTTGTAAGATTTGTGTATTAATTTGTCCCGTAAATGTTGCGTTAGGAAATATACGGTAGGCGAAATCGGCATATGCGTCAATAAGAGAACCGTGTTGCTGGATAGTATTTAAGGAACTGTTGTCTCCAGGAAAGTCTTGGGTTGTGTAGCCGAGTACCCAGTACGGTTTGACTACCAGATTTTTGACGTTTGCTCTCCAATTCACAATAGCCAAGCAAAGATACCTCCTCTAAATCACATATCTTTAGGATAGGATATGTGAGGGTTGAGCTTAAACTTGCCATATTTCAGCAGGTAAAATATGGCTATATATTGTTGCTATACTCTGCTTAAGTTCAATCAAACAGGCATTGTAATCCACTCACCATTATTGGTAGGTGGATTTTACTATTGCGGTATTGCGTAAATTAGGAGCTATGTTATCATTAACCACATGAAGTTCAGTATGTTTTTATTATCATTGTTTCAACTAACGTCAAGAGGGGCACTCGTTGCGGCATATATATGTATTTGATGCAGTGAAAGAGACAGGAGAAGATTGAAAATGCAGGTATTGGGCGGTCAGGCCTTTCCCAACGGGGTTAAATTCATATCAGCTTCGCATATAGCAAAAGCTACCAGAGATAAAGCAACAGATACGATTACTATAAAAAAAACAACAGTACCCTATAGGCGAGTCTTTAATGTAATCAGGAGAATACCTGTTTTACGCGGAGCTACTATTCTGTTTCAAATGAACCTTAAACTAATGGTAATTTTGCTGCTTATCAGTTTGCTCGGCAGTGTTACATTAGCTTTCATACCCAACGAAACGATGACCCAAGTTCCTGCTGTACCCATCCCATACTGGACGAATACTGTTGCCTATTTTCTGTTAGTTCTTGCAATAGTAGCTGGTTACTTTGGCTTAAGTGACGTGTGGCGGTATCATGGCGCAGAACATAAAACTTTCAATGCCTACAAAGATGGTCAAATTCTAAGTATAGAGAACGTCCGAAAATATAGTCGTGTGTGCGATAATTGCGGAACTAACATGTTGATGTTTGTATGGCCAGTAATGTTTTTGTTAGCACAAATTCCTGATTCAGCATTACTCCAATTCTTCTTGGGTCTCGGTATTGGGTATGAATTGTTCAAGCTGAAAAAGTTTAAGCAGTGGACCGTACCATTTTATAAAGCAGGGGGCTTGATTCAGAAATATATTGTCACCAAAGAACCAAGTGATAAACAAATTGAAGTTGCCATTGCTGCGCTGTTGACAGTTGAAAGACTGGGCTAAAGCATAACGCTCCGATGACAAAAACCCGCTAGTAGAAGACAGACCGCTCAATACAACCTAATTTTTATTCTAGTTTACATAATACTTATTATGGGACGTTATTGATTAAGCCAGTGCCTAGATCAATTCACTTATAACCAAAGTTACTTGCTGTGAATTATCATATGACCCTGATTCTCGGCTGCGCTAATTTAAGCAAATCAGTTCAAGTCTGTTTATGCCTGTTTATGCCTAAATCAATCTGGTTATCGTACGCATAAATTAATGTGCCTAAAATACTTAAGGATAATCAAACAAAGTCGTTTGTTGACTGCAAACAACTTTGTTTGATTATCCCTTATTTTTTAAATATATGGTTATGCATGTGCTATGTGTAGCTTGAGCTAAGAATTAATTTTAAGCATTTAAAAATATTGACACTGGTCATTATTGATCAGCCACACAATAGCCTTAGGCTTTAGGTTACATAATATATTTATCGTTATCATTCCTGTCTGGCAGTTTAGGTCTAATAGCCTTCGGACAATCACGCAAGCAAATAGTGAAATTAATCAAATCTCCCTATTTATCCACATCGAGTAAAATGGCGTCAATTTCTAAGGCGCGGTATTCCGCATCACCCATACATTTACAGCAATTGTCACAGATCTTGTTCGCGTCGAGATCACAATAGTTACATTGTCCGCAGTCGATGCAAACCTTATTTTCCAAAACACACATCTTAACCAAGTTAACCCTCCCGTTGTTACAACAAGCTGAATTTTCCTTTAATAATTAAACCTAATTGTTAAGACCTCGTTGTCTTAGTATGTTAAACTGAGCTTCTTTCAACACCAGGTCTTCATACGTTAAATCAAGATAATGTAGGGTATCTTTAAATCTGTTTTGACTTTTCAGTACGACTATAATGACATTGGCACTTCCCCACTGAGCGTCTGTAACCAAACATTGCCCGGCTTCGGTAGTCGTACCAGTTTTTACACCAATCACGCCGGGATAAACACCTAAAAAGGAATTCGTATTACGCAATAACATACTATATGTTTTTCCATTTGCCTTCTGCCAAGTAATCGTGTGCTCCCTGGTAGCGACTATTTTACGAATGATCGGGTTTGACATAGCGATTTGTGCTATCTGACTTATGTCGTGTGCTGTTGAATAGTGATTTGGTGCCGGCAGTCCGTGCGGATTAACGAAATTTGTTGATGCAAGGCCCATTTGCTTGCACTTATTGTTCATTTCTGCAACAAATTTTGGCAAGCTTCCGTCTGTATGCACAGCAAGTGCATTTGCTGTGTCGTTACCTGAATGCACTAATAAAGCATACAATAGGTTCTCTACCGTAATCCTATCCCCTGGCTTTAAGCCAATTACAGAACCTTCTACTCCTTGAACTTCCGTCCCGAGCGTCACTATATCGGTAAGCTTATCTTTGTTGACAACTAACAATGCAGTCATTAACTTGGTGAGGCTGGCTGGAGCCATTTTGACCTCAGCATTATGCGCATATATTATAGCGGTACTGATGCCATTAATAATTATAACTCCTTCTCCATCCGACTGCCAACCGCTAATTGATTGAGCCGCGTTCAACTTAACACTTAAACTAAGTATCATAAATAACGATAAAATGATTATGGCCACAAAAGACTTTAACAAGCTCGTATCTCCCCCGTACGGCAATCTTATGAGTATGCGTAAGATGTGTATAGTGGCACAGTGTGCTCATGCAACAAATATTCTTTCTTGTGGATAAGATTCGAGGCTTTGTAGTATCGCCTGAAAAGTTCCACCACTTAACATAATTAGTATTGCCCTATACCATAGCTCTCCGCTCTTCACCCGGATATTCTTTTTGTTAAGTTGAATTTCCTTCTTTTTGATTACCTGGCGTAATTTATCCTGCTGCTCTAAACTGAGAGTCATGTGCATCCCCTCCTATATAGAACATTTGTTTGCACTAAATATACCATATAACCCGGTGTATGAACAAGTGTTTTGTGGAATAATTTTACTTTATTTGCTGTGTATTTGGGATTGCGTTAGGATTGGGTCTAGTCCTAGGACTGGGTCTTATGGGTAAGTTTACTTTGATATAGGCAGTACGTTCGCCACCTGCCAATAACGCAAGAAGTTGTATGGATTTATCCACTTTCCGCCTGGAAGCTCCATACCAAAGTGCAAATGGTCGGGAGTAGCTATCGCATCGCCGGTGTGACCAGTATACCCCAGTAAGGCTCCCCGGTTTACTTTCATCCCGGTATATAAGTCAGGATTGATTTCGGCGAGATGTGCGTAGTAATAGTAAATTTGATCATTCCCCCTTATGCCTACCCTTTCCCCACCCAACTTGTTCCATCCCAGTTTTTCCACTTTGCCACTACAAACTGAATATATCGGGGTTCCTTCTGGCAGGAACAAATCTGTACCTTCGTGTTTGCGGCCCCCTGCCCTATCAGCTCCCCAGGTATCTGTATAGTAAGGTGCCACTGCATACGGGAAGCTGTATGCGCCGGAATACAGGTACGACTTGTTAGCTATTAAACGGCCACGTGCCCTGATTTCCAGGGCAATACTGAAGGGCACGTTCATGCTATGCATGATGATAGTTGTGTCAAGGTTGAGAGAATTTCTAGCTTTGCTTTGCGATATGGCCTTTGCTATATTTTCAATATCTTCATCTTCATTAAGTTGTTTACCTAAACCATGTTCCGCACTTACTTGATATACAGAAGCCAACAACTCCCAAGGGACATTGTATTGCAAAGATGCTTTTTGACAGGAATTCACGAAGGAACTTGGCATTGCGGCAAGAAGTTCGTAGCTTTGGCTCTGTTTTAAATTGCGTTGTTTTACAAGCCAAAGCCCCGCTAAAACTGATCCACCCATCAATGCAAGCAAAAAAAAGGCTATATACTTCTTGATTGGTTTTCGGATGATAACAGCCATCTATTGTACTTCACCCCTGTGTTTACCTTATTCCTCAATACAAGGGTTAATGCAAACTCACAATTGGCTAGAGCTTATTATTTGAGCTATAAGCTATGCTTAAATATAAAAATAGAGCCAATCCTCAAAAAAAGAATTGGCCCCTAACCGCAAGCGATTCAAAGATCACGCGAAGTTAATTGATTTTATTAGTACAATAAATTAGTCCATAAATTACTCACATAATTAATTCAGCGGAATTTGCAGTACCTCGCCTGGCAGAATCGTCTCGTCCGAAAGGCGATTGATTTTTTCAATGCTGGCTATGACCAGTCTAGGGTCTTGGTCCGGTTTATATTTTTGGGCGAGGCGCCATAAATTATCTCCATTTTGCACAATTATACTCCTGCACACTTTATTCCCTGCAGCCTCAGTCGGTGTTACTACACTAAAAATATTAATGACAACTGCCGTAAGCATCAGCACCGACAACAAAACAAGCAAGTTCCTAGGATTCCATCGCTTATAGTGTTTCATCACAGCACCCTCCTAAACGTACGTTCTATATTTTTATTGTAATGGAACACTTGTTTGTTGTCAACAAAATTAAAAATAAATTCGAACAGATGTTTGAAAATTGTTATATCCATGGTATAATTATCCATGGATATAAGGGTGGGGAGGTTATCCTATGTATGAAGATCTAAATTCGCGACAAGTGCAAATCTTGGATTTTATCCGTAAGAACATTAAATCGAAGGGTTACCCGCCAGCTGTAAGGGAAATTGGCGAAGCCGTGGGGCTGAACTCAAGTAGTACAGTACACGGACACTTAAACGTTTTGGAAAAGAAGGGTTATATTCGGCGTGATCCTACTAAACCACGTGCAATTGAAGTGTTAGTCGGCAATGACGGTTCTAATTCAAGGAAACAATTGATCGACGTTCCTATCGTTGGTAGAGTCACTGCTGGGCAGCCTATCTTGGCAGTGCAAAATATCGAAGACAGTTTTCCACTTCCTAAGGATTTCGTCCGCAGTGAAGACGTATTCATGTTAAGGGTTAGTGGTGAAAGTATGGTTGAAGCCGGTATTTTAGATGAAGATTTCGTGTTGGTCAGACAGCAAAACACGGCTCGCAATGGTGAAATTGTTGTTGCTTTGCTTGAAGATGAGGCCACCGTTAAACGTTTTTTCAAGGAACGTGACCATTTCAGGTTACAACCGGAAAACCAGTTTATGGAGCCAATATTAGTTAAAGACGTCGCAATTTTAGGTAAAGTTATTGGCGTGTTTCGCCGAATTCATTAAATATTAACCCCCCGCTTCGAGCTCGAAACGGGGGGTTATGTGTTGTAGTGTTTAATGTCCAATCAGCTGATCTAATTGTTCTTCAATACTTTGACTGACGGCAGCATCTCCGCCGAATATAATCGCTTCGGTTAGGTTTTTGCTCTTTAGATAATTCACAGTCTGATCCGGCAAGCTGCCGTGCGCTAGGATAATCGGAGCATTGTGTTTAGCCGCATAGACACTACCGGCTAGGGCGTCCGGGTAGTTGCTGCCGGTAGACACACAGACAATTTGTCCGGTCAAGTTGAAGTATTGAGCTACTGCCAGTGAGGTTGCATAGCGGTCGGCTCCCCCAATCCTTACGATGTTGGCTTGCGCTAAGCCGGTGAGATGCGCGACCTGGTTTTCCAAGGCCGGGATGATCACCCCTTCGCCCCCGATGATAAACACCTTACTAGGCTTGATGGCGGCAATTTCCTGGCTGACGCTCTCACTAATCCCGTCATTTTGAACCAACAAGATGGGAAAATGCCTCTGCCCCGCCACACTGCTGACGGACAGTGCGTCCGGGTAGTTTTCGCCTGAGACTAATACTATCGGTGTCCCGGTCGCAACGCCTTCCGCTTGCGCAATCTGCACCGAGGTAGCATAGCGGTCGGCTCCACCCAACCGGGTGATGTTCTTAAAGCCGTCGGCTTGAATTTGAGTTTCTATGTCCATGCCGACCACACCTGTCCCGCCGAGAATGTATACGGTTCCCGCAGTGTCTAGGTTATCTTTTAGATAAGTTAATACTTTAGCCTGCTCCGCGGTCGAATTTTCCACAAGGAGAATGGGCGCGTTCATTTGGTAGGCTAGAACACTTCCGGCCAAGGCATCCGGATAGGTGTCCGCTATGGTCAGGACGGCATTCTCAATCTTACCCGGGTATTCCGCTTTCGCGATGGCCAGGGCTGTATCCACCCGACTCTGCCCCGCCTGTCTGGTCACTCCGGAGGCAGGACTCATCTTGAAGTCCCAATGCACGATTTCATGGCCCACGGAAATGGTCGGGCTGGTGTATTGAACATACCCGTATTTGGTGGCAACGATGTAGTAATCCGTATCAGGGAAGACCATAAACCCATAAGCTCCGTTCACATCACTTGTCTGGGGATCATGGTTATTGTTGGGCTTGAATCCGGCGATGCCGGGCAGGGCGACAGCGGTATTCGGACTTTTGCCCGCCGCCTTGTTCCGGGCGGTGTCGGCATAGTACAAGGTGACATTAACTCCCGCCAGAGTTTTGCCGGTTGCCGCATCCGTGATCAGGCCATAGGGATCAATTAAGTTTTCAGATAGGGTGACATTGCCGCCGCTGTCTATCTTGATTTCCAGGGTGCCGATCGTTATCGTTTGCCCGTTGCCCAAATCATAGGTGATGTTGTAGTTATTGTCGGTTCCCCTGGCCAGACCCGCCATCTGGACTGTCCCGTCCGCGGCAATCGGCACCGATTTTCCTGTAGAGCTGGTGAAGCCTACCTGAGTAAGATCGCTTAAGGGACTGGTTGTTCCGTCCGGCTCCCTAAGCACAGCAAGTTGTCCGGCATTCATGGAAACGGTGTCATTGCCGCTGGCGTCTGTGGTTATAGTAGCGGTAATATTGGCAATATTAGCTCCTGTCGTACCGTTACTGACTGATCCGGTGACAGTGCTTGATGTTGGTGATATGAGTGATGAACCATGTGAGCCACCACCGCCGCCCGAATGACTCGGAGCGATGACAATAAATCCTAGACCGTTGCTCGTGACACCATAGATAGTAGCGGTCACCGTGCCGGAACCGGTGTTCAACGGAGTCAAGGTACTGCCTGTCAGACTGGCATACGAATTTCCTGAAGCCAGATTCCACTGTACGGTCTGACCGCTGAGGCCGAAAGGAGCACCGAACTGATCCGTTCCGCTCAGGCTGAGATTATTGAGATTATAGACTGCTTGCCCGACAGAGAGATTAGGGATTGTTCCGCTTAAGGTAAGGTCAGTGAGAATTGGGGTAGGTGGTGCGGCATCAGTGGTTACAGTGACTGAATCGGAATTCCCCGCGTTTGCACCGCCAGTCACCGCCAACTTAAAGTCATAACCAGTCGCTGGGCTAAGACCTGGTACCGTGGCTGTTGCAGAATCAACTGCTATCGACCCTGCAATTGTGCTTGCCGTCGTCCAAGTGTTGGCTCCGCTCGGCGACTGCTGGATGATAATACCTGTCGCCCCGCTGGCTGCCGTCCAGGTGAATGTCGCTGTGCTGCTGGTCTTTGCCGTAATTGCAAAGTCTGAAATTGGCACTGCAAGGGTGGTAAATGTTTCGTCTAAGCCGTCTGTCGTCCCACCTGAATTTACTCCTTCTACTCTGTAATGATAGGTCGTATTCGGTAGCAGACCTGTAATAACAGCACTCACAGTTGTATCGGTTGAACCTGTCACCGGGCTTAGGCTGGCTGGTGTTGTGCTTCCATAACTTGTTGAAGTGCCGTAGTCAAAGGTTACGGTTGTACTGTCTCCATTGGCGTTGATTGTCCCATTTAATGTGGCACCGCTGCTTGTTATATTTGTTGCCGTATTTGTCGTTACAGCCGGAAGTACCTTAGCTGTAAAATTATTGGCACTTGTATCTGAGACCGCGACGGAGGCTAAATATTGGGTACCGCTGGATGTAATTAAAACGGTGTCCGCGGGGCCCGTCGTCTGGGGCAGCCAGAGATAGAGGTTGTTGCTTGCATCCGTCGAGCAGGAAACAGAGCTTCCCCCGTTGACTGAATACGACATGCCGGCAGAAGCCGGCAGACCCGATATTGTGACAGGATATTCTTGGTTGTTGCTGCTGTCATACACGGTGGGCTGAATGGAGCTTGCCTTTACCGAACCGCCGTTAATGGTCAACGTGCCTACGCTAAGGACGTAGCCGCCTCCGCCTCCCCCGATGCCGGCACCACCTCCGCTGCCGCCTGTGGCCGTGACCGTGCCCCCGTTGATGGTCACTGTGCCGCCGCTGCCACCGTTGTCCAGGCCTCCGCCTCCGCCGATGCCGGCGCCACCTTGGGTACCGCTGCCGCCTATGGCCGTGACTGTACCCCCGTTGATGGTCACTGTACCGCAGTTGCCGCCGCCGTTTGATGAGTTTCCGCCTCCGCCGATGCCGGCGCCACTGCTGGAAGCGCTGCCGCCTAAGGCCGTAAGGGAACCTGTGCTGGCAGCAGTTACCTCAAGGGTGGAGCCCGGCCCTATGTTAAGGCCCGGATACCCAATACTGTCAGCGTTCAGGGTATTTTGGCCAACAAGCGTCAAATCTACATTCGTTCCAGACCCTATCGAAAACGGCGAGGTTCCGGAGATGTTGACGTCTTCTAGGGTAATATTTAAGGTGCCAAGGTTTACATCTACCGTCACACAATTTGCCGTTGGGGTGCTTGGACTGCTGTCTATTATGGTGATTGACTGGCTAGTTGTGATATTGACAGTCTGTCCGCTGCCATACTGAACTTGGATAGTGCCGGAAGTCGTACCCGCCGATATAGTGATATTCCCCTGTGATATATCATAGGTATAGGGATTCGTATTCGCCATAGCGTTGGGGGTATAACCCGGCAAAAACGTTAAAAAACACAATGCCACCACCATGGCTAGGGCTACATATTTGTTCCTCATCTTCACGCCTCCGTTTTTAATTTTCATTGGAGCATTCCTAGCTTGTTATCTGTACTTAAGAAAAACTACCCTGACTTGCGCCCATGATCATAGGATTGATATCCAGCTGCGATATTGCATTCAACTTATTTCTTGTACGTCTGTTTCACTATTTTCTTGTTTGGCAGCGAACGCACTTAAACCTCACCCCTTGGCTTCATTGTTATTATTTCAATGGCTCATTTTCTCGTGACTTTACATAGAAAGAATCATTAGGCCTAAAAGCCTGCAACAGGGAGCTTACGGGCATTTGTCATAATATGCGATTGATTTTTATAACAGGTGTGTGACAATCTTCACTTCCGGCGACGGAGGAAAGTGGGAGTTATACTCCTGACCGCAGCGACATAGGTATTCTCCCCCACCGCAACATACCCCGCGATCCACTCCAAAGGTTTCATCAGGCTCCCCCTGGGAAATATGGGGATCGCTTTGCCTGCGCCTGTCAGAAGCACATCCTGATCGCCAAGTACTGCCGCAAAGTTCCCGATTTCTCCGATAATGACAAAGTCTCCGCCGGGATACAGCTCCTGCATTCTTTTGATGGTACAGTACGGAATTTTGCTTTGGCTGTTTTTCTCCGTGAAAATCCGGGTCTGATTTATTTGCGGATAAAGCCAATAATGCATTCCGATCACCCTTATTTATTATACATAAAAAACTGTCGGCGGCGTGGAAAATAGCGAAATTGACCCTTTTTTAGCCGAAATTGGTATATAAAGACCCTGCAAAGCATCTTGCAGGGTAAAGAATCCGTGCTTTATGATATGCGCATGGCAGCATCCGGCTGACTCACGCTCTGGCTCTCCTCCGCAGCGCAAGGATTGGGGAACGCGGCCATCAGGGTGAAAACCTTGCCGCAGTGTTGAGTTTTGACGAATCCCCCGCAGGCTTCCACGACCTTTGTGATATTCTGCAGGCCCATCCCGTGAAATTCTCCGCTCTTGGTTGAGCGATAGCCTCCGTCTTGGATGTTCAGGCGTCCGTTATAGGCATTTTCGATTTTTAAAAGTAACTGGCTGTTGACGGTTCGCGCTTCCGCCGTTAGGAACCGCGCCTCGGGATTTTTCAGATTTCCGCACGCCTCAATCGCGTTTTCCAAGGCATTGCCCAAAACGACACAAAGATCGCTGTCGCTCATGGCAAGCTGGTTTGGGATACTACAGGCGCAGTGAAATGAAATGCCGTTTTCCTTGGCCTGCAAGGAGTAATACCCCAAAATGGAATTTGCCACGACATTTTCGCAAAAGAACGACAGCGGATCGGTTTCGCTCTTTTCCGCATATTCGCTCACAAACCGTTCCAGTTCGGCATAGCGCCCTTCCTCGGCCAGCCCCCTGATCACACCGACAAAGTGGCGCAGGTCATGCCTGATCGCGCGGATCTCGTTCATCTGCCCGCTTAAGGTGTCATAGTATTCCTTCTGCATGGTAATCTGGCTCTTGGCCAGCGCCAGCCGGGAAGAAGATAAGGCCAAATCGTTGTACACGTCCGCAGTACGCAAGGCGTACGCCAGGCTAAGGATCATCAGGTAAGCCGAGAGCGAAACGAGCAAGGCCAGCGACACATTAGGATAAATGTTGCCGTTGATAAAATAGCAGTCCATGATCAGTCCGGAAATGGCCAGGACAACGCCCCAGTAAATCAGCAAGCCGTATTTTTTCAGTTGCTGCCGGCCGAAGTAGACCTTAAAAAAGGAGTAGAACTCTAAGGCAAAGGTGGCGACGGGCAGTGCAATCGTCAGATGCCGGTTGTACACCCCGTGCGGGATGAACAGGTACATGAGGTAGATAATTGTATAGTAAAGGAAAAAGAACCCCTTTTCCTTGCGGGAAAAAGCGATCCCGAATTGCTCCTGGACCAGAAAAATCAGTAGGAATTTAAGCGCGAAGGTGGCAAAAAACATCAGCCCGTTGCTGGCTTCGTAGGAGAGATTGAAAAATACGGTTTTCTGCCAGAAACTGTAGAACTCCGTGGTCAGCATCAGGCGCAAAAGCACGAAGAAGATCATCACCGGCAGCCAGGCGGAGCGTATCCCTTTGCGGAAGGACAGCTTGTAGATGACGCTTAGAACGAAAAAGGAAAACAGCACGGTTCCGAACAGTATAAACCGGATATTGTCCCGGGCGCTTTCTTCCTGGATGGCACGACCGTAATCCTCTAGAACAGGGGCCATGTACAGTCCGGAAAAGCGCGTGCTCGCCGCCTCGATGACCACCTCGTGCGTTTCTCCCGCAGTCAGCGTCACCGGGTAGAGTTTCGCCTCGGGAACCGTAAATATTTTTTGGGTGTCCTTCGCCAGGATACCACTTTCCGCGGCCGGCACGCCATCGATGAATACCCGGTAGGCGCTGCCAAAATCAGGTAGGTAGACAGTAACGGGACGGGGATAGTCAAGCCCTTGCAGCGTGAGGCGATAGCTTGCGAACCCGCTCGCGGGCAGCCACTTGCCGTTGATTTTGTACTTCGACCAATAACCCGGCACTCTGATGAGGAAATCCGGCTTGTCAGCCTGCTTTGATTCGCCGTCAATCAGGCGGTTCCAATAAAATTCCCACTTCCCGTCCAGAACGATTTTCCGGGCTGGGGAAAGCCCCGTTAGATTAATGCTTCCACCTGCCGCGGTCGAAGCGCCGGTCAACTGATGATAAAACAGGGTGTACATAACCGGTAGGTGGCTGAATATGATCACGAAGATCAATCCCGCAATCAGGTGGGCTTTCGTATGTTTTGCTTCAATCATCCCAACGATCCTCTGCCCATATGCGAAAATAAGTAGGCATAATATTGATCTTTGGCAGACTTCAAATACTTTTTGGAAATGCCGATCACAACCTGTCCGACACGGAAGTGATTTTCCCCCATTTCGCTGATGTAAGAAGTATTGACGATAAAGCTCTGGTGGCAGCGGATAAAGGACTGCAACGGCAGCTCTTCGGCAATCCCGTCCAGTTTCCCATAGCACTGCGAGGTGCTTCCGTCTGCCAGGTGGAACAGCATGAGTTTGTCCCTGCTTTCTAGATACAGGATATCGCGGCAGTCCACACTGTAGGCGACAGATTTGTAACTGAAGTGAATTTTGTGGCTGCGTTCTCTGCTGATTTCGTCAATGGCGCGATCCAGCACGTTGTACAATCGTTCTCTGTCCAATGGTTTCAGGATATAATTGAAGGCAAACACTTCATACGCCTGCGGATAGTGCTCCTTACTCGACGAAATGAAAATAATTTTGAGATCCTTTCGCTCGCCGCGTAAACTCTGCGCCGTCTTTATACCGTCGATTTCGGGCATATAGATGTCCAGAAAAAGAATGTCGGCGGAGAGGCCGGAATCACGGAAATCATCGATAAGTGTCTCTCCATTGGTATAGGTGACAATCTCAAAGGAAGGGTCGTAGGTATAAAGTGCACCTGACAACCGCTCGGTATCCTCCGCCATGTCGTCGCAAATGGCAATTTTAATTGACATAACACCACCTCCCTGTAAAGTTAAACGGAGCTTAGCATAGTAATGGAACAAAAAGTGCATTAAGGATGTAGAAAAATAAATTTCCCATCTAGCACCATCATCATAGCACCCTCATAGCACCATCTACTTTGCAGGTGGTGACAGCTTCGCTAGTACTCCCCAGGTGTTGCCTGGGCTATTCCAACTCAAAGGAAGTTTTGCGCTTATTTTTTTCAGCATGCCTTTCCAAGGCTAGCTCAATTAGTTTATCCAGCAAATTTGGATATGTAAGGCCCGAAGCCTCCCACAACTTGGGATACATGCTAATTTGCGTAAAGCCGGGCATGGTGTTAATCTCATTAATTAAAACTCTATTTTCCTTGGTAGTTACAAAGAAATCTGCCCTAGCTAAACCGGCGCAATCAAGCGAGTTAAACGCTTTAATAGCCGACTCACGTACCGATTCAGTTATACTTTGAGGCAGTTTAGCCGGAATGACCAGACCAGAGTTGCCGTCAATATATTTGGCCTTGTAGTCATAAAATTCATTACATGGCAGGATTTCACCTGGCAAGGAAGCGACCGGAACATCATTTCCCAGGATACTCACTTCAATTTCGCGCCCTGCAATAAATTCCTCTACCACAATGCGGCGGTCAAATTGTGCGGCAAGTGCAAGGGCGTGCTGCAAGGACTCCCTGTCATGGGCTTTGCTAATCCCCACACTGGAGCCTAAATTTGCCGGCTTAACAAAGCAAGGGTAGCCTAACCCAACTTCAATTTGGTCAAGGACCTCAGCTGACTTAGTCTCCCACTCCTTTCTAGTAAAGGATAAGTATTCAGCTTGATCCAAGCCTGCCTGAGCAAAAAGGTTCTTCATAATTATCTTGTCCATACCAACAGCTGAACCAAGTACTCCTGCCCCAACATAAGGAATATCGGCCAATTCGAGTAGCCCCTGAATTGAGCCATCCTCGCCATACGTGCCGTGCAAGACCGGAAAGACAACGTCAATTTGGGTAAACTCGTGATCACCGGCTAAAGAAATTAAACCAGCATGACTCGGGTCTGTCGATAGGGCAACAGGAACCAGCTGTGCCGCAAAATCGCCATCGGCCAATACCTGGTCAGGATTTGTGCCTAGTACCCATTTACCTTCCTTAGATATGCCAATTGGAACTACTTCATATTTTAGTCTATCAAGGGCGTTAATCACTGAAACAGCTGAATTTAGCGATACCTCGTGTTCACCGGATTGACCACCAAAAATAACACCAACAATTAACTTTGCCATAATTCTTCTCCTCTACCACTAAATATAGACCACATGAATACTATACTCTATTTTTTATTTCTATGTCCTTATGGATATTCATTTTATCGACTTTTCTCATTCCACCTTGCTATTTAGCCATAGTCAGAAAACTTACACCAATGTATAATAGTTGTATGCAATCCCAGAATATGCTAGAGGAGGGGTAACCATGGAGGATTTATCGCTCGAGGCGCGGAATAGAGCAGGCAATAATTTCAAGTCAGGCTTTAACTGTGCCGAATCTGTGCTCGAGGCATTTAACTCACTGCTGGATAAGCCGTTTAGTCCGACAGTGGTCAAGATGGCTTCCGGCTTTGGCGGGGGCTTAGGGCATGCCGGATGCATGTGTGGCGCTTTGACCGGTTCGGTCATGGTATTGGGTATGTTTGAAGGCAGGACAGGTTCTGAACAAGATCGGGAACCGATTTATGCTTTGGCCAAAGAATTCCATGACCGATTCAAACAAGAAAATGGTGCTACGTGTTGCCGCGTTTTGAATCAACATGAGTTCGATTCACCTGAACACTTGAGGCGATGTCTAAAATTGACCGGAGGCACAGCTAAGCTTCTAATGGACTATATCCAAGAAAAAGATTTAAGTTTGCCTGAGGCTTAAATTAGAAACTCCAGTTGAGTGATTATTTTGCTTAGCTGGAGTTTTTTGCTGCATCAAGTAAAAACTTGCCGCACATAATCCCCCAACATGCCCCAATCAGCTAGGCGCAAATCCCAATCCCCTGCATTCGGCACTACGTTCGCCGCGGTGAACCCGGTGAGTGCTAATGCTTTGTGCACCAAAAAATCATCTGGTGCCAGCTTCCACGCTTTGCTCAACATCGCTTCGCCTCTGACTTGCTGATTGGCCGCAAAATTCCCCATGCATAATAGATAGCCAACTAACCAATTGTAATCAACATCATCGTGCAGACTCGAACACTCTGCTATAAAAGCCAGAAAGTATTCCGACCAATTACGTTCATGGAGATTATTGGTTAAGTAGTCCGGCTCACTTTGCATGTACCAATAGAGAAAAAGTAATCTTAGATAAGTTGCTTTATCCCCGGCTCCCTCAGCAACCCTTTGTTCAAGCAACCAAATTGCTTCATTGATTCCGTTATGTTCTTCGATATGACTGATAAATTGCAAGTCTCGCATATGTCTTCTCCTCGCAAAAAAGAAAATATTTCTTGCCATAATTAAGTTGAATTTTGCCAAAACTAAGCTTTGAGAAGGCCCAAAAACAGGCTTGAGGAGGTAACATTAATGAGCACGATGACGAACCAAACAGATGCCAAAAAAATCAGTAGTAAAAATCTTACCATCTTGGAAGATGAGCTGACCCATGAGGCGCTCTTAGTGCACAAGTATGAGCAAGCTTCCCAGTTATGCACCGACCCGCAATTAGGACAATTGTGCAGTTCTATTGCCGAGAAGCATCATAGTCACTTTACAACCCTGCTAGACTACCTGAATTCACATCAGTAATTACACGAGGAGGCTTAAACATGCAACAACATCAACACCAAACAAAAATGACCGAACAGGAATTAATTAACGATCTCCTATCTACAGAAAAGCACACGACATCAGCGTATAATACTTTCGTGACTGAAACTGATTGCCAAAACTTACGGCAGACTCTTATGAGTATCCAACAAGACGAGCAGCGAATTCATGAAGACATTTTTAATGCCATGAATCAACGCGGGTGGTACAACACTGCTAAAGCACAAGATCAACAAGTTCAAGCGGTCAAGACGCACTTTAATCAAATTAAAGCTCAATTATAGTTAAAACTAACTCCAGAACAGAAAAAGGGAGATTCCACATGGAATCTCCCTTTTTCCGTTCTTACCGGGCGAGCGGGCCAAACCTATTTAAAGGCCAGTACCTAAACAAGGCTCGTCCAGTTATATTTGCATACGGCAGAAATCCCCATTCATGACTATCAGCGCTGTTATTCCTATTGTCTCCCATTACGAAATAATCGTTGGCAGGAATTAGCACTGGACCGTATTGATAATTAGGTGGCTCGAGCACGAAAGGTTCATAAAGTGGCTTATCATTGATAAATACTTTGCCATCCCTGATTTGCAACTTTTCACCCGGCAAGCCAATAACCCGCTTAATAAAGTCTTCAGTCGAATTAGCTTGCGGGGGCGGACGAAATACGATAATGTCGTCGCGATGAATCCCGGTCCATTTGAAAAATAGTTTATCCACGACCACTCTGTCTTGCAGTTGAATAGTGGGAAGCATCGATCCGGTAGGGATCACTCTGGCCTCAATAACAAACGTGCGCAATACCCAGGAAAGCACGAGCGCAATAACTACTATTTCCACTACTTCAAGTATCGATCGTCCCATGCTGTGTTCTTGTTCCAAAACGATATCTGCCTCCTTAATAGGGTTGACTAAGTCAACAATTATAAGCATAAACTATAATCCAGTTCAGGTAAAGTATTTACGGCAAACCTGACAATTTTTTTATACTGAGAGGATTTAAACTGTCAGTAAGTTGGAATTAATTAAGTTTTGGGCAGCAAACAATGCACCTATTTTTATATATTGGTAGGACAGCCCGCCCTGCATATACACAGCATAAGGCTCACGTAGTGGTCCATCGGCGGAAAGTTCGCTGGTAGCACCTTGGATAAAGGTGCCGCCTGCCATAATTACCTGATCACCATAGCCTGGCATACCTGAGGGTTCAGGCAGGACATGCGAGTCAATCGGCGAAGCTTTTTGCAACCCTTGGCAAAATGCTATTAAGGCTGCGGGAGAAGAAAGTTTGATAGCCTGAATCAAGTCAGTCCTATATTCATCATAGTTGGGGCTTACCGCAAAGCCCAGTTCCGCAAATAAACCTGCAGTGAACACTGCACCGTTTAACGCTTCTCTGACAACTGCCGGGGCAAGATATAAACCCTGAAGTATAATCCGGTTAAGTCCTAACGAAGCACCCACCGCAGCACCGATGCCAGGGGCCGTAAGTCGATTGGCTGCCATACTAACTAATTCGCGGCGACCGGCTACATAACCGCCAGTAGGAGCAAGCCCACCGCCTAAATTCTTAATTAGAGAACCTGCTACCAAATCTGCGCCAACCTCGGTGGGCTCTTGCTGTTCAACCAGCTCACCATAACAATTATCCACAAAACAGATAACTTCTGGATTAACCTGTTTGACCGCTGCGACAATAGCTTGGATAGAGGCAATGTCTAATGATTGGCGCCAAGCGTAACCCCTAGAACGTTGGATAGTCACCATTTTTGTCGCTGAAGTTATAGCTTGGGCTATCGCCGCGAGGTTAGGTCTTCCGTCCTCGCCCAAATCAACTTGTCGGTAGGTTACACCTAATTCACGCAGCGAACCTGAGGCATTGCCGCGTAGACCTATTAATTCTTCTAAAGTATCATAAGGGGTTCCGGTCACGGCAAGCAATTCATCGCCCGGACGTAGGATACCAAACATACATAAGGCAATAGCATGGGTGCCAGAAACGATTTGGCTGCGAACAAGTGCAGCCTCACATTTGAACACTCGCGCAAATACCCGATCCAAAGCGTCTCTTCCCTCATCTCCGAGTCCATAACCAGTAGTTGCAGTGAAATGAAAATCATGGATACGCTCCGCTTGAAAGGCTTGCAGGATTTTAAGATGGTTAGCCATAGTTGTTGCTGCAAGTTGGTCACGCATAGGGTTAAGCTTGGCTTCGGTCCGTTCTGCCATCGCGAGTAATGCATGATCTAGCTGAAGTGGATATGTGTTCACGTTTGTTCTCCTAATTTCTTATTTATCGCGTAGGGTTCAACTAAAGCCGCCAACCTAGGACTTAAGTGTGCTTTTATCTCAACTCCGTCAGGCCAATACTGAATATGCTTGAGTTCACCCTCTTGATGTATAAGCGATATTAAATCCCCACGTTCAAAGGGGATAATTGCTGACACACAAGCCGGTTTGGGTAACAACTCACCTAACATCGTCGTAAGGTCGCCAAGCCCCTGTCCGGTAAGCACAGATATACCAACGGCATTAGGATATGTAGGCCACAAAGCTTGGGCGCAGCCTTCTGCTTCGAGCTTATCTATTTTATTAAAGGCCATGACCGTAAGCTTACCTAGCGCCCCCAATTCATTCAAAACGGCATCAACCGCTTTAATTTGCTCATTAAAGCCGGGATTAGATGCATCAACCACATGTACTAATAAGTCCGCCTGCACTACCTCTTCCAGTGTAGCGCGGAAAGCAGCGATTAAGTGATGGGGTAGCTTGCGGATGAATCCCACTGTGTCGGTGAGAAGCACCTCGCCTTTACCGGGCAAGAGGAACTTCCTGGTAACAGGATCGAGGGTTGCAAATAACTTGTTCTCTGCCGGCACGGAAGCGGCGGTAAGTGCGTTTAGTAGACTGCTCTTGCCTGCATTCGTATACCCTACCAATGCAAGGACAGGTGCGTGTCCCGTTTGCCGTGTAACCCGTTGCAACGCGCGCTGCTGCTTTACTTTTTGCAACTCATCTTCCAGCTCACTGATGCGTCGTCTAATCCGTCGTCTATCCGTTTCCAATTTTGTCTCTCCAGGTCCTCGTGTACCTATACCACCCCCGAGGCGGGAAAGAGCTGTACCAATGCCCGTTAAACGCGGTAAAGCATATTTCAATTGCGCTAGTTCAACCTGAATCTTGCCCTCACGCGTATTGGCCCGTAAGGCAAAAATATCAAGGATTAAACTAGTTCGGTCTAAAATTTTGCAGTTGATTAATTGTTCTAAATTACGGTTTTGCGCCGGTGTAAGCTCATCATCAAAAATTATACAATTAGCATCTAATTCCTGAACGAGCGATGCCAAATCATTGGCCTTACCAAAGCCCACATAAGTTGCGGTGTCAGGTTTTTGCCTTTTTTGCACAACTTGTGCCACCACAGTCGCCCCTGCGCTCGCCCCGAGCTCTGCCAACTCCAACAGGGAATCCTGGGCGCTCCAGCCGCTGTTACCGGAGTCAACGCCAACTAATATTGCTCTTTCCGCAGTAGCGGCAACTAAAAATCCGTCTTGCACAATCTGTTTGTCCAGAGTTTCAACTAACGTATTAACAGGGTGGTGCTCAAGTTCGTCCGGGGTGAGATCGAAAATTACCGTGTTTTGGGCTAATTTACCCTTTACAGGCTGCAAATAAGCAACTTGCAAGCCATTTACTTGAGTGTCATGCATACCAATGGCTACCATACAGTCAAGTCTCAAATTCACTAAGGAAGTTAAATCGAGCAGACTCAGTTGGGCATCTCCTGTCGGGTGAGTGTGGACACAACGAATACCGCTTAAACTGTCTTCAGCTAAGCGTCCTTTCACTTCCGGCATTGACACTGTAGAACTATCACCCACAGCGACTTGTACCACCTGACCCCGCCGATTAATATAAATGGCAATTTCACGTGCAATTTGCGACGATAAATGCACAAGCTCTTGCAATAATTCACTGGAAAGCAAGACATTTCTTTCGATTGAGTAGGTATATAAATTTTGTAGTTCCTGCAAGGTATGCTGTTTAATACCGGTTAAATTTCCTTGTACTTCACGTTTCAAGCAAGTCCTCCTAAAATTTAAACACTCCAACCGGAGGGTTGGAGTATATTTTAATTATAGCAGTAATGAATTCACTTTGCTACTGGGGCAAAGGGTTTACTACCAATAAAACCGCTAAGGCAATAAACACATAGATAGAAAGATAAACAGCCCGAGCAAACCACTTGCGCTGCCTCCAACCCGGGAGCCATGCCCGCAGACGAAAGAGGTTGAAAATTATGCCGCTCAACAAAAACAAGATAAACAAAAACGCTAAAGCGCCATAATTGGCTGTAAGAACTGCAATTACGCTCATAAAGAGCAAAGCTAAAGTAGAAATTAATTTTAAACTTGCGGCAACTAACATCATGTAATATTGGATTTGCTGAGATCTGCTTCTTAATCCGGCGGGACGTATGGAATAATACATAATTACCTCTTGCCATGTTTATCTATATTTCCATTAGTATTTTTGCCTTTTTGCCTGCTTCTTTATACGTTGTCTGAATCGATGAAATCAATTGGCAAAATGGTCAGCAGCTCTTCCCGAGAAAATTCGACTTGCCTAAATAAACGAACAGCCTGTCGCCGAATGGCACGTTCAATCATGTTACGCACTAACCTAGCATTGCCGCTATGTTGGTGACCGTGCATAATTTGATCTGTCAGCAGTCTTCTAAGTTCCAGTCTTGCATCCAATGTTAACTTATACTGACGTTTTGTCAGCATCAAATCTGCTATTTGCATTAACTCTTCAATTGAGTAATCGGGAAAGTCAATATGGATTGGAAAACGTGACCTTAGACCGGGGTTAGTCTGTAAAAACCAATCCATTTCGTCTTTGTAACCGGCCAATACTAAAATCAGATTATCCTTATGATCCTCCATACACTTGACCAGGACATCGATAGCCTCTTTGCCAAAATCCTTTTCACCACCCCTGGCCAGTGAGTAGGCTTCATCTATAAACAGTACGCCACCTAAAGCACGCTTGGCTTGCTCGCGCGTTTTTTGTGCAGTATGTCCTATATATTCTCCCACCAAATCGGCTCTCTCCACTTCAGTTATGTGGCCCTTCTGTAAGAAACCCATCTCCTTTAATAATTTACCCACTATTCTAGCGACCGTAGTCTTGCCGGTACCGGGATTCCCCCGGAATACCATGTGTAACACGAGTGGCTCTGCCACTAATTTTTCCTTACAACGCCGTTTTTGGATTTCCACATAGGCCTGGATTTCCTTGATTAGTTTTTTTACCATGCGTAACCCAATCAAAGCATCAAGTTCCAGCAGTACTTCCCTAACTTTATCTGTCTGATCCAAGGTGGCCAGCTGTAAATTATTTTCGGTTGCTTTAAACACAGAAAAACCCCTGTGGGGCGGATTTTTGCTGTCTGCGACCATGTTAAAGGCAGGCGCTGGGTCTGTTGTCTTGGGGCGATTAAAGCGGACTTTTATTTCCAATCTAGCACCTCCCCCCAAGCTATATAGTAATTATACGCAGCAGCTTGCGAAAAGTGCTAAAAAAAGAGCAGACTTAACCGGCCACGTGCGACCTCATTTTGCCGACTTAATTGGTGTCGCCCGACCTGCCTTTGTTTTTGGTGCGATAGTAAGCATAGCCTAGATTGATCAAGAGTACGAACCCTACAAAGGAGTAAAAGCCCATCCGTTGATCCAAAACAGTTAGGGAAAAATCAAACAGTACCAATATCACAGCTAAAGTTAGCCAGGTTGTCCAGGGTCTGCCAAAGCTCAAAGGAGAAGTAAATTCGTGTCCGCGTTTGGCCTTACGCAGTAATAGGTAACAGGTAAGAATGACAAGCCAGTTAAGAAACGAAAAATAGGCAGAGGCCGAGGTTAAATAGTTATAGACTTTAGACGGCAACAAATAGGCAACAACTACAGTCAACAGCACTCCTAGTGCACTGGCTATGAGGCTGGGATAAAATACCCCGTTTTTGCTTGGCTTACCCAAAATACGTGGTGCTTGGCCGTCATCTCCCATAGAAATGAGCATGGTCATAGCAGCAAAAAAGGCGCCGGTCATTACAGAAAAGGCGGCCACTAAAATAATCGCATTCATTAAGCTTGAGGCCCAGGGAACCCCTACAACCGCCAGTGCTGCAACAAAGGGAGACTCTTTGGCGGAAATACCTTGCCAAGGGGTGAGTGAGGTGATTAGGAACATAGAAAGTGTATATATAACAAGCAGAATAATCACTACCTTCAAAGTGACGCCTGGAATCGTTATGCGGGGCTGGGTAACTTCTGAAGCAGCCATAGCCACAATAGAAATACCGGCATAAGCAAAAATTACGATTAACATGGATCGCAGCATGCCGCTAATACCCATAGGCAGCAGCCCGCCATTCCCCAGCAACGTTTTAAAGCCAACGTTGCCAGTGGAGGGTAGTAAGTGAAAAACAGCTAATACGCTAATGCAGATAAAGGCAAATAACGCTCCTACCTTGACCATTGACATGAGGGATTCAATACGGCCAAAATTTTTAACACCAAAGGCATTGAGACCAATTACTAATGCCAAGTAAATAAGTGAAATCAACCAAAGCGGTAAGCCGGGAAACCAAAATTCCGTGAAAATTGCCATAGCTACAGTTTCGGAGCCAATCCCAAGAATAGAAGATATCCAAAAGGCCCAACCAACGACAAATCCCATGTATGGCCCAATAAACTCTTCAGCATAGACCCGGAATGAGCCACGCACCGGGTGATCCACGGATAGCGTTGTCAGCGCACCCGCAACTTGGGCTAGCAAGAGTCCGCCTAATAGATAGGCAAAGATTACGCCGGGTCCTGCTTGCTTAATTGCCAATCCCGATGCCAGAAAAAACCCTGCCCCGATGATGCCCCCTAAACCTACCCAGATCAAACTTCCGGCGGACATTTCAGACTTAACTGCTTGCTTACGTTGGGTAATAACCTGTCCAACCTCTTTTTCTGTAAAACTTTTCTCAACTCTTAATCGTTGCTTCAATGGCATAACCCTCCTTCGCGTATAGTCTTACCCATTTGGAGTAAATTCTACGCTCAGGCTACAAGAAAAGCGCGAATCGGTTTCCTCTGCTCGCGCATTTCCACGTACTATTAGAAAGTATAAAAAAGGCCGACAGGATGATAAATCCATGCCGGCTTATATTATGGGCCTTGACCCGTAGCGCGCCTTATAAGACCAAGAGCTAAGCGTTTCCTTCCAGAGCTTTAATTTTCTGTTCCAGAGCGCCGATTTCCTTGTCATAATATTCACGTAAGGCAATTACTTTTTTCGCAGAAATATGCACCCCTGTCTGTCCCAATTGAAACTGGCGCTCCGCAATTAGGTCTTCCAACTCTTCTTGTAGACTATGGAGTTCTTCACTAGCTTGTGCACTCAATTTAACTACCTCCTTATAATTAACAGTTTATCCTTGGATTGCCTTAAGGTCTTCCTTGACATCTTGCACCAGAGTTATCGCCCCATGCATACAGGCTTCCATACAGGTTTCACACTCCGTACACTTGCTTGCCTCGACCACCGCCAAACTTAAGGCCATGCTGATAGCACCCTCAGGGCAGGCTCGAACACATCTTTGACAACCTTTACACAATTTGTCGAGAACGAATGCCGACATGTTGCTCCCTCCCCTATGACGATGATGTTTCCTGCATGGCCAAGATATCGGATTGGAAATATTTTAAGCCCTGCTCCAGAATTCCTTTAATGGGGCGGCAATCAGGTGATAATACACTGCCATTTTTCTCCTTAGCGACAACACCACAGCCTCCACCGCAAATTAGACTAACGTCACAGTCGCGGCATTCAGGAATATTTAGGACGTTGCGTTTCTGCCATTCCCCTATTTCCGAGCTGTTTAACTGGAGTTGCGGATAAAAAGTGCCAAGGCTATACTCTTCTCGGCCTGTATTTGCTGTACAACCATAAATTTGGCCATAAAGGTCAAAAACCCACTCTGTTTTGCACGCCGGACAGGTGTCAAACGTTGGCAGATAAAGCTCCCCTGTTTGTACCAGATGCTTAATACCTTTAAATTCCGGTTGATGAAACTTCTTCAGTACTGGATACTGCTCGCTAAGTTCAACCACCTTGGCCCAGTGTTCCACTTGGTCGAGCAGGTGCTTTGGTGTAGCGTAGCATTCAAAAAGCTCGTAATTACGACCAATTTGGGTCTTGAATTTTTCCGGCGGTAAATCCAACCACCCGCGTTGCTCTAATTCATTTGCCAGGTCGACCAGCCCTGCAAAATTGGTTTTATCGACAACGGCGCGTAAGTTTATGGGGATACCCAAGCTAATGGCCTCGGTCAAGCCTTGCATGATCTGGTCAAAGGTTCCTTTACCATTTTTGGTGTGACGCCTGGCATCATGTAGATTTTGCGGACCGTCAATTGTGACCTGAATTTCCCTGACTTTGGCTTTAGTTAATACATCTAAGTATTGCACTAAGTCGTAGCCGTTGGTTACAGCGGCAATTTCATAATCAAGTTCGGCTGCTTTGTCCACTATATAGGCAATTATCTCACTTTGTTTGGGCGAATAGACCAATGGTTCACCACCAAAAAGGGTGATAAAAGGCTTTTGGAATGGATAAATTTCAGGTAATATCGCAAAAAATGCATCCACCACATCCGGCGTGATTAAAGCTGTTTTATCCTTAATACCATTTTGGAAGCAATAGACGCAAGCAAGATTACAATTATAAGTCGGAATTAAGAGAACCTGCGGAGCACTTTCTTGCAATACATCCTGAAACTCCGCAAATTTGCGCTCCACCAAAGCATCTTCCTCCGCTTGAGACTCGAAGAGATAGCCTCGAGCCTTAAGGTAAGCGCTTAGCCCAGAACTTGTGTCCTCTTGCGTCTGGGAATATGCCGAAAGTAGCTCGCCCTCCTTTTCCGTTGCTAGATCAAAGGCGCCACTCAAGGAGTTAAGCACAGCATACTTATAGACAGAATCCTGTAATGGTAGAACTAAATTATATTTACTGTAATACAACCATCTCACCCCATATTTTGCCGGAAAGCGGCAGCCATTGGCCGCCGCTTTAAAGCCATTAATCGTGACAGCCGGAAACAACTTTGGACGATTTAGAGCAGCACTGGGCTACTTTTAAAGCAACACTCGTGCAGCATATTTTAGTTTGACCTAAGTTAGCTTTTGTGACAGGACGCATGGACTCACCTCCTCTCTATGCTTGTTTATAGGCGCGTAAAGTACGGCTTATCAGACCGTAGCCATTTTTGACGTAGTGACGCTCTTTCAGCACCTCAACTTCGTCAAACCCAGCTTTGCTGATTGCGGCAAAATACATATCGCTTGGAATTGCGCCACCAAAGCACGCTGCTACTGCCTCAGGGTCGGACGTGATCTCGGGCGGCAGAGCTTGTTGCGCCATGATATCGGATACTATAAAGTAGCCGCCATTTTGTAAAACACGATAGATTTCGCTATAAACCTTCTGTTTGTCTTGCACATGGTTAATTGCGCAATTACTCATAATTACCGTGGCAAAGTCGGCTGGATAAGGCAAAAGTTCGAACGATCCTACACTAAACTTAACATTTGCAATTCCTTGCTCAACTGCGGCTGCTTCGGCAGCCTCGATCATCTGTGGCGTAATATCCAGACCATAAGCATACCCGGCGTTAACAGCCAGCGCCGCCGCGATTGTCTCGCGACCACGTCCACAGCCTAAATCGATAACAATATCGCCCGCTGCCAGGGTGGCAAAGGCCAAATTATTACCGCAGCTTAGATTGTCAGTTTCTGTTTCTGCGCTGTAGCGCTGCACAATCTTCAACACAGACATGCTAATACTCCTCAATTCTCCTGCAACATAAAATATCTTTCGGCGTTAATACCTGCAATGGCGCCATCGCTGGCGGCGGTAACAACTTGGCGAATCTGTTTGGAACGAATATCTCCTGCCGCATACACCCCGGGGATATTTGTTTTAAGCTCTTCATCCACTTCTACATAGCCCCATTGGTTGGTTTTTATCTGACCTTCAAACAAATTCGTACGCGTCTGCATCCCGATGTACACAAAAACACCGTTTGCTGCTATATCTTTAAATTCGCCCGTCTTGATATTCTCCACGCGAATACCGGTCAATTCCTTATCGCCTAAAATTGCACGCGGCTCACTGTCCCAGACCACATCAATTTTTGGATTATGCAAGGCCTGCTCTTGTGCTGTCTTGGAGGCCTGGAAATTATCAAACTGATGCACGATGGTAACATGTGACGCAAATTTAGTGAGAAAAACAGCCTCTTCTACTGCCGAATTGCCCCCACCCACGACAATTACTTTGGCATCTTGATAATTAGCTCCGTCACATGTGGCACAGTAGTGAATGCCCATTCCTCTAAAATCTGCTTCACCATCAACCGGTAAGCGCCGCGACTCGGAACCCGTGGCTATAATCAATACCGGAGCGGCATATTCTGTATCTTCAGTGGTGATTACTTTAAGGTCGCCCTTTAGCTCAACCCTGCTTACTTCTTTTAAATCATCAACTTGGGTGCCGAAAGACTTGGCTTGGGTCAGCATATTATCCATAAGTTCCTTACCGCTGATGGTGCCGGCTGTGCCTGGATAGTTAGCAATTTCCCAGGTGGTTGCTGCCTGACCACCCGGAACCCCTTCGTCAACAATAATTGTCTTTAGTCTAGCCCTAGCCGCATAAATAGCAGCCGACAGACCGGCAGGACCGCCACCTAAAATCAGCACATCAGCTTTGACCTTCTCCAGGGTGACATCATCCGGTGTGATGTTCAAAACGTTCTCTAGCGCTTGCCGCAAATCTGGCTTTCTGATATACCCGTTAAACCGATCACCCACCTCCTGTCCTTGATTAAAGAACAAAACAGTCGGGCTGCTTTTTACATTCAGGCTTAGCGCTAGTTCGCGGTTTTGTTGGCGCAGGATCTTGACGAATTTCATTTGATTACTGTATTTTTCCGCAAGCTTCTCAAAAATAGGAGCCAAAGCTGCGCACGGTGAACACTCTTCAGAATAAAAGTCGACGATCACCGGCAGGTGCGACCCCAGCACCTCACTTTGCCAATCTTGCGCATTTGTGTAAACAATATTTGAGCTCATATTCAATTCACTCCAATTCAATTGATTTTAACCGGATACCCTAGGGGGGGTATCACATATTTAAAATATATGCAATTTATCTTATATTGTCAACACTTTTGCCCAAAATATTTATTGCAGTAAGGTGCTTAATGAGCTTGTTCTGAAACAGCTTGATGACAAGCATGACAAGCATCCGCACCTTGCTCAGTCAATTTTTGTCGGCAAGCACTGCCTTTGACCATGGGAATTGTATATTTAGTACCAGTTATTCTACTCACGATATACCTGGTTTGCCCTTTTTGCCGTACATAAGGCAACTCCTCCCCTTGATGTGTTAAGCCGATAGTGTCACCCACTACCAACGCCGGAAAGTTAGGGTTGGCAATGCCTTCTTCAAAAGCTAAGTCGCTCGTGCTCCGTACCTTCTTACTTAGCGGTAAACTGTTGATGGTTCCATGGCAATCTTGACACTGGATATGTACTGCCGCATATTCTGAGGTATACATGTGACCGTCTCCCATTACATCCTCGCGGGTATGGCAATCGATACAATCCAGACTAACCTCGCACTTGGCAAAAAGCTCGCCCGGCAGATAATAATCCTTGACTCGTGCTGACCAGGTTTTATTCCCGGTCTGCCGGTCTTTAACTACTTGCTGCAGATCGACACGAGGGGTGAATTTCATCTTAATTGGGTCGTGCAAGCCTTGGTTATGACACTGATTGCACTGGGTATAAGGTATCTGGGTAGTTAGCTGGTGCACCATGCCTAAACCAGCTTCAGTACGGGAAATTGTTACGTCTTGCCCCACATAGGTGTGATCGGGATTTGATAATACATGGCAGTTTTCACACCCGTTACTGGGAATCTCAGTCTTGCCTTTTTGCAGCAATGGCAATAGTCCACCGGCTTGATGGCATTGGCTCAGACAATTGGTTTGCAAGGCAGCTTGGCGCGGCCCGCCGTTTAAGGGATTGGGGTATTGGGAAGCAGGTTCGCCTAATGCTAAATTGGGCACCTTTGTGCCTGGATCTAGCCCTAGCATGCGTCGCACGAAGCTAAGTTCTCCTGCCTTTGTACTCATTAATGATGTTTTGACTAAATCCACTTCATTTTGGGCCTGTACTTTATTGCCGCTGTGGCAGGTTTGCCCATTAGGACCTGTACCACCGCACGTCAAACCAGCAACACTCAACCTACCTGGGTGACCTTGTCCGTACCAGTCGGCATGGGCTGTCTTCAAGTCAAGCGAGAGGCCGTTGCCCCCATGGCAAACTGTACAGCCGAAGGTGTCCGGCGGATGAGAAGTTGAAATTTCCTCCAGACCCATATGACATGTTTGGCACCGCTCTACTTGACCATTCGGCAAAACCAAGTTAACTATTTGCGGTTTACGGTTTTGCCATTGAGTAATTTGCTGTTCGAGTTTTGCTCTTGCTTGCCCGTGGGAAGTTGTCTTTAGTTGGGCTTGCAGGGTATTGATCTGCGCCTGGAAATACTTTTGCTGGTACATGGCCCAATTCGAAGTGTAATTGCCCAATATACTTAAACCGACAGTAGTCAATAACAACAGCCCGCCTAAAGCGAACAGCCAACTTTTTTTGTCCATAATTAATGCCACCAATACTCTCTACCCATAAACCAGAGTAGTAACACGCCGATGATAATTCCTACTGCCGCAAAGGAGCCCAACGCCAAACGCCTTCCGCCTAATTTTCCCAACCAGGGTAAAGCAGTTAAGCACGCCAAGGCCGCCAAGGGTAAGAGCACAGCTCCCAACCAGGGCGGCAGGTATAATAGGGCTATTTGAACCGGTCCAAAAATCCAAGGTGCGACCGCATGGGCAAGCAGAGGCGCCTGGGGAGATGTTCCCACGGGTGCTTGTAATAGCAAGGACAAAAGTATTCCGATCGCAAGTGAAAATATGACTACAAGACCTTCTTTTGACCATAGTTTTCTGCCGGGAACTTTATCCATGTCATGGTTCTCCTAAAGAGGTTTTATGCCCCCGTCTTTTCGCACGCGCCAAAAATGGTAACCTTGCAGGTAAAAGGCGACTGAAGGCAAGGCCACGCAGTGCCATACATAAATCATTAAGGTACTACCACTCAAGGCAGTTGGATGACCAAAAAATGCTGCGGCTAAACCTACACCTATCCCAGGCACCAATTGTAAGATATGCACGGCGACCGTAGCTGCAGCGCCGCTTTCTTGCGAACCTCGCAGTAAATAACCGCTAAAATCTAAAATTATAGTTATAACCAACAAACTGACACCGACCACCCAATTAAGTTCGCGCGGCGGACGATAGGATTGCGTCCAGACCACCCGAACCATATGCAGGGCAACTGTTATAACCATGATTTGACCTGCCCAGTAATGCAGGTTGCGTAACACCGCTCCATACGGAATGACGGAAGCCAGGTTGAGCACGCTGTGGTAACCGTCCGAATAGCCCGGTTGATAGTGAAACATTAGTAGTACGCCTGTAACTGCTAAAACGACAAAGGCCAGAAAGGATATGCCGCCCAGACAGAAAGTATATACTACAGATAATGCTCTGGCTGGAACCTGGCGCGCTCGAATGTGCCATAAAAAGTTTTCTTGCGTTCGTTTTTGGGTCATAGTATTTGCCTATCCATTCCTACTACCTTACCGATATTAACGATCAAAGTATCATTTACGGCTTTTACCGCCACACGCGCTAAGTCGCGCGGTGCCGGTCCCGCGATCGGTGTGCCTTCGGCATTATAGACACTGCCATGACACGGGCAAAACCACTTTTGCTGGGAGGAATTATAGGCTACTTCGCAGCCCAGATGGGTACATGTTGCTAAAATTGCAGCGTAGCCTTGACCAGCTCGTTTTAGCCACACCCGGGTATTTTCGATGTGATACCATTGGTTGCCAATAAGCGGGGAGATTTTAAGCGTTATAATGTCTGATTGTAAGCTATCCTCTGAGCTGGTTAAATACTGGCTAAGCGGCCACAGAGACAAAAGACCGGAAGCAATAATACTCACCCAACCAATTCGCAGCAAGTTGCGGCGCGTTAGTACACTATTTTCATCTTCCATGGCCTGCTCTAATGCCCCCTTATGCTCTCACTAGTGCACCCAACCGCTCCATTGTCCAGCGTAAGTAATCGCATATCGCACGAAAAATCCACCGAATAGAACAAGAAAACTGCTGCCAATAGTTAATGACCCCGCCCATTTGACAGGAATTTTACCCCTTATTTCGCTAATCTCCATCAGCAGAGGTACCACTAACCCTAAGATTACTATAAAAAACCAAAACATCCAAGCATAGTGACCATCCAATAACTGCGCAAAAGCTAAACGTTGACTTAATGTACCGAGTTGAGCGGAAAGTGCCATCGTGGCAAAGAGTATTAACTCCAAAATCACCAACACTGCATCCGCAATAGTCAGAACACGTATTTCATGGTGCCGGGCGCGCCAAGTATGACTAAGGCTGGCAGCTAAGATGACTGACGCCACACCGGTTGAAAAGGCCGAAACCAAGAATAACTCCGGCAACAGCGGTGTCTGCCACAGTGGGCGACCAGCAGCATTTAATAGAACTCCAGTATAGGCAGCTACAATTACAGCCAGCACCGGCATTACTTTGGCCAAAAACCGTTGCCACTGCACATACTGAGCAGGTCGCCGCCAGATCTGCAACTTTTCGGGCAACCACAGGTAAAAATAGACTAAGCTTAACACTGTAAACAGCAATATTGCCCAGCTGCCGTATGACATAGGTGATTTTACTTGCAAGATCATAAACAAACGGTAGAAATTGAGCGGGCTGCCCAAATCAACCAACAGCATACCCGTTCCAATAGCAATTGGAAATGGTGCAATCAAGGCTCCCCAGCGTGCTATGCGATCAAACCGTTCTCCTCCGAGCAATAACGCCCCGTTCGATGTTACCATAGCCCCGGCGCTTAACCCTGCAGTGAACAGGTAGATGACAATTAAAATACCCCAGACAAATTCTCCGTGCATTACATCCTCCCCCAGTCTATGTTATTTGCCCGCCGGAATTTCAGGTACCGGGACATCAATATAGTAAATGTTCGGACCAGTCCCTGCTTGCGTCAAAAGCTGACGGGCCGGATAGATGTCGAGTAACTGGGACACCACACTCGCCGGATTATTCAGGTCGCCGGAATGGCGAGCCTTGCCGATACACGTCTGCACGCAAGCAGGCTGCAAGCCTTGCTCCAGTCGTTGAATGCAAAAAGTACATTTGTCGGCCTTACCTGTATCCGGATTGGGAAAACGAGCGTCATACGGGCACGCTTCGATGCAGTATTTACATCCGATACATTTGACATCGTCCACCAAAACAATCCCGTCCTCGCGCTTATGCGACGCTCCGGTGGGACAAACTGCTACACAAGGCGGACTGTCACAATGCATACAATTGCCCGGTTCAAACATTTGCTTAACATTAGGGAACAGTCCGGCTATTCCCTTGTTGGTAACCCAGTTACGGGTGAACCCGAGCGGGACTTCATTTTCCGCCCGACACGCCACCATACAGGCATCGCAATCGATACAGCGCGAAGTGATGATAACAAAGCCCATGCGAACTGCCATTTTATCTTTCCTCCTACGCTTTACTAACTGTTACGAAGGTTTGACTTAGGGCGGAACTGCCCGAAATTGGGTCGGCAAGAGATTTGTGTAAGGCCGAGTCGCTCGCTCCCACTCCATAAGCACTCTTAAGACCTTTACTCACGTGTCCAAACCCTCCGACCATGAATACGCAGTCTGGTCTAATGCCTTCAGTTACGAATGCTTTGATGCGTACTTTGCCGACATCGCTCGCAATAACAACTTCATCATCGGTTTGTACTCCGATATTTTGGGCAACGGATGTGTGAATCCAAGCCTTATTCTCCGGGAAGAGCTCCAAGAGCCAACGATTATTTTGGGTAAACATTTGGCTGTGCTGCGCGGTTTTACCTGTGAGCAGGTAAAATTGGTTCGAAGCTGGTTGCGGCGGCGCATCCCAGGTGGGGACAGCAGTCTTACCCATTTGCGCCATAATGCTTGAGGAAATTTCAATCTTACCGCTGGTTGTTTGGAATTTAAAGTCCTGCGTGAGATCCTTTTTAAAGTTAGGGACTGTGTAATAGCCTTGTTGTTTCAATTCATCTAAACCAATGGCAAAAGGACTAAGCTGCTTGCTTAGCAGGTCTTCTTCATTTTGATACGGCAGGAAATCCCCTAAGCCAAGTTTTTGCGCCAGTTCCTGATAGATCATAAGGCTGCTTTTGGTGTCGTAGAGAGGATCAATAACCGGTTGGCGGATGAATATCTGGTCGCCAAGCGGCACCAGGCCATCATAGCGCTCCAAATAGCTCGACTCTGGCAAAATCACGTCTGCATAGTACGCAGTATCATTAGCCTGAATATCTACCACAGCAACAAAATCTAACTTCATCAGTGCGTTAATAGTCTTTTGCCGTTCCGGAATCGACAACACAGGGTTTTGGCGCGAAATTAACCAACCATGGGCTTGATACGGTTTGCCTGTTAAAATATTATCCCGCATGGTTTGAATCACTCCATACGCAAACGGCACCATCGGGTATTGCCAGGGTACTCCATCTAAACGGAGACCCTGGGCCGGAGGAAAAGAAGGGTGGGGAATTGTCCCTAACTGTGCTGTATTGATACTCTGATCTGGGATCAAACCTCCGGGCTGTGCCCAGTTGCCGACAATGGCATTTAACACGGCAACCGCCCGTTCATGTTGAAATGAATTGATGAAATTGGACGTGCGCCAGTTAGGGTGCGCAATGGCAGCCGGCGCTGCCGCGGCAAATTCATGGGCAATGCGGCGAATGGTTACTGCGGGGATATCTGTCTTTACTTCGGCCCACTCCGGGGTATACTGGCTTACTTCTTTGGCCAGATCAGCAAAGCCTTGCGTATATTGCGCGACGAAAGCCTTGTCGTATAGTTTTTCTGTGATTACCACATTCAACATAGCTAAGAAGAAGGCCAAATCCGTACCGGGACGAATCGGAAGCCATTCGGCTTTAGAGGCCGTTTTAGTGAATCGCGGATCTAACACAACCACTTTTGTGCCTCGAGCCATCATATCGATCATTTCCTGGGTTTCAATGTTGGCAATTCCTTCGGCCAAGTTCCGCCCGGAAAAAATCATATATTTGCAGTTAGCATAATCTGTACCCGGCTGTGCCACCCCATAAGTATATAGAAAGCCTGTAGTCATAGCATTAAAACAGAGGCTACGCTGGGTTCCGTAGTTCGGCGAGCCGTACGCCTTAAATAAAACTTCGAAAAAAGGCTGCGACAAGTTGTCGGTAGAGTTAAACATCATCGCTTTTGCGCCGTATTTAACTTTAATCTGTTGCATTTGAGCAGCTGTGTAACTTAAAGCCTCATCCCAGGATGCCCGCCGCCATAGTCCACTGCCACGCGCACCGGCACGAATCAGAGGAAATTTAATCCGGTCAGGACTGTATAGTGTTTCGATGCCGGCATTGCCGCGCGGACATAACTTACCTTTGTTTTGTGGATGGACAGGGTTACCCTCGAGCTTTCTAACTACTCCATTCTCGACCCTGGCAATTACACCACACCGCCATACACACTGTTCACAGATGGTACTAACGTACCTTATACTGTTGTTCGGTGTTGGTAATGTGCTATTTTCCCCTGCCCCAAAGGCTGGCTGCAGTAAACCGCTCCAGGCGGCAACACCGGTGGCGGCCACGGCGGCGCCGCCTTTAATAAATTGACGTCGGCTGAATAATTCTTCCCATGTATATATTTTGGACACCGTTTAGGCCTCCTTTCACTGCGAGACTTGATGGAGTTGTTGTTGCGTCAAGTCTTCGTGCTTGCTCTTGCTTTCTGTTATCTTGCTGCCGACATAGAAAATCAACGTAAAGGTTACGAACAAAGCGATTAAAATCCAGTGGTTAATATGCCATAAATCGGCCAAGGTTTTGTTGCCATAGGAAGCATAAGTAGAAATCTTCAAGAAAAAACCCTGATAACTGTAACCAAACAAAACACCGCCAAACAAGAAGCCCAGTACTCCGGGAATTAAATAATCCAAATTGCCCTGACCACACCCGGTGATCAAAGTGCCTGGTCAGGTGCCGGCCAGAGCCATTCCCACACCAAAAATCATACCTCCGATTAAATTGCCCAAAATGTAGGTTGAACTGACTTGGTCAATTTTTAAAGCGCCAAGATCCTGCAGAAGATAGATACCGACAAGACCGACCGATATTCCGGTCAGCATAAACTTCATCACAGTGTTATCTTTAAACCTAAATTGATTGACAATTTTGTTGTAATGGCCCAAACCGGCCTTTTGCAGGGTAAGGGCGAAGAAAAAACCAATTAAGAGGGGAACTCCGTAGGTTTCCACTAGTAATTCCTCCCATACAAAATTTTGGTTGTGATAATTCCGGTAATAAATAAACCCGCAATGAAGATAAAACCAGCGGGGGAAAGTTGCATTGAGCCGGAAATTGCTAAACCACTGGTACAC
This sequence comes from Bacillota bacterium, assembly GCA_021783135.1. Classification (GTDB taxonomy): domain Bacteria; phylum Bacillota; class Desulfitobacteriia; order Desulfitobacteriales; family JAJXUE01; genus JAJXUE01. The sequence continues at coordinate 52,021 of JAJXUE010000003.1, read as the reverse complement.
CCGCCGGCCACACCGGCCCCAAACTCAATAATAGCCCCTCCGATAAAGATTAAGATCCAGCGTTTAGCGACGCTTGGCCCAAAATTAGATGTCCAAAGCTTGTCAGGCATGATTCTAAACTTGAAATCACCCGACCAAAGACTCGAGACAGCAGAACCAATTAACATCCCGACAAACAACATAATCTGAAAAGAAATGACCGGCGGCATCTGGAAGCGAAAATACATCGAGTTTGCCCACGGTAGGTGAAAGGTATGCCCTAAAATGCTATCGATACTTTCCAGTCCGCCGGAAGAACCAATTGTCTTGTCCGCCAATACATAAGTACCTATTCCAGCAATACCCAGGACTACCCCGGCCACCCAAGGAGACCACGTTTTCTCTTTCATCCAATCATTAATTAGCATGCTCGACACCGCCTTTCTGCTCGCGCAAAGCGCGGCTAAGCTGGAACAATAACTCGGTTTCAGTTTCGCTCAGGGTTTGCAAGCGGGTAACAAGATTTTCCGGCAACTTGGCCACTGTTTGTAATAGTTTTTCGCCACCTTTGCCGCGTTGCAGCAATTCTTCAGCCGCTAAAACAGTTTCCGAATCTGCATTCCGAAAATCGTTGATCAAGTTTTGCAACTCCGGCGACAAATGGTTCAAGTCCAACAAATTTGCCGGGCGACGTCGCACATAAGACCAGGGCCAAACCCCCTTTAACCAACGCCAGACCATTGTTGCCAAGACCAAGACTGCCAAAACATCAAGGACTAGGAAAATTATAGTCAGCCAGGGAAAAGGCGTAGGCGTATTCTTGTTAAAGTCAATCACATCGTAATTTGGGTCAGCACTAGCAGGAGTTTGACTGGCTGCGGCGGATGGCACTGACGGAACTTGACTGGCTGCTGCTGAAGGTGTTGCATTCGCGGAAGTTCCAGCTGCGCCTGAGTTAGTTGTCACGCTGCCACCTGAGCCGCCTGAACCACTACCGCCATATTTGGCAACTCTTGCGGCCGTATCTGAAGGATGACATGAGGTACACGTTTGGTCCGGCTGCGAAATTGGATTTTTAATCACTCCAGCATGCGCTTTAGTTTTGTCAGTTTCAGTGGGCACGCCTAGATGACAAGCTGAACAAAAATCACCAAAAGCATGTTGCACATGCCAGGCACCCTTTTGGTTAACGGGATCTTGTCCCTGCACTTCGTGACAGGTTTTGCAGGAGGAAGTGGATGCCCCACAGGCTGCCTCAACATTTTTGGTATTTAGGCCTATCCCAAACATTACAGTTACGCTTATAATTCCAATCAGTAAATAAGACCGTTTTCCCTTGTCCATCAACTTTTTAGTACACCTCCACCTATTAGTTTGACGAAATTGACTATACTTCGTTGCCTGGCACCCCTCCCCTAAGCTTGAACAATAATTCACATCATTGCCCGTTAAGCCTTGTACTTTTATGCGCAAACGCAGATAAACAGAACTTTAATTATTTACAAACTAACTCCAATCTCGATACCCCCCACCCAGGGGGTGGAGCCAGTTTTAGAATACACTTTACTTCAATACCGGTCAAGTGTTTGCAATTAACACAGAATTTTCAGAAAAAGATATAAAAATAGACATATAAGGGATCCCGCCAACATTTTAACGAAAATATACGCCAAGACATATTCTGGCAGCAAAAAGCTGGTGATCCTTACTCTAAAGATCACCAGCTTTTGATTACTTGTATATTACTTGTATATTCCATTACGGGAATCTATTGCCTGAATGTAGACAATCTTTTCAGTATGATTAACTTCAAAAAGAATGCGGTATGTTCCAACCCTGAGTCGGTATAAGCCTTGTTGTCCCTTCATTTGTTTTATATCGCCACTGGGTGGTATTGTGATAAGCCCTGCTAAACCTTTCGCTATACGTTCTTGAACAGACACTTCTTGCTTGGCAAGAAATTTGATTGCGTCCTTACGGTAAATCAAATTGTAATCCGAACTCACGCTTGGCATCCCCCCCCGTAACATAGCCGGAATCACTATTGAGTTGGTGAAGTTCTTCTTCTGTTAGAGGTTCATCGTCTGGATCGGCTTGATCAATTTGTTCCCAACCGTCTGGTTTTTTTGTGGAACGGTTTAGTAGATACTGCATGAAGTCAAAAACAGTTTTCTGATCATCTTCAGGCAGGCGCTCAACCAAGTTATGAATATCTTCTTTCCGAATAACCATGAGGCGTTACCTCCTAAAATTCAATGTCCGCTAATAAAGATTAGCTGCTATAATCTATACCCCAAAATAGGTCTTGATGTCCGCTAAGGAATTAGTTGAGATTAAATTATCATTTCCGCTAAGGTAAGTCAAGGGTTAGGAGGACCTCCTACAATGGTTTTATCAAACTCACTTCATTTAATTCAAGTCTGAACCATTGATGAAGGCCGTTGACCCCTACTATAAAAAAACTGAAGGAATATTTCATCCTTCAGTTGCATATTTTTAGTATTTATTTATGCGTTAACCTTGCTTTCTATTTACCGCTCAGTGCTTTCATTGCCTTTACACGTGCATCGCGGCTTAAAGCCTTCTTGCGCAGGCGAATGCTTTGCGGCGTAATTTCGGCTAATTCATCATCGTTGATATATTCCAAAGCCTGCTCAAGACTCAGTACCCGTGGCGAATCCAAGCGCAAAGTTTCATCGGATACACTGGAGCGCATGTTGGTAACGTGTTTTTTGCGAGCCACGTTGACCTCTATATCTTGCTCACGTGCATTTTCACCTACTATCATGCCCTCATACACTTTGGTACCGGGTCCGATAAACAAGGCACCTCGTTCCTGGATTGCGTGTAGCGCGTATGTGGTGGAGTCGCCATCTTCAGAAGCTATCAATACTCCTCGGCTACGTCCTTGAATTTCCCCTTTAAAGGGCTGGTAGGAGTGGTAAACATGCGCCATAATACCTTCCCCTCTGGTCTCAGTCAAGAACTCGCCTCTAAATCCGATTAAACCGCGGGCCGGAACTAAAAACTCCAGTCGAGTAACTCCGCCGCTCAAGGTAATCATATTGACCATTTCCGCTTTACGTGACCCGAGAAGTTCAATTACTCCACCGACGGAACTGTCCGGTACGTCGCACGTTAGCTGCTCCACCGGCTCACATTTCTCGCCGTCAATCACACGTAAAATTACCTGTGGTTTTGACACTTGCAGCTCGAAGCCCTCACGTCGCATGGTCTCAATCAAAATGGAAAGATGGAGTTCACCTCGCCCGGATACCTGGAAAGCTTCCGCACTATCCGTCTCTTCAACTCTCAAACTGACATTTGTTTCGAGTTCTTTAAATAAGCGTTCCCTCAGTTTGCGCGAGGTAACGTGATTTCCTTCGCGGCCTGCAAACGGACTGTTGTTGACCATAAAAGTCATCGTTAATGTCGGCTCGTCAATTTCAATAGTCGGTAGAGCCTCCGGATTAACCTGGCATGCTACCGTTTCTCCAATGTTAATGTTCGCAATTCCGCTAATAGCAACGATCTCACCCGCAGTAGCCTGGTCCGCTTCTACGCGATTCAAGCCTTCAAATACGAAGAGCTTAGCGATTCTGGCCTTTTCCAGGCTTTCATCCCGTTTAAATACAGCAACAGCTGAATTGCTCTCAAGCGTGCCTCGTACTATTCTGCCAATTGCAATCTTACCTAAATAATCATCATAGTCCAGTGTCGTAACTAGAAACTGTAGGGGTTGAGCTGAATTTCCCTGTGGGGCCGGAATGTTATCCAGAATCACCTTAAACAAAGGTATCAGATTCTCTTGCAGGTTTTCGGGTTCCATCCCTGCGATGCCACGCCGTGCCGAACTGTACACGACAGGAAACTCTAATTGGTCCTCTGTGGCGCCTAACTGTAAAAACAAGTCCAGCACCTCGTCTACTACTTCATAGGGGCGAGCATCAGGACGGTCAATTTTGTTGATGACTACGATTGGTTTCAGATTAAGTTCGAGTGCCTTACGCAATACAAATTTAGTTTGCGGCATAGGACCTTCAAAAGCGTCGACCACAAGTAATACACCGTCTACCATCTGCAGGACTCGTTCTACCTCGCCACCAAAGTCCGCATGGCCCGGCGTATCTACGATGTTAATTTTGTAGCCACCCCAACGAATAGCTGTGTTTTTGGAAAGAATAGTTATGCCGCGTTCCTTTTCTAAATCGTTAGAGTCCATTACTCTTTCTGCCACTTGCTCGTTTTCACGAAATACTCCGCTTTGCCGCAGCATCACGTCTACCAAGCTTGTTTTTCCATGATCGACATGGGCAATAATTGCTACATTTCTAATATTTTCGGCGTTCATAGGTCATCTCCAGTTTACTTATTTCTTCGTGTTATTATTAATAATTCCCCAAATACCGTTCCTAAATCGCTTGATTTAAAACCACAAAAAAGGAGCCACATTCGGCTCCCTACTTTTGCTTGTTCAGGTTTAAGCCTTATCCTCAGCTGCGGCGGCCAAATTGATTGGCTTAAAAGGCATAACCGTTGAAATGGCATGCTTATACACCATCTGCTGCTTACCTTCAAACTCAAGAATCACGGTAAAATTATCAAAACCCCTTACCATTCCCTTGAGTTGAAAACCGTTGACAAGGTAAACGGTAACAGGTATATTGTCCTTTCTAACTTGGTTAAGAAAAGAATCTTGTAAATTAATCTGATTCTTATTCATTTTTTACCTCCAAAAATCCAGGTTACATCATGGCGAACATTTTCTATTTTAATTGTACACTATCTTATGTACCACTGCAAATTATTTCAGTCATTTGGCGCGTAATTTGTTCGAGCGGTTGCTCCGACACCTCAAACCAAGTTATCCGAGCGTCACGCCGAAACCAGGTTAATTGGCGTTTCGCAAAGTGTCTGGTGTCGCGTTGCAAAAGCCGTTTCATTTCCGGTCGAGTGAGTAAGCCGCGCAGGTACAAAATAGCATGCCTGTAGCCTATTGTGCGAAGCGATTGCAATGCAGGTACATACCCGTCGGCTAAAAGGTCCTGAGTCTCTTGCACTAACCCGTGTGCCAACATAAGCTCAACCCTCTGGTTAATCCGCTCATACAACCATTCTCGTGGTGCATTTAGGCCAAAATAACTTAGATGATAAGGACTCTCTCCTGGTGTCGGCTGATTGACAACTGAGCGTTGATAGTCCGAAAATGGCCTGCCCGTTAGTCTATATACTTCCAGTGCCCTGACCACACGCACCAAATCGTTAACATGTAAACGGGCTGCACTTTCCGGGTCTACTGCAGCCAGTTCCCGGTGGAGATAAGCTTTACCCTCGCGTTGTGCCACTTGATGCAGTTCAGCGCGAATTTGCCGGTCTTCACTCGTCTCAGGGAACTCATAGGGATCAAGAATGGAGCGAATATATAGGCCTGTGCCGCCTACCAAGATCGGTATTTTTCCGCGGCGATTAATCTGGTCAATATGGGTACGTACTAGGGTTTGAAATTTGGCAACGCTAAATTCTTCATCAGGATCGAGCACATCCAGCATGTGATGTGGAATACCTTGTTGTTCCTCATGTGTAATTTTGGCGGAGCCGATGTTGAGCCGCCGGTAGACTTGGACCGAATCGCCTGAGATAATTTCTCCGTCTAACTTTTGCGCTAGGTCCACTGCAACTGCCGACTTTCCTACCGCTGTTGGACCGACAATTACTACTAATTTTTCAGCCACCTTGCACCTCCTCCGGAGCTAAACTAAACCTCAATGATACCGTAAGCCACTTCACTATACTTGCCACCCGGTATAAGTGAAAAACCCAGTCTGGCAAATTCGGTACTGAAGCGGCCTTCCTTCAAAACCACACGCCTGCGCGCAACACGCATCGCTGCCTGAACGCTGCTGACACTAATAGGATCCGGCAGCGCCAGTCCCCGTAGCGGTGCCATCGAGGCGGACTCAGTGCGTGGTTTGCGAAACATAGGATCAAAATATACGATATCAAAGCTTTTAGACTTCGCTGCCAGTAGAAAGTCCAGATGATGCATGTTGATGACCTTAATACGTTGCATCGCACCAGGCAGGGCCGCCAAGACTTGCGCTTTGTGCCGTTCCAATCCGTCATGCACGCGGACTGTATACTCATTTACTCCCATCCGTACTAATAATGCAGCGAGAGGTGAAGCTTCCACTCCTGTCACCGAACCGGTGGGCCCGGTTAAATAGCTTGCCACAAGCGCATCGGAAGCAAAACCTAAAGTACAGTCCAGCACGTGCATTCCGGGTTTGAGAGCCATGGCCTCGGCCATGCGGTCAACTTGTCCCTTGGCGTGATTCATTAAGCGCAATAAACTCATGCTGGGGTGGAAAAAAAGTTCACTGTTGCCAACACGTGCTACAATTCGGGTGTCACCCACGATAATCAAAATGGCAGATGCAAACTCGTCCTTAAAGAATTCTAGCGTGTGTTCACCACGCTCGGCAAACAGGCAGTTCAGACTTGCCGCAATTTCGCGTGCTTTACCGTTTAAATGGGGTTTACTCTTTACCGTCGTTACGATGTACTGCACCATCTCACTCAAGTCCTTTGGAAGCGTTTAGCTAGTTCAGCATGGTTTAAGGCAATAATGGTTGGCCTGCCGTGTGGGCAGGTGTAAGGGTTTTGAGTTTGCCCTAACCGCCACAGTAAATTGTCCATTTCTATTTGGTTTAGAATCTTATTAGCCGTAACGCTGGCTTTACAGGCAATGGTATAAATCATTTCCTCCCTTAGTTGACGCAGGTCAATGTGCTTCGGTCCTTCCACAAATAAAGCCAATAAATCGTGAACAAGATTGCCAGGCTTTGCTGTGGCGACTTCAAGTGGGTGACCACGCAATAAAAAGGTGTTACCACCAAAATGTTCGAGCAAAAAGCCTAAATCAATAAATAATGCAACATTTTCAACTAAAATGCCCATTTCCTGTTGGGATAGTTCAAGTGTTATGGGCTGCAACAATAGTTGCGATTCTACCCGTGTTTGCTCCGCTCGCGCCCAAAATTGTTCAAAATTAATTCGTTCGTGTGCAGCGTGCTGGTCGATAATGTATAGACCTTCCGGCCCTGCCCCGACAATATAAGTCGCATCAACCTGGCCTAAAACAACGATATCGGGCAGCTTGCTTGTAGGTATAGTTACCTGATCATCGCTGAGCACTTTTACTGGGTCTGTTGTTATCTGGTCCACCGCGTGGTGTCCAACTTCGTTAGACACCACGCGGTGGCAGATCGGTGGCTTAAACGACGCCTGGTCCGTGAAGGCAACTTGTGCGTAAGTAGTGAGGTGCGTTGCTTCAGCTACACCACCACTTGAGGACGAGCCACCGGAATACTGTCGTGCGGCAACAGCAAAACTGTTGCTTACATCAGGGTATGTATTACCTGGCATAAGGTTGGCAGAATTTAGAGTTTGCCTTACTGCCTGGGCCACGAACTGTGAAACTTCGTTGGCTTGAGCAAAACGCACCTCTAACTTGGTCGGGTGAACGTTAACGTCCACAGCCTGCAGTGGTAAGAGAAGATTAAGCACTACTATGGGATAACGATTAGCAGGCACTACTGTTTTATATCCTTCTGCCACTGCGACTGTAAGTATTTTACTCTTGATATAGCGTCCGTTGACAAAAAAAGTTTGCTGGGCACGGGTGCTGCGTGACTGGTTAGGACTGCCCAAGTATCCTTCCAGGGTGAAACCGCTTGCCGAGGTATCGAGGCGAATCATCTGTTTAGCCTGTTCTTTGCCATATACTTGGCTGACTGTCTCTAGCAGGCTGCCTGTCCCTGAAGTTTGCAGTAAGATTCTTCCTTCATGCATGTACTTAAAGGCAACCTTGGGGTAGGCCATAGCCATCCGGCTTATGATATCACTAATTTGACCCAGTTCGGTGGCAGCACTTTTAAGAAATTTGCGCCTGGCCGGTGTATTAAAAAACAAGTCCTTTACCGTGAAAACGGTCCCTGCCGGGCACCCAATATCACTAACTTGCTCTATAGCTCCACCCGCAACCAGAATCCGGCAGCCTGCAACTGAATTGTGTTCCCGCGTAGTAACCTCAAGCCTGCTAACTGACGCGATACTCGGTACGGCTTCACCCCGGAAGCCGAGGGTGGCAATCTCGGCCAAATCCCCAGTCGAGCTGATTTTGCTGGTTGCATGCCTTTGCAGAGCCATTATCGCGTCATCGCCACTCATGCCGCACCCGTTGTCAGTAACCCGGATTAACGCCACTCCGGCACCGTTTATAGCTATTTCAATTTTATCTGCGCCGGCATCTAGAGCATTTTCTACTAATTCTTTTACAACCGATGCCGGTCTCTCCACAACTTCCCCGGCCGCTATTTGATTCGCCGTAACAGCGTCGAGGATTTTGATCCGATTACTCATTTCCTATCTCCTGTAGTTTTTCCGCTCCAAAGCGGAAATTATCCTCTGACAATTGCCTTGTTGCGTCCACGTTACCCCAAATCCTTTTGCCATTCCAGCAGCAAGTTTAACGCCTGCATTGGAGTTAGGTTATTTATATCGAGTGAGCGTATGTTGGCAAGCAGTTCTAAACCGGCGTGTTCGTGTTCTGCTTGAAGTATAGCGAAACTCAATTGTTCAAAATCCGGTGCTGCTAAATCCTCGGTCATGCCTTTAGGCTTGGTAGCTTCAGTTTCCAGTCCTGCCAAAATATGCTTCGCGCGTTGAATAACGCTCGCTGGCAACCCTGCCAGCCGTGCTACCTGAATGCCATAACTGCGGTCTGCACTGCCGGCAACAATTTTCCGTAAGAAAACGATGTTGTCTCCTAGCTCACGCACCGCTACGCGGTAGTTACAAATGCCAGGCATAACATCAACCAGGCTTGTAAGTTCATGGTAATGCGTAGCAAACAAAGTTTTGGCCCCGACTAACTCGGGGTTATGAATATATTCCACTACTGCCCAAGCGATACTTAACCCGTCGAAGGTGGCAGTACCCCGTCCAATTTCGTCTAAGATAATTAAACTTTTGGCTGAAGCATTGTACAAAATATTTGCCACTTCGTTCATTTCTACCATAAAGGTGCTCTGACCGGTAGCGAGGTCATCCGAGGCCCCAACACGGGTAAAAATCCGATCCACAATGCCGATTTCCGCCGTTGTGGCTGGCACAAAGGAGCCTACTTGTGCCAGCAAAACAATCAGGGCTACTTGGCGCATGTACGTTGATTTACCGGCCATATTTGGCCCTGTAATAATTGCCAATCGGTGCTCGTGCTGGTCGAGTTCGGTATCGTTCGGTACAAAGAAATCATCGGCTAAAAGTCTTTCGACAACAGGATGGCGACCGTCGCAAATTTTTATTTCACTGCCGTCAGTAACTAATGGTTTGATGTAGTTATTGCGTACTGCGACTTCGGCCAGGTCGGATATAACATCAAGTTGGGCCAAAACAGCTGCCGTACGTTGAATACCAACCGCCCGCTGTCCTACCTGCTCCCGAATTTGGCAAAAAACCTGATACTCAAGCGCCACCAACTTTTCTTCCGCACCAAGGATCTTACTTTCGTATTCCTTTAAGTCCGGCGTGATGTAGCGTTCAGCGTTGGCCAGAGTCTGTTTGCGAATATAATCATCCGGTACAGCGCTGACATTCGCGTGGGTAACTTCAATGTAATAGCCAAAAACCTTATTGTACCCGACCTTAAGCGACCTTATTCCTGTTCGTTCACGTTCTTGGCTTTCCAGTGCCGCCACCCAGTCCTTGGCATGGGTAGATATGTAACGCAACTCATCTATTGTGGCATTATAGCCGTCCTTGATTAGACGCCCTTCACGCAGTGTAAACGGGGCATCCGGATTAATGCTTGCCTGCAGCAGGTCCAGCACATCCTCCAATTGATCAAATTCCGCGGCTAAGGTGCTAAGCGGCGCGGTATTCTCTAGCGGACCTTGGTGATGCAATAAAGCATAAATCACAGGCAGCGCTTGCAGTGAATTTTGCAGCATCAAAAGGTCCTTAGCATTGGCCGAACCATAAACAATCCGTCCTAAGAGTCGCTCCAGATCATACACTTGACGCAGAGCTTCGCGCAAATCGGCACGCATCATAAAGTCTTGATAAAGAACTTCAATTTGGTCTTGCCGGTTAATAATCTGTTCCCGGTTAGTCAAAGGTTGCTCCAACCACTGCTTTAATAGACGTCCGCCCATTGCGGTAACTGTGCAATCTAAAATTCCGAGCAAACTGCCTTTTTTATCTTGTTCACGCATATTGCGCGTAAGTTCCAGATTGCGTCGTGTTGCTTGATCCAACATCATATATTTATTCAGGGCATAAGGAGTGATGCGGTTGAGGTGTGACAATGAACCGCCTGCGTGTTCTTGCAGATATTTGAGCAGACCGCCTGCTGCGACAAGCCCTAAATCAAGCGCAGCACAGCCAAATCCGGAGAGTGCGGCGACCCCAAAGTGGTTTTGCAATGTTTGTTGCGCAACTTTAGGCGTATAAATTTTCGCGGAGACTTCTGTAAGGAGAGCTCCGGTTGCCGTTTTCAGCCGTACCCATGCAGGATCATCGGCGGCAAGCAGAATTTCGGCGGGCTTGATTCTAGCCAACTCATCAAGCAGCTTGTCCATACTCCTATCACCAGCGACCTCCGTCACTTGAAACTGCCCTGTTGAAATATCTGCAATAGCCAGACCATACCCATTAGGGGCATGTTTCACTGCAGCAACATAGTTATTGCCTTTTTCGTCCAGCATACTGGCTTCCATAACCGTACCGGGTGAAACTACCCTGATTACATCTCGCCGTACAATACCTTTGGCCTGTTTGGGGTCCTCCACCTGTTCGCAGATTGCAACCTTATACCCTTTGTTAATTAATTTGGCAATATAACCCTCTGCGGCATGAAATGGAATTCCACACATCGGTATCCGCCCGGCCGCACCGGCATCGCGTCCCGTAAGGGCAATTTCTAAAATTTTGGCTGCCACTTCCGCGTCCGGTCCAAACATTTCGTAAAAATCGCCGAGCCGAAAAAATAAAATGGCGTCTTGATAGTTGGCTTTAATTAATTGGTATTGCTGCATCATTGGTGTCAAGGCCGGTACCCCCAACGTTTAGTATAATAATAATTATTATACCATATTTAGCCTAATCCCTGTCTGCATAGAAAAAGCCCGGCACAGACCGGGCTTATACTTCAGATATTAGTGACCGCAGCCACTACAGCCGCCACTACAACTTCCACTGTCACAGCTATCAACTTCTCCGTTAATTCCCTTAAGAATGAGGTAATTTACACTCTCCATTAAATCGGAAAATTCAGCCTGAGCATCTAAGTAAGCCGTAATTGCAGCATTATTCTCCATTTGTTTTTCTACCCCTTCGTAAGTTGCCTGTTCGTCTGGGGCGAGTTCACGGCCCTCCTGCTTCGCTAAATTTTCCTTAGCCTGCCAGCCTTGATATTCTCCAACCAAATCCTGTGCTATCGGATCATTGGCAAATTTCCCTTCTGCATCGCGCAGGGTCTGCAATTCCTTACACTCAGCTAATAGTTCGCCTAAAATTTTGGCTTGATTAACAATCTCTTGTGACATGATATACCTCCTTAATAATTAGGCCTCACCGCGGATAAACTCCCCGGTTAAGGTCCAAGTACCTGCTTCAATTATTTTAACAGGCACCAATTGGCCGGTCAGGTCGATTGGTCCGTTAAAAATGACCAGTTCATTAGTGCGAGCACGGCCCACCAATTTGTCCTTATTGGTCTTACTCTCCCCTTCAACCAAAACTTCCAGTATCTGCCCACACATGTTCTGGTGTTCTTGTAGGCTTATGTCGTTTTGCACTGCCATTAAACGACTAAGTCGCTCTTTTTTAACTTCTAAGGGAATTTGTTCCGGCATTTTTGCCGCCGCTGTCCCGGTACGAGGAGAATAAATGAAAGTAAAGGCGGCTGAAAATCGTACTTGAGCCACCAAATCCAGTGTTGCAGCAAAATCAGTCTCAGTTTCACCCGGGAATCCGACAATTAAATCAGTGGATATACTTGCCCCCGGTACAAGAGCACGAATTTTCGCTGCTCGTTCAAGATAGTATTCCCGCGTGTAGCCACGGTTCATTTTATGTAAAATAGCGTTACTGCCGGCTTGCACCGGGAGATGAAAATGTTCACACACTTTATCAGCCTCTGCCACCGCAAGAATCATTTTATCAGATAAATCACGAGGATGCGAGGTAGTAAAACGAATTCTGGCAATGCCGGGCACCGCATTTACAGCCAAGAGTAAGTCCGCAAAGTCTGGCTGCCCGGCAAGGTCTTTACCGTAAGAATTAACATTTTGCCCCAAGAGATTGACTTCCATAAAACCAGCTTGCGCCAAGTCAGCAATTTCCGCCACAATATCATCTATCGCCCGGCTTCTTTCTCTACCCCTAACATGTGGAACTATGCAATAGGTGCAAAAGTTATTACAACCATACATAATATTAACAAAAGCCTTCAAATTACCCTCACGCCTAGTTGGTAAGTTTTCCACTATAGCGCCGGCGCTTTGCCAAACATCGATCACAGATTTGCCAGTTTCGCGCACATGCGCAACCAATGACGGAAGTTGGTGGATATTGTGAGTTCCAAATAGGATGTCGAGGTGTGGCGCTCGCTTTAACAAGCGGGCAGCTGCCTGATCTTGTTGAACCATACAGCCACACAAGGCTATAATTAAACTTGAATTTTGAGTTTTGAGGTGTTTAAGATTGCCAACCCGCCCCAAAATACGATTTTCTGCACTTTCGCGCACACAGCAAGTATTAATTACAATTAAATCCGCTGCATCCGGAGTAGCAGTGTAGGTGTAACCCATTTCTTCACACATGCCGGCTACTGTTTCCGTGTCCCGTTCATTCATTTGGCAGCCAAAGGTAATTGTGTGATAATACTGTTGGGTCATGTTCTCAACCTTCCTAACTTTATCCTTTATAACCTCTTACTAAGATAATTCTTAGGCGAAGTTTTCAACTTATAATACCACATTACTTAGCTAACTTCCAAGGCTGCTGCACACGTCGGCCTTGCCAAATTGGCTTAATCTATTTATAATAATGTTTATTTTGTCCGCACTACTTACCCTAACTGGCTGGAGGTGCTAATAATGCTTAAAATAACAGTCTATGGCAAGGAAGGGTGCTGCCTGTGCACCAAGGCCACCGATATGGTAACAGCTTTAAGCGTAGACTACCCCATCGAGTTGGAGTATATCGATATTACAGGCGACGAAAAACTCTTTAATCTGTACAGGTATGAAATTCCGGTAGTTGCACTCGCTGGCGACATTAAGTTTAAGGGTAAAGTTGCTCGGTTATGGTTGGAACGTGAGATTCGTCAAGCTTTGACCCGTTAATGTAGGCAGCCAAAAAGACCTGTCGGAGAAGTGGAGTTCTCGCACGACAGGTTTTTTGGTAAGCTGATACTTTTACTCACTGGCTTATGGTAGCGGAGGTGGTGGAGCCCACACTAGATGAAACAGTAGTAGTGGTCAAATCCTGAGATATCTTTTGTAAATCATTTACCAACCTTTGGTAAATAGTAAGTCGAGTTTGCACATCAGTTTGAATTTTAGCCAAATCATTGCCCAAGGCCTGTATATTACCGGCCTTATTGTCCGTGCGTGACTGTTGCCAGTCTGTTCGACAGGTAGAAGCTGCTTGCTGCGCTGTAGTGATATCGTTTTGCATCGGCAGCATGTCGTTCAAAGCCACTAGGAGCGCCGCATAATTCTTAGACTGCCGGTCGGTAGCCACTTGTTGGTGAACTTGTTTGCGTAACGCTTGCAGTTGCTGTCTCACTTGAATCTCTTGCGCTTGTACCTGCCGAATTGGTTGGAGATACTGATGAAACTCCTGTGCCTTTTTAATGTGTAAAATTCTCCTCTGAATTCCAGCCTGCCGTGCTTGAACGTTAGACTGCATACTTGGTGCTGTACTTTGGATGCCATCTTCCGCCAATGCCGGAAGCGCAGCTCCTAGAATAGCAAGGGCAACCAGGAGCGTAGCCACCAATTTACGTTTGTTCAACATAGCTAACCTTCTCCTAACTGCATTATATACTGCCCATACTTTTGTCAAGATTGTTTAACGCCTTATCCAAGTTTTTTAAATTTTTATCTACTTGTGCATTTAACGCTGCTCGTCCAGGTTTGGTTTTAATATCGATCTTGGTGAGCTGCGCTTTCGAGGTTAACAGCCCTTGCGTACTGTCGGGCAGGTTAGAGGTGTTACTTGTTGCCTGAGATGAGGTTGGGGCCGCATCTGTTTGAGCAGTATTACCGTAAATTGTGCCGCACCCCGTTAAACCTATGGTTAGTGCACTCAATAGCGCGACCGCAGCCATGCTCGCAGCAATCTTTTTGGGCATACGTTCTCCCCACTTTCCTTATTAATGCACTAACAGCGCCGTTTAAACAACATTGTTACAGTGGTCTTCCTATGCGAAATATTTCGCCTCCGAATTACAGACATAAAATAGGTGGAGGGAAGCAGCACTGTAAAATTTGCTGCTCCCCTGCCACCAACAGCTAATGCTAGTTAGTGATACTGGAATTAGTTGTGGTTACTGAACTTGGCGTGGTTGTAACACTTCCCGGTGTAGTTACCGGCGGTGTTGGAGGCGTTACCGGCGGAGGTGTAATAGTAGCGGGAGTAGTTACAGGCGGTGTTACAGGGGGTGTTACAGGTGGTGTTACAGGCGGCGTTACAGGCGGCGTTATTGTCCCTGGAGTAGTCGTAGGAGATGTCACAGTTCCTGTCAAAATATCATTCACGCGCTGAAGTATCCAATCCGGCACACCGGCAGTTCCACCCAATACACTTACTTGAGGTTTACTGCCTTGCAGTCTCAAGGCAAACAGATATTCATGAATTGCGAGCGGAAGATGCTTAGCTTTGGGATTGACCAAAAGAATTGGTGCATTATTTTGTGCAGCTAAGGTGCTGCCCGAGAGGGCATCAGCAAAATCAAGCCCATTCGCTAAGTAGATTTGAGCCGGATTAGGATAAAATTGTTTGAGAATCAGCGCTAGCGTATCGAATCGATCGGCACCGCCAAAGCGTGTAATAGCGGCATTTGGGTCTGCAGTTTGAATTGTAGTGCTAACAGTGGTATGCAGGACTCCTTCCCCGCCGACCAAGTATACATTACTGGGTAGATCCTTAGCGATAAAGGCTTGCGCTGAAGCCGGTAATTGGTTGGGACCGCTAAGTAAGATCGGCCAACCTTTGCTCGCAGCGAGAGAAGCTACACCCAAAGCATCAGGGAAATCATACCCGCTTGCCACGATTACAGGAGTTCCGGATGGAACATTTAGGTCATTAACAATCATGGCATCGGTCGCGAAGCGGTCCTTGCCACCCATGCGCGTCACTATGTAGCCGGCATTAACCAGCCAGTCTTGCACATGCGCGTCAATAATTCCAATTCCGCCAATAATCGTAACTGTTCCGCCTTTAGTTAAATGATTCTTAATAAAAGCTAAACTAACGTTAGAATCGTGCTGGCCTTTACCTACCAAAATAATTGGGGCACTTAGTTTGGTGGCAAGTGTACTGGCTGCCAAAGCATCTGGGAAGCTGTAGGCCGAGGCAATTACCACGTTTTGCACTTTTTGATTTTGAAAATCTTGCCTAGCGATTGCGATTGAGGTTTGAAACCTGTTGGCACCAGAAAAACGATTACCGGCTGATGCTGCTTGCACAACCCCCGCTGTGCTGAGAAAAAGCATAGATCCTGTAGCTAGTACGGCAGCACCTTTTGTGAAAACTTTGTTCATACAATCACCTCATTATTCTTTCAACGTTGATAATAACAATTTGGAGGCTTTATCAATCATTCTCCAAACTTATTATCCGTTATATTAAATATAGACGTTATTATTAAACTGACTGCAAGCATATTTTAAACGTTTTATAAACTGATTTTCTATTTTCTATGGCATAGTTGCTATACGAACAGTTCACTAACACTTATCAGGTAATTGCATTGCATTGCACTACCGTTTATTCACATGCGGTTTTTTGTGCAATGCAGGTCCAAAGGTTCTCCTACAAAAAGGACTAGCTCCAAACTAAATTTGGGTTAGTTCTTTTTGATTTATAAGCGGAAGCACGCATAAAATGAAAGGAACAACTTCCCTAAGGAGGATGCCCTGCTATGGATGCGCAAAATACGAAGGCCATTGACCATTCTCACACCTATGCCGTAATCATGGCCGGAGGAACAGGCTCGCGATTCTGGCCCAAGAGCCGACTAAATCGGCCAAAGCAATTGCTCAGCTTCTGCGGCAGCGAAACTCTCCTGCGCGAAACGGCAACCAGAATACTACCATTGATTAAGTGGTCCAATATTTTTGTGGTCACCAATCACACCTACAAGCCCTTGATTGTCGACGAATTACCGGACCTGCCTACTCAGAACATAATCTTGGAACCGGAAAACAAAGATACTGCTGCCTGCATCGGTCTAACTGCCATTAAACTTTTGCAATTTGACCCGGAGGCCCTGATGGTTTGTATGCCGGCAGACCACTTTGTCCGCCAGAACGAATCATTTTGTCATACCATTGAACAAGCGGTCGCTCTGGCCACAACCCGCGAGTGCATGGTAACTATTGGAATACCTCCGAATAGTCCAAAAACAAACTTTGGCTATATCAAACGCGGCAATCGGCTTACTTTGCCCGAGGTTTCAGGGCAAGTGTTCTCTGCCGATCAGTTTTTAGAGAAACCTTCCCGCCAACGCGCTATCAGTTTGCTCAAAGCAGGGAACTATTTGTGGAATAGCGGGATATTTATTTGGCGCGCTGCCACAATATTACAAGCCATTGAACGCTACATGCCTAAACTTGGCGCCGGACTGGCTCGGATAGCATCAAATTACCGTAATTCGCATGAGGACAGAGTTATTGCTGATGAATACAGTCGTCTTCAGGCAATGTCTATAGACTATGGGATCATGGAAAGGGCAACCGACATTTATGTAATACCCGGTAATTTTCAATGGGAGGACTTAGGCAGTTGGAGTGCCCTGGAAAATATTCTCGCACCTGATACATATGGCAATGTCGCCAACGGTCAGCACCTTGGCTTGGACACAGTTGAATGTATCATTGACACGGATGGTAAGCTTGTAGCCACACTTGGTGTGCGCAACTTAATTATCATCAATACTAATGATGCTGTTTTGGTCTGCGCCAAAGATAGAGATCAAGATATTAAAACACTGGTACAAGGCCTATGTTCGGCCGATTACTCCAAATATCGCTAGAAATGGGGGGTAAACCAGTGCCCACTGTCGATTGGTTGCGTGAAAATATTCCACATTGGTACGGCTTAAAAGTACAAACAGCGCAAAAGGTGCGTGATGCTTGGCGCTTAGAAACCACACTAGGCCCTAAATGTTTCAAGCGGGTGGAGTTGTCCCGTGGTAAAGTCGATTTTATTGCTGCTGCTCTCAATCATTTGCTGCACAATGGGTTTACCGCAACTATACCGTTTATTGCAACCTTGGACGGTTGCAACTTTGTCGAAGAACCGGATGGATTATATTATTTAACAGACTGGATTCCCGGGCGCGAAGGAGACATCACAGGCGTCGCAGATGTTTGTGCGGCAGCCGGTATTCTCGCCAAACTTCACCAAGCATCACAAGGGTTTATACTGCCACCGAACTGCGAGCCACGACAGACCTGGGGCAAACTGCCGTATGAATGGCTAAAACATCATGCTGAGCTCGAAAGATATCGAGTTTTAGCCCAAGCTGCCATGGATAGTACGTTTAACCGCGAATTTGCTGCAACCAGCGGGTGGTATATTGCCAGATGTCAGTGTGCTATCGACATTTTACACACTTGTAATTATGAAAAACTGGTGGAACAGGCTAAAAGACAAGGCAGCTTGTGTCACCGCGATTTTACTTACCACAACTTCATCTTCGACACCGCTAACCGTCTTTATGTTATTGATTTTGACTATTGCGCGCAAGAAATTCGCGCTTATGACGTCGCACGTTATGCGCGTAAAGTTGCGCGTAACTTTAAATGGCAGCTGCGACCCGTAAAATTAATGCTGCAAGCGTATGACGAAGTTGCACCCTTGTCTAGCGACGAGATCAGATTTATCGCAGCCTTCCTCTTCTTTCCCCAGCAGTATTGGCGAATCGCCAATCGTCACTTTAATACCTCATCCCACGCCAAGGCTAAGCTCACCAAGGAATTACTGCACGAGACTAAACACCGTTTGCAAGAGGAAAGGTTTCTGCAGCAATTTTGGGCGGCAAGTACGTGTGGTGCAGTGGTAAGGAGTGGAATCTAGTGGGAAAATGGCCATTGAACGAGCTTGCCGCAATTTACGGCCTCAAACTAAAATACTTTGAGCCAAGAGGGCATATCCTTTATATGGAGAGTGACTCCGAGCGTTATGCACTTAAAACTTCCACCCTGCAACCGCAAGAGCTCACTTTGGAGTATGCGGTCAGCGAGCACCTTCTGCGGCAATGCTTTACTAATATCGCCGCCATTGTGCCTACGCTAAATAATCTGGGCTACGCTCAGATCGGTGCATACCGATACTTACTCTCTAAGTGGATAGATGGGCATCACGTTGACTTCAATAATGCGGCCGAGTTAGCACTAGCTACCGAAGGGGTGGCAAAATTCCACATCGCCGCCAAAGGTTATACCGAGGATGTATTCTGGCCCAAAAGGAAGCTTTACGGTGTATGGCCCCAACGGTTTAGTTACAGGTTAGCGCATATCCGCTGGTACCAAAGATGCATTCAAGCGCAGGGCTGTCAGGATGAATTCGACCATTTGTTTCTCGCCTATTGTCCTAAGGCCATAATTGATGCGGTGACTTCTATCGCTGGTTTGCGCTCACAAACCTATTACCAAGCTGCGGCCCAGGAACGCAACGCCGGGTCAATCTGTCATCACGACTTAGCCCACCATAACATAATTCTGACCCAGGAACAAACTGTTGCGCTAATTGATTTTGACTATTGTATCTTGGATATGCACCTGCATGATTTAGCCAGTCTGATCTTGCGCTGTGTAAAATTATCCAATTGGACCCTGGAACCTGCCCAACGCATATTATTATCTTATCACACGATTAAGCACCTTAAATGTGAAGAATTAAAAACCATGTTTTACTTTCTTTTATTTCCTACAGATTTTTGGCAAATTTGTTGGGCCAAGTATAGCGAGCAAGGTCTGCATGCACCGCGAGACCTATTAGCAAAACTTACGCGATTCATTGGTTCCGCTGAACTGCGGGCTAGCTTTTTAGATCAGCTGGAAGCGCTGTGTGCAACTAAATTTTTTTTACCCAGGGGGACTGCCTGTGAAAATCGGTATTGATGCCAGAGCAGCCATATGGTACAGGGGCACAGGGATTGGTACATACACCTATCAACTTATCCGTAATTTGGCTTATCTGGATACCTCTAATGTCTATCGTTTTTTTTGGCCTGGGGATGAGTACAAAGATCTAGACCCGCGCACCGATGCTGTATTTAACAGTATCCTTAAACACAAAGATCGATTTTGGGAAGAAGTTCATATTCCGGCAGCACTCGAAGATGACAAGATTAACGTCTACCACGTACCCCAAAACGGGATTGGTTTACCGGTCAAGAAGGATTGCCCCTTTATTGTTACGGTGCATGACCTTATACCTTATGTCTATCCGGAAACAGTGGGGCGAAATTACCTTAAAGTATTTCTCCAAGAAATGCCGCGCATCATTGAGGATGCAGATCAGATTATTACGGTATCCGACTGGTCCAAACGCGACATTCAAAAGATATTCAAACTGCCGGATGATCGCATCACTGTTACTTATGAAGCTGCCGAGGAGATTTATCGCCCCTTGGATAAAAACAAATGTCGAGATTTTCTTGCGAATAAGTATAATCTGCCCCGTCGCTTTGTGCTGTATTTAGGAGGCTTTGGTCCCCGCAAAAATATCAGCGGCTTAATCAATGCCTTTTTCGAACTGAAAAAAGACCTCGATGCGGATATCAAACTGGTTATAGTTGGTAAGCCGGGCCGTGACTTTGAAGAACTAAACTTGTTGGTCGACGCCTTAGGCATCCAAGAACGCGTTATTTTCCCCGGTTTTGTGCCTGTCGAGGAACTGCCGCTGTTCTATAACGCCGCGACTATCTTCGTTTACCCATCAATTTACGAAGGATTTGGGTTACCACCAATTGAAGCTATGGCCTGCGGCACCCCTACCATCACCTCAAATACTTCCTCAATCCCGGAAGTTGTCGGAGACGGGGCTGTGCTCATTAATCCCTTTAATTCTCTTGATCTGGCCGAAGGTATTTTCCGCTTGCTTACTGATGAAGCCCTAGCCCGGCAATGTACCGCTAAAGGCCTCGCTCAAGCTAAGCAATATTCCTGGCATACCACAGCACAACAAACCCTCACAACATATTTACGTTTCGCCTAGCACGCTAACAACCCCTAAAAAACGCCGTGGTTAAATAACCACGGCGTTTCTAAGTTAATTTAGCAATTATGCTCCTTGCGCCAGCATGTATAATTCGTCAGTAACCAATTGAACCAGTTTAGGCATTTTTGTCTTTAGCTCCGGCGAAAGTTCCATACCCCAATCAACAATTTTAGGCTGAATGCCAAAAATTGTTACGGTTAAAGGCAATTTGTCGAGAATTTGCCCCATTTTTAGCACTTCCAACAAGCCTATTTGATGCAAGGAGACATTATACTCAGGTGGCATTACCGAAATGTCATCCGGTTTGAACTTAAATATGGCACCCGGTTCGGCTCCGGCTTCAATGCTGTCAACGATTACTAAGTGGTCAACGCCCTCGATTAGATACAGAAGCTCCATGCCGGCCGTCCCACCTTCAAGCAACTCGGTATCTTCCGGCAAATCACGCTTTTCAAGTTCACGCAAAAAGTGAATTCCGGCGCCTTCATCTTGCATCAAAACATTGCCTACGCCTAATACCATTATTTTATTACTACCCATGCCATCTCCTGAATAAGTTATTTTTTCCCTCGAATAGTTCCAAACAGCATGTACTTGGTTGCGTCAAAGGTTTCAGTCAGCGCTAAGTAAAGATGCACAATAACAATGGCGATAAACAACCATGTAACCAAATAGTGTGTACTGCGCAATATTTCCAAGCCGCCAAAAAAATTAACGATACCAACGAAGACCGCCGGTCGGTACAGGCCTAAACCAGTAATGGTTTGAATAATGCCCAGTATTGGCAAGGCAAGATACGCTGATTTTTGGAGTGGATTGTACATACCGGTATCTGGATGCGGACCCAAAAACAAATAGTACTTGATGACTGCTCCAAAATTAGCATAGTCTTTTTTATTAAACAGAAATTGTTTGTAGTCTTTATTTTTACCAAATATTGCATAATATACACGTACTATACCATTAATTAAAAAGATATAGGCAAAAATAAAGTGAATATTACGGACGTTATCCATGCCGATACCGGGGCCGGGACTGTGAATAATGAATCCAGTCACGCCCAACACGATGATGGAAATCAAATTGATGTAATGAGAAAGCCGTGCAAATAATGGATGGTCTTCTGCTGTTAACACATGCATACAATCACCCCTTAACCAATTTGAAATTTAAGAATTTTGTTAGTTTTGGGTTCGATTAGGTGTACTGCACACGAAATACAAGGGTCATATGAACGCACTACGCGCGCAACGTTTGTCGGATTTTCTGGATCTGGTACAGGGGTGCCGATTAAAGCAAACTCCACCGGACCGCGCTGATCTTTATCATCCATCGGCGAGAAGTTCCAAGTTGAAGGAACAACCATTTGATAGTTTGCTGTTTTTTGATCCTTAATGCTAATCCAGTGACCCAATGAACCACGCGGCGCCTCAATCATGGCCACACCTTCGCCGGTTGTAGGAGGCTCCCAATGATCTGTATCATGAATGCGCAGACCTTTGCCCATTTCAGATTTGAGGTCATCAACCCAACCACGCATTGCGACTGCTAACTTGGCACATTCAATTGCACGCGCAGCATGACGCGCAACCGCACCAGGCTTGATATTGTATTTCTTCACTAATCCCATGAGCGTTTCATTGCCCTCGATTAACATCCGAGCCATTGGGCCAACTTCCATAGCTTGACCGTTATAGCGTGGGGCTTTCAAGAAAGTATATGCGGCTGCTTTGTCTACGTCAGCCACAGTTTGACCGACCATAGGTTGTAGATGGCTGGCACTCTTGTACCAAGACCACTTAACGTCTTCTGTTATCTTCGACGCATCTATTTTTTGTGGGTTAGCAAAATCGTTGTTCATAACGATGCCAGGTTGGAAGAATAGACTGCCGCTGTTATCAACTTCAAACCCGCCATAAGACATGTAATTGCCATTGCCACCGCCAACGCCAGCTGTGGCCAAGGGCAACAAAGGCCCGGTACCAAAAGTGACAACATCCTTCAGGTAGACATTTTCAATGAAGTCAATTTGTTCTTCCAACATTGAAGCATATTTGTCGACGTCGCCCATAGTGGGTAACATAGTTACGCCACCCACCACAATGCTGGATTGGTGTGGTTGTTTACCGGCAAAAATTGCCGACATTTTTTTGGCTTTTGCTTGCATATCCAAAGCTTGTAGATAATGAGAAACTGCCATTGTAACTAATTCAGGATCATTAACCGAAAACTCGTCCGGCTTGTAGCGCGGGGTCAACGGCGCGGTATCACCGGCATTAACCAAAGCCATAATTTTAGCTTTAACAGCATTGAGCCCGACATCATTACCTTTGTATTTGGCAACCGCCATCACATCTAGATAGTCCAAAGCGGATAAATGGTAAAAGTGTAGAGGGTGATCGTGCAACCACTGTGCACCTAGAATAAGGTTACGGATAATTCTACCGCCGGGAGGGAGATTAACGCCAAAAGCTCCGTCCAAAGCAATGGACGATGCCCAACCATGCGAACCTGCACAAACACCGCAAATGCGTTCTGTTACATAGCTTGCGTCACGCGGATCGCGCCCGGTCATTAAAGGCTCTATACCGCGGAACATCATTCCGGCACTGCGAGCGTCTTTGACGACGCCGTTTTCTACTTCTACTTCAATTCTGAGGTGACCTTCGATCCTTGTTAGCGGATCGATTACGATCTTTTGCGCCATTACTTGCTAACCCCCTTGCCCTTATTCTTGTCATCGCCCTTGCCGCTATTAATCGCTTTCGCGCCAAGATGGGCCACAACACCTAAAGCAGCAGCGCCGCCTATGACCTTACCAACGGTATCAGGATTAATCCCAGGTGTGTTGAATCCTTCTTGTTTTTGATACAACGGGCTAAAGCCGTCATAAAACTCAGGCTGTGAGCAACCTGCGCAAGGTGAACCAGCTTGAATGCAATAACTTGTGTTGTCATTCCACCACACTTGACCACAATCCGAATAGGTTTGCGGGCCCTTGCAGCCCTTTAACAGTAAACACCACTCTTTTTGACTAGGATCATTCCAGTCTTGGAGGAATTCACTGGTGTCAAAATGGCCCCGTCGTGGGCAATTATCGTGCATCAGGTCACCGAAAAATGCTAACGGACGGTTATACTTGTCCATTGGCGGGGCAGACTTATAAGTTAAGTAATAGACCAAAGTTCCAAATAATGTAGTTGGTTTCACCGGACACAACGGAAGGTTAATAACGGGTTTGTCTTTGACAAATTCAGACACTCCCATGCCTTGCGACGGAGTCGTCCTCACCACACCACCATATGTAGCACAAGCACCGATAGCGACAATAGCAGAAGCTTTAGAAGCTGCTTCCATGACGTGCTGACGGAAAGGAGTTCCGCCAATTACGCAATAGCGATCGTCGGCCTTAGGTATTGAACCCTCGACTATTAAGACATAGTTACCTTCATTGTAAGTGTCTTCAAATGCCTTTTTGGCAACATCGCCAGTTGCGGCCATAACTGTCTCGTGGTACCGCAAGGAAATCATATCCAAAATCAACTGTTCAGCCGACGGATTGAGACTGGCTAGAGTCGACTCTGAACATCCCGCACAGTCTTGCCCCTCCAACCAAATAACGGGTGGTTTTTTCATCGCATTTTCTACAGCCTCTGCTACCTTGGGCTGCATGGTCAGGGGTAACCCTAAGGCAGCGGTTGTGGCAGCCATTAGTTTGACAAAATCCCGCCTGGATACACCCTTAGCTTGTAATAAGTCCATTGGACTTTTCACTAAGTAACACCTCCACTAAAATTTTTGATGTGACCTTCTGTCTTAAAAGGCCAGCAAAATTTTTTCACCTTCTGCCCGAACCGGATATTCTTGCAACTTGTTGGCGTCTTCAACTGCATCTGCATGAAAATTGCGACTACAAAAACTACATAGAAAACTCCGATTAGGGCGCGCCACCAGCAAAATTGAGTCGTGCGGACACAGCCCGGAAAAGGCTTGTATCCTCAGCTCATCTCGCAACAAAAAAAATGGCTTGCTGTGGTGAAATACCAACTTGGTTTGATTTTCAGGGAGGCTTCCGGTAAAAACGACCTGCCACTCAAGGCCAAAATTAGCCAAGCGTTCTGCCGGTCCGGTGAAATTCTCTGCTAAATCTAGCGCAGTACTCAGGGATTTTTTCAACGCGGTTCGGAAAAACTGAGCTCGAGAGATGTTTTCTTCTTCTGCCAACCTAATCACCTCCAGTCGTTGAGAATATTTATTCGCGAACAATTGCAAAAATCCTTCCTACTTTTTATAAATTTGTATGACTAGTGTGAAAATTGTAAAGGTTTAAACGTGTTTAACATATTTTTTACAAGGGGATGTTGTTAATGTCAGTAATATCCCGTACTATTGTAATCTACTTCATAGTGCTTTTGGCTGTGCGCATCATGGGAAAGCGGGAACTTGCACAATTATCCCCATTTGACTTCGTTGTATCTATTATTATTGCAGAACTGGCTGCCCTTCCCATGGAAGAAAAGAATATACCGTTGCCCGAAGTATTCCTGCCCCTTGGCATCCTAGTATGTCTTGAGATTGGAATTTCTTACATTTCGCTTAAGAGTCCCTTGGCAAGAGGTTGGATTTACGGGTTCCCGACAGTAGTAATTGCTAAGGGCAAGGTCTTAGACACTAATATGCGCAAGCTGCGGTATAATACCAATGATCTTCTGGCACAACTACGCGATAAAGGCATAATGAACCCTGCAGATGTCGAATATGCCATATTAGAAGTACCTGGTACCTTGAGTGTCATTCCCAAGCCGGATAAAAGGGCGGTGACGCCGGAAGACCTTAAACTACAAGCCGTGCCAAATGATTGTTTTATACCAATTGTTCTGGATGGCGTAATTCATAAACCTAATCTAGCCTTGTTAAAGCAGAGCGAGGCATGGGTAATAGAAACTCTGGCCCGGGAAAATTTAACGCCGGCGGAGGTATTCATGGCAACGTACTCTGCTAAAGAAGGCTTAAAAATATCCAGCAAAAAAGGGGAGTCTATACCCCCCTGCTGTAAATTCCTCGAACACTGATTATAAACTTGCTTGTTGAAAATGAACTTGAGCTAAATTTACCATACCTTTGCTCTGATATATTTCCGCCAAGTGTAAGTGCATGAATTTGTCACCGGGAAACTTTTCCAGCGCCCCTGACAAGGTTTGCATTGCGGCATCCAGCAATCCCGCATCCCTTTGTGCGAATGCCAGACCTAACCAGGCTTGATGCTCACCCGGCGTATACTTTATGATTTTTTTATACTGCGCTATAGCACTGTCCAATTTTTTCAGCCTTACCAAACAGTCAGCCAAGCGAAGCCTAGCTTGTCCGTGTTGTTTGTCTAAAGTCAAGGCTTGATTGAAGGCCAGTGTAGCAGCTTCCGTTTCGCCCAGCTCAAGCAAGGCAATTCCCATGTTGTCAAAAACATCAGCTTGTTGGTCATCAATACTAATGCTTTTACGGTAGGCTTGCAATGCTAGTTTGTAATCACCCAGATCCAAATAGGCATTACCCAAATTATAATAATAAGAACTTTCCTCCGGGTTGTTATCTATCGCTGCCGCATGGTATTTTATGGCCTCTGATTGCTTGCCTACCTCGTTATACAACGTGCCAAGATAATCTAAAACGCAATCGTCGTTAGGTACCAATTCAATAACTCTTAAAAAGGCATCAATGGCCAACTCCGGCAATGCGTATCTGTCGTAAGCACACCCCAATTGATAATATATTTCATCATTAAATGGGTTTTGCTTAATCAGTTTTTTAAATTTTTCAATTTCCATATAGTGTAAATTATTGTTCATTTCTTATCTCCGCTATTAAGCTTACGGAAATAATATTCAAGATAACACCTCCTTTTCCCTGCTAAAACAAAAACTTTTATCCAACTTTCACCCCGTGCCAATAGTCTAATAAACCAACGGCTGGCTCTAATTCATTATCGATGATCCGGTCTAACTCACCGACAGCCGTGTTAAATATGGCAATCTTTTCACGCAGTGATGCTACAATTAATTCTTCAACCGTGTCTTGGGCATATAAGTTATATACCTGCACCGTTTGCGTTTGGCCCAATCTGTGTACCCGACCAATACGTTGTTCAACGCGCATAGGATTCCATGGTAGGTCATAGTTAATTACCGTGTTGGCTCCTTGCAAGTTAATTCCTTCCCCGCCAGCCTCAGTACTGATCAAAACCGAAGAGCTTTGCTGGAATTCGTCTCGCATCCAGACCCTTTGCCAAGCTTTAAGATCACCGTTATAGCAGAGTGCATTCACGCCTAGGTGGGCAAGAAAATCATAGAGATAGGCTTGAGTAGCCTTAAATTGAGTAAAGATGATGGTTCTACCATTATCACGTTGCAGGAGTTCATATACTGCGTCTGCCTTACTGTTATGTTTAACACCTGCTGCACGAGCGGCTAATTCGTCCAGGCCCATCTTAGCTAAAGTAGCTTGAGCCGCAAAACTACTGCTGCAAATTTCGCGTTGTAACAATATCAGATTCAACACGCTTAGCTTGGCATTGCGCCGACGTCTGTATTCCCATTTTATATAACTATTAACTGCTGCATAAAGATCCCGTTCCGCCGACGTCAAAGTAATCGGGACAAGTTCCACCGAACGGGGCGGGAGCTTGTCTTGCAATTCACTCTTCAGATTACGAATCATAACCGAATTCAAGCGGTGTTCGCCTTCTGTCTCAAATTCGGCAGCAAATCTGGTATAATCACCGCTAAAGCCCGGTTTAACCAATTCGATCAGATTATATAGTTCTTTCAGATTGTTATGCAGCGGTGTAGCTGTCAATAATAAGAGATATTTAGCAGCAATCTGTTGGACTGCCTTGTAATTAGCAGTGTTACAATTCTTTAACCTGTGCGCCTCATCTACGATCAATAAATCAAACCCTGCTTGGCTGATGGCCTTTAACTGCTCACTGCGTTTTGCTCTATCAATCGAAGCCACTATAAAACTAAAGTAGGTCCAGTTGTGATCGCGCCGATTGTGGTAAAAGTACAAGGCAAATTTATCGCGCATCTCCATACACCACTGTGGAGCTAGCGAAGCGGGGGTCAAAATTAAGACCCGTTCCACTTGCTTACGCTCAATAAGTTCCTTGACAATAATGCCTGCTTCAATTGTTTTACCAAGACCAACTTCATCGGCCAGAATTGCCCTCCCACCAATTTGGTTTACCACTCGATCAGCTGTATGGATTTGATGTGGTAAGGGACTAAAGTTAAGTGATTCTAAACAACTTAATGCACACATAAAACTCACCTCATGTTATAGCATTAACACGAAGTGAGTTCATAATAACAGCGAAATATTTGTCTATTAACCGAAATATCACAAAAAGGCTAAGATATTACTGCTACAAATTTTTAAATACCCCTGCACTTTGCAATGATTTATAAAATATTATAACAAATGGTCCGATAATCAGCCCAGTTGGGCCGATTAGTTCAAGCCCGATGTACATGCCGAGTAAGACAAAAAGAGGATCCAGACCGACATTATCACCCAAAATTTGGGGTTCAAAAATATGTCTTAACACCGAAAGCACTGCTACTAAAGCCAAAAGTTCTAGCCCTAACGACATATTGCCCAAGATAATCTCAATAATGGCCCACGGCACGAGCAACAACCCTGCGCCCAACACCGGTAAAATCGCAAACAAACCAGCCACCAAACCGATTAGCAAATAGTAAGGAACGTGAATTATGCTTAAACCAGCAATTGTGACCACAATTGTGCCTAATACCAAAATTACCTGGGCCCGTAGAAACCCGACCAAAGCCAGCGAAAAGTCGTTACCGATAGCTCGAAGTCCGTCTCGCCACTCAGTGGGAAATATATTCACAAGATAACTCTTGTAGACAATCCAATTTTTGGTTATAAAAAAGGCAGCAACAAAGGTGATGACCAACATAATTGCCAATTCCGGCAAAGTTAAGGCAAGGGAGGACAGCCCGTAAAGCGCATGGGACACCATATCATACGCATTACTAACCACGTGATCAATGGACTGTTTGATTGCATCACCAAACTTAGGGTCAAGGCCAAGATACAAGGTCTGCAGCTTGGGCCAGACTCGATCAATACTTACTCTGAGTGATTCAACATAAGTTGGCCCTTTAAGGATTAATTCCTGAATTTGCCGGACTGTAAGTAAGGTCAGCCAGGCCACTACCCCACCCAAACCAAGAATAATTATAATTAACGCCGAGGCAACTGACCACTTGTGCCCTAAAAAGGTACGTCGTTCCAATATTTTAACCATCGGGTTCATAACGCCAAAGAGAATAAGTCCACCGATAATTGGAATAAACAATTTGATGTTTCTTGCAACCAAATAGAAAAGAAGAGCGAAAACCAGCCAAAAGATAATAAATTTTACAGCCTTCAGAATGAATTGCTGTGTCACCGGCAATCCAGCCGCCTCCTCTTTGCTAATAGTTGGGGCGAATTTTTCTACTGCTTAGTCATGGTAATAACGATAGAGACTATTGCGCTGCACCGTCCGTCTTCGTAGCCTGCGCTGACGCCGGTGTACGGCGACGTATGCAAACAAGCCCATCAGCGGCAATACAAACCAGACAGTACTGCCAATAGGTTTGGCATTGAGCACATTTGGTTTGGCAATGTTATTTAATGCAATCAAAGGCACTGTTTGCACTAGTGTAGTTCCCTCCCAAATATTCAACTTGCCAAGGGTCTCCCCCGCCTGAATTGGTAGACTAAGTTTGTCAACCTGGGGCTTAAGTACAAAGTCGGACTGTTTTCCTATTGGCGAGGTGCCATATACAGGCTGAGGCGGAGCTAATTTCACAACAGAGCCTCCAGCTAAGTGAACAGAATCTACTGCTACTCTGCCCTGGGCCAATACTTGATTCGTAAAATCGTTAAACCCGTAATCAAGCAGATTAGCATCATCGGCATATATACTCTTAGCAGTGTCGCCTCTGAGGACAACCACGAGTAAGCGTCTTCCATTACGCGTAGCCGAGGTCACAATTGTGTTTCTTGCCTCTGCTGTATATCCTGTTTTAACGCCGTCAACACCACTGTACAGCCATAACATATGGTCAATATTATACAACTTATTGGGAAGTTTTGGCTTAGAACGGGGAAAGTCCATAGTTTTGGTTTGAACAATCTCCGCGAAAACAGGGTTTTGCATGGCATAGCGAGCAAACAGCGCCATATCGCTCGCACTGCTGTAATGATTGGGCTCCGACAAACCGTCAGGATTGGTAAAGTGAGTGTCAGTTGCTCCCAATTGTTGCGCTGTAGCATTCATCATCTGCACAAAGTTAGTTTCATTGCCGCCAATGTAGTCGGCTACGGCCATTGCCGCATCATTAGCTGAATTGAGCAGCATACCATAGAGCAATTGGCGCAGGGTAAACTTTTCACCCGGCTCAAGGTAGAGCAGAGTACCGTATACATTCTTTCGGTCCATAATGTCGGGTTGGATGGTTACCACTGAGTCTAAGTTTCCTTTATCTAAAGCTACAATAGCCGTCATAATTTTAGTTATACTGGCTATCGGCAAGTGCTCATGTGAGTTCTTGGCAAATAAAATTTGGCCAGAGTCTGCATCTACCAAAACCGCGGCTTCTCCATTGACGGTGGGAATTTGGGATACCGAGGAACTGCTTGAAAACGCCAAGGCTGGCGCAACCTGGTTGAACATTAATAAACTTAAGACTATCAATATGACCCAGCTTCTTTTCACAGATGTACCTACCTCCAGCTCAGTGCTAGTGACGATAAAACAAGGCTATGCAACCAGGTCCGGTATGGCTCCCAATCGTACAGCCAATGTCACTTATTAATATATCTCCGGCATCCACGCGCTGTTTAACCTCTGTCGCCAAAAACTCGGCATCCGCTTGACATGCTGCATGGGCAATGCCGATGGTTTGTTGATCGGGATCGGTAATTTCATTAGTTAACTTCTCCGCTAATTTGCGTAAGGCCTGCTTGCGGCCGCGAATCTTACCAAAAGGCTCCAGCTCACCGGCAGGAGTAACATGGAGTAATGGCTTAATGTCCAAAAGTGTTCCAACTGCCCCGGAAACCCTGTTGACGCGACCACCTTTAATTAAATACTCCAATGTACCAGGCGTAAATACAGAACATAAGCTGTGCTTATCTTTTTCCACAGCAGCAATAACTTGGTCTGTAGACGCTCCTGCAGCGACAAGCTTGGCAGCAGCTACCGCTAACAAGCCATAGCCTAATGAGGCATTTAAGGAATCAACTATTTCCACTCTAACGCCAGCATGCACCATATCTTTCGCCAGCACTGCAGTTTGGACAGTCCCACTCAGGCCCGAAGACAGATGAATGGCGACAATTTCACTCCCGTCACTCGCGGCTTCATTGTAACAATTAACCAAATCCTGTAAGTTAGGCTGCGAAGTTTTCGGCAACTCGGTAAGTTCGTTAAAGATAGGATAAAAATCCTTGGTAAAGAGGTCAATACCTTCAAGGAATGTTCTATTTCCGACGGTTACAGGCATGGGGACAACGATAATTCCCAACTTTCTGGCCAAGATGGGTGGAATATCACTTGAACTATCCACGACGATTTTAACTTTAGACAAAGGTAAACCGCCCCCTTCCAACAATCCTGAGCGCCATCTAATAAAACTTAAACCAAAAGAAAAGTTATGTTGTAAATTTTACAAATCAAAGATACGCTTGACATTCTGCCAAATCGGAAATCCTCCTGCACTAACAGCACGACCATCCTGGTTAACAAAAAGATGCACTGTTTCCCCTTCACATAATAGCACATCTCCACGCAAAACCTTGTAACTAAATACTACCTTGCGCGAGCTGACTTCTGTTACTTCGGCGTGTAATTCCAATAAATCATCATACTTGGCAGGTGCTTTATAACGCAATGCAGCATCTACTACAGCGAGTGCCAGACCTTCTGACTCAAACTGGGTATAGGGCAACCCCAATAGACGGAACAACTCCGTGCGAGCGATCTCCATCCACACCAGGTAATTTGCGTGATAAACTATACCCATCGCATCCGTCTCGGCATATCTAACTCTAATTTCACTTACTTTTTGCAAATTTACCAACCCCCATATCTTATGCTAAGGCGCGACCAACTACGCCCGCACCCCAAAACCCAAGAATGCCCATTAAAATAAGGAATAAGCCCATATTATGGGTCAAAAAGGCGCCGCCCAGAAATCCGCCAAAGAAAGTCCCTAAGTTTTGCGCCATGTTATACACACCGCTGGTTGCACCTACCCTAGTGCTTTGGGCTAATTTAGTCACACCGGCCGACAGCAAAGGCTGGGTCATGGAAAAACCGGCGAAAAACAAAACGCCGCTGACAATCAGCATCAAAAAATCACTGTCCCCGTTTTTAAACAGGCTGTAACCTGGTATAAAGAAAGCCAACGCACTAAGCCCTAAAAACGCAAATGCCAGTGTCGTCATACTTTTGGCCCGACCTGAGTCAGCTTGACGGGCTCCCCACATCATAATGCTGGTGCCAACGACCACCATCGGCACTATCAGCTCCCAAAAATTGGCCATGCCTTTATAGCGCGTGGTAAGGACAGGCAAAATAGCGAAAATGCCCACTTGAAAGAAATTAGCAATAAATCCTCCCACAGTTACCCATAAAATCCGCCGGTCTCGCAATACAAGCAAGATTTCTGCAGGAGCCAACTGTAATTCGGCATGCGGTTGATGGCCTGGTTCTTTAAGGGCTACCACTATATAAATGAACGCAAATGCTACTAAGATGGCACAAAAGACGAACAATGCTCGCACCGACGAAATCGAGGCAATCATAGGCCCTAAAACAATACCGACACTAAAAGCAATACCCATCGGCATACCTAAAAGTCCCATTGCCCTGCCCCGCTTTTCCGGTTCAATCGCATCAGCCATAAATGCATATACTGCGCCGCTGATTGCGCCGCCACCTTGCAACGCTCGCGCAAAGATCAATATATATATATTAGTAGCTTCAGCCGCAATAAGGGAACCAACTGCATAGATAAAAAGCCCGAACAGGATAACCCTTTTGCGGCCGAAGCGATCCGATAAGGCCCCTAAGGGAACTTGAAAAATGGCCTGGACCAAGCCGTAAACCCCTAAAGCAAAACCAATTTCCGTACCGTTTTGGGTAAACTGCTGCCCGAAGAGCGTAAACACCGGTAAAAACAAAGAAACGCCAAAAACACGTAAGCCAAGGGCAAGCGACATCCCGACTATTGCCTGTTTTTGGTTTTTACTGAAAACGGTTGACATTTTTATACTCCTTCACTAGCACATGAAATCTATAGTATTTTGCGAGCCACTTGTTCAAGCTGAGCCAAACAGCTACATGCGAAAACTCCCTTACAATAAGGAGCATATTGTTTAATGATACAATCATCCTTGCCCCATTCAGCCTGAGCCAGGGGGTTAAGCCAGTAAGTACGCTTTACTCCGGCGCAAATTTGTCTAAAACTAGGTACCTCAGGCGGTCGCCAGTTGTTGCGCGCATCACCTAGCACCATTAATGTAGTTTTCGGAGTTAATTGCGGCAACACTTCTGAGGCAAATTGGGAAAAAACCCGACCGAAATCGGACAGTCCGCTGCGTGAGCACTTGTTATGTTCTCTAATATTCTCCAGAGTTGTTTGCATATCGTAGTTAAATAACCCCGGTGGAATTTCCCAGATCGTATCAACAAAAACAAACACTCTAACTCGCTCAAATTTTTGTTTCAGCACTGTAACCAGCTGAAGCATAAAGCCTGTAAACAAGTACACTGAATTAGAAATGTCACATAACAAGACTAATTCAGGTTTGTTCGGTATTCGCCTGGAATATACGATTTCAGATACAATAGCCCCTCTGGCCATAGCCTGGCGCAAGGTAAGCGGCATATCAATAGTACCTGTTTGACTCTGTTTACGTTTGCTTCCCAACCTAACCGCCAATTTATGGCCAATTTTAGCCAGATAACTCTTGACCAAACTAATTTCGGCTGCAGTCATTATATTAAAGCTTTTCTGACGCCAGTCAAGATACTGACCAATGTCCTTCCAATCAAGTCCTTGCTCAGAAAATCTGAGCAGGACGCTGTTTTGCACTGTGCGCACAAAACGATTAGCATTTTCCTGCGCAGCTTGATATGCCCATTCCGGCAATATCCCTCTTTCTTTACTTAAACGCAAACTGTTTACGGCGCCAAAGTAATTTAAATCGACCAACACACGTCGAATGGATTCCTCAATTGGGACATTCTCCTGGCACTGCCTTTGCACGGCGTCCCCCAGAGATGCTTGACAAGGGGCAAACTCCCCATCCAACATTGCGGCCGCAAGGGTTGACAAACCGGTGGCTTTAAAACCATGCCCAAAAGAACTCCGTACTTCCGCAATGCCAGGCGTTAGCAACGTGGGCACCTGGTTGCAAAAGAAAAGTTGGTAGACTGTATCAAATACTGGTTGGTCTTCTATCCGTTTAACTAGTGCTGCCCTTAACACCAAATAATGGTTGAAATCCTCGGTACCGGTTGGAAAACATGTCAAGCCGCCAATGGCGTCGCATATTTCGGAAGGTGCTACAGTTAAACCAGCATCACGCAGCCGCCGCGCAAACCGCAATACGTCATTCATGACAATTCCAGCTCCATCAAGCCGGGTAATCTTTCCATGACCAGTTGTTGATCCTGAGGGTATTTAAGTAATGTGCCTAGACTCATCTCAATTGCAGCTTTAGTCAAGTCAGAAAATCCCAGTTCGACTAACGCTTGCACAAAATCAATCGTTTCAGCAATGCTCGGGGACTTACGCAAAGGCAGTTTACGTAAACGATGGACTAAATTGGTGCAATGATTAATTAAAGGGTGGCGGACCTCAGGGCAATGCCCTGCGACAATTGCAGCTTCCCTAGCCATATCGGGATAGCCAAGGTGCAAATGCAAACATCTACGCCTTAAGGCATCGCTAAAATCACGGGAACCATTGCTGGTCAGCATCACCAAGGGTTTATGTGCTGCTTGTAAAGTGCCCAATTCAGGAATCGTAATCTGAAACTCTGCCAGTAATTCCAGCAGAAAACTTTCAAACTCTTCGCCACTTTTATCTAGCTCATCGATCAACAGCAAACAAGGTTCTGTGCTCAAAATAGCCTGAAGCAACGGCCGCTCCATGAGAAACTCGCGCGTGAAAATGTCAGCGCCGGCATTTTCCCAACCTTCGCCCTGCCCGGCCTGAACGCGTAAAAGCTGACGATGATAGTTCCAGTCGTATAAAGCCTTACCGGCGTCAATCCCTTCGTAACACTGCAAACGTATTAAGCGAAAGCCTTGAGACGCAGCTAAGGCCAAAGCCAGCCCGGTCTTACCCACTCCGGCAGGACCTTCTATAAGCAACGGCTTTTGCAGTCTGGCCGCCAGAAATAGCACTGTGACTGTACTCTCATCCGCTAAATAAAATTGGTTAGCTAATGCTTGGTGCAATTCAGCCGGCGACTTAAACATGTGCCCTCCTACTGTACTAAATTTTTAACCACGTTGTATCGTTTAAAAGATAAAAAACAATCAAGTAATCCTGTATAATTCTTTATCGAGCCAACATTTCCTGCCGGAAAACTGAAAACAGACACCATAAAAAGGACACAGGAAATTACTTCCTGTGTCCCAAAATCCTAGATATAATCCAGCGGATTAACTGTGAGTCCATTTATAATGACCTCAAAATGCAAATGTGGACCTGTAGTATTGCCGGTATTGCCGCTTAATCCAATGGGTTGGCCTTTATAAACATGCTCTCCTACATTGACCATCAGAACCGAAGAGTGTGCATAGCGAGTTTGCACACCGTTGCCGTGGTCGATCACAATACACTTTCCGTAACCGCCATCCCAACCGGCCAAGCTAACTACTCCGTCTGCTGCCGCAACATAAGTAGTACCGACTCCCACACCGATATCAATACCAGTATGAAAATTAGTATGATTATCACGCCAACCATATGGCGAGGTAATGGGTCCTCTGAGCGGCCAAATTAAACCGTTAACATCGCCCGAGCCCCTAGACGCTGACCCAAGATAAGTGAGGGCTTCTGCGCCTCTTGCGACAATCCTCGCAACGGGATTTTGCAAGACTTGCTCACTAAGCACCACATTCTTAGTTGCCGAACCATTATCTGTTTCAAATGAATATGTAACGTTCTTAGACCCGGCAACCCCTTCTTTAAGGGTTTGGGTTGCATAAGCAGGCAGCGATGTTTCAGTCCTATATATTGTACTATACGGTATCGTCTCAGTCATGCTCCCTGTTCCGTCCACAATAACATGAACATAAGGCTTGACGGTGACAATATCTAGATGCTGACCGATTTGCAACAGGGTTTGCGGGTTAAGTTTTGGGTTAGAAGCTACTAAATCTTTAATTAGCATATCGTTTTTGCGTGCAATCGTCCAAAGTGTGTCACTTGGTTGGATTACATAATCCAAGTTGTGCTGATCGCCATTAAGGATTGTTTGCGCCGCCTGTTGTACACCGCTTAATTGTTCTGGCTGGGCCTGCTGAACTTGCACTGTTACCTGCTCGGCAAACTTAACAGAGCTAATACTTTGCTGCGCTGTGGGTTTAGCGTAGTTATTTTCTACCATTTGCAAGACCTGGTCTGCCTGAGCCTTAGTAGCTAAGGTACATAATGTGCTGCCATTAACATTGATCGCATACCCATTGACATAGGTCTTTAATTTTTGATCTAAGTCCTTAATTGCCACCACTTGGGGCATGACATTATCGGTTTGAGCGCGAATTATGGTAAAACCAACTTTATCGTTGGTAACCGCCACTTGCCCTGCAGGAGCACCCTCTAAGTGTAGTACTTTATTTAAGATTTGTTGCGCTTCAGCTTTAGTTTTTACCACCGCAACTTGTTCGCCATTGACCGAAATAGCACATACGCCCGATGCACTTACTAGATAATAAGTGCCAGCGCTCAGTAAAGCCGTTATAACTAAAATTGAAAAAATCAGCTGCGATAGTTTCCGGTTTCCGGCTTTAATACTTTGCCACTTTTCCTTTAACATCATAACTAGATTTAGCTTTTTAACCATCCTTCCCCCTTTAGCGAATATTCTGTCATTTATCAATTGATGTGACACAAATGGCCCAAGTTCTTCAATTATAGCATGTTACCCTTATGGTGAAAAACAGTTAAATTGCTAGCATAAGGGAATATTGACAAGAATATCAAAGAAAATCCGGCTAAATCAAGCTTCTAAATACAATTGCGCCTGTCAAGCAGCGATGCGCCAATCTTTTTTGCTAATTTTGCACTTTGGGCCTTTCCGGATACGTTATATAGTAGTATGCCAATACCAAGCCGTGGCTGATCATTCCCATAATAAAAGTTGCAACTAGGTTCCATGCAATGAAAGTGCGCATACCAAGCTTGACAAAGAAATAATCGAATATAGTGCTAACTACCACGAAAGCCGCGGTATAAAGCACTATTGACAATTTATGTTCAGGCAAGAAATACAAGAATAAAATTATTTCTGCCGTCCATGCTACCGGAATAGCAACAGGAATCCCCATAAAAGGCAGAATATCAGGGCCAAAACGCCAAAAATGAAAAACCAAAACCCCTAAAACATTGATGACAAAAGCCAACAAGAATCCACCTACCAAGCCAGCGTTGAATAATGCACGCATGCCGGCTCCAGGCACTAATACTCCTGTGACTACCCAGGCTACGACGGCGAAAACCCACCACGCAAACATCATCGGCACTATCATAGTCCATCCCCCTTATTGCTTAAGTAACATCACCAAAAATGGAAAACCAACACAACTACAGGCCAAAATATAAATTCCGACAGCACCAGATTTATTACCCTGTCGCCAATTATATAGTCCGAAGCTAAGCGTATACATTGCCGTAAATACTGGTAATAACATAATTAAGCCTAACGTGAGCACTTTACTCACCCCCCTGAAAAGGTGTCATTGGTTCCTCAACATAGTATCTGCAAGTGTGCTCAAGATATGTGCTACATGCTGGCACGTCCGCCTCCAAGGACCACACGCGTAATTGTAATATCTGGCGGTAGAGTCTCTCCCACTCCGCAAAAGGTATAATTACTGCGTCTAATTCGGTCTCAATTTTTGCCAGTCGTTCTAGTACAGCTGCGGTATTGAGCGGATTTTGCTGACGAACCAGATTGATTGAAGTTTCCAATCTATGCGCCTCTCCGTCCCAAGTAAAATAGGTGTCAGAAAATGTAAGCTGTTTAGCAAGTTCGGCTCGCACTTTGACGACGGCGTGGGGAGCACCTTCAATTACCAGATCTGTAGGATGAACCACAACTTGATACTGTGTGCCTGTTATCAGTCGTGCTCTAGTTTTGGTCCAATTCCCAAATAAGTCGTGAGCAAATAACATAAGCAAGGACTGCGGACTTCTCCACCACAATGCTCTTGGACTCACCGTAACGTCAAACCCACGCTGCTTCAAGGCCTTGACAACACTCGCTAATACACCGTCGAAATGGCCGGGTTCAATCATTATAGTTAGATGTTCACGTTGCCACCCTTTAAGCAGAGGTGGCAACAAGATTAAGGGTAAGCTAATTAACATCAACACCATAGCTAAGGCAAAACCGGGCGTATATTTGTAGCCTCGCAGGATAGCTTTAAAACTAAATTTTGTTTTCGTTAGAGTTTTATGATAGTAGATTGCTAAAATGCTGTTGACTAAAGGCAATAAAACCCACCCAATACCTGCCAGGGGAATAATCAAACGCAGATAAAACGGTAGAGCCTGATTACTGAATGTATAGTTAAATACCCTACGCACCCAGTGTGAAGTTAAAATGAGCGCCATTGCCGCCCAGAGCAAGGAGACTGCTCCCATGGCAGAAAAGATGTACTTTTGCCGCACCGGAACACGCCCGAAATATGCAGTTACAATCCAGCCTAGCAAAACAGCGATGATCTGACCGATTGATTGAAGGGCAAAGGTAAATAAAGATGCTAGATACTGCAAGCCCATTCCTTCTTTGAATTTCGTTCCCTAGCCAAGAGCGTACCCTTTTTGTTGGCAATTTATGACTGTTACAAGATGCAAAAAAATGGTTATAATTAAAAAGTACATACTCTGGTAGCGGATCCAGGGAGGGAGATTAGTATGATTGCCCAAGAATTGGTGGAACAGATTAACCAGCTGGCCCATAAAGCGAAAACGTCAGGGTTAACCAGCGAGGAAATTGAACTGCAAGCTAAGCTGAGGCGACAATATCTTGACGGAATCAAAGCTCAAATGGTTGCTTCGTTTGATCAGTTGCAACAACATAAGCCGCATAAACACGGATGTAAATGTGGCTGTCACTCCAAGGGAAGTCACTAGATTTTCGTCACCGGTAAACAAAAAGTACCCGGAGGTCCATTGCTTGACTCCGGGTACATATGTTTTAGTGCGGTAAAGTTGTTAAGTTTAAGCGTTCAAGCTCGTAAGCAAGCGAGCTAATTTTGCACTCGGAGCAAAATCAGGCTCACCGTGACCTGGCAGCAAAAGTTCAGGGTTTAGCTCGGCAAGTTTACGAATGGACTGCTGAGCCTGAGCCCTATTCCACATAAACAGGCGCGGGGCTTCACGCACCCCCCCTTGCAGTAAATCACCTACCAGAAAGGTAGTACCAAGACCTACACAAATATGCCCCGGCGTGTGACCCGGGGTTACCAAAATCTTGACTCCGGCAAAGTCAATGTCATCACTAAAGCTAACGTCCACGTGCACATTTTGCAATTTGCCATAGACCGGCATGGTCAGCCAAGGCAGGTACCGTTTAATTCCCGGTCGCTTAATTATTCCCTCGAGATATGGTACCTCCTCAGCCCCTGCACATATTTGCGCGCCCGTAAGACCTTGCAAGGCTGCAGCACTGCCGGCGTGATCCACATCAAAATGGGTCAGGATTATATAGGCGATATCCTTCGCTGCCAGGTTCAACTGCGCGCCGTAGCGCAAAATTTTGTCTGCCTGACCTGGCAATCCGGCGTCCACAATAATTGGTTGCGGGGTCAAAACTAAGTAGGCATGTGCTCCCTTAATACCATCAATACGGTGAATACCGGGTATCACTTCCATGATTTCTTGCCCTCCAAATTGTCTGAACATATTGACATATAATATATCACATCTTACTATATAGGTAAGCAGATTAAAGGGGGCGACTGGTAAATGGAGTGTCACAAATGCGAGAATGAGGTTGAAGAAAGCGGGCATTGTCCAACTTGCGATTCCGGTATGCTCAATGAAATCGACGAAGCGCACAATGTGCTCGACCACCGCAGTGAGGAATAACTTTTACACTACCATTGTCAAAGGCAACTTGCAGAAGTTGCCTCTTTTGTGCCCTTAGCTTTAACTGGATTACGCTTCATTTATACCTGCCAATTCTTGTACAATACCGACCAAATTCGGAATCGTAGGTAGTACGGCTTCAAGACATTCTCGGGCAAAAGCACGAATTTCCCATTGGGCATGTGCGTCCAGCCGTAATAACCACAAATGGATCAGACTGCGTAAATTGAAAGTGACCGTCGCCCTAATTAGAATTCCGCACGGGGCAATATAGCGGGCATCTTCCTTCTTGAGTCCGTACTCGCGCCACTTGCTATATAGCTGATACAAAACTGCCATATCTTGGTGCCATTCAACATCTTTGCCCAAGTCTGTAACACTTGGCGGCATTATTCTACTAAAATCTTCGATAGTCGGCTCCGTGTAACGGTGGCTTTGGGCAGTATAGCTGGCATTATACGTAATACTGTCGAGCCAAATGTGATC
This sequence comes from Bacillota bacterium, assembly GCA_021783135.1. Classification (GTDB taxonomy): domain Bacteria; phylum Bacillota; class Desulfitobacteriia; order Desulfitobacteriales; family JAJXUE01; genus JAJXUE01. Next base: position 11,630 of record JAJXUE010000003.1, on the reverse strand, counting down.
GTGGTCTGCCTCAAAGGCCGTACCAATGCGTTGGCGAACTAGCTGTTCCCACGCAACTCTACTCATTTCAATATTAAAAGTATATGTGGCATGCTCTAATACGCTCTGGTGTTTAATATTACGCCTCACCACATCGATATTTGCTTTTTTCCCTTGTCGCTCCAATTGATAACACTGGCTAAACGCCTGTACCAAGATTTCTTCCGCATTTGGAGTACAGCTGACTAGTTTTACCGCCAAACAAACCTCTCCCATCCATTTTAAAACATTGCTAATCTTTATGATAAATTCATTTCTTAGCTTAGTCAATTGTTACGCCTTGTTCTTTGTATTAATCTGTTATCGACCTATGCATTTACGCAATACGTATTATATAATAGGAGGGATTTTGTAATAAACAGCGAATAATTTTAACAATTGCATCGAATCCGTAGGGAGGTAGCATGGTGTTAGGCATAAGTATATCTACCATAAGACTTGGAGCGGCGCCAATAAACGGTGCTGTTGCCGTCAGCAGGACTCGCCTCACTGTGTGGCAAAGGAGAGCTGATCATGATTTGGGATGTTAAGCAAGAATGTATGCAACGCAGTGAATTGGAGGAACTACAACTCAGCCGACTCCAAGAGCTTGTAAAACGAGTTTACGAGCGTGTACCCTTTTATCGGCATAGCTTTGATGCGGCCGGTATTGATCCCGCGAGTATTACCTCGCTTGAGGATTTACAAAGACTCCCTTTTACTACCAAGGAAGACTTGCGGCAAAACTACCCCTTTCAAATGTTTGCTGCCGACATGGACGATGTCGTACGCATCCACGCATCTTCTGGTACGACTGGCAAACCGACTGTCGTCGGTTATACCGCGCAAGACCTGGAGGTGTGGACTGAGTCTGTTGCTCGGATGGTGACGCAGGCTGGCATTACTCGTCGTGACCGGGTTCAAGTTTGTTTTGGTTATGGTCTTTTCACGGGTGCTTTTGGCTTGCACTATGGTCTAGAACGTGCAGGCGCGGCAGTAATTCCGGCCTCAACCGGCAATACCCAAAAACAGATTATGCTGATGCAGGATTTCGGCACAACCGCCCTGGTATGCACCCCGTCATACGCGCTGCATCTGGGAGAGGTTGCCCTGGAAATGGGCGTTAATCCGCTGGACTTACCTATACGTCTCGGACTATTTGGGGCAGAACCTTGGACAGAGAGCATGCGCAGTGAAATTGAACATTTGTGGGGTATCAAGGCCACCGATAATTATGGTCTAAGTGAATTGATTGGCCCTGGTGTTGCCGGCGAGTGCGAATGTCGCACAGGCATGCATATTTCAGAAGACCATTTTCTCGTGGAAGTAATTGACCCTGACAGTGGTGCAGTACTGCCTTACGGTGCCGAGGGAGAGTTAGTATTTACTACGTTAACCAAAGACGCCTTTCCCGTTATTCGTTACCGGACCAAGGATATTAGTGTGCTCTATCCGGAAAAATGCGCTTGTGGTCGTACAACTGTCCGGATGCGCAAAGTTCTGGGAAGAACTGACGATATGTTAATTATTCGCGGTATAAATGTCTTTCCTTCTCAGATTGAGACAGTTTTAATTGGCGTCGAGGGTGCCTCACCTCATTACCAGATCATCGTAGATCGCCAGGGTCATCTTGACAGTTTAGAGGTTCTCGTTGAAGTATCAAGTGACAACTTTAGTGATAAATATAAGGAATTAGCTCTGATTCAAGCAAAATTACAAGAACAACTACGCAGTATCCTGAGTATTAGTGCTAAGGTGCGATTAGTTGAACCAAAGACACTAGAAAGAAGCGTTGGTAAAGCCCAAAGAGTCATTGACAAACGCCGCTAAGTGGAATTGGCCAATGACGCGAGAATACCCGGTTAATTACTAAACACCCTTACGAGGAGGCAACGGATGAACAATTTAATGTCAGGTAATGAAGCAATAGCTCGCGGCGCATACGAAGCAGGTGTCACAGTTGCCGCCGGTTATCCCGGTACGCCCAGTACCGAAATTTTAGAGAATATCATTCAATACCCAGGTATTAAAGCCCAATGGTCACCGAATGAAAAGGTAGCACTGGAGGTCGGTCTTGGTGCCGCAATTGCCGGGGCACGAGCCCTGGTAACAATGAAGCATGTTGGTGTCAATGTGGCGGCAGATCCTTTGTTTACCGCAGCTTATACGGGAATTCGCGGTGGTTTGGTACTGATTTCGGCCGATGATCCGGGCATGCACAGTTCTCAAAATGAACAGGACAACCGTTACTACGGCAAATTTGCCAAAATACCTGTATTAGAGCCTTCCGACAGCCAGGAAGCCAAGGACTTTGTTGCGCTTGGTATGAATATCAGTGAAGAATTTGATACTCCAGTGATGCTGCGCATTACCACTCGGATAGCTCATTCGCAAACACTTGTCCAAGTAAGCGAACCTATTCAGCCTGTTAAGTTCGATTATCAAAAGGATGCGCAAAAATACGTTATGATGCCGGCTTACGCACGGGCGCGTCATCTCGTTCTCGAAGAGCGTCTTAAAGATTTAGCTGATTATGCTGACACCAGTCCTTGCAACAAAATTGTCTGGGGCGATAAAAGTGTAGGTGTGATTACGTCCGGTCTTGCTTATCAATATGTGCGCGAGGCACTCCCGCATGTATCAGTGCTGAAATTAGGCATTGTCAATCCCCTGCCTGCCAAACTTATCCATGAGTTTGCAGCTCAGGTTGGTACACTGTATATTGTCGAGGAATTAGAACCTTTTATTGAAGAGCAAGTGCAAGTGTACGGAATTGCCTGCCAAGGTAAATACCTGTTTTCCCGCATTGGTGAACTTAGCGCGCAGGCCATTAAGGCGGCAATTGAGCCGGAGCCAACCGCTGATACGCTAAAGGCATTATGTGTTTCACCTGATGTGCCGGCTCGACCGCCGGTTCTTTGTCCGGGTTGTCCCCATCGTGGCGTCTTTTACACCCTCAATCAACTGAAGCTAGTAGTTTCGGGCGATATTGGTTGTTATACTTTGGGTTCTCTCCCACCTTTGCACGCCATGGATACCTGCGTATGTATGGGGTACAGTATTGGCGGCGCCTTGGGTATGGAAAAAGCTGATGCCAGCATGGCTCGACGTATGGTTGCGGTTATCGGCGACTCTACCTTCTTCCACTCCGGACTCACAGGTTTACTTGATGTCGTATACAACCATGGCACAATTACAACCTTGATTCTTGACAACCGAATTACAGCCATGACCGGGCAACAGGAAAACCCGGCAACAGGTAAAGATTTAATGGGTAATCCTGCCCCCGCGGTAGACCTGGAAGCTTTGGTTAGGGCAATTGGAGTCCAACGGGTTCAAGTTGTCAATCCCTTTGACCTTGCCGATTTGAAAACTGTCATACAGACGGAGCTGGCAGCCTTGGAGCCGTCGGTGATTATTGTACGCCATCCGTGTGTATTTGTTGATCCTGCTTCACCTAAGCCTCCGGTAGTTGTCAATGAGGCCTGTACTGGTTGCAAATCATGTATGAAATTAGGCTGTCCTAGCCTAATCTACAGTGACGGCAAGGTGGAGGTTGATCCTACTTTGTGCAACGGTTGCAACCTGTGCATCAAAGTATGCAGATTCGGTGCGATTAACTCCACGGGAAAGGAGGCAGGCAACTAATGGACAAACTAACTTCCCTGCTCCTGGTTGGCGTAGGTGGGCAAGGCACTATTTTGGCGGCAAGAATTCTCAGTCAAGTTGCACTGTTGCAAGGCCTCGACGTGAAGATGTCTGAGGTGCATGGCATGGCCCAAAGAGGTGGTTCTGTGGTTACTCATGTCAAATTTGGTCCCCATGTTTATTCACCCTTAGTGGAACGAGGCGAAGCTGATTATGTCGTCGCCTTCGAAAAGCTGGAAGCTTTACGTTGGGCCGAATACCTTAAACCGGACGGCACCCTCGTAGTTAACGAACAAGCAATTTACCCCATGCCGGTAATCACCGGGTCGGCAGTTTATCCCCAAGATATTTTAGCCCGTTTAGGGCAACAGCAAATTAGACTTGTCACTTGTGATGCTGCTAACCTTGCCAGTGTGTGCGGCAACCGCAAAGCTGCCAATGTGGTACTCATGGGTATTTTGGCTAAGCAAACCGACATACCGCTGGCTACTTGGCAAACTGCGATCGAACAAAAAGTCCCTTCTCGTTTCTTGGATTTAAACCAACAGGCTTTTTTAGCTGGATATGCTTTGCCAGCCTGTGTTTAATTCATTGACCATGAACTTCGTCTTAATTAAATAATTACTTACTCAAAGAGAAGGGGTAACCGGCATGCAGTTACCCCTTCTCTTTGTCTTTTTATCCTAACTGGGCAAACCCTTTGCCAAGAACCTCTTTAGCGTCGCTTACAATAACAAAAGCTTCAGGATCAATCTGCTTCACAAGTCGTTTGAGCTTAATAAGTTCACTTAAGGCCACAACCGTAATTAGTACATCTTTTTCACCTTGGGTGTAGCCTCCTGTAGCGCTAACTAGCGTTACCCCTCGACCGGAACGGTTAATCATTTCTTTAGCCAAAATATCCCCTTTTTCCGTAATAATCATGGCAGATTTTGCGGGTACGCCTTCTAAAATAGCATCGAGCACTTTACTGGTCACAAATAAGGACACCAAAGTGTACATTGCAATAACTGGTCCTAATACCGCCATGGATATTAATATTACAACTATATTGATCACAAAACCTACATTACCGATTGTAAAGCCATAATGTTTATTTAGAATTTTAGCTACAATGTCCCCGCCACCTAAACTGCCGTCGAAACGAAAGACCAGCGCATCACCAATACCAATTACTACTCCACCGTATAGCGCACCAAGCAGAATATCCGGCGTCGGTAAAAAATGCAGGCCGCGAAATACTTCTAAAAATATGGATGCTGAAAGCACACCAAGTGTTGTACGGATAACAAAATCCTTGCCTATTTCTCGCCAGGCAAATAGCAACAAAGGAATGTTTAGTACCATCGTAACCACGCCGATATGCCATCCCCATAGATAATACGTTAGGAGCGCAATACCGCCTACGCCCCCACTGCCTAATTTGACGGCAACAATTAAAGTTTGAGTGCCTAAGGCAAAAATAGCCGCGCCGCAAGCAATGCCTAAAAAATCCAGTAACTTACGCAAGCATCTTTCCCCTTTCCTACGTTTTCAATTACCTGAGCAGGCTTGTACCATATATAAATCTATATTACGCTTATTTTCACTACACACAAGCCATACAAAATATTTTTTTACTCCATGGCAGAATTACGCAAGACCATGTGCACATGGTCTTCCCATCTGCCGTTAATGCAAAGATATTTCAGGGCCAGGCCTTCCGCATAGAAGCCTAGCTTTTCTACAACCCGCATTGAAGCATGATTACTGGGTATAATATTTGCCTCTAACCGGTGTAACGCCAGTTCAGTAAAGGCAGTATTGATTACCGCCCTCAACCCTTCGGTCATATAGCCTTGGTTTAGCATGGCCTGATCCAGCCTGTAGCCTACGTGGCAGGAATGGAAACATCCCCTGATAATATTATTAAGCGCAATTGAACCGATTACCTGCTCCGGCTCAACCTTACGAAATAGCCACACCTTGAACATGTTGCCTGCTTCAATCTGCTCCAATTCATTTGCCAACTGATAAAACTGGTACTCATATGTAAAAAACTCTGGCGAACGTGTCGCCTCCCACCTTGCCAGAAACGTTTGATTCCGCCGTAAGTAAGCTACCACCTCTTTAACTGCATCGCCGGCTAAAACGCGTAAGTATAATCTTTCCGACTCGATTGAGCCTCGTTTGCATTCCATGGGCTAACTCCTCAACCTTCATTTGGCGCGAGCCGCTGCTCGAATCTGACTATAAGCAGTACACTTTACCAAATCATACACGGCTTTTATCGACAAACCGTGTTCGATTGCCAAACGTTGGCAATCTTCATATTCAGGCGCAACATTACATAGCTCATTGTTGAGACGCGCCAGCTTAACTTTAGCCGTTCCATATTCTGTCGCACACGTAATTACTTCATAAGGCAGCATGTATTTCGTAACCGGATATACCCTGACTCCAATAGATGAAGTTTCCGCGAAAATCAAACCATAAAACTGTTCTATTTGCTGTGCGTGCACAAGGACACTTAACACACAGGCCGGCCTGTTCTTTTTCATCTGAATATTTTGCACAAACACATCCATGGCACCGGCCTGAAGCAGCTTGGTGAAAATGTAGTCATAGAATTCCGGATTCATGTCGTCGATATTGACTTCCATCATTACAGCTTGTCCCTGGCGTACTTGTCCTTTACCCTCATAGCGTACTTCACCATCAGAACCGGTTAGTTCGGTTTTTTCCCCAATACTTACACGCAGCAGATTTGGCACCGCTGTCAAATCGCGCTGTCCCGCTCCGTAGCCCAAATTCTGAACTCGCATCAGTGGCATGCCGCCGAAATCTCGGCAGTATGTGCGCAGAATGGCTGCACCTGTGGGGGTTACCAATTCGTGCTCAATATCACCCGCATAAATCGGTACATCCTGCAAAAGTTCCATGACGGCAGGGGCGGGAACCGGCATTACGCCATGCGCACATTTGACAAAGCCTGTACCGGTTTGCACCGGCGATGCATATACAGCTTCAACTCCTAAACGCCACAAACCGATAACTGAACCTACTATATCTACGATCGCATCAACCGCCCCTACCTCATGGAAATGAATGCGCTCCGGCGTTGTGCCGTGTACCTTGGCTTCGGCCTCAGCCAAATTACGAAAAACAGCCACACTTTTTTGTTGTACAAGTGGTGGTAGTTCACTAGCGGTAATAATGCCAACTATGTCACTAAAGTGGCGATGCACATGTTCCGGCGGAATTTCCACATCAACCTTTGTGCCGCTTATACCGTTCTTAACTACTTTCCTAGCCTGCACATGGAAATCCAGCTTTAATTTGGCCAAGTCCTCCTCCAATTGTGCGAGTGGCAGTCCAGCGTCTACCAGTGCCCCTAAGGTCATGTCGCCGCTAATGCCGGCAAAACAGTGAAAATAAGCAATTCGCATGTTTGATACTCCCCAGTGTAGATTTAGTTAAAGCACAAAGCTCATAACGATTTTATCACGTTTGCGCGGCAGCAACAATTATCACCTTGGATCACGGCTTAACCCTAAAGTGTCCGGCTCAACTTATTCGCTTGGTGATTGGAGTAGTTTTGCTACGCCTGAGGTTGCATACTCTTCACGACAATAATCGCATTTGCACGTTTCCTCGACATATTGAGGCTCTTGATACACAGCTATCACCCCTGCATAATTACGTAGTACAACTTTATTTTGGCCTTGCGAAATTAAATACTGGGGCATTACAGGTATTTTGCCCCCTCCACCAGGTGCATCCACAACGAAGGTTGGCACCGCAAAACCACTGGTATGTCCTCGCAAGTGCTCCATAAGTTCTATGCCTTTAGCGACACTCGTTCGAAAGTGCTCTATGCCTTGTGCCAAGTCGCACTGATATAGATAATACGGTCTGACTCGATTCACAACTAGGTCATGCACCAAATGCCTCATCGTATGGGGACAATCGTTGATGCCTCGCAGCAGTACGGACTGATTGCCGAGTGGAATTCCCGCATTGGCCAGTAAACTTAAGGCCTTGCGAGCTTCAACGGTAAGTTCATGCGGGTGGTTAAAATGCGTATTTACCCATAGCGGGTGATATTTCTGTAACATGCGCACCAATGCCGGGGTAATGCGTTGCGGCAAAACGACCGGAGTTCGCGTGCCAATGCGGATTATTTCTACATGAGGAATCGCCCTAATTGCTGCGACGATGCTTTCTAATCTCTCGTCCGACATCACCATCGGGTCCCCGCCAGAAATTAAGACATCTCGTACCTGAGGCGTACGCTTGATATAGTCCAGAGCAACTTGCACCTGTGCCGTTGCAGAAGGCTGATCAGTTTGCCCTGCCAGACGCCGCCTGGTGCAATGACGGCAATACATTGCACACTGATCAGTAACCAGCAGCAGCACCCGATCGGGATATCTATGGATAAGTCCCGGCACTGGGGAGTCAGAATCCTCGTCCAGCGGATCCAGCCTGTCACTAAGCACAGTATGGGTTTCCCAAGCGGTTGGTACTGCTTGCTTGCGAATTGGGCAATTGACATCGTTTCTAGCCATTAAGCTCGCGTAATACGGTGTAATCGCCATTCTCAGACTGCAAAGACAGGCTTGTACTCCCTTAACTTCATCAGGGCTCAAGTCAATTATTTGCTGGAGCGTACTGATATCGGTGATTCGGTTAGCAACCTGCCAGCGCCAATCATTCCATTCATGTTCAGTTACCTTGCTCCACAGTGCAGTCGTTCGAAAGTCTGCCATAAGACCGCCCCCTACTCAGTCGAGTACGGGATTATATTGCAACATCCGTGCCAAGCGCAACAGTCGTGGTTGCAGGCGTCAAACTTCGTTATGTTGTTAGTTTCAGCCTAAATTTCAGCATTGTATTGATTATTCGGCAGCTCGGCTTTCAATTTATATTGCAGAGTCTGGCGCGGGATACCCAGCAAACGGGCAGCTTGGGCCACATTGCCCTGTGCTTTTTGCATGGCACGTCCAATTAACGCCTTTTGTACTACTGCAAGTGCGGCTTGCAAAGGCATGTTTTCCACCTGGCAAATATCTAAGGGAGACTCATTAGCGTTATAAAGGTATGGCGGCAGATTTTGCGCCGTTAAAACTTCTCCATCGAGCGTGTTCATGACACCCTCGATGACTGCTCTCAGTTCCCGCACGTTTCCCGGCCAGCCATATTTAAGAAAAATTTGTTCTACTTCGCGGGACAAACCTTTAACATTCAAGTTTAGCGATACGTTAAATTCGCGGATAAAGTGCTCGGCCAAATCTAAGATATCTCTGCCGCGTTCTCGTAGCGGTGGAAGTTCCAGTGCGACAACATTGAGACGGTAGTAAAGGTCAGCCCGCAGCACTCGCTTATTTACTGCGCTTTGCGGTTCGATATTGGTTGACGCAATTATCCTAACATTTACTCTTCGTATCCTGTCATCCCCCAGCCTGCGTACAAAACCGTCTTGCATAAAACGTAATAATTTGGCTTGTAAATCAATGTCCAGGCACGTGATTTCATCTAATAATAGTGTTCCACCATCTGCCGCCTCCAACAAACCAGCTCTATTTTCTGCGCCGGTAAAACAGCCTTTGACCGTTCCGAAGAGAATGCCTTCCATCAGGGCAGCCGGAAGAGCAGCGCAATTTTGACTCACAAAAGGACCTTGACAGCGGGGGCTGGCAGTGTGGATAGACTGGACCAGCAATTCCTTGCCTGTACCTGTTTCCCCATAAACAAGAACAGGCGAGGAGGTGCGCGCTACGCGCAAAATTTTATGCCTAAGCGCTGCTATTTTAGCATCTTGGCCTAAAATATCGTTAACTGCAAAATGCGCTTGTTCAGCTTGCCCGAGTCTACGGTCGTTAGATCGCCGGGTAAGTAGTTCCGATTGCAAATCAACAACTTTTTCTGTAAGTTCTTTAACCTGCGTAACGTCGCGCGAAATATCAACCGCCCCAACAATCTTATCACCTTGTTTGAGGGCAATAGTTGTCGACTCAAGATAAACCTTCGAGCCGTACATGTTGGTAATACACTGAACTTGTTTTCCCGCTGGTTGACGTCCTTGCAAGGCCAGCAGAATTGTACTCGTTTCAGGGTTTAAAGAGGGGAACAGCTTTAACACGTGCTGGCCAAGAGCCTCCTCTGGGCGAATACCGTCTAGTCTACCCGCTATGTGATTATAAAAGAGCGTCCGTCCGTCACAATCGGCAACATGAATTCCTTCTGTGAGGTGCTGTAGCAGTTCTTGAACCAATATCTGCAATAATGCTTGATCTGGATCTGACCTATCCATACCTCACTCGCCTCTCCTGTCTAGGATCAAAGCTTATACTCTCACAACATTCACGTAGTATTCACTTAGCATTCACTCGGTTCATGCTTGTATCGCCTGCAGTGCTGTTAGAGCACTTTCCCGTACCATAGCAGTTTCGGTATAATCATCTGCTATTTGACTTAAAAAGAGCTTAGCCTCATTCGCTTCTAACTTGCCGAGAGCCTTAACCGCTTCTAGGCGTACCAGCGCAACCGGGTCTTGTAACTGCTGAATTAGTAAAGGTATAACCGGATGCTGGGACAAATTGCCCAGAGCGGAACAGACTGTCGCCCGTACTAAACTGTCACTGTCAGCCAAACCACGCACCAAGAATTTAAAACCGCAATCTAATCTTCCCATAGCCACGACTATATGCATATCAACCTTGCGGCTCACCTGTTTAAACAGCAGGCTGAGAAAATCTACCGTTGCCGGTGAGTTAAACTCTTGTGCTAATATTTCCACCAAACGTTCTTGTAGGGTCGGATTATAGGTTCTATAGACTGAAGCAGCCGTGCTTAAGTCCCCTTGAGTTAAACTGGCAATGATATTACGCGCCAGTTTAGGCAGCAAAAACCCTGCGATAGTCCCGGCACTCTTCTCACTTAGCGTGAGTTTGCCTGCTTTATTTTCTTGCAGCCAATTCAAGCATACTAAGATGTTGAGCAGTTCAGCCAGGAGCCGCATCTGATCTTGCTCGCTATTTAGCGTTGTATCTACCCTGGAATTGCGCGCGATATTGCGCAACTCCTTGACTAACTCCGTCTTAGCGAGTTTCCCCTCATTGGCGTGCACAACTTCCAGTAAAGCAAGATAGTCTTCGACCGTCATAGGTAAACCAATTTGCTCGACAAGTTCTTCTAGAGCCAATTTTTCGCAGAATAAGTGATCATTGCTGCTGAGGGTATAAAACCGGCAGAAAAAATCTAATTGTGCCTGACCAAACTCGCGCAACTCTGCGTTCTGCAGGCATGCCTCAATACTTATCGCCCTTCCCCCAGCAAATTTCTTGAACATTTTCCATCTTAATTGTAATAAGTCTAAATATTCGAGCGGGAAGCACTTTTTTTCGGCTATGTTTGGCAATGACTCCCCGCTAAACCAAAGTCGGAAAATACGTCGCCAAGGTACGTCAGGTTCTTGCCTTTGTGCACTCATACTTAACGCTCGTGCCGCTTGCATTAAATCTTCGGCCAAATTTATACTAACCGCCTGAGGATATCCGTACTGATTCCTCAACTTCCAGTCAATTATCTGTAAAAAAGTTGGGTTCGACCATAAATCACGGTTAGCGCTGAAGCATTGCTCAAGATTAGGAATAATCGTTTCATGCAGATATTGTAAGGCCAAAGGACTGCGGGGTCCGCCCCACTCTTCCAGAAAAACGGCGGCTAGTGCCGTGCTTAGCTCTTGCGTTCTTTGTTCTGTCCACACATCTCGGTTATTACCTAACACTATGTTCACCGCCCTTTTCTTAGCTCAACCTGCCCAGTTCCCAACCAATCTCCAGTGCCGCAAGATTCTTAGCTGCACTGCCGCGTGGGGACCTGCGTTCAACAGCTGACTTCAGCAGCGAAAATGGGAGTGCAGCAATCCCAACAGCTGCCAGCAAACCTAACGCCATTACATTAGCACTTTGCTCACTGCC
>JAJXUE010000051.1 GCA_021783135.1 Bacillota bacterium | reverse complement strand
GACGTCCGGGTGCAATTACTTTGCTGCTATTACTGGGTGTGTTTTGTTTGTATTTGGGCTTTAATAATATGTCGCACTGGGGGCAACAGGATAACGGGGAGCCTAAGCAAACGCAAAACGCGCTAACCGTCACCGGTCCTACGCCGATAAGTACCTCTTTCTTTGTTACGTACCGGCAAAACAGGGAAAATACACGCCAGCAGCAAATAGATTTGCTTAATGGCTTGATTGATGGAACGAATACCACGCCTGATACGCGTAAGCAAGCGCAACAGGAGCTTTTGCGCGTGGTGCAAAATATTGCGAAGGAAAGTCAGGTCGAAGGCCTGGTACTGGCGAAAGGGTTTAAAGACGTAGCCGCACAGATGAATGATAACAGTCTAAATTTAATGGTTTATGGCGACCAATTCTCTGCGGCCGAAATTACCCAATTGCAAGATATAGCCGTACGGGCAACTGGGTTGCGGTTAGATAATATTATTATTGTCCCGCGCAAATGATAAATACTGTATACTTTTGTGCTAATTGTTGCAAAGTCTTTTGCACTCAGCATATAATAAGTTATGATATTATGGTCTAAGAGGCTGTTAATTTGGCTTTAGGCTCAGGTTGAAAAACCGCCTTGTTTTTGACCTGAGTTTTTTGTTATCTACACTTGGAGGATATACTCATAGCTTGACGAATATTACGGAGGGAGATTAGCGGTGTTAAAGATTACAGATACGACTCTCAGAGATGCTCATCAAAGCCTTTGGGCTACTCGCATGCGAACCGCGGATATGCTCCCTATCTTGGCTGATCTCGACAATATAGGTTACCACTCGCTTGAAGTGTGGGGTGGAGCAACCTTCGATGTTTGCCTGCGCTATTTGGATGAAGATCCTTGGGCTAGACTCAGGGCGATTAAACAGATTGCGCGCAAGACCCCGTTGCAAATGTTGCTGCGCGGGCAGAGCTTGGTGGGATACCAACATTATCCTGATGATGTGGTGCGTGCTTTTGTCCATAAGTGCGTCACAAACGGTATAGATATCATTCGGATTTTTGATGCCCTGAATGATGTCCGCAACATGCAGGTGCCTATGGCTGCCGCTAAAGAAGCGGGTGCGCATGTTCAGGCCTCAGTGGTTTATACGATCAGTCCGATTCATACAACAGAGCATTATGTGCAAACTGCGCTGCAGCTGAGGCAAATGGGTGCTGACTCCATTTGTATCAAGGATATGGCCGGTCTGCTGACACCCTTTAAAGCTAAGGAACTGGTCACCCAAATCAAACAACAAATCGATTTGCCGCTCCAGTTGCACAGTCATTACATAGGTGGTATGGCAGTAGGGGCTTACCTCATGGCAGCAGAGGCTGGGGTTGACATCATCGATACTGCGTCAGTGCCCATTGCATTTGGGGCCTCCCAGCCGCCGGTAGAAACTGTGGTTCGAGCAGTTCAGGGTTCGGCATATGACAGCGGCTTGGATATCCGGGAGTTATTCCGCATTGCCAAATACTTTGAAACGTTACGCCAGGAACGCGGCTTTGAAAGAGGCGTCACGCGCATAACTGATATGCGCGTATTTGATCATCAAGTGCCGGGAGGCATGATTTCTAATCTCGTTTCACAGTTGGAACAGCAAAAGGCCCTGGACCGAATTCATGAGGTACTGGAGGAGATTCCGCGCGTGCGTGAGGATTTGGGTTACCCGCCCCTGGTTACGCCTACCAGTCAGATTGTGGGTACTCAAGCTGTATTAAATGTGATTGCAGGGGAAAGATATAAGCTGGTACCCGGCGAGGTCAAGGCGTATTTGAAGGGCCATTACGGAGCGGCCCCCGGACCGGTAAATCCGGATGTCCGCAGTAAAATAATTGGTAATGACACAGTTATTACCTGTCGCCCTGCTGATTTACTGGAGCCTGCAGTTGAACGTTGCCGTGCCGAGATCAGCGATTTGGCAACAAGCGAAGAGGATATATTGTCTTATGCCATGTTTCCTCAAGTGGCCCGTAAGTTTTTTGAGAGCAGGGCCAACCCGACGTCTAATTTGGTCGCGGTACCGGTTCCCGCCAATTCTAAGGAGGATTCTGTCAATATGAATTTGCAAGAAATTAAAGAACTTATTAAAATGCTGGATGAAACCGAAATCAGTGAATTAAACCTGGAAAGTGAAGGGGTAAAGATAAGCATTAAAAAGGGCGGCGTTGCTGCTGCGGCAGCGGTCGCTTTACCGGTTGCTTCGCCCGTTGCTGAAGTTGCCCCAGCACCGCTAGCGGTCAAATCCGTGCCAGCTCCGTCTGTACCGGATAACTCCAACTTAACTCCCGTTACGGCACCGATGGTCGGCAGTTTTTATAGCTCCGCTTCGCCTGATGCAGCCCCTTTTGTTTCTAAGGGCGATATTGTCAGCGCCGGACAGGTTGTTTGTATCATCGAAGCCATGAAGTTGATGAATGAAATTGAAGCTGAGGTTTCCGGCAAGATTGTCGACATTCTGGTGGAAAACGGTCAGCCTGTTGAATATGGCCAACCTCTTTTCCTGATTGAAAAACAGTAGAAGGGGAGAGCTTATGTTCAAGAAGATTCTTGTGGCTAATCGTGGCGAAATTGCGCTGCGCATTATACGGGCCTGTCAAGAAATGGGCATTAAAACCGTTGCAGTTTATTCGGAAGCAGATCGCAACTCTTTGCACGTACGGGAAGCGGACGAAGCCTTTTGCATCGGGCCGGCCCCCTCGGCAAAAAGCTATCTTAACATACCAAATATCATCAGCGCCGCCGAAGTATTAGGGGTCGATGCCATTCACCCGGGCTATGGTTTTTTAGCTGAAAACGCCTATTTTGCGGAAATATGTGAGACATGCAACATCAAGTTTATTGGCCCCAGTGCTCGCGCCATTGAGTTAATGGGTGACAAGGCAACTGCACGTAAAACTATGATTGGTGTCGGTGTTCCGGTAGTCCCGGGTTCGGAAGGGGTTGTCTCCAACCAGGATGAAGCGATTAAAGTGGCTGAGTCCATTGGTTACCCGGTGATGATTAAAGCCTCGGCCGGAGGGGGCGGTAAAGGCTTGCGAATTGCTCAGAGTCGCAATGATTTGCTGCAAGCGATGCAAACAGCTATGGCCGAAGCTGATGCTGCTTTTGGCAATCCGGAAATTTATCTGGAAAAGTATGTAGATGAGCCCAGACATATTGAATTTCAGATTTTAGCTGATAATTATGGCAACATTGTATACTTGGGGGAAAGAGATTGCTCTTTACAACGCCGCAATCAGAAATTGATCGAAGAAGCTCCTTCCACAGCAATTAGCGAAGAGTTGCGCCAGATAATGGGCCAAGAGGCGATCAAGGCCGCTAAAGCGGCTAATTACACCAGTGCCGGAACAATTGAATTTCTCTTAGACCGGCAGCATAAGTTTTATTTCATTGAGATGAACACTCGCATTCAGGTTGAGCATCCGGTAACCGAATTGATTACAGGTATCGACTTAATTAAAGAACAAATCCGTCTGGCGGCCGGGGAAGAACTCGGTTACACTCAGGCAGACATTAAGATTAACGGCTGGGCTATCGAATGCCGCATTAATGCCGAAAATCCGGACAAGAACTTTATGCCTTCCCCCGGTACGATTACCAAGTACCTTCCGCCAGGCGGGTTGGGAGTGAGGATTGATAGTGCCGCTTATGCGGGGTATGTTATTCCACCGTATTATGATTCGATGGTCGGCAAGCTCATCGTCTGGGGCAGGACCAGAGAAGAGGCTATTAATCGTATGAAGCGTGCATTGCAGGAGTTTCAGATTGAAGGGATTTATACTACCATCCCATTTCACCTTAAAGTCCTAAATAATGCCTTCTTTTTGCGGGGCGAAGTTTATACTAATTTTATTCAACGCCGGATTATCTGTGAGTAAATCCAAGTAAACACATAGGTTTTAAATAAAAAGATGTTGACAATTACTTGGCATGTTATATAATAAGAAAAAAAGAATAAAGTTCTTACTTCTTATCCAGAGTGGTGGAGGGACAGGCCCGATGAAACCCGGCAACCGGCATAATCTTGTGCAGTGGTGCCAATTCCTGCAGGACAGTTTGTTCTGAGAGATGAGGAGGGGATTTGCAGTGACGTCATGCAGACCTCTTCTATCGCGAAGAGGTCTTTTATGTAGAGCTGACCTAAAGGAATTAGGGAAAATCTGGATCAACTAGTACTTTAGACGCCAGAGGCGCAATTAGACAAGGAGGATTTAATTATGACAGAAAATTATCGCCCCGAAACCTTAGCAGTACATGGTGGACAAGAACCTGACCCCACAACTGGCTCCCGTGCAGTGCCGATTTATCAGACCACAGCGTATTCCTTCCGGGATACCGACCACGCCGCAGCTTTGTTTGCCTTGGAAGAGCAAGGTAACATTTACACCAGGATTATGAATCCCACTCAGGATGTGCTGGAGAAACGCGTGGCGCTGTTGGAAGGTGGCGTTGGGGCTTTGGCCTTGGCTTCCGGCCATGCCGCCATCAGCTATGCAATCTTAAATATTGCCGGCGTCGGGGATGAAATCGTATCCTCCAGTTTCTTATATGGCGGTACCTATAATATGTTTGCCGTGACCTTGCCGAAGTTAGGGATTCAGACCAAGTTTGTCGATCCCACCAATCCGGAAAACTTCCGGCAAGCCATTACCCCTAAAACCAAAGCAATTTATGCGGAAACTATCGGTAATCCGCGTATTGATGTACTGGATATTGCTGCTGTAGCCGAAATTGCCCACGCTGCAGGCGTGCCGTTGATTATCGATAACACCTTTCCCAGTCCCTACCTGTGCCGTCCGATTGAGCATGGTGCGGATATTGTAGTGCACTCCGCGACCAAATTTATCGGCGGGCATGGTACATCGATGGGTGGTATCGTGGTTGATTCCGGCAAGTTTAACTGGGCTAACGGCAAATTTCCCGGTTTCACCGAACCTGACCCCAGCTATCATGGCATTAAGTACGCCGAAGCTTTAGGCCCGGTAGCTTTTATCGCTAAGCTTAGAGTGCAACTCCTGCGTGATCTTGGCGCCTGCATCAGTCCGTTTAATGCCTTCTTGCTGCTGCAAGGCCTCGAGACTCTGCATCTTAGAATGGAGCGCCACTCCTCGAACGCCTTGGCCGTAGCTCGCTACCTCAAGGAACATGCAGCTGTTGCTTGGGTCAACCATCCAGGCTTAGAAACAAGTCCTGATTATGCCAAAGCGCAAAAATATCTCGCCAAAGGGTGCGGCGCAATTTTCACCTTCGGCATTCAAGGCGGTAAGGCTGCAGGTAAAAAGTTTATTGACAGCTTAGAGTTATTGTCCCTGGTTGCGAACGTGGGTGATGCCAAGTCCTTGGTAATTCATCCCGCCAGTACCACGCATTCTCAACTTGGCCCGGAACAGCAAGAGAGCTCAGGCGTTACCGAGGATTTGGTCAGACTCTCCATTGGGGTGGAAAGTATTGAGGACATCATCGCTGACTTGGCTCAGGCTTTAGCTAAGTCACAAGCATAGTATTTGTTGAGATAGGGGCTGAGTATTACGTTGCGCGTAGTGCTTCAGCCCCTTTGCCATGCTTTATTGGCATAAAAGTACGATTCTGGTATAATATACTGAGTACGGGAATAACTTTCCTGACATAATTCCACCGGAGGTGAAAGTATGGAAAAGAAATCTAACCTGAGTGCCAGTGAAATCGGCAGCGTCCGCATCGCCGACGAAGTAGTAGCCGTCATTGCCGGACTTGCGGCGACAGAGGTGGAAGGTGTAGCCGGGATGAGCGGCGGTTTAGCCGGCGGTATTGCTGAAATGCTCGGCCGCAAAAATCTCTCCAAAGGAGTCAAGGTCGAAGTAGGCGAAAAGGAAACGGCTGTAGATTTATACATAATTGTCAATTATGGTGTTAAGATTCCTGACGTTGCTTACACAGTGCAAGAAAATGTCAAACAGGCGATTGAAACGATGACCGGTTTAAATGTAGTGGAAGCTAACGTGCATATTCAGGGTGTTGTGTTTCGCCAGGTTCAAGAGTCAAAAGAGGAAGAAATCAGATTGAAATAGACCACACCTTAGCCCTCTGGTATGCAGAGGGCTAAGGTGGATTGAGGGTGCATCGCAGTGAAAGGAGACAGCACATTGCGTATCGGTAACTTCGGCGCCATTTTGTTAGGAGTAATATTTCTCGGCATTGCCGCATTTATTTTACTGATAGTGGCCGGCTGGGTTGGCCCGGTGCAAGATTTAGTGCAGTTAATTAGTCAAAACTTAGTCTATGCGGTGATAGCCGCCTTAGTAAGTTTAATTTTGGCTATACTTGCCTTTTCCTTGGTGCGGGTAGGAAGAAAAGATGAAGCAGCTGTCGCCAGTTCTACAGCGTTAGGGCAGCTGCGGATTTCCAGCCAGGCGATTGAGCAAATTGTCAGTCGCGCCGCCTTAACAGTCGAGGGCGTGCGAGAACTCCATCCTCGCGTCGTGCCCCTGCCTGAGGGGATGAATATTGTTATCAAAACGGTAATGCAGCCAGAAGTAGTAATACCGGCTGTAGTTGAGAAACTGCAAGGTAGGGTAAAGTCAGACGTGGAGACGTACACCGGACTAAAGGTGACCGAGGTGAAAGTGATGGTGCAAAGTATTGAAACCAGCGCCATGCGCCAGCGATGAGGGAAATTTGGCGGCTGTTTACGGAACGCTTTACCCAAATCCTGTTGCAGTTACTAGACGAGCATCCCGGCAAAGTTTTAGGGGTGCTGCTGGGGTTTGGCATTGGTTTTGTTATAGTTGTGTTAGGTTTTTGGCGGACGCTGGTAATTGTATTGTGTGCGCTGATTGGCTTATACTTGGGTAAGCGGCGTGACGAGCATCGTGATTTTAGCGAGGTGCTGAAAACTTTTTTTGGGGAACGTAGGTGACCTTTCGCAGTTTATCTGGGGAAGGTTTTTGCTTTGAGCGCTTTGTCGACATAACAGGTTTATTAAAGCGTCAGAATGGAAAGCTAATGCTAAGCATGCAATCAGGGGGATGTTACTGTGAGTAGAAGAACTGCCCGGGAAACGGCGCTCCAGGTGTTGTTTCAGGTCAATATAACCAAAGATGACCCTAAGCCAGTTTTAGACTATACTTTTGCGGAATTTGCCGTTCCGGAACCAAGTCGGGAATTTGCCGAATATCTGGTAATGGGAACTTTGGCACGGTTAAATGAAATCGACGCTGCCATCCAAACTGCAGCTAAGGAATGGCATCTTGACCGCATGGCCAACGTGGATCGCAACATCTTGCGCTTAGCTGTCTTCGAACTATTTTATTGTCCGGAAATTCCCGGCAGTGTTACGATCAATGAAGCGGTGGAGCTAGCCAAGGCTTTTAGCGGAAATGAAGCAGGCAAATTCGTCAATGGAATTCTTGGAGCCCTGCAAGCACAGGCAGGCAAGCAAAAGGAGGCTAAATTTACGCCGACTGACCTGGTTGCGGCGGATGAACCAACGGGTGAACAAAAATGAATCAAGTATATTTAGGCCTCGATACCAGTTGCTATACTACCTCGCTTGCAGCTGTCGACGCGACGGGCCGTCTGTTGCTTGATTTCAGAGAACCACTCCAGGTAGCACAGGGCGAAAGGGGGTTGCAGCAGTCTGCAGCCCTCTTTCAGCACGTGCAAAATTTCCCGCAGCTAATTGCTAAAGCTGCCGCAAATATCGATTTTAGAACTGTTGTCGGTGTCGCAGCCAGTACCTCTCCTAGAGCAGTAACCGGTTCGTATATGCCTGTGTTTACAGTATCCTCAGGTCAGGGCTTAAGCATTAGCCAAATATTAGGGGTGCCTTTTGTACCTACCTCGCACCAGGAGGGTCATCTGGCTGCAGGAATATGGTCGGCGGGAGGTCCGGCGCCAACGGAGTTTTTAGCGATTCATCTTTCGGGCGGAACTTCCGAATTATTAAAAGTTCAACGGAAAAGTCCTGCCACGGGAGAACCGCTATTTACGACTCAATTATTGGGCGGAAGTACTGATTTGCATGCGGGCCAGTTTGTCGATCGGGTAGGTGTCAAACTTGGGCTTGGCTTTCCAGCCGGGCCCAAGCTAGAGGTGCTGGCGCGTGAGGGGCAGGCCGGTAAAGGCTTAATACCATCAGCTGCGCGTGGCTATGCGATAAGTTTCTCAGGGCCTGAGGCCCAAGCCCAAAGGTTAATTGAGCAAGGGGTTCCCGCGGCAGACGTAGCGAGAGCCGTAGAGACGTGTATTTGTAAAACCCTGCTTAAACTCATTCGACACGGGGTCGCGGAACACGGTTGTAAAAACATTTTACTGGTAGGCGGGGTTGCCGCCAATCAATATATCAGGCATGAAGTACAGGTCCAGCTTGCACGTGACCATGTTAAAACATATTTTGCCGAACCAAAATATAGTTCTGACAACGCCGTGGGTGTAGCTGTAATCGCGGCTAACGCCTTGAGCAACTATAAATTTTGGCCGAATGTTTAAAGATTCTAAATTTTCACAATCAAGCTGGAGAAAGTAAATAAATTGCAGGAAATAAAATTCTCACAACGAATAAGAAGAAGTGTTTGTGTTCATGAGCGAGATATAAAATTTGGAGGGGAGCTATCAGTAATGTACCCAATCGTTAAACGCAGAGACCTGACAAGCGGTATTGTACTGCTCGAAGTTCAGGCCCCGGAAGTAGCGGCGAAGGCTCAACCGGGACAGTTCGTTATTGTCCGCAGCGATGACAAAGGTGAGCGAATCCCTTTGACCATAGCTGACTTCAACAGAGAAACAGGGACTATTACTATCGTGATTCAGGATGTGGGATATTCCTCCAAGATGATTAATACTTTGGGTGAAGGAGATGCCTTCTTAGACTTTGTCGGACCGCTTGGCTTAGCCACGGATATCGAAAAATATGGACGTGTAGTGTGTGTAGCAGGGGGCGTGGGTGCTGCGCCTATATACCCTATTGCCCGCGCTTTACAACAAGCCGGTAATGAAGTGATTACGATTATTGGGTCACGTTGCAAAGACTTGTTGATTTTAGACGAAGAAATGGCTGAAGTTTGTGATCAAGTGGTAATTGCCACTAATGACGGCTCTGTGGGTGTTAAGGGTTTTGTAACCGATGCTTTAGACGGCATAATTAAGCAGTACGATGGTAAGATAGATCATATCTGGGCTATTGGTCCAATGATTATGATGAAGGCTGTTGTAGAATTCACGCGGCCTTTAGGCATTAAGACCGTGGTGAGTCTCAACCCCATCATGGTAGACGGAACCGGAATGTGCGGCGCCTGTAGGGTGAGCGTTGGCGGCGAAACCAAGTTTGCCTGTGTTGATGGGCCGGAATTTGACGGACACTTGGTTGATTTTGACCTAGCCATGCGTCGTTTAACCTATTTTAAGGATGAAGAAAAGCGGGCTAGTGCCAGAGACAATTGTGGAGGTGGCTGTGGATGTCATTAAATAAAGTTTCGCGTCAGGCAATGCCGTGTCAGGACCCCAAGTCCAGGGCAACTAATTTTACGGAGGTAGCTACCGGATATTCTGAGGAACAGGCGTTGCTTGAAGCTTCGCGTTGTCTGCAGTGTAAAAAACCGCTGTGTCGCCAGGGTTGTCCGGTCGAAGTGTTAATTCCCGATTTCATTAAATTAATTTCTGAAAAAGACTATATGGGTGCGGCACGTAAACTAAAGGAGAAAAATAACCTACCGGCAGTTTGTGGTAGGGTATGCCCGCAAGAAAGTCAGTGTGAGAGCAAGTGCATTTTGGGCATAAAGAGTGACCCGGTGGCAATTGGCCGCCTGGAGAGATTTGCGTCAGACTATGAAATCGCCCATGGCTGCTGTGAACAAGAAAAGGCCCCTGCGACCGGTAAGAAGGTGGCCATTATTGGCGGCGGCCCGGCCGGCCTAACCTGTGCAGCTGACCTGGCTAAGCTCGGTCATGCCGTAACCATTTTTGAAGCGCTGCACGTTGCCGGCGGGGTTTTGATGTATGGTATTCCTGAATTCCGCTTGCCTAAGGGAGTAGTGCAAACGGAAATCGATAATCTGAAACGCTTAGGGGTCGAAGTTAAGACGAACATGGTGGTAGGTAAAGCTACTTCAGTGGACGAGCTAATGGAGCAAGACGGCTACGATGCAGCTTTTATTGGTACAGGAGCCGGATTGCCTTACTTTATGAATATTCCGGGTGAGAACTTGCTTGGTGTATACTCCGCTAATGAGTTTCTGACTCGCAGCAATCTGATGAAGGCGTATCAATTTCCGGATCACGTGACTCCGATTCGAATCGGCAAACGGGTTGCCGTGCTAGGAGCAGGCAACGTGGCCATGGACGCTTCGCGTACCGCATTGCGCTTAGGTGCGGAAGAATCCATCATCGTCTATCGCCGTTCACGCGAAGAAATGCCGGCTCGTCACGAAGAATTGGAGCATGCGGAAGAAGAAGGCGTCAAATTCCAGCTTTTGACCAATCCAATTGAAATTATCGGTGATGAAAATGGTGTCGTTAAAGGCATGAAGTGTCTGCGCTATGAATTAGGCGAACCTGATGCATCCGGTCGTCGCAGTCCGGTCGCAATTCCCGGGTCTGAATTTATCCTCGATGTGGACACTGTGGTTGTTGCCATTGGTCAAGGACCTAACCCTTTGGTCACCAAGTCAACCCCAGGACTGGAACTGAATCGCAAGGGCAATATCGTAGCAGACGACAGCATGACAACTTCTAAGCCGGGTGTGTTTGCCGGTGGTGACATTGTAACTGGTGCGGCTACCGTTATCCTGGCCATGGGTGCCGGGAAAACAGCGGCTAAGTCTATCGACGCCTATCTTAAAACAAAATAAAATACAAAATCAAGGGTTAAATAAACGACTTAAGGAGGAGAAAGCTAAGTTGGCTAATTTAATTGACGGTAAAGCAGTGGCAGCGAAAATCCGCGAGGAAGTCAGTGCGGAAGTAGCGGAACTGCGGGAACAAGGCATTATCCCAAAGTTAGCTGTTATTTTGGTTGGGGACGACCCGGCATCGGTGGTATATGCCAAGAGTAAACAAAGTGCGAGTAACAAAGTCGGAATTGAGTTTGAATTATTTACCCTCCCGGCTAGTACCAAAGAGCAAGAGGTTATTGCTTTAATTGAAAAACTCAACCACGACACCTCCGTCCACGGTATTATGATTGAACTCCCGTTGCCGAAGCACATTGGCAAGGAGAAAGTTATGTCTGCCGTTCATCCTAAAAAAGACGTCGACGGCGTTCACCCTATCAACCGAGGGTATATTCTCAGTGGGGAAGATGGTTTATTCCCTGCTACACCGCAAAGTTGTATCGAAATCATGTTGCGTTCCGGGATTGAGATCGCCGGCAAACATGCGGTAATTGTGGGTCGGGGGGAGACTGTTGGAAAGCCCTTGGTGTTCCTGATTCTCAAGCATAATGCGACGGTAACCGTGTGCCATTCCCGCACGCCGGATTTGGGCTATTTTACCCGTCAGGCGGACATCTTGATTGCGGCGGTAGGTAAGGCCAAAATGGTAACAGGTGATATGGTTAAACCAGGTGCGGTTGTCATTGACGCGGGCATTAATGAGATCGAAGGCGGGATTTGCGGTGATGTTGATTTTGCCGCCGCAAAGGAAGTTGCCGGCGCCATTACTCCGGTTCCCGGCGGCGTAGGTTCGCTCACTACCGTTTTAATCTTCAAAAATGTGCTAAAGGGAATTCGCCTCCAGCAGGCTGATTAGGAGGAATTAGTATGAGTGAAGTTTTTGACTGGTCGGTAAAACA
>JAJXUE010000050.1 GCA_021783135.1 Bacillota bacterium | reverse complement strand
TAGAAGCGCGGCACCCCCCACCCGTCTGGGACATAATGACTGAAGTGTTGTTCAAATCATACTTGCCGGAGCGCAGTGCCTGCATGATTTGGCCGACGACAATAATAGCCGGATAACAGGCATCGTTATGTACATAGCGCAGGCCTTCATCAATAGCCGACTTATCGACTGACGGTAAAATCTCCAAATTGTAGCCGTCGTTACCCAATGCCGTTTTCAAAAACTGAAAATGAATTGGGGACATTTGCGGGGATAGGATCGTGTGGGTTTGCTTCATTTCAGCCGTGAACAACACTCTGGCAGTGTTGTCATAGAGCTTTTGCGGTATGAAATTACGCTTATCTCGCTCACTTATGGCCGCAATGACAGAACGAACTCGGATTCTAGCCGCTCCCAAGTTGCTGATTTCATCAATTTTGAGCACGGAGTATATTTTACCGTAGCGGTCTAAAATTTCCTTGGCCTGGTCGCTGGTAACGGCATCCAAACCACATCCGAAGGAATTAAGCTGAATAATTTCAAGATCCTTCTCACGTGCAACATAAGTTGCAGCCGCGTACAATCTGGAGTGATAG
Source organism: Bacillota bacterium (assembly GCA_021783135.1). GTDB lineage: Bacteria > Bacillota > Desulfitobacteriia > Desulfitobacteriales > JAJXUE01 > JAJXUE01. The sequence continues at coordinate 11,299 of JAJXUE010000050.1, read as the reverse complement.
ACCCACTGGTCCACGACGCGCAGCGGTCGCTCCACTTTGGCCAGGTGTGAGATGGCATCCTCCGACAATACAGCAAACCCATAGGACTGGATCATTTCCGGAATACCGTGGTTGATTTCCGGATCAACGTGGTAGGGTCTTCCGGCTAACACTATACCTTTACGGCCCGTTTGTTTAAGGAAGGCCAGCGTTTCCTCGCCCTTGCGCCTAACGTCCTGTTTATAATTTTCTAACTCCACATAAGCCTGCCGCAACGCTTTGACAATTTGCTGCCGCGGTAGTTTTTCCGGCGCCAATTCCGCTGCTAGGCGTTTCAACATGCGCTTCGGCATGTCGAGCGGAAGGAAGGGATAATAAAAGACTGTGTTATTCGCTTGGAGTACGTCCATATTAGCGCGGATAGTTTCCGGATAAGATGTAACAATGGGACAATTGTAATTGTTAACAGCTTCCGTATCTTCTTGGAGATTATAAGGTATACAAGGGTAGAAAATTTTCTTTACCCCTCTTTGTACTAGGTCGGTGACATGCCCGTGCACCAATTTAGCTGGATAACATGCCGATTCAGATGGGATTGTCTCCATCCCCAGTTCATAAATGCGCTTGGACGAGCGAGCGGACAACACCACCCGATAACCAAGTTCGGTAAAAAAGGTAAACCAAAAAGGATAATCTTCATACATATTCAAAACCCGCGGCAGCCCAATAGTTCCTCTTTTCGCTTCTTCCTCTCGCAGCGGTTTATAACTGAATAAGCGTTTATATTTGTAGTCATAAAGATTAGGTACATCGCTTTCTACCTTATCCGCACCTGTCCCTCGTTCACATCGGTTGCCAGAGAAGAAGCTGCTGCCGTCAGGAAAATTACACACAGTCACCAGACAATTATTCCCGCACAGGCCACACCGTTGCAATTTGGTCGCTACCGAAAATTCGGCCAATTCTTTGGACTGGAGCAAAGTTGTATGTTGGTTCGGCGCGTAGCGCTCCCGCGCTAGCAAAGCAGCGCCAAAAGCACCCATAATACCGGCTATATCCGGTCTAACAACATCTTTACCCGCGATTTTTTCGAGCGCACGCAGCACTGCATCATTATAAAAAGTTCCGCCCTGCACCACAATTTTCTGCCCCAAGCCGTCAGCACTTCTCAGGCGGATAACTTTAAAGAGCGCATTTTTAATTACAGAAATGGAGATTCCGGCTGCGATGTCGCTGACCTCCGCACCCTCTTTTTGCACCTGTTTAACCTTGGAATTCATAAACACAGTACACCGGGTCCCTAAATCAACCGGATTTTGGGCTTCCAGGCCGATCCGGGCAAATTCTTGCACTTCCATATTAAGTGAATTAGCAAAGGTCTCAATGAAAGAGCCGCAACCCGAAGAACAGGCTTCATTTAACATGATAGAATCGATTACGCCATCTTTGATCACGAGACTTTTCATATCCTGCCCGCCAATATCCAAGACGAAGTCCACCCCGGGCAGAAAAAAGTCCGCTGCTTTATAATGGGCGACAGTTTCAATTTCGCCGATATCAACCTTTAGGGCCGCTTTAATGAGATGCTCACCATATCCCGTCACTGCGGCATGGACGATCGTGGTGTTGCCATTTAGTTTACCGTATAAAGTTTGCAGCGCCGCAACAGTAGAATCTAAGGGACTACCCATATTACTGCCGTAATGCGAGAATAACAAGCCGCCCGCCTCATCAATCAGGGCAATTTTGGTCGTCGTAGAGCCAGCATCGATGCCAAGGAAGGCCTTCCCGGCATAGTTTGCCAAATCCACCTGTTTAACCTTATGCTCGGCGTGGCGCAATTTGAAGGCTGCATAATCTGCCTCGCTGGCAAATAGCGGCTCAATTGGCTCAATTTCCTGATTATTAAGTGTGTAAATCGCCGGGGCCCGCTCATGGAGACATTCAAAAGTAATTGGCGTTTCCGTCTGCGAAGAAAGAGCAGCGCCCAACGCCACGAAATATTGCGAGTCATCCGGCCAAATTACGTGTTGCTCGTCCAACTTTAGCGTGACAATAAAACGTTGTCGCAGTTCCGACATAAAATGCAACGGCCCACCCAGAAAAGCCACATGTCCGCTGATAGGTCGGCCCTGAGCCAGACCGCTGATAGTTTGATTGACGACAGCCTGCAAAACTGAAGCAGCAATATCTTCCTTCGCGGCCCCTTCGTTTAACAACGGTTGTACATCGGTCTTGGCAAAAACTCCGCACCTTGAGGCGATAGGATAAATATTGGTATGCTTTTTCGCCAGTTCATTTAATCCGGCTGTATCGGTTTGTAGCAGAGCCGCCATTTGGTCGATAAATGCACCAGTCCCGCCGGCACAGGTGCCATTCATTCTCTGCTCTACCGAATCGCCGAAGTAGGTTATTTTCGCATCTTCGCCACCGAGCTCGATGGCTGCATCAGTGCACGGAATAATATTTCGCACAGCGCACGTACAGGCTATAACTTCCTGTATAAAAGTCACATCTAAATTCTTGGAAATATCCATTCCGCCTGAGCCGGTAATCATGACTGTAAGTAAATTTCTCTGCAAGACCGCTTTGGCCTCTTCCAATAACGCCACAACGGTATACTTGATATTGGAAAAATGCCTTAAGTATTTTTTAAATATAATCGTGCCACCGTCTAAGACAACAATTTTAACTGTAGTAGACCCTACATCCAGACCTACATTAAGTACACTCATGTGTTTCCTCCGTAAAAGTCCCCGATTCCCATAGTTCGTACTAAGTTCGCACTACAAAAATACATGATGCTAAGCAGCATAACTTACATCGGCCCTGTACAGTTTATGCCCAAGGCCTAAATACATATGCCGCGCTTATAATAGTTGCTACTGCAACCATTATAAGCGCGGCACGTACAAATGTCAAATTTAAACAAGCCTGCAAATACTAGGCCAGAACTGTTACTACTTGAGCACATCGGGGACAAAGTGTTGCATGTTGCGTGTTTTGTCCGATTTCCTCGGAGTACATCCAACAACGTTCGCACTTCTCACCCGAGGCTTGGGTCACAACCAGTTTCATGCCTGGGTTTTGCTCTCCCTCGCTGGCCTGAGTCGGCGCCAGCTCCTCCGGATTGTGCAATTCAACCTGCGAAACGATAAACACAGTAGCTAAATCTGCCTTGAGGGCTGCCAAAAATGCATATTGTGCCTGAGTCGGGAAAATCTCGACTTTGGCATTTAAGGAGTGCCCGATTACTTTTTGTTGCCGCGCCGTTTCCAGCACTTTAGATACATCGCTGCGCAGTTGTAAAATAGCATCCCACTTACGTTCGAGTTCGGAATCAATATATCCCTGCTCAACTTGTGGCAAAGTAGTTAATTGCACACTAACCGGTTCACCCGGGAAATGCGGCATATATTTCCATACTTCTTCCATCGTAAAGCTTAAGATCGGCGTCAGGATACGCACCAAATAGGCTGTAATTTCATACATTGCAGTTTGCGCGGAACGCCGCTGCGCAGAATTAGGTGCTTCAGTATACAAACGGTCTTTGATGATATCCAGATAAAAGGCGCTCATCTCAACCCCGCAGAAGTTGTGCACGGCGTGAAATACAGTGTGAAACTCAAAGCTGCGATATGCTTCTAAAACCCTTTGGGTCAAGGTGTGCAGCTTGAGGAGGGCCCATTTGTCTATATCTTCAAGTTCAGTATAGGTCACAGCATCCGTGTCAGGATTAAAGTCATAAGTGTTACCCAACATATAACGCATGGTATTGCGAATTTTACGGTAAGCTTCTGCAACTTGTTTTAGAATGTTAGCGGAGGCTGCTACATCTGATTTGTAATCAGTTGAAGACACCCAAAGTCGTAAAATATCAGCACCCATGCTTTTGATAACGGCCAAAGGATCAACACCATTACCTAAGGATTTAGACATCTTCCGTCCTTGTTCATCCACCAAGAAACCATGCGTTAAAACTGCCTTATACGGAGCATGGCCAAATGCGGCAACTGAAGTTGCCAAGGAAGAATTAAACCAACCGCGGTGCTGATCAGAGCCTTCAAGATACAAATCCGCCGGCCAAGCCAGTTGTTCCCGCTGCTGCAATACCCCGACATGGCTGGTGCCGGAATCAAACCACACATCCATAATGTCTGTCTCCTTGCGGAAGGTGGTATGCCCGCAAGCGCAAGTCGTGCCGAGCGGCAGCAGTTCCGCTTCGCTCAAGGCAAACCAAGCGTTAGAGCCTTGGGTGCGGAAAATATGTTGCAAGTGCGCAATGGTGCGGTCATTAATCAGTTCTTTACCACAGTCTGCACAGTAGAAGATAGGAATTGGTACACCCCAGGTGCGTTGGCGAGAAATACACCAATCTCCCCTGTCGGCAATCATGTTATAAATGCGATCGCGGCCCCAATGGGGAATCCACTGTACCTTGTCGATTTCCTCCAGCGCCTGTTTACGAAACCCGTCGACGGACGCAAACCACTGTTCTGTCGCGCGAAACAAAATCGGATTATTGCAACGCCAACAATGCGGATACGAATGTTCGATTGATTCCGCCTTGAGCAAGGCGCCCGCTTCCTCCAAGGCTTGAATCACGGCCTTGTTACCGTCATTCACGTGTAATCCGGCAAACTGTCCGGCTTGTTCCGTAAATCTACCTTGATTATCGACCGGGCATAGTACCTCAAGTCCATACACTTTGCCAACTAAAAAGTCATCCACACCGTGTCCGGGAGCTGTATGTACACACCCCGTCCCGGCGTCAAGCGTAACGTGTTCGCCTAAGATTACCAGCGAATCCCGGGCAAACAAGGGATGGCGGCATACCATACGCTCCATGTCTTTGCCTGTAAAATCAGCCAAAATCTTGGCGGACACACCACCCATGACCTCCGTCAGTTTAGGCAGCAGCTCCTTAGCTACAACCAGTTTTTCGCCATTTAACTCCGCCAGCACATAGTCGAAGTCAGGGTGTACAGATATAGCCAGATTAGCGGGAATCGTCCACGGGGTAGTTGTCCAAATTACGACATAAGTATCCGCAGCCGGAAACAGCCCTTTCGCATCAATCACCGGAAATTTAACATAAATTGACGACGAGCGTTTGTCGGCATACTCAATTTCAGCTTCAGCCAAAGCGGTCTCGCATGAAGCACACCAATACACAGGCTTAAGTCCTTTGTAGATGTAACCCTTTTGGGCCATAGTTCCGAAGACGCCAATTTGAGCTGCTTCATAGTTAGGATCGAGCGTTACATAAGGATGCTCCCAATCCCCCCGCACACCGAGGCGTTTGAATTGTTCGCGCTGAATCGCCACATACTTGAGGGCATATTCTTCGCACTTTTGTCTAAACTCTACTGCGCTAACAGCGTGGCGGTTAATTCCTAGTTTTTTAATAACCTGCTGTTCAATCGGCAAGCCGTGCGTATCCCAACCTGGCACATACGGAGCATCAAACCCGTCCATGGATTTAAATTTAACGACAATATCCTTCAGTACTTTATTCAGTGTATGGCCGAGGTGAATATCCCCATTGGCGTATGGCGGGCCATCATGCAGAATATACTTAGGTCTGCCTTGCGTGGACTCTTGTACTTTGTCGTAGAGGCCCATTTGGTCCCATTCTGCCAAAATCTCCGGCTCGCGCTGTGGCAAATTGCCCCGCATGGGGAAGTCTGTTACTGGTAAGTTTAAGGTTTTACTATAATCCATCGTTTGCCTCCTGAAAAAATTTAAACCTCCTCATCCCGAAAGGGACGAGAAGGTTTTTCTCGCGGTGCCACCCTTGTTGCCGGCATACCGGCCCCTCAGGCCCCGATAACAGTGGGGAGACCGTAACCTGCTACAGTTTAGTTCACAGGTTCACTCCGGGGTGATTTTCGTGCCAAAGCTATCCCTGGGCTTGCACCGTTTCCCAGTCGCTAAAGGAATCGCCTTCACCTAATGTCCCCATCCGCGCTTTAAACTATATTTACACATAAGTATAGTCAAATTCAAGCCTAACTGTCAACCATAAACTCTTCCTCTTTAGGCTCTTCCACTTTAAGCTCTTTGCCCTTATAGTCTTACCATTTTGCCAAGCCGCCAATCAACCTAACCGTACTATGACTACTTCAGGCGTTGGAGCAAAATTGCAATCCTGCCTTTTTTGGTTGAACCACGCACCTCTGCCAAGACTACGCGGCCTAAACCGCGGCACGAAATAACATCTCCCACTCCAAGCGCGAAACTGCTCTGAGTCACTGGACGCCAGTTCACCTTAACTTTCCCGCCGGCTATTTCTGCCGCCATTTTGCTGCGCGATAAGCCATAGCCTTCACCTGCAACTGCATCGAGACGCAAGGAGGGAACGGTTGTCCGAATCTCACGTTGGCTTGCCGCAGGTGTTTCGACCAAGTCACTGCTAACTTCCTCCACCCGCACGGGAACCCGGCTCACTCGCAGCAGATTTTGCCGTACAAAGCCACTGAGGCTAGAGTCTAAGATTACCCAGGCTTGATCCGGTTGAACTACAATATCGCCTACCTTTTCCCGCCGCAGGCCGAGGCCTAACAACGAACCGAGATAGTCCCGATGGCTGAGACCGGTACAATCAGCGTCGCCCTTTAAATGTAGCACACTAATATTTAAGTCAGCTTCTGTTACTTGCTGAATCGAGTTAGCCAAAACAAGTCTGCGGCGTTCCGCTCTCGGATAGCCACCACCTTCAAGCACGGCTAGCTCCATACTACGCAAAATACCCTTAGCCAAATCTAAGTGGTAAGGGTCAAGAAAATCCGTTATTTCACTGCCTTTGCGGCGCAAAACTATCTCCGCTTTGTCGATTAGTTTAGCCAATACCTGCCGGGCATCGTAGTCCTGTACATGTGACAGTTGGCGTTGGCGTTCGCGTTGCAACTCCACCCTAAAAAAACCTTCCGAGCAGACTAATCACAATATTTCTGACTATTTCGAGCAGAAATATCGCAATTAAAGGTGAAAAGTCGATACCTACGCCACTACCAACCGTGAACCGGCGAAATGGCCGCAGCAACGGCTCAGTAATTTCATAGACGAAGCGAAAAACCGATTTGTGTGGGTCATGGGGAATAAACGATAGCAAAGCTCGTGCTACTATCAGGTAAATCAAAATATCAAAGGCTGTACTCACAATACTTAAAATGTTCATTCCCAACTTCCCTTACTTTTGCATTACGGACCACAGAAAACTTTTATCGCCAATCTCCTCTTTAGTCTCACCGGCAATGTCGACATTACTAGGGACAAACAAAAATATGCCGTTGCCTACTTTTTGCATCGAACCATTTAAGGCATAAGCCGTTCCGCACACAAAGTCAACAATCCGTTTGGCAAGGCTGCGTTCAGCGTTCTCTAAGTTAACTATAACCGGGCGACGGTTTTTTAGTTGGTCAGCAATACCTTGTGACTCGTCAAAGGACTTAGGCTCCATTACAACTACTTTCATCTGCTTCTGACTATGAATGCTGATTACCTGTGCGCCCTTGCGTCCACGCTCGTCAGATTTATCGACTATTTCCTTGTCGATCTCCTGCTCCTCAACTGCGTCTTCCATCAGCTCGTCTTCGTCGAAGCCCATCATGCTCATTACTTTGTCCATAAATTTTTTTGCCACTTGCTGTGCCCCCTTATAATTTTACTAATTACGTGTACCAAAAATGCCACTACCTACGCGTACCAAATTGGCGCCTTCTTCGATTGCCACCTCAAAATCATTGGTCATGCCCATCGACAACCAGCGCATAACAACTCCGGGAAATTCCTTGGCGCGTACTTTTTGGGCCAAATCTGCTAAGCCTCTGAATACAGGCCGCGCCTCCTCTGGATTCGCGACAAATGGTGCCATTGTCATTAGACCTTGTACGGCTAAACCTTGGTAAGAGCTAATTTCACTCAGAAAGTCCATTACCTCCTCCGGTGCCATACCATATTTTGTTGTTTCCCTCGCTACATTCACCTGGAGCAATACAGGCACTATCCTGCCTTGAGCAGCATCCGATATAGCCTTCGCCAGGTTGAGCCGATCGAGGGAATGTAACAAGGTAAGCTTATCAATAATTTGCCGCACTTTATTAGTCTGCAAATGGCCAATTAAATGCCACTCCACATCCAGCGGAAACTGCGGGTATTTTTGCAGCAGTTCCTGCACCCTGTTCTCCCCGAACGCGTTGACTTGCAGTGCTAAGGCTTGATTCATATCCGGTATTGCCACAGTTTTCGTCACGGCCAGAAGTTTGACCGCGCGAGGATCCCGGCCGGAACGCGCTGCGGCGGCAAATATTTTCTGACGCACATCACCAATATTATTTGCTATTGACACAGAAACCTCCGATGACAAAAGCAAGCTTAATTCAAGGTAGTTCGCTATCAGCCTTGAAAATCCTGCCTTTAATATGAACTAAATGGAATTAAATATTTTGTTGCGGTTGGGATGGTAATATTTATGGGTTACTGGCGACAATCTCGCCGGAATGCACTGCAGTCGGGGTAGTAATGACCGCAGCCCCTGCCTTTAAGCCGGAAACACAAGCATTCGACGCCACCTTGGCCAGTACCTGCACCGGTTGCCAGGTGACTATCCCGTCAGCAAGTACGAACACGCCTTGATTCCCCTGCGTACCGCTTAACGCCACCACTGGGATAATCTCGCCTTGGGGTGGCTTATTCTCCAACAACTTCAGAGCAAGCCGCCGCTCGTCTAAGGACGGTTCCAGGAAATCGTCGAGAACTACCACTACCCCATTTTGTGGTCCCTGTGCCGCAATTTTGCTTACCCGACCCCTTACAACCTGATCATCAAGTCGCAACGCTACTCTATCTCCGACCGCAAGCGTCCGCCCCGGTTGTGGTAAGTCAAACAGCAGCGAAGTTGGCTCCAGGTTATCCACAATTTTACACACTGCCTCGCCACTATGCAAGCTATTACCGGGAGGGGGCGCAGCGGTAAGGTTATTAAATTTACTCAAGCTCCACTGAGCTAAGTGCTGTGGCGTAAGTATTCCCTCCAAGCCGTCCACATTATAGCTTACTGCGCCCGCTACAGGTGCAAAAATTATCTGCCCCTCCCCGCCAGGGGTAGTGAGCTTGGCGATTGACCCTTCCTTGGCTACACGCAGCCCTTGGCCGATAATCTCCGTCAGGGAACCCGCAAACGGTGCGCTGATCACCTGTTCAGTATTAGCTGCCCATGCTTGGATAGGAACGGGCACCTGCAGCGATCCGGCCTGAGCAGTAACCGTTTGCACTTGTCTGGCTAAAATTAAATTTTGGGCCCAGATTATCCCGATCGTTAAAAGGACTACCACGCCAAGGACCACTATCAGTTTCCCCAGCGTACGCTTAAGTCGATATGCGAATCCCTGCCTATTGATGCTGGTCTGCCTATTATTCATATCATCCACCTAATCAGTTTGTGCAGACGGCCTGGCAAGCGTCGGTAAATTAACCGTAAACACGGTACCTTCACCCAATTGCGAACTCACACTTAGTTGCCCGTCTGCACGTTCTACAATATGCTTGACAATCGAAAGGCCTAACCCGGTGCCACCCATTTCACGGGAGCGGGCACGATCGACCCTGTAAAAGCGTTCAAAAATCCGTGGCAAACTATCGGCCGGAATGCCCGGACCGGTATCACCTACTTGAATAACAACTTGGTCTTGACCGCAACTCACTTCCAACCAAACCTTCCCTCCGGCGGGTGTGTACTTGATCCCGTTCTCCAACAAATTGAGGAAAATTTGACTTAACAACTCTTCGCCAATTTCCACAAACGGCAAGTTTGCATCCAGTGCTACGTGCAACGAAATGTTTTTTGCCTTCGCCAAGGATGTTAAAACATCCGCAATGCGTTGATAGGCCCCGCTAACAGATGCTACGGTCAGTGCACTGCGCGGTCTGCTCTCGAGATGCGACAGGGTTAGCAAATCTTCAATTAGGCGCTGCAAACGTGCTGTCTCCGCATGAATGATTTGCAAAAACCTCTGCCTGACTTCCGGATTCGCGTCCGCCCCATCCAACAGCGTTTCCGCAAAACCTTTGATTGAGGTTAACGGGGTGCGCAATTCATGTGAGACGTTAGCAACAAATTCCGTCCGCACCTGCTCTAACCCCCGCACCGCCGTTACATCCTGAAACACTAAAACCGCGCCTTGCACAGTTTGAGCCGCAGTGACCGGACTCATCAACACTCGCAGAATCCGGCCCTGAAAATCAAACTCGTGGTGCGACGGGATGCCCTGGTTAAGTACGTTGCGGATATGCTGCTCGAGTTCTACATCAGGACAGATATTAACAAAATATTTCCCATTTAATTCGCCCTGTTGCTTGCCAAACATACTTGCGGCTGAATCATTGAGTAAAACTATCTTGCCGGTTTGATCCAGAGCAATAACACCCTCTAGCATGCCGGAAAGAATAGCCGCCATTTTGTTTTTTTCTTGCGAAACTTCTTCAAGCGCAGCTTGAAATTGACGTGCTGCCGCGTTGATATTATTACCCAGTAGCTTGAGTTCGTCGCCTTTTCCCACTACATTCGTGCGCACTCTCAAGCCCACCAGTAGGGAGTTCGTGTCTTCCGCAAGGTCATGGATACGTCCGGCAAAACTCCGCGCCAAAGCATAGGCCAAAATGAAAGTAAGTACTATGGCCGCACTGACACTTAGCATCACACCGCGCCCCGTTAGAACCTTACCGCCAAGCGTTATCCCGCTCCAAGTTACCAATAATGCGCTGCAGGTCAAGGCTAGGTAGCTGCCCGTTATTCTCCATTTAAGCTTGATCATCGCCGCAGCCTCTCTTGTTTAAAGCGGTAACCTACTCCCCTAACCGTTTCGATAAATTGCGGGTTGGCAGGGTCTTGCTCAATTTTTTGTCTAAGGTGTCGGACATGGACATCTACTGTGCGCGTGTCCCCGGCAAAATCATAGCCCCAAATCCGCTCCATCAAGTAATCACGGGAGAATACCTTCCCTTGATTGGCCGCCAACAACTTGAGAAGCTCCATTTCTTTTGGGGTCAAATCCATACTTTGCCCATTTACCAACACAAGAAATCGCTCCGTATCGATCAGCAAATCCCCGATGCTAAGGCGGTTTTGTCCGGCCGGTTCTTCCACACGCCGCCGCAGTCTGGCTTTGATCCTGGCTATCAATTCGCGGGTACTGAAAGGTTTGGTCATATAATCGTCCGCACCGAGTTCTAGGCCTAAAACCTTATCTATTTCTTCCCCTTTCGCCGTCAACATAATGATGGGGATGTGACTGAACAGGGGATTTTGGCGCAAATCACG
>JAJXUE010000023.1 GCA_021783135.1 Bacillota bacterium | reverse complement strand
AAGTTTTCAATAATCTCTTCATATTGGTCATCGCTTAAGTCCGGTTTTGTACTCCTAAGAGTGCCTTCGGTAAGTAAACGGACAAACTCTTTAACACCCTTCGTTCTGGGCCTCCTACGCCCAAAGAAAGGCCTAACTAAGTTTAGTAGTATCTTTTCCTGCTCAAGTGTCCACACCCTACTCACCTCCAAAAGGCTTATTCGTAATCAATGATGTGATGCCCAGGCTAAAGACAGGAGCCGCCGACAAAATGAATGAACTCTTAAAAAGAAAAAAACACCTCCCCTAAAGGGAAAAGTGCTAACACTGGAACGCTAATTGCCGTTACTATACACGTTACTATACACACGGAATTTTGTAAATGTTAAAAGGCCGTCAGGCCTTACTATAAACTGGTGGGCGATGACGGGATCGAACCGCCGACCTCTTCCGTGTGAAGGAAGCGCTCTCCCATCTGAGCTAATCGCCCAAATAATATAGATTCAACGTACCAAGCGCAAAACGGACTCTACCATTCGAACCTCGAACCTCAAACCTCGAACCTCAAACCTCGAACCTCAAACCTCGAACCTCAAACCTCAAACCTCAAACCTCGAACCTCTAACCTCAAACTTCGAACCTCAAACCTCGAACCTCGAACCTTATACCTCGAACCTCGAACCTTATACCTCGAACATCACATAATTGGTGGGCCCACCAGGACTCGAACCTGGGACCAAGCGGTTATGAGCCGCGTGCTCTACCAACTGAGCTATAGGCCCGTTTTAAACATAATAAAATGGCTCCCCGAGTAGGACTCGAACCTACAACCTACCGGTTAACAGCCGGTTGCTCCACCATTGAGCTATCGAGGAATGCCAACTACATAAAGGATTATAAAACAAAATGCTCAGATGGTCAAGCGGAAACAAATAGAAAAATTTATCTGTTAACATTTATTATCTCAAATAATACCAGCTATTGTCAAGGCCGCCACCTGGCAATTACTTTAGGCAATACCCGAGGTACTAGCTATGTAAGCAATTTTCGGCAAAGGGTAAATTTGGGGTCAGTTCTTCATAACTGACCCCAAACTTTTGAATCAAGTTAACCTATTAATTTTATTTTTAATCTATTAATCAAGATAATCTTTTAGTTTTTTGCTCCTACTGGGGTGGCGTAGCTTACGCAACGCCTTGGCCTCAATTTGGCGAATACGTTCTCTGGTAACACCGAATTCCTGCCCAACTTCCTCTAGCGTACGTGAGCGGCCGTCATCCAGCCCAAAACGTAAACGCAGCACCTTCTCTTCACGTGGAGTCAAAGTCTCCAAAACTTCTTCTAGTTGTTCCTTGAGCAAAATAAACGACGCAGCCTCAGCCGGTGCCGGAGCATCTTCATCCTCAATAAAATCGCCTAAATGGCTGTCTTCCTCTTCACCAATTGGAGTTTCCAAGGAGACTGGCTCTTGGGCAATTTTCATAATTTCCCTGACCCGTTCTTCCGGAATGTCCATTTCCTTGGCTATTTCTTCAGGGATTGGTTCTCTGCCAAGTTCCTGCAGCAATTGACGGGATACCCGAATTAATTTATTAATAGTCTCAACCATATGCACAGGAATTCTAATTGTTCGGGCTTGGTCGGCTATTGCCCGAGTGATTGCCTGGCGAATCCACCAAGTAGCGTAAGTGCTGAATTTATACCCTTTGCGGTAATCAAATTTTTCTACTGCTTTAATCAGACCCAAATTGCCTTCCTGGATTAAATCTAAAAACAGCATCCCTCTACCTACATACCGCTTGGCAATACTCACTACCAACCGCAAGTTCGCCTCCGCCAACCTACGTTTAGCCAGTTCGTCGCCGGTTTCCATCCGCTTAGCCAGTTCCACTTCTTCTTCTGCGCTAAGCAAAGGTACCCTGCCGATTTCCTTTAAATACATCCGAACCGGGTCATCGATACCTATACCCTCTGGGATTGATAAATCAACTTCAATTTCCTCTTCGGTACCAGGGTCGACTTCAGCGTCAGCCGGTTTATGCATTTCTTCTATCCCTGTATGCTCGGCCACTACATCAATCCCCATACTACCGAGGTGCTCATAAACCTCATCAATCTGATCCGGGGTAAGTTCCACACCTTGCAGCGCGTCCATAACTTCATGGTATGTCAACAATCCCCGTTTTTTGCCGCGCTGGATCAGTTCTGCAACTTCACTTTTGATTTCAAGTTCTTTCATGGTTATCACCCCTTCCCTGAGGGTTTTATCGATCTATTTTTCCCAGACGCTGGTTGTTTAACCAGTCGATTAATTTCAAGTAAAATCTCCAATGCTTTTTCCATATCCCCACTGTTCTGCAGTACACGTGCCTCTTCCTGCAAACTTTTAATTTTCTCTTTAATTTGCTGCCCTTTTATGACTTGAATGCAGTCCGCGGCTCCTTTTAAAACATCACCGATTCCTGTTTCCTCCATGCTAATCTGGGCTAAGTAACTCCCTAAAGCTTCATCATTTACAGCTGCTGCCCAGTTGAGCGGGTTCCAATTACCTTTTTGCCACGCCTCTTTGATTAAACATAGTACCCGGTCATGCATTGTGTCCGTAAAAGACTCCCATTGTAGCTCCTCAGCGACCAAAACGATAACTTTGGGATCAAGCAACATCAGCCTCAGCAGCAAATTTTCTGCCCTATATATTTTGTTAACCGAACTTCCCGGCTTAACCCGCAAAACGTCCAGTGTGTTTTCTTTTCCAATATTGGCAAATTCAGTCTGATAATGTTCCATGTTAGTATGGCTATCCGAGTGAGAATTATCCGAAAAATAGCCCTTTTTTCGGTTTTTTGCAGATATCCTCATAATTTCAGCAGATATAACATGTTCTGTGACTCCAAGAGTATTCGCTATAAGACGAATATATCCTTCTCTTTCCACAAGACTTTCTGTTTTTAAAATATCATTAGCCATTTCACTGACAATTTTAACCTTTGCATCGATGCCGCTTAATGGTGTAGTCTTAACTAAACTGGCCAATTTAAATTGCACCCAACTGGGAGCGCTTTCCACCAATGACGCAAAATCCTCCGGTTTGTGGTGGCGCAAAAATTCATCCGGATCTTTGCCGCCAGACACACTAAGAACTTTGACTTTACACCCTAAGTCGCGTAAAAGCTCTGCGCCGCGGTGAGTTGCATTAATTCCGGCCGCATCGGCATCATATGCCAACAATACATTGCTGGTATAACGCATCATGAGCTTACCCTGCTCCCGCGTCAGCGCAGTACCTAATGACGCCACTGCATTTGGGAAACCGTTGCTATGGCAAGCAATAACATCCATATAACCTTCAACCACCAAGGCTTCGCCTTTGTCACGCATCGCCTTATGGGCGTGATTGATGCCGTAAAGGTTATGTCCTTTACTAAAATACGCTGTTTCGGGAGAATTGAGATATTTGGGCAGAGAGTCATCCAAAACTCTGCCGCCAAAGCCAATTACATGACCGTGCACGTTAAAAATCGGAAAGATAATTCTGTTACGAAATCTGTCATAACATTGAACATTATCCTTCGGCGTAACAAGCCCGACCTTGTCCAGTTGTTCTACAGTATAACCTCGAGCCAGCAGAAAATCGCCCAGATTAGACCACCCGTCAAGGGCAAAACCCAGCTGGAAAGCGTCTATAGCATCGCGGGCAATACCGCGGTTGCTTAGATAATCCCTGGCTGCTTGTGCCTTAGGGCTGGTAAGTAAAGTTGAATGAAAGAACTCTTGCGCAGCTTTATTAATTTGCTCCGCTAGCTCTCTTTCTTTATGCAAGGCCTTCTCTGCCGGTGACAATTCCTTTTCAGGCAGGTGCACCCCAGCTTTAGTTGCTAAAACCCTTACCGCTTCGACAAAACTAATATTTTCTTTTTTCTGTAGGAAGGTAAACGCATTGCCTCCGGTCTGACAGCCAAAACAATAAAACATTTGTTTATCCGGCGTCACCGTAAAACTAGGCGTTTTTTCGCTATGAAAAGGGCACAAGCCAAGATAGTTTTTGCCTTTTCTCGTAAGAACTACATAATCCGATATTACATCTACAATATCAATTCTTGCCTGTATATCTTCTAACAAGTAGTCGGGCCAGCTATTACTCACATTTTCCACCCAATCATCGCTAAGTGGCAACATTACCCCCAAAAAATGGGGGTAACAAAAGTTACTTTAAAGAATTGTTCGCCATATCTTACATATATCCTTCTTTTACTTGTGCTAATTGATACATGTCTAAACTTTATTCTCACCTGTCTTGGTAACTTTATCCTACCAAGGTGAAACCTGTTCTTTTCTCTTATTTTTACCTCAATTTCCAGCCTGAAAGCCTGATTTTGTACTCTTTGTTGTTAGTTTTTCCAATTACAGCGCAAATTAAAAAGGTGGCCGTAGCCACCTTTGTTTTATTCAACATCCGACAAAAGCAATTGGTGAGCCAACCCTGCTGGTTCGGCGCCAAACATCGGTATATGTCCTTGCGCAATCAATTCATTGTACGCGCCTACACCATGCTCGCTGATGTCTAAACCTTCGTCCTCTTCTTCGGCGCTCACGCGAATGCCGACAGTAGCTTTCAGGATGCTAAATACGCCGAAACTGGCTGCGAAGGCCCAAACGGAAACTGCGAGCAAACCTAAAGCTTGAACTTCCAGTAACCTAGCCCCACCGCCAAACAATAAACCGCCCTTTTCGGCAAACAGTCCCACTGCCAAAGTCCCAAAACTTCCGCATACGCCATGCACGGCGACTGCACCGACCGGATCATCGGCTTTCAGTCTATCAAATAGTTCAACCGCCATCACTACAAGGCCGCCCGCAATGCCGCCAATGATCAGCGCACTTCCCGGGCCAACATAGGCGCATCCGGCGGTAATGGCTACCAGTCCCGCTAAAACGCCGTTTATGATCATACTCGGGTCAGGTTTGCCGTACTTCTTCATCGTAAACAATGTTCCCACTACACCGCCAGCAGCAGCAGCTAAGTTTGTGGTAACCGCAATCCGCGCAATATTAAGATTTAAGCCGCTTAACGAACTGCCTGGATTAAACCCAAACCAGCCTACCCATAGAATGAAGGCACCTAGTGCAGCTAATGGCAGATTATGCCCTGGGATAACGTTAGGTGTACCGTCCTTATTGAATTTGGCTCTACGCGGACCAAGCACGAGAATCGCTGCTAATGCTGCCCAACCCCCGGCCGCGTGTACTACAGACGAACCTGCAAAATCCAACATACCCAAATTATTGAGCCAGCCCCCGTGGCCCCATACCCAGTGACCTGCCAAAGGATAAATAAGTGCTGTAGCTACAAAACTAAAAACAATATAAGGGGCAAACTTCATCCGCTCCGCAACCGCACCGGAAACGATCGTCGCTACCGCAACAGCAAATGCGGCCTGAAACAGCCAAAACGCGTACGGTGCAACCAATGTACCCGCCGGGACAAGGCCGACACCGTTAAACATGAAGCCGCTGGCCCCAAACAGTCCGAAGTGGTCTGCCCCGTACATGATGGCAAAACCGACTGCCCAATAACCTATCAAGCCTACAGTGCAGTCCATAAACACCTTCATGATGATGTTTACACTGTTCTTACTGCTGATAAAACCGGCTTCTAGCGCGGCAAAACCGGCTTCCATAAACCAGACCAGCGCAGCAGCCAACAAAACCCAGACAGTGTCCAACCCTGATGCCAAACTAGCTAGAGTCACGTGCATTTCTTTCCCTCCATCTTAAAAAATGAAACAACGCTAAAAGCCTGGGGATATCCCAAGGCTTTTAGCGTCATTGCTAAAGAAATATTTTTTTAAAGTATATCAGATATTACCTTTTATGGACAAGTGTTTTTATGATGTATACAAAATTATAGCGATTATAGTGCAATCTCACCGCGTTCACTGGTCCGAATACGCACTACATCTTCGACGGGTATAATAAATATCTTGCCGTCCCCAATTTCACCCGTACGACAGGTGTCGCAAATTATTTGCACCACCTGATCAACCGATACATCTTTAACTGCAATTTCAATTTTGATTTTCGGCAGTAGGTTAATTTGATACTCTTGACCCCGGTAGATTTCCGTCCTGCCCTTTTGATGTCCGCAGCCCGCTACTTGACTTACAGTCATGCCGTGAATGCCAAACTTGCCTAAGGCATCTTTAATATCTTCAAGCTTACTGGGTCGTATAATACACTCGATTTTTTTCACCGAACTCCCCCTTTTTCACGTCGTTACTAACACCATCTAAGTTTACACCACATTATAGTTACCTGGCAACATACCACTGCCCACTCTAAAAATAGGAGCGCGGAATGGCCACTTCCTGAAACATATTGATACAATAGTTGTCTGACATTCCCGCAATGTAGTCGGCTACAGCCCGCTCTATCCCTTCGCGGCTGGCAATGGCTTGATAAAATTCCGGTAAGGCCTCTGGCCGCTGCACATAATATTTAAATAAATACTCCACTATATACTCAGCTTTTTCCGATTCCGCCTTGCATAATGGACCACAATAAATCTTGGTAAACATAAATTTACGCAGTCCAATTAGCGCCGCACTGACCGTCGGACTCAAGGTGATTACCGCAGTGCCAGCTTGCATCATTTGGCAGGACTCATTGATAACATCCCCCACCAAAGTAGCTATTCGCTGCCCGTGCGTAAAACCCAACACCTCGAGGTACTCCTGCGGGATTTCATCTATAGCCAGCAACCCAGCGCGAACAGAATCATCAATGTCGTGCTGAACGTAGGCAATCTTATCGGCCAAACGAATAACCTGTCCTTCCAATGTTTCCGCTTGAACCGCAGCTTTATCAAAACCACTATGACACCTAATCCCGTCTAACACTTCGTGGGTAAGATTAAGCCCATGTTGTTTTTCAATTAGGGTTACCACCCGCACACTGTTCTCGTTGTGATGAAACCCCCCCGGCAGTAACCTGTTAAGGGCCCTCTCGCCGGAGTGGGCAAACGGGGTATGGCCTACATCGTGCCCCAAAGCTATCGCCTCAATTAAGTCCTCATTTAAGGCTAAGCCCCGTCCTATCGTCCGCGCAATTTGATTAACTTCCAGTGTATGCGTCAGACGGGTGCGAAAATGATCCCCCTTGGCGGCCAAATAGACCTGCGTTTTATGCTTCAGACGGCGAAACGACTTAGAATGGATGATCCTATCTCTATCCACCATAAAGCAGGTCCGCAAAGCATCCTCGGTTTCCTCCCGTTCCCGTCCCTTAGAATAACACGCCTTAGCTGCTAATTTGTGCAGTGAGTTTAGTTCACGCTTCTCTATGGCTAGTCTTACATCCATGTGTTCCCTCCTTGTATGCCGCTTCCACTACGGTCAAGCATAACCAACAATGCCTCAAACTAAACCATTCGCTAAATCTTAGCAAAAATCCTTCGGGTTCTAGCTCAATTAAAACAGCCGCTCTACATCCTTAGTAGAGCGGCTGTTTTGCGACTAAATTAACGATTGTTAATGGCCGCCTGGGCTGCTGCCAGACGGGCAATCGGCACCCTAAACGGTGAGCAGCTGACATAGTCAAGTCCGCTTAAATAACAAAACTCAATAGAAGAAGGCTCCCCGCCGTGTTCACCGCAAATACCCAATTCCAAGTTTGGCTTAACTCCCCGGCCCAGTTTAACAGCAGTTTGGACCAGTTTGCCGACACCATTGCGATCTAAGACCGCAAACGGGTTATTAGCTAAAATACCTTGTTCGAGATAAGCAGGTAAGAATTTTCCTTCTGCATCGTCACGGCTAAAGCCCAGCGTTGTTTGGGTTAAATCATTCGTGCCAAAGGAGAAGAAGTCCGCTTCTGCAGCAATTTCATCCGCAGTTAGGGCTGCCCTGGGAACCTCAATCATCGTTCCTACCTTGTAGGCAAAATTAACGCCTTGCTCTGCCATGACCGCCTTGGCCGTTTCTTCAGTCAACTTGCGCAAGATGCTCAGTTCCTTGACATGAATCACCAAAGGAATCATTACTTCCGGGTGAATTTCATAGCCTTCACGCACTAATTGCGCCGCTGCTTGGAAAATCGCCCTAGCCTGCATCGCATAAATTTCCGGGAAAGTAATCCCTAACCGACAGCCGCGGTGTCCGAGCATCGGGTTAAACTCTGACAGGCTACGGATTTTGCGCAATAATGCTTCCTTATCAGCTATTTCAGCTTCGTCCCCACCCGTAAGCTTGAGCCGCGTTATATCCACAACTAAGTCTTCTGCATTAGGTAAAAACTCGTGCAAAGGCGGATCCAGCAAGCGAATTATTACCGGCAAACCGGTCATCGCCTTCAAAATACCGTAAAAGTCACTTTGCTGCATGGGCAGAAGTTTGGCTAGGGCTATTTCCCGCTCGGCCAGGGTTTCCGCCAGAATCATTTCTTGCACGATGGGTATGCGTTTAGGATCCATAAACATATGTTCAGTGCGGCACAGTCCAATTCCCTGTGCCCCAAAGTCACGCGCCTTCTGCGCATCAGGCGGATTGTCCGCATTAGCCAGCACGCGCAGGCGACGCACTTCATCTGCCCACACCAAAAGTTGTTGGAATTTGCCGGATATCTCCGGATCAATCATCGGGACTTGACCTAAAATTACTCGCCCGGTAGTCCCATCGATTGAAATCAAATCACCCTGTTTAAGTACAAGCCCACCAACTGTCACCACTTGTTCAATATAATCAATTTTTAAAGCATCACAGCCACACACACACGGCTTACCCATATGCCGCGCAACGACAGCCGCGTGGCTCGTCATGCCTCCCCGACTTGTTAAGATTCCCTGGGCTTGGACAATTCCGTTAATATCATCCGGCGTGGTCTCGGTGCGAACCAGAATTACCTTTTCGCCGCTTTTACCCAATTTTTCCGCATCGTCAGCGTCAAATACTATCTTGCCGGATGCAGCACCGGGTGAGGCAGGCAGCCCTTTGGCAATTACCTCTAGTTTTGCATCAGGATCCATTCTTCGATGTAGCAGTTGGTCAAGTTGGCCTGGTTCAATCCGGGTGATTGCCTCTTCCTTGCCGATATACCCTTCCTCACATAACTCTACCGCAACTCGGATCGCGGCGGGCGCAGTGCGTTTACCGTTACGCGTCTGCAGTATGTATAGTTTACCGCGTTCAATGGTGAATTCGATATCCTGCATATCTCCATAGTGGCTTTCCAACACATTCGCAATACGCACAAACTCATCATAGATCGCCGGATTCTCTGAAGCCAGGCTGGAAATTGGCAGCGGTGTACGAATTCCTGCGACCACGTCCTCACCTTGCGCATTCATCAAGTATTCCCCATACAACGCCTTTTCTCCGGTCGATGGATTGCGGGTGAAAGCAACACCTGTACCTGAATCCAAGCCCATATTGCCAAAAACCATGGCCTGAACGTTGACTGCGGTCCCAATATCATCCGGGATATTATTCAGCTTGCGGTAGATGATTGCCCGGTCATTATTCCACGAACGGAATACTGCCCTAATTGCTTCAACCAGTTGGGCCATAGGTTCCTGCGGAAAGGGCTTACCTACCGCATTTTGCACCAGTTTCTTGTACTCTTCCACGATAAGCCTCAGGTTGGCAATATCGATTTCATGGTCAAAATGCACTCCCTGAAGTTCTTTATATTTTTCCAAAACCGCTTCAAACTTATGATGTTCCACTTCCAAAACAACATCGGAAAACATCTGGATAAAGCGACGATAACAATCCAGCGCAAAGCGTTCATTTTGCGTCGCTGCAATTACACCTTGGATAGTATCATCATTTAAGCCTAAATTTAAGATGGTATCCATCATACCCGGCATCGAAAACTTAGCCCCGGAACGTACCGAAACTAACAAGGGATTTTGCACGTCACCAAATTGTTTACCCACCTTGGCCTCAACTACACGTAAAGCCGCTACAATTTGCTCAAGCAGTCCTTCAACTAGCTCTTCGCCATTTTCGTAATATTCATTACAGGCTTCTGTGGTAATAGTCAATCCTGGCGGTACCGGCAAATCAATATTCGTCATTTCTGCCAGATTAGCCCCTTTACCGCCTAAAAGACCCTTCATATCGGCTTTTCCTTCGTTAAACAGATATACATATTTTTTAGCCATTTCCATCCCCCTTATAATATATCTCTAGTACTTTACTGGCAGTCTCTTCTACAGCTTTATTCGTAACATCCACGATCGGGCAACCTAAGCGCCGCATAATACCTTCTGCATAGTCTAGTTCCATTAAAATTCTTTCCAGTGAAGCATAATCGGCATTAGAGGCCAGACCAAGGGTTTTAAGCCGCTCCGTTCTGATTTGATTCAGTAGTTGCGGTCTGATTGTCAACCCAATTACCTTGCCCCTTTTGAGATTGAACAGTTCTTCCGGCGGCGATACCTCCGGCACAAGCGGAATGTTCGTTGCCTTCAACTGTTTGTGGGCTAAATACATACTTAGCGGCGTCTTCGAGGTGCGTGACACCCCGATCAAAACGATGTCTGCAGTTAGCACGCCACGCGGGTCTTTGCCGTCATCATATTTGACCGCAAATTCAATCGCTTCAACTTTACGAAAATACTGTTCATCTAACTTGTGCATCAAGTCTGGCACCATTTTAGGTTGATGCCCCGTTAGTTCAGTGAGGCTTTTCAACATCGGACCAAGAATATCGACCGTACGCACGCCAAGTTCTTTGGCCTTTTTTTCTAGAAAATCGCGCAATTCCTCAATAACCAAAGTGTACGCCACTAAACTTTGTTTAGTTGACGCTTCTTGCAATACATGCAAGAGATGAGTTTTGTCGTGCACATACGGAACACGGCGCACTTCGGTAGTGCCGCCGTTAAATTGGCTGGCAGCAGCCTTGGCCACAAATTCAGCCGTGTCACCTAAAGCGTCTGATATAACATAAATAACCGGTGATATGTCGTCAGTAATCTTATTTCCCTCCCATAACCAAGTGAATTTCTCCCAACTCAACTAGGATTGCCGTAATATTAGTCTTGGTAAATCGACCAACTACCTCATACTTTTCTCTTCCCATAGCGTCTTGCAGGACTTTTACGACGGGCATGGAGTCAATTTGATGCTGAATTATTTTCCTGGCAGCTAACAGAACCGGCTCATCCGCAAAGGTCCAGACAATATTCGGCATTCTAGTCATAACGACCCCTACCGGCACCCGGTGTACATCTGTGTTGCCCAAGGTAGCTTTAAGTAAATCCTTGCGTGAAACTACTCCTTCTAAAATCCCGCCTTCGCTCACCACAGTAAGGCTGCCCACATCCTCTAGGAACATTGTTACAATACAATCATAAAGATTAGTTGATTCGCGCACGACAATCGGGACTGACTTAAAGTCACCGACCCTTAATTTGCGTAGCCTGTCAGCTACCAGAGAATCATTGGACTTACCGCTGGAAAAATAGCCCACACGCGGTCTAGCCTCCAGCAAGCCTGCCATAGTTAAAACCGTTAGATCCGGTCGCAAAGTTGCTCGGGTCAGATTGAGTATGTCCGCAATTTTTTCGCCGGTAATCGGACTATGGGCCTTGACTATCTCAATTATTCTTTCTTGGCGTTCATTAAGTTCCAAATAGTCACCCCCAAGGCAAATTGTGTCATACTATTAACTATTGTACCACACTATATATACTATTCCGACGCACAATTTCCTGCTAGTCATTACTAAAAAATTTGAATTCTGCCTCTTGCAGTAAATCGCGGGCATCAATTGGTTGCTTGACCCCCTCATCTTTGACCAAGTATCCATCCCGAAAGTAAATGACCCGGCGGGCATGCCGGGCAATATCTGTCTCGTGCGTCACCACTACAATAGTTACGCCCTCGCGATTAAGCGCTTGAAAGATAGCCATTATTTCTTCGCCGGAGCGGGTGTCAAGATTGCCTGTAGGTTCGTCAGCCAGAATAATTGCCGGATGATTGACCAAAGCCCTGGCAATTGCTACCCTTTGCTTTTGTCCACCTGAAATTTCATTCGGCTTGTGCAAAACCCGATCAGCCAAGCCCACCCGCTCCAATGCTTCCATGGCTCTTTGTTTTCTCAGGGCCGGGGCAATACCGGCATAAAGCATCGGCAATTCCACGTTGCGCAGTACAGATAAGCGCGGAAGTAGATTAAACGTTTGAAATACGAAGCCAATTTGCTTGTTACGTACCTTACCCAGCTCCACATCATCCAACTCGCTGATTTCCTTGCCCTGCAGCCGGTAAGACCCTCCACTAGGTCGATCCAGACAGCCCAAAATATTCATCAAGGTGGATTTGCCTGACCCGGATGGCCCCATGACCGCCACAAAATCACCGGCTCTTACCACCAGCTCACATTGCTTTAAAGCATTCACTTCTATTTTTCCTGTGACATAAGTTTTATGCAGTTCACTAACACTTATTACAATTCCCGCAGCATCCATGCCAACCAATCCCAGCCCTCTCATTTGACGTCAAAAAATCCCCCACCTGCCGGAGACTGCCTGGGTGGGAGATTTTAATCACTCATTTTAGATATCCCCAAACTTCGAATCCGCAAACTTGGAATCCCCAAACCCTGAATTATCCTGGTCTTGGTACTGGGGGCGCGGCTGGTCACTGTCAATTTCTAAGCTGCACTTATTCGCCAAAGCAACTCCTGTACCCAATAATCCCACCACCGCCAACTGTGTACTGGCCAAAGCGCCCAAAATTCCCAGCGCTCCAACCGGGGCCGGCAGTGTGAACAAGACCTTTTCACCGCGTTTTAGCCTGATTTTAGTCTTGCCCGCTTTACTAAAGCCTAATTTAAACGATTCCCAGCCCTGTTTTCCCCGCATCTTAACCTGTTCTCCCACCTCAAGTGAATCTCTTTCACACCTAATTAGGGCTTGAACTAAGTCACCATCCGCTTCGTCTAGGGCCTTTTTAGCTGTGGCGTAGCTAAGTCGCATCCGCTGCCTTAGTACGTCAATCATTTCCAACTCAGTCATTCGGACTCCCTCCTTCACAGCTTAGCTAAAATATCGAGCGACTTAAATCGTTTTTCTAACTTGCACCCTAAAAACTGCTTGTTTAAGCGGGCCAGCTCTTCCTCTTGAGCGAAAGGAATTTTAAGGCGATCCAGTTTGCGTAAGTCAATTTGCAATAAATGCTTTAGCACTGCCAGCGTACCCCCACTTATTTCCCAGCTCCTCATATCGAGGTGCCGGCAACTATGACATATTACTCCACCCATTTCCGCACTGAGATAGTTTTTCCCACCTGTCGTGGTCTGACCACAACCAAGGCATTCCTCTACTTGCGGTTGATAACCCAACAACTGCAATAGCTTCAATTCAAAACTGCGAATTACAACCTTGGGCGAAGTAGAAGCTTGTAGTAAGTATAAACATGTCAAGGTCAGGAGAAATATCTCCTGGCCATTTTCGTTTTCTAGCACAGCCGCATCAACTAATTCTGCCATATAGTTAGCATAGCTCAGACGTTCTAAATCGGTTAACAGTCCGAAAAAGCTTTCCTTTGGTTCCACTTGGGTTACAGTATCCAGACTCTTTCCTTTATACAGTTGGAACGCAGCATAGGTAAAAAGCTGAATTCCGCCGCGCAACTTGCTTTTTGGCTTGCGCGCGCCTTTGGCGATCGCCTGAATCTTACCCAGATCCTGCGAGAAAAGTGTGATTATTTTATCTGCTTCCGCATAATCGCGTGAACGAATAACAATCGCATCCGTCGAGTACACAGCCACCTGTCAACCATTCCTTTCTCATAGCGATCCATCTATGAGAAATTTCGACTCCATTAGTTAAATACCTGCAACCTCTCGCACATCACTCCTACCGTTTCGCACCCCACCCTCAATATTTTCTGGTTTTGCCACATCGCAGTACAGTAAATAGGCCCCAATATACCCAGTTGCCCGGAAAAAGTCCCACAGAGCATCTTTTTTGGTCATAGCAACCATCCTTTCTGCAGTTATTTTCCATACTTCCGTACAAAATTAGTGTGTCATTTTTACTAAACACTATACAGCCCTTAATTTTCCTAAAATAAAATTAGGGTAGCCTTAGTAACTCGATAAGCTACTAAGGCTACCCTTAACTTCCTGCGACCTGTGCCAACTCAATCCAATTCAATCTAACTTTGGCGCAGACCTTCCAAAATTGCAATCCCGGCGCTTGCCCCTAACCGGTTGGCGCCTGCCTCCAACATGGCCAAAGCATCGCTAGTGGACTTAATTCCACCGGAGGCTTTAACGCCAATGGTTGCTCCAACCGTGCGCCGCATTAACCGGATATCGTCACTGGTGGCGCCACCACTCGCAAAACCAGTAGAAGTTTTGACAAAGTCCGCTCCGGACTCCACCACAAGTTGACAGGCCTTGATTTTTTCCGCCTCGTTTAACAAGCAAGTTTCGATAATTACTTTCACCAAGGTTCCCGGCACTTGTGCCGCTTCCTTGACTACACCCTCGATGTCGCACTTAACCAACTCATAATTACCTTGCCTTAAAGCGCCGATATTTAACACCATATCCAGCTCAACTGCGCCATTACGCATGGCATCGCGTGCTTCGCAGGCCTTAACCTCAGGGGTATTAGCACCCAAGGGAAAGCCAATAACGGTACAGACCTTAACGTTTGTGCCGGTGAGGAGCATATGCGCGATTTTGACAAAGCCGGGATTAATACATACCGCACCAAAACCGTACTGCTTGGCTTCACGACACAGCGCCACAATATCCCCTTCGGTCGCCTGGGGCTTAAGTAAAGTATGATCAATCATCGCAGCCAATTCCATTTTATCCATCAATCTTACCCTCCTACTCGCGTGAATCATACCCTAAATTGCGCAACATATCATCCCGGTTGCGCCAGTCTTTTTTTACCTTGACCCATAACTCCAGATACACCTTGCTGCCAAGGAGTTGTTCCATATCGCGCCTGGCTTCCGCACCTATCTCTTTTAGCATGCTGCCGCCTTTACCGATAATGATGCCCCGCTGCGAATCCCTTTCGACATAGATAACCGCTCGAATAGACACCAACTCCGGCTTGTCCACCACTTCTTCCACGTTTATCGCCACGGAGTGCGGTATTTCATCTCTGGTCTTGAGCAGAACCTTTTCACGGATAAACTCAGCGATAATAAACTGCTCCGGATGATCAGTAACTGCGTCCTCGGGATAATACTGCGGACCTTCCGGCAAAAGCTTGAAAATTTCCGCCTTGATACTTTCACTGTTGTCTCCGGTTAGAGCAGAAGCAGGAATTATCGCGGCAAATTTACCGCGTTGGTTCCATTCCGCCAACAGGGGAAATAAAGACTCCTTCGCCACCAAGTCCACTTTATTCAGCAGCAATACTACAGGGGTGTCAATTTTGGCCAGAAGATTGAGCACAAACTCCTCCCCACTGCCGAATTTAGCTGTAACATCGACCATGTAGAGGATGACGTCAACCCCTTGCAGGGACGAGCGAGTAATATCTGCCATGTACTCCCCTAAGCGGTGCTTAGGTTTATGTACGCCCGGAGTGTCAAGAAATACAACCTGACCTCTTGGTTCACTCATTACACCCTGAATGCGGTTGCGTGTAGTTTGCGGTTTGTCCGAAACAATGGCAATCTTCTGCCCTACCATGTTGTTCAGCAGAGTGGACTTCCCGGCATTGGGTCGACCCACAATGGCCACAAAGCCAGAACGATAATTGTTTTGCAAAAATATTCAACTCCCGGCTAAAAATTCTGGCCCAAACGAATCAGGCAAAAGTTCTGTTAATGTTCTGGTAAAGTATTCCCCATTCTCAGCCGCACTAATTACCAAAGCTTGCGGGCCAAATTCTCGTATTACCTGACGGCACGCGCCACAGGGTGAACCGGCATTGTTCCCCTTAACAGTGATTGCCACGGCCAATATTTCTCTCTCCCCTGCCGCAATACCGTTAAAAACTGCCGTGCGTTCCGCACAATTGGTCAGCCCGTAGCTGGCATTCTCCACATTACAGCCCCTATATATCTTGCCGCTGGCAAATAAGACCGCGGCACCCACCGGATAATGTGAATATGGCACATAAGCTTTATCCCTAGCCTCTGCCGCCACAGCAAGCAACTCCGGAATTATCGCTTGGATATCCACCTAAATCCCCCCCATTTTATCTATGTTCGGTATTACCCCAAAAAGCACTAGGAAATGAGGGCCAAAGATAACCACTCCGACAATAAAGGCAAATATAGCTGCAACCAGCACTGCCCCTGCTGCAATGTCCTTAGCTTGCGCCGCCAAAGGATGTTTTTCGGCCGTGACCAAATCCACCACAGCTTCAATTGCCGTATTAATGGCTTCTGCCACAATTACCATGGCAATAGCCACGAGAATGAACATGAATTGCAGCCAAGACAAGTGGAAAAATCCACTTAGGATTAACGCCAAAGCAGCGGCAACTAAGTGGATCTTCATGTTTCTTTCGCTTTGGCAGACTCGTACTATCCCCCGCCAAGCATAGCAAAAACTGGCACCAAGGCCTTTCACATTTACTCTCTCCTCAGGTCAAGTTTACCCATTATTTCTTCTTCTTTTTGCCGCATTATCAGCGTATCGGACTCAATTTGATGATCATAGCCCAAAAGGTGCAACATTCCATGCACCGCCAAAAAAACTATCTCCCGCGTCAAAGAATGACCGTACTCAATTGCCTGCCGCTGCGCTGTCTCCAGGGAAATAAATACGTCCCCCAACAGATGATCCTCGTCCAAACCCAAGATTTGCGGTTCAGCCTCATTGCTTTCCATCAGAGCAAAAGAAAGTACATCTGTGGCGCAGTCCATAGCGCGGTATGACTTGTTTAATTCCTGAATATGAGCGTCGTCAATTAACACAATGCTCGCTTCTCCCGCAGGGTCGCCGCCGGCAAATTCGGAAGTTAGACCGGCCGCCTTGATTATGTAGGCCTCCAGCGATTCTGAGACCTCCAGTAGTTCTTGTTCATTACTTACTTCAACTTGCACCGCGTTTTTTTCTCCTTTCAAGATCTTTCATTTCAGGGTACTCGATGCGCGTATGAAAGATCCCGCTTAGCACCCGATCAAAAGCCCCTGCGATTAAGCTTAAATCACGAAACGTCAGGTCGCATTCATCCAATTGGCCATCGTTCAATTTCTCGTTAATAATTTTACGAATCAAGCCCTGTACATGACCAGAAGCGGCATCCTTCAATGATTTAACTGCCGCTTCCACGCTGTCCGACAAGCAGACCAGCGCAGCTTCTTTCGTTTGCGGTTTTGGCGCATCATAACGGAATTCTGCTTCGCTCAAAGTATCCGCTTTTTCGCCCTCCTTTGCTTTGTGAAAGAAGAAAGATACCATGCTATTGGCATGGTGTTGTTCAATTATGTCCAAAATGGGCTGTGGCAGCTTATCCTCCTTGGCCATTTCCAAGCCGTCTTTAACGTGCGAGGTAATAATCAAGGTGCTTAAAGTTGGTGCTATTTTATCATGCGGATTGTCCGAAGAAAACTGATTTTCAATAAAGAAGTACGGACGCTTTAATTTGCCGATATCGTGATACATGGCTCCTACCCGCACCAACAAGGCATTAGCTCCCACCGCCTCCGCCGCGGCCTCGGCCAAATTGCCCACCAGCATACTATGGTGATACGTTCCGGGTGCTTCCATTAATAAACGTTTGAGTAAAGGTCGATTGGGGTCAGACAACTCCAGCAACCTTACAGAAGATGTAATTTTAAAACCGGTTTCAAACCAGTGCAGCGTACCCACGGTAAAGACAGATGCCACAATGCCATTAATTGCCGCCAACACTGCGCCCACTGCCAAGGATTGCGGCGTAAGCCCGGAAATAAGCCACACCGCCAATACCCCTACCACATTTGCAGCCCCCACCAGTAGTCCGGCTCGAGCCAAATCAGAGCGTTGACTTAAGTTCGACACACTGTATACCCCGACAATCCCACCCATGCCCGTCACAATAGCTGCTTGTAAGCCATACTGGGAATGAAACTGAGGGTCAACCATAATGCCGACAAACAAGGCGACGATTGAAGTGACAACTATCGCTAATTGAGCGTCAATTAATATCGCAATTAACATCGAACCCCAGGCCAATGGGATGAGGAAACCGAGCAAGTTTTTATAACTCCCGATGTCAAGCGCAATAGCCCCTTTACCCAGTGCCACTACCAACACCGAGACCAAGCCCAGCAACACGAGATTGGACTTCTTACCGTAAATCTGGCGTTTATAGTGATATAAATAAAGTAAAACGGAGAGCATTGCCGCTAACACTATAATCCCAATACCCAACGCAGCCTTCCAGGGGGCTAAGGTTTGGACCAAACCATAGGCTTGCAACACCAAATAGGTTTGATTCGTGACCTTTTCACCTACACCGACAATCTTTTCCCCCGTTGTATAGCTGTATTTAGGAATAGGCACTTGAGCTTCGGCAGCCTGCTTGGCGATTTGGGTTTGCACCTTATCCACCAAAAGGGTAGGCGAAACCACCTTACTGACCACAAAGGCATTCAGCGCCGCCTTCAAATCAGAGGCAATACTCGTCTGCCCAAGGTCGGATTTAATCCGGCTCTGTAAGGCAGGTACATCTTGATTCGTAAGCGCACCCGTGGCCGGGTTACGAGCAACGTCTACAACCACCCTGCCCCCATCAAGCTCCGCAGCGGTGATTGCATTGAGCGGTTCTTTCAATAAGCTCCCCAACACACTGTCGGACAATGTCGTGAAAGGCACAGTTTGTTTTAACCCGGCTATTTTAGTCTTTTCATCCTGTTTAGGCTCAGCTTGAATCGTCCGTAACGCCGTAAACATATCCGTCAAATCACTAGCAAAGTTGGTAATCACATTATCGTCGGCTGCAATTACATTCGGCACCTTGCTGGCTGCCGCGGCTTTATCCTTTTCCCACTGGACGGGATCTTCAACGACCTTTGGCCACGGTGCTGTGATAAACATCGGACTAATATCGCCGGCTTTAATGTCAGGCCGGTTAACAAATAAGTCACTGGACAATAAAAAAGTAAACAAAAGTAAATAGATAGCACCAATTAGCACCAATATAGTTGTCGAGTTTTTAAAGAAACGCCCTAATGCGGTTCGCAATGCGCGGATTATCGTCAAAAAAACTTTCATAGCCACCTCGAGCTTTTACGTCTTGTCAAAAATCAGGTATTTTGTTGCTGTTCGAACGTCTCATAGGCCAAGATAATTCTTTGCACGAGGGGATGGCGTACTACATCCGCCGCTTGTAGATATTGAAAATCCACACCGCTGACTGCTTTTAGCACCTCTTGGATTTGAATTAACCCCGACCTTTGACCCTGCAACAAGTCCACCTGTGTTACATCGCCCGTGATTACAGCTTGCGAGCCAAAGCCTAGCCTGGTAAGAAACATTTTCATTTGGGCCGGAGTCGTATTTTGCGCCTCGTCCAAAATGATAAATGAATTATCCAAAGTCCTGCCTCGCATATACGCCAGCGGCGCAATTTCAATAATTCCTTTTTCCACGTACTTCTGGGCAACCTCAGCCCCCAACACATCATAGAGCCCGTCGTACAGGGGCCTTAAATAAGGGTCGACCTTTTCTTGCAAATCACCCGGCAAAAAACCCAGCTTTTCGCCTGCTTCGACTGCCGGCCTAGTCAAAATAATCCGGTTTACTTGCTTGCTCTTTAAAGCAGCGACAGCCATGACCACTGCCAGATAGGTTTTGCCCGTGCCGGCCGGTCCAATGCCAAAGACAATGTCGTGTGCTCGGATGGAGCGCACATAGCGATACTGACCCAAAGTTTTGGGTTTAACCGGTTTGCCGCGAAAATTATTCAGCAGTATTTCACTCAATGCCTGGTGCAATTCTCCGGTATCTTTACGCCTGATTTGGCCCACTACATAGGCAATATCACTAACTGTTAAGAAGTTCCCTGCTTCAACGATTGGCACCAATGCTTCCAACAGAGACGCTGCTTCTTGAATTTCCGCTTCTTCACCGCTCAGTAGGACTGTTTCTTCTCTTACGACAAGTTTAACCCGACACGTATCTTCGATAAACCTAAGGTTGGCGTCATTACTGCCAAATAAGACTGCCGCCTGAGCATTATCGATGTCTAAGCCAATCTCTTTGTTCAAACCCATGCCTCCGCTATTGGTGCATTTTTGCTCAAAAAGCTTGATGTACCGCAATCTCTTCTAAAGTTTCTAACTCTATATGAACAGTAGCTAGATTGATGTTCGAGTTCTTCACTACAACCGTCTTCCTAGCCAATACTTTAACTCCGGCCGGCACTTGCGCCAATAGGTCGCTGCTTGCTTTCGCTTCAGCAGCCTTAGTGGCTTCTTCTTTAGACATAACCTTTTTATAATGAGTCATTTCTTGGTAATGTACTGTAACTAGTTCGACAGGTAGCTGAATATTCCTCCATTTAGGCAGGGCCTTAACCGTGCTTTGCTCAGAGTAGAGCTGGTACGGACTATTTTTCCCCGTTAAAATTATAACCTTTGTACCAATTTTAATGCGTAAGCTTGCCGAAACTTTACCGGTTGGCCTGACTCCCTCATCCACCAACTTGGCACTTCCCACCCCTGTATACCACACTCTAGCCCTAACAAAACCTTGGGCAGCCGGATTTTGCTCAGCTGCAATTAAGGCTTGACCCCGCTTGACGGTCTGGCCCTCAACGACTTGCGGTACACCCTTAATCACCAAAACATCGGTGATTAAGCCTGATTTGGCGGCTATCAAATTACCTTTACCGGGTGGCGGTGCCGGACGTTCCTTTTTTTCTACAATCTGAATGTTAACCCTTGTGCCGTTGAGCGTCACCCCAACCCATGCCGTTTGCGGTATCTTTTCCTTTAACTCGCGCGCTAGTTGCGTAGTATCCACTTCCTTGCGCCAAACCCCAGGCTTAACGCCCAATGACTCTGCCACTTGCAGTATTTGCTGTTGACTGAGCTTTTTATTACCGCTCACGCCCACAAACCAAATAAACGAACTGAGGGTATAAATTATCAACCCGCACAGTAACACCCCAATCAAAATCCCTTTGCGCCTAGACAGACGCGACCATATGAAGGGAAGTCCGGTTTTGCGCTCAATCTGTAGGCGTATCCCTGTACCCCGCACTAAAGGACGCAAAGCAGCAAATGCTGCCGGTCGAATCATAAAGCTGATCTTAGCAGGATTTAACCTGCGCACCGTCCACATCACAATCCCTTGTTTATACGCGGTGTTGAAAAACCGTTCCAGCTCCCGGCCACTCGCCGTAACAGTTAATGCTCCGAACAATTTGTCACTTAGGCTTGCTAATCGCATATTGTCTACGCCTCCCCGAATTCGAGCCTTTGTAGCTTTCCTTCTACCAGAATCTCGGCAGGCAGTAACTTAACAATGCTAAAATCGCGCCCGGTGACATTTAAGTGACCCAAATTAGTATTGACTCTAATCTTTTCGGTGGAGTATTCAATTAATCCCGTATGATTTTCTATCCAAATTTGAACGTCTCCTACAATAGTAATCTTAGGAGCATTCAGCATTACTTCTTGTGGCAAATCCAGTGCATTGCCGAGCTTGGCTTGGAACTGTTTGAATACCATAAGTCAATTCCCCCCTTCTAAGAAAATCTATGCAGGGCGGAAAAGAATAAGTACAGGCTCTCCGGGCTTACCCACAATAGACCCCCATGCAGCTTTGCAGCACCACTGGAAAATGCAACAAGGGCCACTCACCTCAAGGGTGAGTTTACTTTCTGCGCAGAGAAGCATTACGGAAGCGCCGTTAGCATACTCGGCGAGCGCCCGAACGAGAGCACGCATGCTCGCGCCCCATTTAAGGCTCCGTTTGCGGCAGTGAGGCAGCGAGCCGATAAGTATGCTAGGCGCTGTAGTTTGCTGAACGAAGCAGAAAGTAAACTCGACCCCAGCGACCCGAAGCTAGTTTCAGGCTAGTACAACAACAGGCCGGCAATACGATTATCACGCATTACCGGCCTGTCATTGTTTGCTAGCTAACTGCGCGGCCCGGAAAAGGGACGCATCGCCCTGGGTTTGCCCAGGACTTCAGCCCAAATTACTCCATTAACAAGAGCTTGCTGTTCGGTGCTTACAACATCGCTGCTGGGCTTACTCACGCCTTCCGGTGCTGGCGTCAACTCAACCACATTAATTACTTCTTTGTAATTGGTTGGGGGGATACGTTCTGGTTCGTAGGGCTTTTGCGCCGTCTGTACCGTCTGTACCGTCTGTACCGTCTGTACCGTTTGCACCGTTTGCACCGTTTGCGGGCGGCGAGGGGGTTGTTGATTCATTCTAGGGGGGGCAGGACGTTTTTGCGTTAGAGAGGAAATGTAGCCGAAAATAATAAATGCAACAACCGTAAAAATGACTGTACTCATACTATCGCCTACTTGATCGGTTTATTGCCGGCGTTATCGGCAGTGCCCGGCTTTGCAATATTTTCGCGCATTTGGGTGTCGGCCTGGATATTTTGCATGTGATAATAATCCATCACGCCCAGCTTGCCTTCGCGCAGAGCCTCTGCCATGGCCCGCGGCACTTCTGCTTCAGCTTCGACAACTTTTGCCCGCATTTCCTGAACCGAGGCTTTCATTTCCTGTTCCTTGGCAACGGCCATCGCACGGCGTTCCTCCGCCTTGGCCTGCGCAATTTGCTTATCAGCTTCTGCTTGATCAGTTTGTAACTGGGCGCCGATATTCTTACCCACATCAACATCGGCAATATCGATTGACAGGATTTCAAAGGCCGATCCGGCGTCAAGTCCCTTCGCCAAGACCGTGCGTGAAATAGTGTCCGGATTTTCCAATACCGCTTTATGATCGACTGAACTACCAATGGCCGTTACAATGCCTTCCCCGACCCGGGCGATAATTGTTTCTTCACCTGCACCACCCACTAAGCGATCGATGTTGGCCCGCACAGTTACCCTGGCCTTTACCCTAAGTTCGATACCGTTCTTCGCAACCGCGGAAACGGTGGGAGTCTCAATAACTTTGGGATTAACCGACATTTGCACTGCCTGGAGAACATCTCGGCCAGCCAAATCAATCGCAGCTGCTCTTTCAAACGGCAAGGGAATGGCTGCCCGTTCGGCGGCAACCAAAGCATTCACTACTCTGTCGACATTACCGCCTGCCAGATAATGTGCTTCCAGCTGAGTCGTATTAACGTCAAGTCCCGCTTTATGGGCCTTAATCATCGGCGCCATTATCTTCAGCGGAGGAACCCGGCGCAAACGCATGCCTACTAACGAAAATATACTTACATCCACACCTGCAGCCATAGCTGAAATCCACAAACCTACCGGAATAAAGGACAGCAGAAGACTTAACACCACCAATATTACAATTACTAAGACTACGCCAATAACTAATGTTGTATTCATTACTTGCCCGCTACCAACGGGCTTCACCTCCATTAAGTTTGGTCGGAAGGCTCACACACCTATTCCGCCTTTTCCCCCGGTTCTGGTTCCCTAACAATTATTCTTGCTCCCTCGACTCGCAAAACCTTTACAATTGCTCCTTTGGCAATAAAACCACCCTCCGTCACCACGTCGAGTCTTTCGCCGTCAAATTCGGCTGTTCCCGCAGGTCGCAGCGGGGTAAGTGCCCTGCCACAGCGTCCGGGGAGATCAATGTCATTAACACGCGGCGCCACATATCCGTCACTGTTCGCCTGCCGCGTCTTCAGAAACAACCTCTTTTGTAGTTTATTAGTTCGCAAGGCATAATAAACGGCCAGACCGATGAGAATTAAAACAATTCCACCATACAGCAAGGCCTCCACAACTGACTTAGCCGCGATGATGATAGCCGCTGTTAGGGCAATTATGCCCAAAATACCGCTAACGCCAAACCCGGGAATGACAAAAATCTCTACCGCTAGCAAAATAATGCCGGCGATCGCCAGTAGCGCAATTAGTCCCAACACGACCTATTCTCTCCCTTCCTTTTCTCCCGGCTGTTCCTGTGCGGCCAAACTACTCAGCCAGTCTTCAGCAATCAGCTTGTAGAAATTGGCCCGAGCCAGTAAGTTAAGTATCAGCAAAGTCGTCGTCACAGTTGTCTTGTCCTGCCCTGTCAGCTCCTCCTGGGCCAGCACCCCGCCAACTTCACGTTCCAAATCTTGCAACGACTTTTTCCAATCCAAAGTAGCACGATCAAATATTTCACAGTAATAGCGATAAAGTTTGGTGGGATTAATTCTGTCGTCATCAGTCTGCAGCAAGTCTTGGTTGACAAAGGACAACAAACCCTTAATCTGCTCCAGGGGTAAGATATTACGCAACTCATTAATTAGGAGGATGTTAGCCACCTGCTCACGACTATACTTCTTTTTGATCGGATTTGGTATAAATTTGCGTCTTACCCAGTTTTGAATATGTGTACTATTGATATCATTTTGGCTTACCATTTGGGCTACTTCTACAACTTGGGCCAGCATCATTGAATCTAACTCCAAATAGGGGAGCGCCCTCTGCTTAGGTTCAATATCTGCCAAAATACCTGTGACATCCGTTCCTGGCGTTAATTGCATTGTTTAACCACCACCATGCTTGATATATGTGATAACTATTTACGTGATAACTATATCTATATTATATGTTCATGGTTAACACATGTCAAGGGAATCGTAGCTATATAAACAATAAGAAGAGCCTGCCTTCCATTTTGGAAAGCAGGCTCTACACGCTCTTGACTTAGGCCCCTAGAAGTTCTCTGACGATTTGGTTAACAAGTTTACCATCAACTCTGCCCTTAGTCTTTGGGGTAATTGCCCCCATAACCTTGCCTAAATCCTTCGGTCCTTGGGCGCCGACTTGGGCAATAACTTCACTGGCTAACTGCCGTACCTCAGCTTCGTTGAGCTGTTGGGGCAGGTATTCCAACAATATCGCTATTTCCTGTTGTAAAGCTTCGACAGTATCCGGTCGGTTACCCTTGGCAAATTCAAGCGCCGCATCCCGGCGCATTTTAACCTCGCGGGCCAAAACTTCAATTACTTCGGTATCGCCAAATTCCGATTTCTTGTCAATCTCGGCATTCTTTATGGCAGCCCGGACCATACGAATTACAGAAAGACGCTGCTTTCCTTCTTCCCTGGCCTTCATGGCAGTTTTCATATCCTCAGTGAGTCTTTCTTTTAGGGACAATCGGAACACTCCTTAAACAAACCCAAAGCTTAGCTAAACTTGCGCTTTCTGGCAGCCTCAGATTTTTTCTTCCTTTTCACACTGGGTTTCTCATAGTGTTCACGCTTTCTGAGCTCTGATAAAACCCCAGACTTCTGACAAGTACGCTTGAAACGGCGGAGTGCACTATCCAGGGATTCATTTTTACCAACTCGGACCTCGCTCATCTACATCCCTCCCTCCACCATAAACGTAGGGCCAATTAGCTTAATTTACCACTAAACCAATTGCTCATAATAAACATATTTTATTATACTATAAGCCCTTGGGAGCGTCAACTTTAGCTCAATTTTGTACCCAATTTTTTACCACCTAGCAAGTGAAAATGCAAATGCTTCACTACCTGACCGCCATTTTCACCACAATTACTGACTAGTCGATACCCGTCTTGGTCAATTTGCAATAGCTCCGCTACCTTTTTGACGCTTAAAAGCATATGCCCTAGCAATTCCTTATCTTCAAGCGCAACTGTTGCCAAACTATCGATATGTTTTTTGGGAATTAGCAACACGTGCACCGGAGTAACCGGATTTATATCTTTAAAGGCAATTACCAATTCATCTTCATATACGATAGTAGCAGGAATAGTTTTGTTAGCAATGGCACAAAACAAACAGTCTGCCAAAATGCTCACCTCCATTTCCCTATACCATATTCGCGCGGGAAGGAAGCTTATCCTTCCGACTGCGAAAAATTAACTGCGCCTAACATATAACCATCGGCCACTTGGCGTAAGCTAACGTCAACCAGCTGGCCCCGTTGCTCCCCTGCGCAGTTAAACCTTACCGGCAGATAATTTGCCGTATGTCCCTCCCACTTGCCGTCAGCAACTGCCTGTTCGACCAGCACCGGCATAGTCTCGCCTAGAAAGCCCTCGGCATAGCGGCGCCAATTCTCCCGCGACAAGGCGTGAAACTCTTTGCTGCGGGCCTCTTTTAGCGTTGCTGCAACTTGATTGGGATAATCTGCAGCCGGTGTACCCCGACGTGGCGAATACTTAAAGACATGTATGGCGGCAAATTCCATCCTACGGGCAAAATCCCAGGACGCTCGATGCTCCGCATCCGTCTCACCAGGAAAACCGACAATCAAATCCGTTGTAATGGCGACACGGGGGATTGCTTCCCGCAAATTGGCAATTAT
This sequence comes from Bacillota bacterium, assembly GCA_021783135.1. GTDB lineage: Bacteria > Bacillota > Desulfitobacteriia > Desulfitobacteriales > JAJXUE01 > JAJXUE01. Next base: position 19,895 of record JAJXUE010000023.1, on the reverse strand, counting down.
TGCGGCATAAACCTCGGTATCGTACGGCCGCCGCATACGGAGCAGGGTCTGATCGCACCCGCTTTGCAGCGGCACGTGCAGGTGCGGACAAATATTGGGGTTGGCGGCGATAGTGGCAATTAAGTCCGCCGAAAATTCCACCGGTTCAATGGAACTAAGGCGCAAACGCTCTAACCCAGGTAAATCAGCCATGCGTGACACCAGATAATTCAAGTCAAGCCCCAAATCCTGTCCATACGCTCCAGTATGGATGCCTGTCAGCACTACCTCCTTATACCCTGCGTGCACCAGTTTAGCCGCTTCAGCTAAGGCCCTGTCCGGCTGACGACTGCGTACAGGTCCTCTGGCATAGGGTATGATGCAATAAGTGCAAAATTGGTTGCACCCTTCCTCTATTTTCAACGTGGCACGTACCCGCGTTTCAGTTTCTAACATCGGCAGTTCTTCAAAGAGCGTATCCCGCCAGTCATCCTGCACCAGACTCAGGGAGTGCTCAGCTTGCCTTACTTGGGCAAGGAGTTCCAGTATCCGGCCTCTGTCCTTGGTTCCAAGCACCAAATCTACCCCGGGAATTTTGCTGACTTCGTCGGGGGAAACTTGCGCATAACAACCCATTACCACCACAAGGGCTGCCGGGTTGGTTTTATTAACCCGCCGTATAATTTGGCGTGATTTGCGATCGCCCATATTCGTAACGGTACACGTATTGATGACGTAAACATCAGCTTGTTCTTCGCTGGGAACAACTTCATAGCCCCCATTGCGGAAGATGGCGGTGATGGCTTCAGTTTCAGTCTGGTTTACTTTGCAGCCCAGGGTGTAAAATGCGGCCTTCAATTACTCGCCCTCCCATTCGATATCAGACAGTGTGGGCGTGGATTGGACGCGGCACTGTCTTTCTTTGCGGCTTCGTGGGCCGGCTGGTGTAACTTTAACTTATGCCGGTTGGCGGGCTGCCCAGGTCGGCCAGTTCGTAGAGGACCATGGTTAGGGCCGCTAGGCCTGCTGTTTCGGTGCGTAGGATGCGTGGGCCCAGGCTGATGCTCATGGCGCCTTGGGCACGCAGCAGTTCAATTTCTTGCTCCGTAAAGCCCCCTTCGGGACCGACAACAATTGCGATTGGTCCTTGCTCATAGGTTTCGAGGGCTCGCTTGAGTCCTTGGGTTGCCTCTGCTTCATAGCAAGCCAAGATATTAACCATCGGCGGCAGGTTTTTCAGGGCTTCCCCGAGGCTCATTACCGGTTGGATGGACGGCACTACCGAGCGGCCGCATTGCTTAGCGGCTTCCGCCGCAATTTTCTGCCAGCGTTCCACTCTTTCCATAGCCTTCTTGCCTTCAAGTTGCACAATGGCACGGCTGGTACGCACAGGATAGAGACCTTTGATGCCTAGTTCGGTAGTCTTTTGAATAATTAATTCCATTTTATCGGCCTTGGGCAGACCCTGCACCAGATAGACATCCAAAGGCGCTTCCTTGTTCGTAGTAACTACGGCAATAATTTGGCAACGAACCTCACCGTCAGTTACGCTTTGAATTAGCGCTCGGTATTCTAGGCCGGAATTATCAAACGCGACTATCTGTTCCCCTGCAACCAGGCGCAGTACTTTGTACAGATGATGTGCCTCCTGGTCACGAATGCTGAGTTCGTCGCCTTGGACGTCCGCCGGCTCAATCCGGAAACGGTGCATTAACTTCTCCTCCCGGCCTGCACTAATACCCAGCCCTTTTCCTCATCGACTTGCTGAACTCGCAGGCCCTGGGCCTCGAAGGCCTCTACGACTTCTTGCCCGCGTTCGCCGATAATACCGGAAGCAAGACACACTCCACCCGGTCGCAAAATGCGTTTCAGATCTTGGGCCAGCACTATTACTACATCGGCGATAATATTTGCCACGACTAAATCTGCGCTATCAGCAAGCACATCGGCCAAATTACCATGATAAACCTCTACTTGCTGCTCAAGCGCATTCAGCGCCACATTCTCACGGGCAATTTTTACCGCCACAGGATCTAAATCCACCGCTTTAACCTGTGCCCCTAACATCGCGCACGCTATTGCCAAAACTCCGGAGCCAGTGCCAATATCGTACACTAGGCTGCCGGGTTGTACCGTTCTTTCGAGTGCTTTGATACACAATGCAGTGGTAGGATGAGTACCGGTACCAAAGGCCATGCCTGGGTCAAGCTCTAGCACCAATTCATCCGGGCCAGGCAAATAACTTTCCCAACTTGGTTTAATCACAATTCTTTGCCCAACCTTAACAGGCTTGAAATAGGCCTTCCAAGCTGTCGCCCAGTCATCCTCCCGGACAGTCCCTTGTTTTAGGCGTAGGACAATGCCCGGAAAAACATCTAGTAATGCGTGTAATCCGGCATCGAGCCGTCCTTGGCGCGCACTTAAAAATTCATCTGCGGCAAAGTATCCTTTAACTACTACAGTGTCTGAAACATCAGGCAGCGAGAATATGTGGTAATCCCAGTCCGCAGTTTGGATATATTCCCGCAACAAATTGGGGTCATCGATGGTTACTCCGGTGCACCCTAACGCATAAAAAAGTTCGGCGACAGCTTCGACCGCCTGGGTTGAAACTGTCACCGCAAGTTCTTGCCATTCCACTAGCATTGCCCCTTTGCCATTTATCCAATCGCGTCGCGCAATTTATCAAATAATGACTTTTTGCCCATTTGTTGTTCCGAGGTTGTGCTGCTGTCAAACTCACGCAGCAGTTCTTTCTGCCGCTCCGTCAGTTTAGTCGGAGTCATTACTCTAACCCGCACATGCTGATCGCCCCGTCCGCTGCCGCGCCGATGCGGAATACCATGCCCGCGTAAGCGAAACATCGTTCCGGTCTGGGTGCCTTCCGGCACCTTCATTTTTACCGCGCCATCAAGCGTTGGTACATCGACCTCGCCGCCCAAAGCAGCATTGATAAAGGTCACGGGCATCTCACAATACACATCATTGCCTTCACGCTCGAAGAGCTTATGCGGCTGAACGTTTAGCACCACGTAAAGATCTCCCGGCGGACCACCTTGTTCACCGGCCTCACCATCGCCGTTTAGGCGTAAGTGTAAACCATCCTCAGTGCCGGCTGGAACCTTAATTTTCAGGGTATGCACATTGCGTAATTTACCTTGTCCGGAACATTTTGGGCAAGGGGTACGCACAATCTTACCCTGGCCCCGACATGTATTGCAGGGTCGAGAGGTCTGAATTCTCCCAAACGGCGTCGCCTGAACCATCGTCACCTGCCCCGTGCCATGACATTGGGCACAGGTTTCCGGATGAGTTCCGGGTGCAGCACCGGAGCCTTGACATTCCTGACACGCTTCCTGGCGCGGCACTTTGATTTCCTTTTCCGCGCCAAAAGCAGCCTCTTCAAAGCTGATCTCTAAATCGTAGCGCAGGTCAGAGCCGCGACGCGCCCCGCCCTGGCGCCGTCCTCCGCCGCCAAACATGTCAAAAATATCACCGAAGATATCGCCAAACGACCCAAAGTCGGCTCCACCTCCACCGCCGAAGCCTTGATTAGGATCCATGCCCGCATGCCCGAACTGGTCATATCTCGCTCTCTTTTGGTCATCGCTTAAGACCTCATAGGCCTCAGCAGCCTCTTTAAACTTAGCCTCAGCTTCTTTGTCCCCGGGACACACGTCCGGATGGTATTGGCGGGCTAGCTTACGATAGGCCTTTTTTATCTCTTCAGCACTGGCGTCTTTTGCTACTCCAAAAACCTCATAATAGTCTCTTTTCATCGTACAGCCCCCATAATACTTTGGTCTAACGCCTGAGGCCGGGCAGTCAGAAGTCCCGGAGCGTTGCCTGCAACGCCCGGAACCGACTGAACCCTACAACCGTTAATCATGTCACTATTTATCGTCGTTTACTTCAGTATATTCGGCATCCACTACATTGTCTTTAGGATTTTCCTCTGCCGTATTCTGAGCCTGCTCGCCCGGGTTGGCCTGAGACGTTTGGGCATACATTTTTTCAATAAATGGATGGAGCACTTTAGTAACTTCTTCGGACTTAGCTTTCATTTTGTCTGTATCATCATTCTTAATCGCTTCTTTAAGTTCTTCCAGCGCTTTGGTAATCGGCTCCACCTCAGCGGCGCTGGCTTTTCCTTCGAAATCCTTCAGCGATTTCTCGGTTTGGTACACCAACGAGTCGGCTTGATTCTTGACCTCTACCATTTCCTTGCGTTTTTTATCTTCTTCCGCATGTAGCTCTGCATCTTTAGCCATCTTATCGATTTCCTCTTTGGATAGGCCCGTAGAGGCACTGATGGTAATCTTTTGTTCATTGCCTGTACCCATATCCTTAGCGGACACGTGCACGATACCATTGGCATCGATATCAAACTTAACTTCGATTTGCGGAATGCCGCGCGGCGCCGGCGGAATACCGCCTAAGTTGAAGCGACCTAGGGTTTTGTTATACTGGGCTACTTCCCGCTCACCTTGCAAGACATGAATTTCCACACTGGGTTGGTTATCAGCGGCAGTCGAAAAGGTTTGCGATTTGGAGGTAGGAATAGTGGTGTTGCGGTCAATAATGCGGGTAAAAATACCGCCCATAGTTTCAATCCCTAAAGACAAGGGAGCAACATCAACCAAAACGATATCCTTCACTTCACCCGCCAAGACGCCCGCTTGAATTGCGGCACCTAGGGCAACTGCCTCATCCGGATTAACCCCTTTATGCGGTTCTTTACCAATAAGGTTTTTGATGGCTTCTTGCACAGCCGGAATCCGTGTCGACCCACCGACTAAAATAACTTTATCGATGTCCTTCGCGCTTAATTTTGCATCCGCCAAGGCTTGTTTTGTCGGCCCAACTGTCATTTCCACGAGATCACGCGTCAATTCGTCGAACTTAGCACGCGTCAGATTCAGGTCTAAGTGTTGCGGGCCTTCATCAGTCATCGTGATAAACGGTAGGTTGATATTACTGCTCAATACACCGGATAATTCAATTTTAGTTTTCTCGGCAGTTTCTTTCAGACGTTGCATCGCAACTTTGTCTTTAGCCAAATCTACGCCGTGCGACTTTTTGTATTCACTTACAATCCAGTCCATAATCTTTTGGTCAAAGTCATCGCCACCGAGTCGGTTATTACCACTGGTAGCCTTAACCTCAAATACTCCGTCGCCCAACTCGAGAATCGATACGTCAAAAGTCCCACCGCCAAGGTCAAACACCAAGATAGTATGGTCTTCCGATTTATCGGAGCCATAGGCCAGCGCTGCTGCCGTAGGCTCATTAATAATCCTCAGGACATCCAGACCGGCAATTCTTCCGGCATCCTTAGTAGCTTGGCGTTGGCTGTCCGTAAAGTATGCCGGCACAGTAATAACAGCTTGGGTTACAGTACCACCTAAGTACGCTTCTGCATCCGCTTTTAATTTTTGCAGAATCATCGCGGAAATTTCTTGCGGAGTATAGGTTTTATCGTCAATATTGACCTTAAAATCTGTGCCCATTTGCCGTTTAATCGAGCTGATAGTTCTGTCGGGATTAGTGACGGACTGGCGTTTAGCAACCTGGCCAACCAATCTTTCACCGGTCTTTGAAAATCCTAACACCGAAGGAGTGGTCCTCGCACCCTCCGCATTTGGTATAACGACTGCCTCGCCGCCTTCCATAACAGCCACACATGAATAAGTAGTTCCCAAATCAATACCGATTATTTTACTCATAGTTGCAATCCCCCTATAATATTATGTTTAAACTCACTTGTTAACCCTAACCTTACTGGGTCTAAGTACCTTATCCTTTAGATAATAACCTTTTTGGAATTCGTCAATGATGATATTCGAGTCGTGTTCTTGTGACTCTGCGTGCATCACGGCTTCATGTAATGCTGGGTCAAATTCTTGACCCACGCATTCGATGCAGGCAAGTCCTTCCTTCTCCAAGGTCCCTGCCAACAAGCGCTGAATCATCTCTAAACCTTTAGCCAAACTGGCGAAATCCTGAGTTTTACTGCTCGCTTCTAAGGCTCGATCCAGGTTATCCAGTACAGGCAGCAGTGCTTCCACTAATTTTTCCGAAGCATATTTAGCCAGTTCTTCCTTTTCGCGTTGGGTTCGTTTACGGAAATTATCGTAATCGGCTTGCAAATTTTGCAAGCGGCGCAAATATTCTGCACTTACCGCCTTCTCACGTTCAAACTCCCTACGCATCTCTAAGAGTAGCTCTTGAGGGTCAATACTAGGCTTATCCTGGTTGTCTGCCTCTTCGCCAGTGACTTGGTAACCTTCCGGTTCTTCATCCTTAACGTTATTGTTTGCCGCTCCGGCAGCATAGCCGGCCTTGGCTTTAGCCTCAGCTTCCTTAAATTCCCTATCTTGCTTATTCACAGTTTCACCACTTTCTTACCTAAAACTCGTGCTCCCTAGCGTCTTCATCACGTTTTCGAATAATAGTATCGATACGCAAAATAGCTTCTGCCACTTCCCCCGCTGCCCGGAGCGCGTGAATTTTTACCATGGCAGGATCCACAACCCCCTTCTCCAGCATATCGACCACCTCACCGCTGTCACAGTCGATTGACAGCGAATCCTTACCGGTCTCCACCTGAGCGGCAATTACATCGCCTAATTTCTCCAGCGGATTAAACCCGGCATTTAACACAATTTGGCTAAATGGACGTTGTAAGGCTTCCTCCACGCACTTTACGCCGTAGGCCGGCATCCCGCGCGTGTCTTGGCGGGTCTTTTCAACTTCGCGCGCCACTGCGAGTTCCACCGCCCCGCCGCCGGGCACGATGCCTTGCAGGACTGCAGCTTGCACACTTGAGGCAGCATCCTTCGCAATACGTTCCCGCTCACCCACGATTTCCGCAGTTGCCGCACCGACTAAAACTGTCGCTGTCGGCTTCCCTGCACCCTGCAGAATTCTAACGTGCTCCAACTTTTCATCTAAGTAAGCCCTTGCGGCCCGCCCCGTGACCTTAGCCAAATCGTCCTCGCTTTTCTTGAGGCCGGTTCGTTTTATCGGTCTGGCTCCCGTATGTTCTGCTACCTGAAGCAGTTCCTTATTCGGCACACGTTGCAACACCATTACGCCCCAGTCAGTGAGCAGTTCTTCGGCAGCATCGCTGACCCCTCTGTCCACCAGCACCAGTTTAATCCCCAAATCTCTGACTTTAGACAAATTTTGTTTAAACTCTTCCTGTAGTTTTAAATAGCGGGCAAAACCGGCATCAGTGCCAAGCGCTTCATCTTCCACTTCCTCCGGTTCCAACGCATCATCCACTACCAAGACCCGCAAATCACTCAAATCCTTGGGCATATGGCGCGTCATCGGAGCCTTATTAATAATTACTCCCTGGAATACTTCGTTTTCCGCTCCCTCTTCAGCCATAATTGTATCCGCCAGCAGAAAGCCGTTTTGTCTAAGCTTTTCTAGGCCGACAAGTTTAGCCGCAGCCACAACCAAGTGCGCGATGTCCCCATTTTCCCGCCCGGCAACCATGGCGACCTGATGTAAAACCTCACTGTCCAAATCTTCTACCGGCCTGGAATTGGCCGCCAAAGTCTGCAAGGCTTGCCTCATGCCGATGCGTAAACCTTCAATCACTCTGGCTACCGGCACCCCCTTGACAACCTGCTCTACTCCGGCGGCAACCAATCCCCCGGCTAAAATAGTAGCAGTAGTCGTTCCGTCCCCAATCTCATTTTGTTGCGACTTGGCCATATTAATAATCATCTTCGCTGCGGGATGATTCACTTCCATCAGATTTAATATTGTCACGCCGTCATTTGTAATTACGACATCGCCAAACTTATCCACCAGCATAGTATCAAGCCCCTTAGGCCCGATTGTGCCTTCAACTGCAGCAGTAATGGCTCGCACGGCGTTGGCATTGGTGATTAAAGCAGAAAAACGTTCTTCTGGCTCAGAACTGTTGGCAGCCTTTGTGCTCAACTGGAAACCCCCTTCAAATCAGCAAAAATAAACAAGGAATATGACTTCTGCCCCAAACTCGCTTAAAAGCCATCGTACCTGCGTCGAATAACCCGAGACATATTTTTCGACATTAATTCCAACAGGCTGCACGTTTTGGCATAATCCATGCGGGTTGGACCCAGCACACCTATAGTCCCAACATTGTTCCCGTCAATTTGGAAAGTGGCCGTAATCAAGCTGCATTCCTGCATTTCCTCCAATTTATTCTCTCCACCAATTCGTATGGTTAATCCTTGCCCGGATACTTCACTTAAAATCTGCTTTAATTCATGATCTTCTTCAAAAATCCTAAGGACGCTTTTTAGTTTAGCGATGTCCTTAAATTCCGGCTGATTTAACATATTAAAAGTGCCGCCAAGCACTAGGCTATCATGGTCATTGGAATTCAAGATAGGCTCTAAGACCTCCATCGCCATCGTGATAAGCTCTTTTTGCCGCGCCAACTCCGCATATATTTCATTTAAGAGAGAGCTTTTGATCTTATCAAGGGTATAGCCCTTCATTTTTTTGTTTAAAATCTGGCTAACCTTTTGTAGGTCTTCCGCACTGGTGCTCTCCGACACATCGATAATCTGATTCTCTACAGCTCCATTTTCTCGCACCACTACCATTAAAGCCTTGGCAGGTTGGTACGGCAACAGATGAATTTGATGCAAAGCACTTTTGCCCTGCTGCGGTGCCAGTACTACTGTTGTAAGATTGGTCAATTGTGACAAAAGCTTTGAGGTCTCCTGCACCAACCCTTGGATCTTTTGGATGCGCTGGGAGATAATGCCGTCAACGATATCTTTCTCGCCCTCAGATAGAAATGCTTTTTGCATCAAACAATCCACATAATAACGATAGCCTACGTCAGAGGGTACACGACCGGCAGACGTATGTGGCTGTTCAATCAGCCCCATTTCCTCCAGATCCGCCATTTCGTTGCGAATTGTGGCCGAACTTACGCCAAGGTCAAACTTACGGGCGATGGTTCTGGAACCGACAGGTTCAGCGGTAGTAATGTAATCAAGAATAATTGCCTGAAGCACCTTATCTTTCCGCTCATCCATTTGCAACTCCATCAACCCCTTACTTTTGTTAGCACTCTCATTTAACGAGTGCTAAAATCTAATTAAAAAATACCATCCGTTGTTTTTTTTGTCAAGCGCAGAACGTCAGGGGAGAAACTCGCAAAAAACCTCATTAGCCAATAATATCCCTCTTTTGCTCAGTTTTACTACCTTACCTGAGTCTTCAAGCAAACCCTTATTTTGCAAAACCTTTATTTTTTCTCCGTACACATCATCAATATTCAGGTTAAACCTTCGGGCAAAGTCTCTTTTTTCCACTCCCGCTAAAAGCCGTAAGCCGAGAAACAAAGTTTCCGCCATTTGCAACTCCACGCTTAAATGTTCCTTCTCCGCCACTGGCACTACCCCGAGATTTACGGCAGCAACATATTCTTCTACCCGAGCTAAATTAGTGCTGCGTTGTTCCTGCCAATAGGAGGCCGCTCCGGCACCGAAACCAAGATAGGGTAAATTACGCCAATATACCTGGTTATGCCGGCAAGCCTTACCTGGCAACGCATAATTAGAGATCTCATAATGTCCATATCCCTGTTCGGCCAGAAAATGTTGCGACCACTCTAACATGGTTGCCTGAGCCTCATCGTCCGGCACCTCCAGACAACCATCAGCCCACTGCGACCCAAAGGGAGTATTGGGCTCAATCGACAGCCCGTATAGCGACAAGTGCTCCGGCTGCAATTCCAGGGCAGTTTGCAAGGTAGCCTGCCACGCAGCCAAGTCCTGACCCGGTACTCCAGCGATAAAATCGAGGTTGATATTATCAAAGCCCGCGTCACGTGCAAGGTGCACGGCCTCAATGGCTTCTGCCGGTGTATGACACCGCCCTAAACGCCGGAGCAAGTCAGACTGCAGACTTTGTACACCCAGTGACAAGCGGTTCACTCCCAGTTCTCGTAAAAGCGCGAATTTACCGGCGCTGCAAGACCCAGGATTAGCTTCGATGCTCACTTCCGCATCTGGCTCCAACCCAAAATTAGCTTGTACCATGCCAAACAAAACGGTAAGTTGACTCTCCTGCAAAATACTGGGCGTTCCCCCGCCGACAAATAAGCTGCTGATACTCTTGCGCACGTCCGAGCTCCGACGTAGCAATTCCAATTCCAAGGCCCGTAAATAGGCGTCAATATCATAAGCGGCAGCTGGATATGATGGAAAGTCACAGTAATTACACTTGCGTTCGCAAAACGGTATATGGATATAAACCGCCAAACCCATACCCAAGTCTCCTCATCGCCCAAAATTACAATAGGGGAGAAGTTAGCTTCTCCCCTATTAATTAGTCATCAATTTGTAACACGGCCATAAAAGCTTCTTGAGGAATTTCCACGCTGCCTACCTGCTTCATGCGTTTCTTACCCTCTTTTTGTTTTTCTAAAAGCTTCCGCTTACGCGTAATATCCCCGCCATAGCATTTATCTAAAACATTTTTTCGCATCGCCTTTACAGTCTCGCGCGCAACCACCCTGCTGCCGACTGTAGCTTGAATCGGCACCTCAAACATGTGTCTGGGAATAATTTTACGCAGCTTTTCTACCAACCCGCGTCCACGACTGTAGGCCTTATCTTTGTGGACAATGAAAGATAGCGCATCCACAATTTCTCCATTTAATAAAATGTCAAGCTTGACCAATTCAGCCTCCCGATAGCCTGCCAGTTCATAATCCAAGGAAGCATAACCTCTGGTACGTGACTTCAGTAAGTCAAAATAGTCAAATACTATCTCGCTTAACGGTAACTCGTAGGTTAGCATTACACGCTTAGCCGAAAGATATTCCATATTGAGGTAAGTTCCGCGTTTTTCCTGGTTAAGCTCCATTATCCCGCCGACGTAATCGCTTGGCGCCATAATCGTCGCTTTAACATGCGGTTCTTCAATAGTCAAAATTTCCTGCACCGGCGGGAGATTGCTGGGGTTATCAATAAATATGCTCTCTCCGTCAATTTTGTTAACCCGGTATACCACACTGGGCGCTGTTGTAATCAAATTGAGATTATATTCCCGCTCCAGCCTTTCTTGGATGATCTCCATATGCAGCAGGCCTAAAAATCCGCACCTGAACCCAAACCCCAGGGCAACCGAGGTTTCCGGTTCAAACTCCAAGGAAGCATCATTCAAATGCAGCTTTTCCAGAGCGTCTCTTAAATCGCCATAATCAGCTGTGTCCACGGGATACAGGCCGCAATACACCATGGGGGTAGCCTTACGGTACCCGGGCAGTGCAACTGAGGCCGGATTATCCGCGTCAGTGATGGTGTCACCTACTTGAGTGTCCTTGACATTTTTAATGCTGGCGGCGACGAAGCCTACTTCCCCGGCTTTCAGCACGTCCACAAGCTTCATTGCCGGCACAAAAATACCGACTTCCGTAATTTCAAAAACCCGTCCGGTGGACATCATCTTCATTTTCGTACCTTTACGCACTTGTCCATCCACAACCCTGATATAGGAAACAGCTCCTTTATACGGGTCAAAATGCGAATCGAAAATCAACGCTTTGAGCGGTGCACTGTCATCACCCTGAGGCGGAGGGACTTGCTGCACAATAGCTTCCAAAATCGCTTCAATCCCAATGCCTGCTTTAGCGGAAGCAAGAATAGCTCCGCTGGCATCTAACCCGATTACATCTTCTATTTCACCTTTAACTCGTTCCGGTTCGGCACTCGGTAAATCAATTTTATTGATAACGGGAATAATTTCCAAGTTATTTTCCAAGGCCAAATACACGTTAGCTAGGGTCTGGGCCTCAATCCCCTGCGCTGCATCCACCACCAAAACTGCACCCTCACACGCCGCCAGACTGCGTGAAACTTCATAGGTAAAGTCCACATGACCGGGGGTGTCAATTAAATTCAACGTGTATATTTCGCCGTTTTGGGCTCGGTAGTTCAACCTTACAGCTTGGAGTTTAATCGTAATGCCGCGTTCGCGTTCCAAATCCATGGTATCAAGGACTTGGGCCTCCATTTCTCGCGCTGACAACGTACCGGTATATTCGATTAGGCGGTCAGCCAGTGTAGACTTACCATGATCAATATGCGCGATAATACAAAAGTTCCGCAAATGCCGGGACGCTTCTCCCATCAATTTTCCCTCGTTTCAAGCAACTCAATTCTGCTGCCATAATAAATTTAAATTATACCAAGAAACACGCAAGGCGGCAACAAAGGTATCTCTTACTTAGCCATCCTACGCCGCGCAATTTGAAGAACAAATTTCAATTCCGGCATGCGCAAAATTACTGCCAAGACCAAGAACACTAACGCGCCGACCAGGCTGCCGATAACTAGATTAATCAACGAACCAAGGAAGTTAACTCCGGCAAAAATGGACGTCAGGCGGTACACCAACCACACCGTCCCACCCATTAAGACAGATGCCAGCAAAATCTTGCTCAGCGACGTTACGATACGCCGTCCGTCGATAAGGCCGATTTTCCGTCTTAAAAAATATAACAACAGCAGCATATTGACAATTCCACTGATTGAAATAGCCAAGGCGAGCCCGCCTTGGGCAAACGGTTTAACGAGTAAGTTCATCAACACGATATTGACAACTAAGGTAATCCCGCTTAGCAAGACCGGGGTCCAGGTATCCTGTAACGCGTAAAAGGTACGGGGCAAAACCACAGACGCCGACTGTTCCACAATCCCAAAGGCGAAGAAAACCAACGACGGAACAGTAGCGAGTGTGTCTTTATAGGTAAATAACCCATGTTGAAACACTACCCCAATCAGCGGCTTGGCCAAAACCATCATGATTACCGAAATGGGGATAGTAATAAACATGATACTCCGAAGGGCAAGCGAAAAGGAATCACGAAATAACTGCCAGCGGTTGAGGCTTATCGCCTCGGTTAAAGTCGGAAAGACAGCCAGGCCGACACTATAGGCAAAGATACCTATCGGGAGCTGTTGGAGTCGATACGCATACATAAAAGAGGATAAACTTCCCGGCGGTAATGCCGATGCCAGGTTTTGATACACCACAACCGGAATCTGACCCAAGGCGAAGGATAGAATAATCGGAAACGCCAGCACCGCAATCCTTTTTACACCGGGATGGCGAAAATTCAAGGTGAAGGTGTAACGGAAACCTACCTTACGCAGTGCAGGTATTTGAATTAGGAAATTGCCCATAGCCCCAATAACTACACCGACTGCAAAACCTTTAATTCCCATATACGGCTTAAGAATAGTACCAAAAACCACTACGCATAACACATAAACAACAGAACCGATGGCGGAAGGGGCAAATATTTTAAGTGAATTAAGGATACCCATGCTAAATCCACTTAAACTTAACAAAATAGGCTGCAGTAATAAGATTCGCGTAATCCCCGTAGCCAAAACCTTTGTTTTCATCGGTGCATCCGGAATATACAAGGCAATTATCTGGGGTGCAAAAATCATCGCCAAGCTCGTAATAAAAATCAGCACGATTACCACCAGATTCATCACAGCACTGGCAACGTACCAAGCCTCTTTACGTTTTTTACTAGCTATGTAACCGGATAATACAGGAATGAACGCCGAACTTAACGCACCCACCACTAAAAGATTATAAAACAGATCCGGTACAGCAAATCCTGCTAAATAAGCATCAGTAACGTAACTTTTACCAAAAAACCCGGAAATGAGAGCTTCGCGCAGAAAACCTAATACGCGTGACAACAAGCTAGCTACCGCAATCACGCCGGCGGCCTTAGCAAGTGATTTATTTGACATTTATAATTCTCCTACAGGCAATTAGTCTTCAATTAATATATCACCTGCCGGATAAAACATAAAGACCCTAGCCGGGGTCTTTAGTAATCTTCATATCTTTGTCTTTTTGCTTATGTCCCAATTGAGGGTATCCTGCCACAGCTCTTGCATACTATAGACAACGTTATCCATTAGCTTTGTGCCCATCCGGTTAAGTTCCTCCCCGAAAAGATCTAAAACAGGGGAAAGTCGTTTAGCTCCTTGTGGCTCTGATTGGGCTTGTTGTCCGACCAGTGCAGGGGCGTCAGCCGCAGCGACTACAGACAGAGGTAAACACCAAAAAAGTAATAGACAAATACCTAAACTCGGCCCTAGCTTCTGCACCATGATGTCCCTCCTTGTTTTAGTTGATAATTTTGGCTAACACTGCAGCCACCGCCTGTGCTGATTTAATTGCTTCGGCTGTAGTGTTATATTGGTCACCAAATTCCAATAGTAAAGCATGGGGGTGTAAATGCTGGTTGTAACGTGCATCGGCGGCATAGTATATAGGTAAAAACAGGCCAGGATATAACCGGTTACCCATACTTACCAACTGGGTAGCGAACGCATTATTTTGCTCCCAACCTGAATGTTTCTCCGCTAAAACAATCATAACCGGCGCCGCAGCCTGCCCATTAACCATAACCACCCGCTTGCTTTTGCCGATCGGTACGCCATCACGATGCACATCTAACAACGCTTGTAGCTTTGGGTTGTCCTTTACCATCTGCGCGGCAGTAATTACGGATTGACTATAGGCCCTTTCCAGGACTGGTCGGTCATGGACCTTATCACTCTGGGTCACCACAATACCTTTACTGCGCAGGGCTTGAGCTAATCCAGTGGCAACCTCGCTGATTTCCCCATTTCCCTGCAGATGGTCACTCCCGCCATCCCCGATATAACTTTCCGAATTGTGCGGGTAATAGATACCGACAAGAGCAGATCCAGAAGGCTTCACGCTATTGTCCGGCGTTAAGCTTGGTTCCGGTTGTGATAGTTCCAACACCGGCCCTTCCTGTTCAGGGTCACCCGGATTAAAGCTGGAATGTAACTCCTTGGCGGCAACAGGAAGTTGTCCGGTGAAGAAAGTTTTGGGCTCGGTTAGATCCACACAGGTTAAGGTATAAAAGCTCCAAGTCAGGAGTCGGGTGCGTCCCTCTTGTACAACTGCGTCATTAACGCTGCCCACCCACGGTATGCCCTCCACTAGTAAAAATTGTTCCGCTAAGCCTTGCGCACGTAAAAAGTTTAGGCTGTCGCCTGCTAACCCCTCTAGACTTGCCACTGAAATTATACCTTTAAAGGCCCATTTGGCCTGTTTGGCCCCGGCTGCCAATAATAAAGCAATAAGTACCATAATTAATAACCACTTGCTGCGCTTCCTTTGCAGCCAGAGGTATGGATCCTGGGTTGCTCCTATCAATAATTTGCTCAGCATTGGCTGCCCCCCATAGTAGTTTCTTACTAATTTTATGTGGGACAACCCTGAGCTATTACATCTAAATCCATAGACAACAAGCGGCCGCGAGGCAGCCGCTTGTTTACTTTCTACAGTTGCTACTTAAGTTCTGTAGGAACAAAGGCATCTACAACACCAATGATTATGGCAGCCAAGAGAGCGCCTATAATGGAAGCATGGATAGCTCCCGGCACGAGAAACTGGCTTAGGTAGATTACTACAGCCGATGTCAAGAAACCAATAACACCGCGATTAGATGGAGAAATTTTGTCTTTTGCGAAGAACCGCTCTATAACCCAACCCAAAGCGGCAATTACCACAGCGGCAATCAGCGCTCCGATAAAACCCGATACAGTAAAACCGGGTACAACCCAACTCACTACCAACAGCACAATTGCCGACACTATAAATCTTACAATAGTACCAAGCATGAACAGAACACCACCCTTCTGTTTTATCTTTTTTTAGTTTTCCCACAGACAGACAAACTATACAAATTTGGCTTAAGCCTTGCATTCGCAAGGCACCCATGTTAAACTATAGGCTGTTACGATTTTGTGCGTTACTGTATTTTAAAAGGAGGTGACTGAGAATGCCTAATATTAAATCTGCTAAAAAACGCGTTATCATCGCCCATCAAAGAAGTTTGCAAAATGCCTCCGCTAAATCGGCTTTACGTACATCACTCAAACGTTTTGATGAGGCCCTGGCAACGGATCCTGTCCAAGCTAAGCCTGTTTTGGTTAAAGTTGTGCGTGCATTGGACAAAGCTGTTGCAAAAGGCTTAATTCATAAAAATGCTGCCGCTCGTAAAAAATCGCGTCTGACCAAGAAGTTCAACAAAGCGGTTTAAAAAGGCGACTTAGTCGCTTTTTCATTTTGGCTAGCACAAAGGAGTAGAAACAAATCAGTTTCTACTCCTTTTTATTATGCCGATAAATTCAACATTTGACCCGTACTGATACAAATTACCGCCAACTCCATTAATATCGCCGGCGCGCCTTTGCCTGTTTTTAAAGCAATATCCACTTCCAAACAGGTTTCTAAAGCAGCTCGCAACTGCTGTACAGAAAAGTTTGCGGCCTGCCGAGCCAGCTTTTGGGCAACATAAGGATGGACACCTAAAGTCGCCGCCAACTGACTTTGGTCTGATCCCAGTGACTTTGTTGCCAAAATTAGGCGGAGCTGACGCGTAACCATAACCAAGACCTTGATGGGTGGCTCGCCCTGTCCCAACATCTCTCGCAAAGTCTGGATGGCTTGCCCACTACGTTTGGCACCGATAGTATCAACCAGGTCAAATATACTTGCTTCGGCGGAGGCAGACGCAAGAAGTTTGACATCCTCGAGCGTCAAGCTTTCCCGTTTAAGGTCTAACAAGGAGAGCTTTTCAATTTCCCCCTGCAAAATGCCTAAATCATTACTGTTAATAGCGAGTAAATAGTTTAGCGCATTAACCTGAATTTTTTTACCCCGCTTCGCTAAACGCATTTTGACCCATTCCTCGAGCTCCTTACCTATCAGAGGGGCAAATTCCAAGACCTGTCCACTCTTCTCCAGCGCCTTGGTTACTTTCATGTTGCGGTTAGCCTTATCAGGGGACGTAAACACCAAGCACGTAGTTGGATTAGGTTGGAGCAGATAGTTCAGCAATATCGGACTTGCCTCATCCGCTTCCTTCCCGCCGCCATCATCTATATTGTTTTTATCGTTTTTATCGTTTTTATCGTTTTTGCGCCGGTTCTTGAAGTATGGTGCATTTTCCGCGATTACCAAACGCCGTTCCGCGCAAAAAGGCAGCGTATTGGCTGCTTCAACCACTGCATCTGCCTTAACCTTATCACAATCAAGTACACTTATGTTAAAGTCGGCCAGACCTCCTTGGGCGATAAACCCTTTAAGCGCATTTAATGCGCGCTGCATTAGGAAATGCTCTGAGCCGTACAACAAATAAACGGGCGAAATCACACCGCGCTTGACACTATTGACCAACGTCTCAAATCCCTTCACGCAACTACCTCCTCCTGCCTACATAGCGCTATCAGTATTGTACCTCGCCGCCCTATCCTGGTCAAAGTAATTCACTTATTAGACTTTTTTAGAATACAAGAAAAGCGCGCATCGGTTTCCTCTGCGCTCGCTTTTCCTCGTACTATCTTCCGCTGCCCTCGCCTTAGTTGGCGAGGTTATACTTTCATAATATAAAAAAGCCCTCCTGTTGCAGGAGGGCAAGAAAAGAGGAGGAGAAAAGAGATGTTCCCTTATATATTTGCCCACTGTATCCTTTTCTAAACATACTTGTGCAAAAAAATTTTACTTAGTTCCTCACCCTCTGCGTCTAAGCGTCTTGGGTCGCAGTATGCCGGGTCTACCGGAGATACTTACAAACGGCTTACGCAGCAGTACATTATCCAAGCCATTTTTCCACTTAAACGGAATCACAGGCCAAAAATATGGTACGCCAAAGGATTTACGTGTAATCAAGTAAACCAGCCAGAAAACAACAGCACCTGCGAATCCCCAGCCCCCCAATTTAAAGACAAACCCTAGTTGGGTACACACGAGAATAAACAATCGGGCCACTTGATTGGCAGTTGCCAGGTCATAGGATGTTAGCGCAAATTGGGCTACCAATACAAAGGCCATGTACACGAGTACTTCTGGCTGCAAAAGGTGGATGACCGCAGCAAACTGTCCGAAGATTATAGCCGCCATGATGCTGACCATAGACGCGAGCGTAATCGGTGTATTCATCACAGCAAGTCGGAGAATGTCTATCGCTATTTCCGCCGCAATCAATTCCGCCCATAATGGTAAAGGATCATTTTGCTCTGCTTTAAAGAAAGCCAGCTGTTTTGGCACAAGTTCAGGATGAAAGTTTAACAGGAGAAATAAGCCGGGTAACACTACTGTAATAAAGACTGCCAAGAGCATCACCCAGCGACGGTAAGTTCCTACCATAGGATAGATGTGGTATTCCTCCGGATGCTGCAACAGCTGAAAAAAGGTAATCGGTGCAATAATAACCTCAGGACTGGTGTCCACTACAATCACCACGTGACCCTCAACCAGTGCGGTTACGGCTACATCAGGCCTTTCTGTGGTACGCGTAATCGGGTATGGATTCCATTTTACTTGCCCGATCAATTCAGTAACGGCTTGTTCAGCCATTGCGACCGTATCAGTTTTGATTGCCTTTAACCGCTCACGCATATCGTTTACCAGTTCAGGGTTGGCTACGTCTTGCAGATACATCAAGCTTATATCCGTCTTTGACCTTGTGCCCACTTGCAGCAATTCCGAGCGGAGGCTTGGTTCTCGCAATCTGCGTCGAATCAATGCGGTGTTTATGAGCATCGTTTCCACGAATCCATCCCGTGGTCCTCGCACTAGTCGCTCAACTTCCGGCTCTTGGATGCTCCGCATGGGATAAATCCGGGTATCTATCAATAAAGCCGCGTCAAAACCGTCTACAAACGTGAGCATTGGACCGGATAGAATGAACCGCACCACGTCTTCCATCTTAGTAACAGGCTGCACTTGAACAAAAGCGACATTTGTATTGAGATAATTGATTAGTTCTTGCAGCGTATATGAGTCATGCTCGGCTAAAAATACCTGAATACGTTTCTCCATGTCTTCGAGGATCAGCACCATATTCATAGTGAGGAAATAGCCGTTAAGAACATACGACATCATGCGCAAATTGGAGAAGTTGAAGGGTTTCGCCATAATGTCCCAACTATGGCCCGGACCTTGTCCCACTCCTAACAACTCATCCAGATACTTAACATTAGCATCAAGTTCGACAGAAATCGGCGGAAGGGGGTCGTGTTCAGGTTCAGGTTTTGCTTCTGCCACGCTGCATGGGCCTCCTTTCAACCTTCCCCCTTATTTTTCTCGACATCCGACGAAAATATCCTCCCTACAGCTTTGCCGCACTCACTTTGCCGCCGGGCTTGCTAATTTTTCCTGTCGTCCTGTGTAGATCTGCAACCTAGCTCCATCTGTTTTGACATCTACCATGCCGTCAATATCAGTGCGCAATACCGGTATGCCGCGTTGGCGCCAATAGTTAATAACCTCCGGCGTAGGCTGGCCAAAATTATTTTTGCCCACGGAGATGACAGCCAGGCTCGGATTAAGTTTATCCCAGAAGTCCCGATCCAAGCCATATTTACTCCCATGATGCGGCACTTTTACCACGCTGTAATTTTGGCCTATCCGACCGTTTAAAAGTTGCAGCGCTGCCAACTCCATATCCCCGGTGAGTAACACAGATTGCCCACCGTAAGTCACGCTCATCACCAGACAATTGTTGTTAAAATCGGAATGGCTGCCTGTCAACATACTTACTGGACCTAATACTTGCAAATTCACCCCGGCATCAAGGTTAAGCTGTGCTCCCGCCTGTAACACAGTGCGCGGAATCTTAGCGATTGTTAACTGTTGCTGCAGCTCCGGCCACAAGCCGGAGCTTTCTTGCGTATCTACCACAGGCGGTTGATAAAAAGCCTTCACCGGCAGTGTTTCCACCACTGCCAGGAGCCCTCCGTCATGATCATCGTGCGGATGCGTCATGAACACACCGTCCAGCTGTTTGATGCCGTGTGCCAACAAATACGGCACCACAA
>JAJXUE010000022.1 GCA_021783135.1 Bacillota bacterium | reverse complement strand
ATCCCGAACACGGCAGTTAAGCCCTCCAGGGCCGATAATACTTGGACCGCAGGGTCCTGGGAAGGTAGGTCGTTGCCAGGTAAAAAGTCCGGTACTTCTTGTGAGTACCGGTCTTTTTTTATATGTGCCCGGCATGAGCAAACGCGCCGCGCTGCGCCGTTGCCACGGCGGAGAAGGTGGTATTGCGTAGGGTATTGCCTAGGTGAAATAATCCATCCCATAGGTGCCGGAGCACGTTAACCATTAAGCAAAGTGGACGTTTAGAAAATTCGTTAAATTGGGAAGATATGTATTTGGGAAATCAAAACTCTTGACAAAAATCGACAAACTATTTAGTATCAATTATATTATCTGAAAACTTAGGGTGAGAGAAAAAAGCTTTCTTTTTACTAGGTAAGGTAAAGAATAGTGTTTAAGGTAAAGAATAGTGTTTAATGAGTCAAAATGCATTCTGATGTGGCATTTGAGGGTATCCATTGAAAGGGGACGAATAATGTGTTAATTAAAGACATTATGACAACAAATGTTCAAACTGTGAGGCTAGATGATAGTGTAAAGAAGGCAGCTTCTGTTATTTGTTTGAGAAAATTTAGTGGACTTCCAGTGTTAGACGACAACGATAATCTAGTTGGGATGATAACTGAAGTGGATATACTCCGCTCAATTTACCCTAGTTATGCCGAACTTTTTAACGACCCTAATGAATTTAAAGTCTTCGATGATTTAAGCCGAAGATATGGAGCTACAGCGCACCAAAAAGTTGGCGAAGTGTTCACCAAAAAGGTCTACTCTGTTGAACCTGACACACCGCTGTTAAATGCGCTTTCAATGATGGTCAGTAAACATATTAGAAGATTGCCTGTTGTGGACACATCCGGCAGGTTAATCGGGCTTGTGAGTCAGGGGGATATTCATCAGGCACTATTTCATAAAGAGTTTTTAGTTGAAGAAAGTAAAGCGTAAGCGTATAGTAAAGCCATTATTTGAAGTATTGCTTTTGCCGAGAAGCCAGGAACAAAGCATATAGCAACTGCCAAGAACATAAAGCCTAGCTCGTAGCTGGGGAATGGTACGTCAGCATATATTGGCTTAGGCTGTAAAACGATGCGGCTTAGCCTCCGAGATGCGGTATGAGTAATTTATCTGTGGGTGAAGATCCTGTTGCGTTTTCAGGCGTGACGGGGTCTTTCTGCATAACGCAGGATAGTCTTCTAGCTGCCTAGTAGAGGGTCTGCCAAGCCTAGATATGTGTGGTGAATAGGGTATTGGCTCGATAGTAATTGTAATACCTGAAAGTATTTTAAGGGACGAAGTTTAAGAAAAACGTATAGTTGTTGATAATATTTACCGTAAAGCTTAGAATTAGAATGGATTGGCGTAACATAAAGGGGATATATTTAATGAATTTCGTCACCAAATTACGCTTCATTGCCGCCGTATGGCTGGGTAAGACTGTTTTTTGGCTATCACGCCTCATGGGAAAAAACGGAACTACCTTACCTGGGGCGCTAGCATTGAAACTATCGCCGCAGTTAATTGGTTATTTGGCTCGACAACTGCCGAAAGGAACAGTTATCGTTACCGGAACTAATGGCAAAACCACTACGGCTAATATGTTAGCAGCAATATTTGCTAAAACTAATTTAAATTTAACGTTTAATCAAGCAGGTGCTAACCTCATAACCGGCGTGGCTACCGCTTTTCTGAACTCGTCAGACTGGTCAGGAAGCATCAAGACTGAGATGGCGGTGCTGGAAGTTGATGAAGCTACTGTAAGCAAGGTTGCACCCCAAGTAATGCCTCACACCGTAATAATCACTAATTTTTTCCGCGATCAGTTGGATCGCTATGGTGAGCTAGATAAGACAGTTTGGTTGGTTAAAGAGACAGTTTTGGACAATTTGCCCAAGGCCAAACTTATTTTAAATGCTGATGATCCGTTAGTTGCACAAATAGGAGTCGGCCGCACTAATGTGGTGTATTACGGTGTTAGTGCCAATGAGTATGGCACGGCGCAAAGTAACCAAGCACGCGAGGCGAGACATTGCAGTTTTTGCGGCTATACTTACGTTTATGACTTTTACCATTATGGACAATTGGGAATTTACCGCTGCCCAAAATGCGGCTTTAAGCGCCCTGCTCCACAAGTATTAGCGGAAGAAGTAGGGTTGCACGATTTAGAAGGAATTAGTTTTAAAGTAGGCGCAACTGACTTTTATTTGCAACATCAAGGATTCTATAATGTGTACAATGCCTTGGCCGCGATCGCAGCCGCTGAGAACATGGGAATTGACGACCAAACGATTAAGACTGCTTTGCAGGAGTTCAAACCCCAAGCGGGTCGTATGGAACAATTTGCTGTTGGGACAAATCGGATAACTCTAAGTCTCGTAAAAAACCCGACCGGGCTCAATGAAGTGATTCGGGCCATGGTCCAAGGCAATAAGCAATTAGATTTATTAATTGCAATTAATGATAATGCCGCTGACGGGCGTGATATATCTTGGCTTTGGGATGTGGATTTTGAACTCTTGCAGGGCAGAATAGACCATGTTATCTGCGCCGGAACTCGGGCGGAGGATATGGCAGTACGTTTAAAATATGCCGGAATTGCAACGGATAAGTTAGCGATCATTAAGGATTTGAATCAGGCATTGGCAAGTTTGACCGAGCGCCAACATTCTGAACAAGGAATTTATGTACTGCCAACCTATACTGCGCTCTTCCCGCTGCGTGATGCATTGAGTAAATTAAGGAGCAAAGCTTATGCTACTTAAAATTTGTCATTTGTACCCTGATTTATTGGATTTATACGGTGATCGCGGGAACATTATTGCACTCGAGCGTCGTTGTTACTGGCGCGGTATAGATGTAGAGATTACGCGCATCACGCTCGGTGAACAACTCAATTTTAAAGATTGGGATATTGTCTTTATGGGCGGCGGTTCAGATCGGGAACAGTCTATCTTGTTTCAAGATTTGCACGACCGGGCGGAGAACTTAGCCGCCGCAATTAACGACGGGCTTGTCATGTTAAACATTTGCGGCGGCTTGCAAATGATGGGTAAGTATTATCAGACTGCCGATGGAAGCAAAATCCCCGGTATTGAAATACTCGATTTATGGACTGTTGCCGGAGCTAAACGTCTGATTGGCAATGTTTGTATCGAGTTGGGGGAAGCAGCAGACACGGGTGAGGGAGAGTTCAAACTGCCTACTTTGGTCGGTTTTGAAAACCATTCTGGTCAGACCTTCTTGGGTGGCCTAAAACCGCTAGGTAAAGTAGTCAAGGGTTTCGGTAATAACGGGAACGACGGCATGGAAGGGTTCGTGTATAAGAATGTCTTCGGCACTTATTTACATGGCCCACTTTTGCCGAAAAACCCGCATTTTGCCGATATGCTTTTGGCACGGGCAATTGAGCGGCGTTGGGGTACAGTGGGCTTGGCCAAACTTGACGATAGCCTGGAAATCGAAGCGCATCAGTATATTGTAAACAGGCTCAAGCAGACCTAAAATAACATAGTGATATATTGCGATTAGAAGCAACAAGGGTGGATGGAATAAATTACCGACCGTTAAACAAGTGAATTACCAGTATAGGACAGTCCAGTTAATTGACAATATGTATATAAAATTTATATAATATAGTATATAAGTCGGTATACACTGTGGGTATAACCCTAGGAGGTGCTGGAGTGGCTGATGTGAAAAGAATCATGATCAGCTTGCCCGAAAGTTTGTTGGCAGAAGTTGACGGCATTGTTAACATGGAACGCAGAAACCGCAGTGAATTTATCCGAGATGCTTTGCACAGCTTATTATTAGAGCGCAAGAGAAGAAGTCTGCGGGAACAGATGGTGAAAGGGTACAAGGAAATGGCCCAACTCAATCTAACTATGGCTAGGGAGAATTTCGATACTGAAAGTGAAGCCCAGCGGTTTTACGAAAAGAAATTGTTGGAGTGTAACTGAAGATGCTCATTAGACGTGGGGAGATTTACTATGCTGAATTGAATCCGGTAGTGGGCTCAGAACAAGGTGGTACGAGGCCGGTTTTGGTAATTCAGAATGATATTGGCAATCAATATAGTCCAACCACCATCATCGCTGCCATCACCTCCCAGATTAGTAAGGCAAAACTACCGACACACGTTGAGGTCACGTCCAAACGCAGCGGTTTAGAACGTGATTCTGTAATTTTGACTGAACAAATTCGCACTATTGATAAAAGCCGCTTAAAAGAAAAGGTTACGGTGCTGGATGATGAAACTATGGCCAGGGTTAACCAGGCGATTGAAGTTAGTCTAGGACTAGTGGACTTATAACTTGTAACAGAAACAGGCCTTTGCCTGTTTTTTATTTAAGAGGAGAGGGTAAATTAATGGCGCCGTTGATTGGTATTACAACTGCTCACTACGAGGAGGAGATTAACACCTATCCACGCCAGTTTTACGCGCAAGCGGTTCTTAAAGCCGGAGGGATACCTATGCTCCTCCCAATTGCAGATAAGCACGTAGTCGACAGCTACTTGGCAGTGCTGGATGGGCTTATTCTCAGTGGGGGAAGCGACGTGGATCCATACTGTTTTAAGCAGGAACCGTTACCGGGAACAGGTAAAGTGTACCCAGAAAGAGATGCTTGGGAAATAGCTCTGGCAGAGAGAGCACTTGCTAGTGGAATGCCTGTGTTAGGAATTTGCCGAGGCATCCAAGTAATGAATATTGCCTGTGGCGGCACTATCTATCAAGATATCGCCAACTTCCAAGGCGGTTTGGGACATGATCAAAAGGCCCCGCGCAGTCAAGCATGGCATTCCGTAAAGGTTAGCCAGGGGAGCAGGCTGGCGGATATCTGCGGTACAGAGCACTTGCGGGTCAATAGCTTTCATCATCAGGCTTTGGAGTTGGTGGCAGAGCGCTTTTGTGTGGTGGGGCAAGCTTCGGATGGGATTATCGAAGCCATTGAAGCTAAGCATGAGGAATTTGCTCTCGGCGTGCAGTGGCATCCTGAAACTATGGTCGACACAGATTATAGGTCTTTAGCGCTGTTTCAAGCCTTGGTTAAGGCTTGCGCAAGCAAGGCCTAAATAATTTAAATTAAGCGTGACAAAGGGACTATAGATTATGCAAAATGCTGGGCTAACTGATGTGTCGCCAAATGAGCATTTTGCCGCTTGGCAAGGAGATGACGGTGTGGAGAAATTAGTCGAAGTAACAAGAGGTTCATTGGTAGAAAGTGAACATTGGGGTAGTATTGCAGTTGCAGACGCTGCAGGGAATCTATTGGCATGGTCAGGTGAGCCGGAAGGTGTAACTTTTTACCGCTCCTCGGCTAAGCCGATTCAAGCTATTCCGGTAATTACGTCCGGGGCAGCGGCGCGCTTTTCGCTTACGGAAGCTGAATTAGCCATTATCTGCGCCTCGCATAGTGGTGAGGAAACACATGTGGCAGTGGTAGGCGCTTTGTTGGCAAAACTGGGTTTGTCGGCAGACGCGTTGCTGTGCGGCGTCCATCCGCCTTTCCATAAACCCAGTGCACAGGCAATTTGGCAACAGGGACAAAAGCCTGGTCCGCTCCACTGTAATTGTTCCGGTAAGCACAGTGGCATGCTGGCCATATGTGTCCACAACGATTGGTCGTTAGCTAATTATCTTGATATAGATCATCCCCTACAACAAATGTTGTTAAGGACCATGCAAGATTACCATGCTTACGAGAATATAGCGGTGGGTGTAGACGGCTGTGGCGTGCCGGTCTATGCATTACCCTTAAGCGAGATGGCGAAGGGCTACGCCAGGCTGGTAGACCCGGACCGATTGCCCGCTGAGGTAGCCTCGGCGGCACACACGCTTGTACATGCGATGATTACGCATCCTAGCCTGGTGGCAGGGTCGGAAAGGCTGGATACCATATTGATGGAGGCTACCGGGGGCAGATTAGTATCCAAAGGTGGGGCAGAGGGTGTGCAATGTATTGGCTGGCAGGACAAGGGTATCGGTATTGCCATCAAAATTGCCGACGGAGCAGCTAGGGCTATAGAACCAGTGGCAATCGAGGTATTGCAGCAACTGGGAGTCTTGAGTGAGCCTGAACTTGAGGTGTTGGCGACAAGACATAGAGTGCCTATCAAAAATCACCGGCGGGATATCGTAGGAGAGTTGAGGCCGGTATTTAAGTTGCACGGCCTAGGGTCAAGGAGGGAACCAGTTGTCGATCGTTAGGGAAATAGCCCAAACATTAAAGATTAAGGAGACCCAAGTTCAGAGTGCAGTCGAGTTACTGGATCAAGGCAATACTATTCCTTTTATCGCGCGCTACCGTAAAGAGGCCACCGGTGAATTGGACGAAAATGCCCTACGGGATATTGAGGCAAAACTAGCCTACTTGCGCAATTTGGCGCAGCGCAAGGCAGAGGTCATTCGCCTGATTGGGGAGCAAGACAAGCTTACACCGGAACTACAAACGGCGCTTGAAACCGCAAAGATCCTCCAGGAGGTTGAAGACCTTTATCGACCATACAAGCAAAAACGCCGCACCCGCGCTACCATAGCAAAAGAAAAAGGCCTGGAACCTTTAGCAGCGCTGATTTTAGCTCAGACAGCCAAGTCCGGTCAACCGATTGACTATGCTTATGACTTTCTGAACGCGGAGTTAGGCGTGGTAACCCCGGAAGATGCTCTGACTGGGGCACAAGACATTATAGCGGAAATTATTTCCGATGACGCATTAGTACGGAAGGATATTCGGGAGTACTTTCTGAGTAAGGGTACTTTGCTGTGTAAAGGCAGTAAACCCGGTGAGGTTAGTCCGTATGAAATGTATTACGATTATAGCGAACCGGTAGGTAAGATACCGCCGCACCGGGTGTTAGCGATTAACCGTGGCGAGAGGGATGGATTTCTCGCTGTCAAAATTGATGTGCCGGAAGAAGTGGCAGGTATCATTCTGCGCAAATTTGTACGGGATGGAATTTTTGCTCCCTTAGTTAGTGGCGCTGGGGAAGATGCCTATAAACGTCTGATTGCACCTTCAATTGAGCGCGAGGTACGAGCTGAGATGACTTCCATGGCGGAGGAACAGGCTATTAAGGTATTTTCGGCTAACTTACGCAATTTGCTGCTGCAACCTCCGGTCAGAGGGAAAAACGTGCTGGGAATCGACCCAAGTTACCGCACAGGATGTAAATATGCGGCGGTAGATGACACCGGCAAGCTCCTCCAGGTGGGAGTTGTCTACCCTCATCCACCGCAAAAGCGCTGGGATGAGGCTAAACAAACTATCTTGGCGGTAATCCGGCAGTTTGGTTCGGAAATAGTAGCGATTGGCAACGGTACGGCTTCGCGTGAGACTGAGGCGATGGTGGCTGAAGTTATTAAGGAAGGCTTGCCGGGCGTGCAATTTCTCATGGTTAGTGAAGCAGGAGCCTCGGTATACTCGGCCTCAAAACTGGCGGGGGAAGAGTTCCCAGAGCTGGATTTGACCAAGCGCAGCGCAGTTTCCATTGCCCGCAGGCTGCAAGATCCCTTGGCCGAGTTGGTCAAAATCGAGCCGAAGGCAGTTGGCGTGGGCCAATATCAACATGATGTAACACCGAAGCGATTAGATGAGTCGCTGAGCGGGGTAGTTGAATCTTGCGTTAACACCGTGGGAGTGGATTTGAATACCGCCTCTGCGGCACTCTTGCAATATGTAGCAGGCTTTAAAGCGGCTACGGCCAAAAACGTTATAGCTTGGCGTGAGAAAAAAGGGAAGTTTCGCCTGCGCAGTGAATTAAAACTGGTGCCGCGGTTGGGAGAGCAAACCTTCATTCAGTGTGCCGGCTTTTTGCGTTTGCCGGATGGCGATAATCCGCTGGAAAACACGCCTGTGCACCCCGAGTCATACAGTGTGGCCGAGGCTATTTTGACTAAGGTCGGTTATCGTCCGCAAGACCTCTTAGCCAAAAAAGAAGAGGTAAAGCGAGCGTTGGGCACCCTTGACGCCGCTGCTGTTGCGGCAGAGTTAGGGGCAGGTGTTCCGACGGTGAAAGACATTATCCAAGCACTGCAAAGGCCAGGGCGTGACCCTCGTGACGAATTACCCAAACCGCTGATGCACTCAGAAATTACGACGTTAGAAAGCCTCAAGCCCGGTATGCTGTTACAGGGAACGGTGCGTAATGTTGTCGATTTTGGCGCGTTTGTGGACATTGGGGTTAAACAAGATGGATTAGTACATATTTCTCAGTTATCCAACAGATTTATTAAGCACCCCATGGAAGCGGCAGCAGTTGGCGATATTGTCAAAGTAAAAGTATTGAGTATTGATTTGACGCACCAAAGAATTGCCTTAAGCATGAAGGACTTGGACTAAATGTCCGCACGCTTCCGTGGCTACTTGGCAGTACTTCTTTCAGCCGGATTATTTGCTTTGGTAGCAATCTTAACTAAGTTCGCTTATAGGCTGGGCATGACTGCAGGGCAAATTCTTACAACTCAAACAACCCTCTCTGCCTTCATCCTGCTGCTATATGCGCTGGTATTTAAGCACGACATGGTGCGGATTAAACTCAGTCAAGCGCCTAAGCTGCTTGCGCAAGGCTTGATTGGCAGTTTAGGAACATCATTTTTATTCACTTATGCGCTGTTATACATACCGGCAAACCTGGGCGCAGTCCTGCTATTTACCTACCCCGTGTTAGTTACATTCGTAGCATATATTTTTTTGCGTGCCAAAGTCAGGGGGGTAGAGGTGGTGGCCCTGATTTTTGCAGTCGGGGGCACTGTCTTATCCACCCAAATTTGGCAGGTTAGCTTGGCAACTGTCCAGTTTCGCGGGATTATTTTAGGTCTTGCTGCGGCAGTTTGTTATACATTTTTTATTCTCTATGGTGAGCGACTGCTCGATAACTTAAATCCCCTAACGACCTTGCTTTATGTCCAGGTCTTCTCTAGTATTTTTCTTCTGAGTTACCGACTGCAAAATTCGGAGGCAGGTTCCGCTTTATTTGCTGCGAACTGGGCACAATTGTTGGTGTGTTTTGTGATGGCCACCTTTGCTTCGATCCTGCCCCTTTGGCTATTGTTGGTTGGAATTAAGTACATTGGTGCGACCAAGGCTTCAATTATCGGTACCCTGGAGTTACCGCTTACGTTTGTTTTGGCTTTTATATTTCTGCATGAAAAGTTTGGTTTGTGGCAGACAGCAGGTGCAGTTTTAATTACCTTGAGTATTTTAGTGCTTAGAGCGCGGGATTTACACCCTGGTACATAGACCTAAATTTGTGTTTTCCAACATATAGTGTTTGGATCAAGCGAATAATTTGGAGGAGATAGCCATGTTGGCAATTACCAATGGCAAGATTTTTACACCTGAACCTGTTGAAGGTGTTGTGCTAATTGAACAAGGCAAAATAACGGCAGTGGGCAAGCTTGAGGTCCCGCCCGATGCCGAGGTAATTGATGCTCAGGGTATGTGGGTGCTGCCCGGTTTCATCGACGCACACACACACTTGGGTATATGTGAAGAAACGTATCGAATTGAAGGCGATGATACTAATGAGATGACCGAACCGGTCACTCCTCATTTGCGAGCCTTAGATGCAGTTAATCCGGAAGATGAGGGATTGCAAGATGCGGTAGCAGGGGGCATCACCACTGTTTTCGCTGCACCCGGCAGTGGCAATGTAGTCGGGGGAACGGGTCTGGTGATGAAGACATACGGTAAGATTGTGGACAAAATGGTCCTGCGTGAACCGGCCGGCTTAAAAATTGCATTCGGGGAAAACCCTAAACGGGTTTATGGCGAAGATAAGAAAATGCCTATGACGCGTATGGGTACAGCAGGACTTATGCGCGAGAGCCTTGTAAAGGCACAGAATTACCAAGAAAGTATCGAAAGAGGCAAGACTGATCCTGCGGAGTTGCCCGAACGCGATTTGCGGTTGGAGGTTTTACTGCAAGTTTTACGGCGTGAGATTCCCTTGCGCGCGCATGCGCACCGGGCTGATGATATTATGACTGCAGTCAGAATAGCCCGAGAGTTTGACGTTGATTTGGTGATTGAGCATTGTACCGAAGGTCATAAGATTGCTGCTGAGTTAGCCGAAGCAGGTATTCCTGCTGTAGTTGGGCCCTCATTATCCAATCGGGCCAAAATAGAACTCAAGGACATCACCTATAAAACTCCGGGTATTTTGGCCAAAGCTGGAGTTAAAGTAGCTTTAATGACGGATCATCCTGTAATTCCTATCCAATATTTGCCCATTAGCGCGGGACTGGCCATCAGGGAGGGTATGAGCCAAGCGGATGCCTTAAAGGCGCTCACCATCAATCCTGCTGAAATCTTAGGCGTTGCAGATCGGGTAGGCAGTTTGGCGCCTGGTAAAGACGCGGATGTAGTCGTTTGGTCCGGCAATCCTTTTGAGCTGGCATCTAAGCCTAAGCTGGTACTAATCGACGGTAAAATAGTTTTCTCAGATCATTTTTCGCCGGTTTGAGGCGGCTTCGGCCAATTCTTAAACAGGGTAGTCATATATTTCAGCGTATTGCCTAGGATGTATTCTACCGGGTCGACTCTCTCCGGGGCTGTGGATTCACTTGAGTCACTTCCATCGCTGGGACTGTCGGCCTGAATATAGGTGAGCTGGCCGCCGGGGTACACACCGTTATTGGTTAGAGTGTAGGCCGCATGGTTGTGCATAGGATATAATTGCGGCGCGACCTGGCTATAGTTTGCGGTTTGCGCTTGTGAGCAGTCAACTGACTCGGTTGGTGCAGGCTTGAAGAGCAAATCATAGGTTTCGCCGGAGCCCAGTGTAACCGTAGAATGGGTTGAGACAAATTCCTCTCCGCTCAGGCCTAAATGGCGGACCAGTTTGAGCCATGGATTTGGCTTAGCATCTTTGCCGATTAAAGTAAAATATCCTCCGTGTACATACCAGGGAACTGAGTGATAGCCCATATTCAGTACGCGCAGAAGCATATTTTGCCCTGCTTGCCCATGTGGATATGATTCATAGGTAATTTGGTGTGACCCGCTGTCTGGTGTGGTGATGGGCTGAGGCAATAGAGTATCAGGAAATGATCGGCCGTTGATAAGCCAATAGTTTGGTTTGTAATTAGCGGCATTAAAGGGCGAGTTGTGCTCAATGCTCTCATGCCATGCGGTATCAATCTCGGAAAGAAGCAGCACGTATTCCTTGGCAAAATAGCTTTGGATATCGTTATAGGCAAAATTACGGTTGGTAGCACTAAGTGGTATCTGACGCTGTGGTGTACCGTTGACGAACCAGCGTGCGGTTAAAGGACTTTGGTAGATACCGGCATCAAGCAGGCTTGCGCTGGAAGGGTATACGACTAATGCTCCGTACATACCCATTTGGATGTGTTCCGAGGCCTCAGCGAAACAGTGGTACACATATGTCCCGGGTTGATCCGGCTGCAAAAAGTAGGTTGCTTGCGGCGGTGGGAGCTGGGTGTCGTCCCATACAGGTACGCCGGAAGATGTTAGCGGGAATGCGCCTGAGGCGCTTGACACCTGCCCGCCAAGGATATGGACAGTATGTAAGTTATTGCGTTCAGGCAGCTGCAACATACCCAGATTGATCAAGGTGACATAAACCCTATCCCCTTGTTCAGCCCATATTAGCGGCGACGGGATCGATGCCTTACCCTTTAAAGTTTGCCAGTAGGACATATTGGCAGGGTTACCGGGGTCTAGCTTGGCGTTAATTACAGTATCATCAAGTTTAAATAGCCCACCGCAAAAACCGAAAGCATAAACCTTTTGGCGCTCGATAGTTTTGTGAGATGCGTCGGCTTTAGAGGCCAGGTTTATGTAGCCATCGGTTGCGAGCAGAGTGTAATGCCGAACAGCCATTTTCATCCCCCTTTTCCAATGCTGCTATTTAATATATGCCAGCTAAGCATGACGGTTGAGGGGCTAAGTGGATAGTTTTACAGATAATTAAGGTGAGTGTTATGCATAAACTTCAATCCATAGCACGGGCAACGGAAGCGGAAATTGTCATCCTGAAATCACGCTTCATCGCACGGCTTTTTCCAATTGAATCTGAGGCTGAAGCTAAGGCCAAACTGGCGGAGGTGAAGAGCCAAAACCGGGACGCCAGACACAATGTGTATGCTTATCGGCTCGGATCGGTCGAAAGGTTGTCTGATGATGGAGAACCCAGCGGTACTGCCGGTCGGCCTGTACTCGAGGTTTTACGCAGGGAGGACTTGGATAACATTTTGGCTGTAGTAACGCGTTATTTTGGCGGCATACTTTTGGGTGCCGGCGGACTCATTCGGGCCTACGCCCAGAGTGTTAAGGCAGGCTTGGATGCCGCTACGCGGATATGTTTAGTTCCATATCATGAAGTAATTGTAGATATGGAGTATGCACTTGTTAATTTGGTGGAACATGAGGCGGCTTTGTGCGATTATGCTAAGGCCAGTACAGAATATGCCACCCAAGTGCGGGCAGTGTATCTGGTGCCTGAGGCCGGCCTAGTAGCCTTCATGTTCAGGCTGAAGGAAATTTCTGCGGGCCAAATAGAGGCGCAAGTAGGACACATAGTGTTACGTGCTGAAAACGTCTAGGTGGTAAGAAGCGGCAGATAGTACAAGGAAAACTCCCACCTAAAGAAGTGGGAGTCTGATAATGGAGCTATAACTGGCCTATGGTATAGGGCAGTTTTTTATTTCGCTATTAATCTGCGTAACATTCTGATGGCTTGCACATGGATGCCTTCATGATACAAATTAAAGGTAAGCATATCTTCGACAGTGCTAAAAGTGATGCCGGGAATTGGGGGCGGGTTGGTAACCGCATCCTGTAAACGTCCTTGCAGTTTTTCCCGAATCCTGTTGGGCTGGGCCTCAAGTAAATTTACGATTTCCCCTAAATCAGGAGCTTGCGCCCATGCTTCGGGTTTACTCCCCTTGCCAAATAATTCGAGGAATCCAGACGGTATTAGCATTGGTTCTTGCACAAAATGAAAGGCAAAGCGCTCTTGCGATAAATAAAGGTGACCAAGATTCCACAAAATATTGTTATTAAAGCCCTGTGGAATAATGTTTGCTTCGGTTTGGGTCAGTTCGGCAACAGTACTCAGGGTACCTGTGCGCGCAAAACTAAGCTGATCTAATATACCGATTCCCATTTTTTTCACTCCTAATAATTAAAGTACATCTATTTACTATTTTAGCATAGCCTGCAACAAATATAACGAGAATTAATTCAGTTTACTTCGGAAGGTATTATCTTCCTTTTAAAGGGGTGGTAAACAGGTTAAAATAGACAGAGGTAGTGGTTTAAGTAGCGCTTTGAGGTGATTTTGTGCAATACATAAGTCGTAATTTAGACGCAACATTGGATCTGGGGGACATTCTGGGTCGTGTGGCTCAACCAGGCGATGTCTACTGTTTACTGGGTGAGTTAGGGGCAGGCAAGACCAGTTTGGCGCAAGGTATTGCTGCCGGGCTAGGTATTATAGAAACTATCAATAGCCCTACATTTACCCTAATACATGAATATCAGGGACGATTACCGTTTTACCATATGGATTTGTACCGCATGGCCTGCGTTGAAGAAGGAGAAGAGCTGGGCCTGCAAGAATACTTTTGGGGGAAGGGTCTATGTGTGGTGGAGTGGCCGCAGATTGCTGCAGAGCTTTTACCGCGGGATGTTCTCCAGGTGGATATTAGTGACCAGCTAGGGGCTCGGTTGATAGAGCTAACGGGGCATGGAACGCGATCAAGGCAAATTATTGAGGAAGTGGATAAAATTGTGGCTGTTAAGTATTGACACCGCATCTAAAGTAACAGGTTTGGCTTTAAATGATAACACTACGCTGGTGGCGGAGTCCTTTCTACATACCGGAAAAAACCATTCTGAGCGTTTAATGCCCATGGTGCTGCAAATTCTCGCTAATGCAGGAGTTGATTTTTCTGATCTGGGAGCAGTGGCCGTGACATCCGGCCCCGGCTCTTTTACAGGTTTGCGTATCGGCATGGCAACAGCTAAAGGTATCGCTCAGGTGAAAAGGATTCCAATCCTCGGGATTAACACCTTAGATGCCTTGGCACAAGGCGGGTTAGGTTTTAATGGCGTGGTGGTGCCGATATTGGATGCGCGCAAAGACGAGGTATATACAGCAAGTTATCGCGCGGAGAACGGCAAGGTAGTGTTGTTGGATAGTTATCGCGCTATTTCCCCCCGGATTTTAAGTCAGGAACTTAGACTTGCCGACACAAGAGTTTTGTTCTTGGGGGACGGAGTTGCGACCTATAAGGAACTGCTGGAGGAGATACTTGGCCATAATGCCGTATTTTTACCGGAGCGGCTGAGTTTGCCCCGCGCTGCTAATGTTGGCGCTTTGGCTGCTGCCCGCATGGCCCTAGGCTCGTACGATGACCTGTATACGTTAAAACCAATGTATATACGCCAGTCGGAAGCAGAGGTGACTTGGGCCAAAAAGTTCGGTCAGGGGGGCTGTTAAATGGCAGAACCGGCCATAGCGGGGTACACACTTGTGCCCATGCACCTGCAACATCTCGACCAAGTTTTACGCATTGAAGAAAAGTCATTTCCTACGCCGTGGTCTCGCTACGCATTTAGCTGTGAGTTGATGGACAATGACTTTGCGCGATATTACTGTTTGCTCAGTAATGATACGGTGATAGGCTATATGGGGTTGTGGGTTATTCTGGATGAGGCTCACATTACGAATGTCGCGATTCACCCAGAGTATCGCAACCGTAGCCTTGGCGAGTTACTCATGCGTGAAGTGGAACTGCGCTGCCAGGTAGCAGGCATAAAACGCATGACTTTGGAAGTAAGGGTTTCCAACTCAGCGGCGCAGTCTTTATATGCCAAAATGGGTTTTACCAATGCAGGGCTGCGCAAGGGTTATTATACTGACACCAAGGAAGACGCCATTATCATGTGGAAGGACAAGCTTGATTAGGGACAGTGTAGTTGGAGGTAGTGGTTTGGACAAAAAAAATTTAATCCTGAGCATCGAAACGAGCTGTGACGAAACAGCCGCAGCTGTGATTGCTGATGGGCATGACATTCTTGCGAACATAATTTTCTCGCAGATACCGGTCCATCAAAAATTTGGCGGGGTTGTACCGGAGATTGCGTCGCGGCATCACCTAGAACATTTGCCACAGGTCGTAGCAGAGGCTTTGCAAATGGCCGAGGTATCATTTTCTGACCTAGATGCTATCGCGGTAACCTATGGTCCCGGTCTGGTGGGTGCCCTACTTGTAGGAGTTGCGGGTGCCAAAGCCATGGCAGCGGCTCAGGGTTTGCCGCTGATTGGGGTCAATCACATTGAAGGGCACATCTATGCTAATTTCTTAGTCCACCCTCAGCTGCAATTTCCTCTGTTATGTTTATTGGTCTCCGGTGGACACACACATTTGGTTCTGCTGCAAGACCATGGCAAATACAAGATATTGGGCCGGACTCGCGACGATGCCGCTGGGGAGGCCTTTGACAAAGTTGCCAGGGCTATGGGTTTGGGCTATCCCGGCGGACCGCAGATACAAGCTACAGCCGCTACCGGAAATCCGTTAGGGATTGAACTTCCCCGCGCTTGGTTGGAGCCGGGGAGTCTTGATTTTAGTTTTTCCGGTATGAAATCGGCTGTACTTAATTATTTAAACCGAGCAGGGCAGAAAGGCGAAGTCGTCGACAAAGCTGATTTGGCAGCAAGCTTTCAACAGGCAGTTATAGAAATTTTGGTGGGCAAGACCTTAACCGCTGCCAAAGCGACCGGAGTTAGAACCGTTTTATTAGCGGGAGGTGTCGCGGCCAATCAGGCCTTGCGGCAAAGTATGACTGACGCCTGTAATGCAGCAGGCTATAATTTTTACTACCCGCCCATCGAACTGTGCACGGATAATGCGGCCATGATCGGCTGTGCGGCTTATTACAAATACTTGCGCGGTGAATTTTCGAGCCAAGATTTAAATGCCATACCGGGTATGGCCTTAGCTTAATACCATAACTGCGATGCGTAGCGAGTCAGCGGAATGAGCCGGACTCGCTTTTTTGTTTACTTATTAAGAACAAACTTACAGTCCTTTGGATATTATGAATTAGAGGTTCGTGACAAAGGAGGGTGGTATCTTACACATATTTGGCAGAACATTCCGGGCTTAACCAATAACCAAACAAAGGAGGCTTATGGCATGGCCGGTTCCATCGGTTCAATCAGGAGCTTACTTAAACGGTTGCATAAAAACGGCAACCTTGTCCGGGTTTACGCCAGCGGCGGAACCAACAGTGGATATCATGGCGTTGTAACTAAGGTAACTGTTGAGACTGTAAAATTGCACGATATGAGTTGCACGCCGACCGCTAACCATGTAATACCTATTGACAAAATTGTAGATGTTGACTACTAAGATCGAAAATAGCCCATTCTCAGGATAGGCTTTGGCGATGGGAGTAAGTATTACAACTGAGCTTCCTTGCACGTATAAACCTTCTGTGGATAACTAACAACTTCCCCACAGAAGGTTTGTTCTGTGGATACATGAAAGCGTGAATGCCTGTGGATAATGTGTGTAACTCTGTTAATAACCCTATTTTCGGGGGTTTTTTTGTGGGTTAAATTGTGCACAGGCGTTATGAGATATTCATAGGCAGGGGCTGTGGACAATGTGGATAAGTTGCAAAATTGCCTGTATTATCACGCTTAGGATGTGGAAAAGCTGTTAATGCCCAAATGTTTAGTATGTTTGTATTGCGCACAGTTTAGTGGTAAATAG
Source organism: Bacillota bacterium (assembly GCA_021783135.1). Taxonomy (GTDB): domain Bacteria; phylum Bacillota; class Desulfitobacteriia; order Desulfitobacteriales; family JAJXUE01; genus JAJXUE01. The sequence continues at coordinate 29,931 of JAJXUE010000022.1, read as the reverse complement.
TGGTATAATGTATAATAAAGATTCATAATGTCGCATTAGAAAATATTAAAAAAGATGTAATAAAATATCTATGTTTCAACTCGAAATTTCAGCATAAGGGGGGATACAATGGAACAAATCTTAAATCCCCTTGATTTGGCTCAGAAGGTGGCAGTATTCCTGGGTAAGAAGCTAGTTCGCATGAAAGATGAACCGGAGCTGGCTCGAGTGGTTAGTCCTGAATTAGTTCTGGATTTTGCCGGGTTTGAGGGCAAAAGCCTGGAGGAGAACTTGCTGGCGCGTGACTTCACGTGTAATGCGATGGCGGTTGAGATAAATAATTATCTGGAATCCGGTCTGGAGCGAGTTGTTGATCCGGCTTTAGGCAGAGGAGATTTGGCCCAAAAGCGCTTAAAAGCGGTAACAAATATGGCGCTGAGTACTGATCCGGTCCGAATCCTGCGCGGACTGCGCTTTAAATATGAATTAGACCTTGCGTCAGACCTTGAAACCGTTAAGTGGATGGCAGAGGCGGCACCGCTATTGGTGCAAAGCCCGCCTGAAAGAATTTGGCCGGAATTATTGCGACTAATGCGGAGCGAGCAAAGCTGGAAGATATGCGAAGAAATGTTTCACCTGGGTGTTTTTCAGGCTATCCTACCCGAATTGGCAGATTTGGCAGAGGTAGAACAGAACTATTACCATACGAAAAACGTCTGGTTACATTCCTTGCAAGTGTATAAAAGTATGGAGCAGATTTTGGTATGCAATCCATTTTCAAACGAGCTTAAAGTGAAGGTTGCAACTTATCTTGACCGTCAGGTCGGCCCTGGGAGGGTGCGGGAATTAGTGAAATTTGCTGCGCTCGTTCACGATATTGGTAAGCCGGAAACCCAAGCGAGGCGAGCAGACGGTCGGATCACGTTTCACGGGCATGATGTCGCAGGCGAGGAAAAATTTATCGGTATAGCTAGGCGGTTGCGTCTGAGCGCAACAGAAACTAAGCTTATTGCTAAACTGATTAAACTGCATATGCGCTGTGGTTTCTTGTTCAAATCGGATCAAGTTACAGACCGGGCTGTACATAAATTAATGCTAAGCGCTGGTGAGGACGGCATTGGGATTATATTGTTATCACTCGCCGATGCCATGGCTACCGCCTCTGAGCATCGGGATGGGGCAATTGAGGCGGGTTATCGGGAGTTTCTGCTCGAACTAATGCACAGGTTCAGTTTTGCACGAGAACGCTATTTACCCCCTGCCCTGCTTAACGGCAAGGAGGTGATGCAGACAATGGGACTTGAACCGGGGGTGCAGGTCGGCTTGCTGTTGGAAGACCTTATGCTGGCCCAGGTCGACGGGTTGGTAAAAACTAAAGATGAGGCAATCGCATATCTCAAAGGAGGCTCGCAAAGATAGAGCTTCTTTTTTTTGTTGGTGCGCAAACAAGGACAAAGGATTAAGGAAAAATCATATGGAATATAATTGAAAAATAGGCTTTAAAAAGTCGAGTTGGTAACTAAAGGAGGAAAAGGAAACAGATGGGGAGAATAGAGAAAAAGATTAAACCTGATTATAGGTGGGTGAGTAGGGTGAGCAGAAAATTAATCGCAGGGCTCTTGATTATATTGGGCTTATTGTTAATCGAACTAATTATCAATTCAAGCAAGTTAGCCGTGCTAACCAGCCAGCGCGACACGCTTAGTGCCGCAGAAATAAGTCTGATTCGCAATCATTTGGATGATACCGCTGTATTTCTGGCTGACCTGGCAGATGGACCCGCAGGAGCAGGCGACAGCCCCTTGGGCTCGCTTAACGTAATTGAGCAAGAAGCATTGTTGCTCAAGCACTCCGGCATATATGAGGTGTACGATGATGCGCCAGGATTTAATAAAAGTGACTTCCAGTTTGGCGATGCCTTGTCGGAGCTACAATTAGTATCCTACAACTTGGAGCAACGAATGAGTAAGTATCATTATCAGGCCAGCGAAAAGGATAAGCAGATGGCCAAAAATCTATCTTTGAGTGTGCACGACATGGCCCAGCATATTACGGAATTAACCGCTGCTGCTTACAGTACCAGTGGGAAAGATCAAGTTATAATTAAGGCCTATCAGGCCAAAGCGGATATAGTGACAAAGCAAGCCACAGACCTTGTGGCTGCACTGTTGCAGGAATAACTCGTTGTAAGGCTGGCTTTGCAGCTGGCCTTGTGAGCTGCTTTTGCGGGCGAAGCAGCTTATTTTTTTTGGACACGATTGGTATAAATAGACATGCAAAAATTCTGAACTTATTGCTCACAGCGATGGTATACTTAATTCATAAGCTTTGGAGGTTCAAATGTTAGCAATATTGGTTGCGTTATTTGTAGGATTTGCGCTGAGCTTTTTTAGGCTCTTACCGTCTGGTATAGCTCGATTGGCTACGCGCATAAGTATGATTGCTGTAGTAGTATTGATTGGGTCCATGGGAGCTAAAATCGGTGTCGACCCTGACTTAATGCGGAATCTGGCGTTGTTTGGCTGGCAGGCTTTTGTTTTGGCAGTATTTGCGGTGGGAGGAAGTATACTGGCGGTGTGGAGTCTGGAAGCGCTGGGCAAGACCAAAGCTGCAGAGGCAGGGTTGGCCAGCCGCGCGGATCTAGAACAAGACTCCGAACTTACTGCCCTGGCGAACCTGGACCGCCAGCAAGGTCAAGCATCAGGCTATTTGTTGACATATTTAATCTTGGGAGCAATGCTTTTAGGCATTGCGGGCGGATATTGGCTGATGCCAAATACGGCGGCCGAGAGATTAAACGGAGTTACAGATTGGGCACTCTACATTACCTTATGGTCTGTGGGGGTTGAACTTGGCAACAGCAAGGAGACCCTGCGCAAAGTTGTTACCCTGGGTTGGCGGGTTCTGCTAGTCCCTGTCGGCGTTGCTTTAGGCAGCATATTAGGCGCAGTTTTGGGCGGGCTTTTGGTACATCTGCCGTTTAATGAATCTGCTGCTGTAGGGGCAGGGTTTGGCTGGTACAGCTTGTCAGGAGTTTTACTGGCTCAAATCTATACTGTTAAGCTTGGCGCTATTGCGTTTTTGAGCAACGTCTTGCGGGAGTTGCTGGCGGTGATAATGATTCCGCTGCTGGCCAAAAAAATGAGTCCCATGGTGATTGTTGCACCGAGTGGAGCTACTGCGATGGATACCACTTTACCGATAGTGGCCACAGCAGCGGGAACGCAGACGGCGTTAATTGGGTTTGTCAGCGGTGTTTGCCTCTCAACGCTAGTCCCGTTACTGGTTCCATTTTTAGTGAAACTTTAAAGTGTCGCAAATATATAGTCAGAATATTTGTGCTACAGGCAGGATTTTGTTTGTTGCTTGTCTAATATTTGATTGTTCTTGCCGTTTTCTTAGGGGGTGTGAACTTGAAACAGCAACTACGTCAGGCGGCTTTGACCAAGCGGGCCGCCCTTAGCGCAGATGAACGCGCCGCTAAAAGCCAAAACATTTCTGAGCGAATTAAAGAGTTACCTGCCTTTCAAGAAGCCAAGACGGTAATGCTATATCTTGATTTTCGCGGTGAAGTGGAAACTGAAGCCCTAATAGAGGAACTCCTAGTGCAAGGAAAGCGAGTAGTGGTTCCGGTATGTAATGCTGACAAAACAATTACACCGAAACAGATATGCAATATCTCCGCTGACTTGCAAGCAGGAACCTGGGGGATTAGGGAACCCAAGCCGGAGGTTTGCCCTTCGGTGGATCCTTTAGAGATAGACTTAGTGTTGGTACCGGGTGTGGCGTTTGACGCAAATGGCAACCGCGTGGGTTACGGAGCGGGCTATTATGATCGTTTTGTACCCCAACTGCGTGCGGCAGTTCCACTGGTGGCTTTAGCGTTTGAGGCCCAAATTTTGCCTGAAATCCAACCGGATCCCCATGACTGCCCAATGCATATGGTAGTCACCGAATCCAGGCTAATTATGGTTAAATGAGCAGAGGGAGGTTAAAGGATGAGTTGCCAGTGTGCAGTGGAAGACGGCTTACAGCCGGACCCAAAAGAGATTAAACTTGGAGAAATCTTGGCCAAGTACAAACAGCAAAAAGGCGCCCTAATACCGGTCCTACAGGAAACTCAGGAAGTTTATGGTTACCTGCCAGCCGAGGTGTTGCGCAGGATTAGCTTCGAACTAAAAATTCCTTTGAGTAAAGTATATGGCGTTGTTACCTTTTACGCCCAGTTCCATTTAAATCCCCGAGGCAGAAATATAGTTCGAGTTTGCTTAGGAACAGCCTGCCATGTCAGGGGCGGGGCAAAAATCTTAGAAACAATTCAGAAAGAACTCGGCATTGAGGACGGGCAGACAAGTGAAGATCTCCGTTATACCTTAGAGTCGATTGCTTGTATTGGGGCCTGTGGTTTGGCTCCGGTAATTATGGTGAATGAAGATACTCACGGCAGGTTAACGCCCGACAAACTTGGGAAAATCCTGGCCCAATACGAATAGGAGGCGGTAGGATGAACAGTCTAATGGAGGTATGCTGCGACAAGTGTACTCATACGCCCACTACGCCATGCGACAAATATATCGCCTGCCGTACGGAAGGGCCGTTATGTCACGATGATGCCAGCTGCAAGGAAAAAGTACAAACACGTTTGAAGCAGGTAGTGATTGCCCCTGAATCGGGGTTAAAACAAGTTTTGATTTGCGCCGGATCTGGCTGCATTTCTTCCGGTTCTCGTAAAGTAGATGCTGCCCTTGAGGCAGAATTGGCCAAGCAAGGGCTTGCCGACAAAGTGAAAATCACCGTTACCGGCTGCCATGGGTTTTGTGAACAAGGTCCCATCTTTATTGTGGAGCCGGAGGGAACGTTTTACTGCCGGGTTCAGCCAGAAGATGTGCCGGAATTAGTCGAGAAGGCCTTGGGCAAGGGTGAATTGGTTGACCGGCTGCTTTATAAGGAACCAATTACTGGCGAGAAGGTACGGCACTATCAAGATATCCCTTTTTATAAAAAGCAACAACGTAATGTATTAAGAAACTGCGGACACATCGATCCGGAAAACATGGAGGAGTATATAGCGCGTGATGGCTACAAAGGGTTTGTCAAGGCGTTAACAATGTCTCCGCTTGAAGTGATTGAAGATGTCAAAAAATCGGGGTTGCGCGGCAGAGGCGGCGCAGGGTTCTCCACTGGCCAAAAGTGGGAATTTGCGTCTAAGTCACCGGGTGATGAGAAATATGTCGTCTGCAATGCGGATGAAGGCGACCCTGGTGCCTTTATGGACCGCTCAGTTTTAGAAGGCGATCCTCATGCTGTAATTGAGGGTATGCTTGTCGCTGGATATGCTATTGGCGCCAACAACGGTGTAATCTACGTGCGGGCCGAATATCCGCTCGCCATCAAACGCCTTAAAGTTGCAATTGATCAAGCGTCAGCCTGTGGCGTGTTGGGAGATAACGTTTTAAACTCGGGCTTTGACTTTCATCTAAAAATCAAAGCCGGTGCCGGAGCTTTTGTGTGTGGCGAAGAGACCGCCTTAATGGCATCCGTAGAAGGCAAACGTGGCATGCCTCGGGTGAGGCCGCCCTTCCCTGCCGTCAAAGGTCTTTGGGATAAACCGACTAACATTAACAATGTCGAGACCTATGCCAATGTGCCAGCTATCTTGCGTCGCGGCAGTGAATGGTATGCTGGGCTTGGTACGGAGCGCAGCAAGGGAACCAAAGTGTTTGCGTTAACGGGTAAAGTGAATAATACCGGGTTAGCCGAAGTTCCCATGGGCGTTACCCTACGCGAGATAATTTTTGATATCGGCGGCGGTATCCAAAACGGCAAGGAGTTCAAAGCTGTCCAAATTGGCGGCCCCTCGGGGGGTTGTTTGCCGAAGGAAATGCTTGATTTACCGGTTGATTATGACTCCTTGATTAAAGTCGGTGCCATGGTAGGTTCGGGTGGGCTTGTTACGATGGATGAGACTACCTGCATGGTCGACATTGCCCGTTTTTTCCTTAACTTTACCCAGAAAGAATCCTGCGGTAAGTGTACACCCTGTCGTGAAGGCACTAAACGCATGTTGGAAATCCTGACCCGAATTACGAAAGGGCAAGGAAAAGCAGGAGATATTGAAACGCTGGAGCGCTTAGCCAAGAACATTCAGGCTACGTCACTCTGCGGTTTAGGCCAGACTGCACCTAATCCGATTTTAACAACTTTGAAATATTTCCGACATGAGTATGAGGCCCACATCAACGAAAAAAGGTGTCCTGCCGGTGCTTGTTCTGCCCTGTTGACCTATAGGATTGACAGCGAAAAATGTGTTGGGTGCGGAGCGTGTGCTAAGGCATGTCCGGTTAATTGCATTAGTGGAGAACTCAAGAAGCCATATCGCATTGATGCCAGCCAATGTATTAAATGCGGTACGTGCATGGATAAGTGTAAGTTCGGCGCTGTAATCAAAGGCTAACTCGAATATAAGGAGAAAGGAGAGCAAAACGTGGAATTTATTACCTTGAACATTGACGGTAAAGAAGTCCAAGCCCCTAAGGGCGCGACCGTTCTGGAAGCTTGCCGTTATAACGACATTATCATTCCCACTCTCTGCCATGATCCGGAACTTTCCAGTCCGGGCGGGTGTCGTCTGTGCGTTGTAGAGATTGAAGGAATGCGTAATTTACCCCCGTCTTGTGTTACCACTGCCGGTCAGGGTATGGTAGTAAGGACTAACACTGCAACAGTGAGGGAAGCCAGAAAGACCGTACTGGAGCTAATGGTAGCCAATCACCCGCTGGACTGCATGGTGTGCCAAAAAATGGGAGATTGTTCTCTGGCTGCGTACGCCTACGAGTATGAGGTTGCCAATCAACCGTTTGAGGGTGAAAAGGCCCAACATCCGATCGACGATTCCAATCATTTCATTGTCCGAGATATGAATAAATGTATTTTATGTGGCAAATGTGTACGGGCTTGTGAGGAAATCCAAGGACGCAGCGTGATTGATTTCGCTTATCGCGGCTTTAATACAGAAGTTAGCCCAGCCTTACTGCCATTAGGCGAGTCAGATTGCGTCTTTTGTGGCAGCTGTGTTGCAGTTTGTCCTGTAGGCGCACTGACGGAAAAGAATATGATTGGCAAAGGACGGCCGTGGGAAATTCGCAAAGTTAAAACTACGTGTAATTTCTGCGGTGTCGGTTGCAACTACGACTTAAACGTCAAAGACGGTAAGGTAATTGGGGTAACTGGCAATGAGACAAGTGTTGTTAACGGACGCCATTTGTGTATCAAAGGTCGTTTTGGCACCGATTTTATTCATAGTGATAGAAGAATAACTACCCCGCTAATTAAGCGAGACGGGGTGTTTGTGGAAGCTACGTGGGATGAAGCGTTAAACTTGGTGGCAGAGAAATTAACAGCAATCAAGGAAAAGTATGGGCCGGATTCTATTGCAGGCTTAAGCTCTGCCAGGTGTACAAATGAAGAAAATTACCTAATGCAAAAATTCATGCGCGCAGTGATAGGCACGAACAACGTGGATCACTGCGCCCGGACCTGACACAGTCCTACTGTGGCCGGTCTGGCCACTTCCTTTGGTTCCGGAGCAATGACCAACTCCATTAACGAAATCCCTGATTCTAAAGTGTTATTTGTAATCGGCTCAAATACTACGGAAGCCCATCCCATTATCGGGGCTAAGATGCTGCAAGCCGTGCGCAAGGGTGCCCAACTGGTGGTGTGTGACCCGCGGGCTATTGAACTAACTGAGCGCGCTACACTGTGGCTGCGCCATCGACCAGGGACAGATGTACCATTAATTAACGGCTTAATGCACATTATCCTCAAAGAAGGCTGGCAAGACAGTGCTTTTATTGAGGCGCGTACGGAAGGGTTTGAAAATCTCCGCAAGACCGTAGCTAATTATACACCTGATTTTGTCGCCAAAGTTACCGGGGTGCCACAAGAGAAACTGTATGAGGCAGCCAGGATCTACGCTACTGCTGAACGGGCGCAAATTTTCTACACGCTGGGCATTACGGAGCATACCTGTGGTACTGACAACGTTATGAGCCTGGCTAACTTAGCGATGCTTACCGGTAATATGGGTAAAGAGAACGCCGGAGTTAATCCCCTGCGCGGCCAGAATAATGTGCAGGGCGCCTGTGACATGGGAGCTTTGCCGAATGTCTATCCGGGTTATCAGTCTGTAGTTGATCCGGTGGTTCACGCTAAGTTTGAAAAGGCTTGGGGGGCTAAACTAGATAATAAGCTCGGCTTTATGATTCCGGATATGTTTGATGGCGCAGTCGAAGGTAAGCTGCGGGCACTGTATGATTTTGGCGAAGATCCGATACTAACTGATGCTGATGCCAATCACGTGCGTAAAGGACTGCAGAGTCTCGACTTCCTCGTAGTTCAGGAACTTTTCATGAGTGAAACGGCGAAATTGGCTGACGTTATTTTACCTGGTGCAAGTTTTGCCGAGAAGGACGGAACCTTTACCAATACAGAACGCCGTGTGCAACGAGTGCGTAAAGCAATCGAGCCACTCGGCAATTGTAAACCGGATTGGCAAATAATTATGGAGGTTGCTAATCGCATGGGCGGCAACTTCAACTATAGGCATCCGGCAGAAATCATGGCCGAGATTGCCAGCGTGACCCCATCTTATGCCGGTATTGACTATGATCGCATCGATAACGATGGGCTGCAGTGGCCGGTACCGTCAAAAGAGCATTCCGGAACTAAGTTCTTGCATGCAGGTAAGTTCGTGCGTGGTTTAGGACTGTTCCAAAGTATCGACTATGAACTGCCGGCTGAATCCCCTGACGACGAGTATCCTATCTTGCTTACCACAGGGCGTATGCTATACCATTACGGCGTAATGACCCGCAATTCCAAAGGGTTAGAGGCGTATAGTCCTGAAGAGATGGCGGAGTTAAATCCGCTGGATGGTGCTAATATTGGGGTCGCAGACGGAGATTATATGCACGTGCAATCAAGACGGGGTCAGTTGGTGACCAGGGTTAAACTGACAGACCGGGTGCCGCCCGGGGTGCTGTTTATGACCCATCACTTCCTGGAAAGTCCTGTTAATGAATTAACCAATGGGGCCTCGGATAAAGTGACCAAGACGTATGAGTACAAAATCTGCGGTGTTAAAATTTCCAAGGCTGAAAAACCGGACTGGGCACAAGGCGCGAAGTAAAAACCGCCACAAGGGAAAATCATATGCAAAACAGGGGGCAGCTCAAGCTAGGCTTGAGACGCCCCCTGTTATTTTTCACTATCAGAAATTATAACCTCGCCAACTAGGCGAGGGCAGCGGAAGATAGTACGAGGAAAAGCGCGCGTAGAGGAAACCGATGCGCGCTTTTCATGAGGGCAAGAAAAAATACTAAAATTTAGATATTAGGTGTAAAATTAGTATATTGGGTAATTGTAAATATAATTGATCGAATTAAAGGAGGTACGAGCTGTGGCTGGGATACAAGTAGGCTTGGTAGGGTTAGGAAAGATGGGCTTTAATCTAGCCTTAAATATGCAGGAACATGGTTATCAAGTGGTCGCCTATAACAGGTCGCCGGAAGCGGTGGACAAGGCTAACCAGCAAGGTATCATCGGGGTTGCCAGCTTAGAGGAATTGGTCAGCCGTCTGGACGGGCGCAGGGTAATCTGGCTAATGGTACCTGCAGGCAAGCCGGTAGATGATGTAATTGCGCAGCTTGCCGTAATGTTACAGCCACACGACATTATTATCGACGGCGGAAACTCTAACTATAAGGATACACTCAACCGCTATGCCCATTTAAAGCAGCAGGGGATTGATTTTGTCGATGTAGGCACCAGCGGGGGAATTTCGGGGGCCAGGTATGGAGCGTGCACCATGGTTGGGGCCGAAGCAGAAGTATTTCAGGTATTAGAACCATTGTTTCAAGCGATAAGTGTGAAAAACGGATACGTGCATACCGGTGCGAACGGTTCGGGGCACTACGTTAAGATGGTGCATAATGGCATCGAGTATGGCATGATGCAAGCTATCGGCGAGGGCTTTGAAATTTTGCAAGCAGGCAGGTTTGACTTGGATTACAGGCAAGTTGCCGGCGTATGGAGCCACGGTTCTGTTATTCGTGGTTGGTTAATGGAATTGACCGAAAAGGCCTTAAGCCGTGACCCGGAGCTTGAGCAGATCAAGGGAGTAGTGCATGCCTCAGGTGAAGGCCTGTGGACCGTGCAGGAGGCGCTTGACCTTAGTGTTGCAGTACCGGTGATAGCGGAGTCGCTGTTTACGCGCTATCGGTCGCAGCAGACGGACACCTTTTCCGGCAAGGTAGTTGCGGCTTTGCGCAATGAATTTGGCGGGCATGCGGTAGAAAAACAGTAGAAGGTGATTAAATGGGGACTGACGCCAGAGCGTGCATTATGGTCATATTTGGCGGTACAGGGGATTTAACATATCGCAAGTTGCTGCCGGCGCTGTACAATCTGCAAGCAAAAAATGCCATGCCGGATAACTTTGCCGTGGTCGCCGTGGGGCGCCGGGATATCCAAGCCGACGCATATATGGATGCTGCGTATAAGGCTTTACAACAATTTTCCCGCACTGAGGTTGACCCCAAAATTTGGGCTCAACTGTGCGAGCGCCTCTATTATCAAAAGGCTAATTTTAACGACGACGGTGGATATTATGACCTGAAACTGTTCTTGTCCGAGCTAGACGAGAAACATGGCACAGGTGGTAACAGGGTTTATTATTTGGCTGTTGCGCCGGAATACTTCCCTGTTATTGTCGAGAAGCTGTATCAGAACTCTATGGTGAAAAACAGAACCACAAGTCAAAAGGTCGTGATTGAGAAGCCGTTCGGGCGCGACCTCAGCTCTGCCCGCGCGTTGAACCAACGGATAACGGAGGTGTTTTCCGAGGAGAACACTTATCGCATTGACCATTATTTAGGGAAAGAAATGATTCAGAATATCATGGTTTTGCGGTTTGCCAATGTCGTATTTGAATCGGTATGGAACAGCCAATTCATTGATAACATTCAGATATCTTCCAGCGAAATAGTGGGAGTGGAGAACAGGGGCGAGTATTTTGAGCAGTCAGGCGCGCTGCGTGATATGGTGCAAAACCACATGCTCCAGTTGCTGACGTTAATCGCCATGGAACCGCCGGCAAATCTAAGTACGGAATCGATCCGGGATGAAAAGGTTAAAGTACTAAAAGCATTGGAGCACTTCACACCGCAAACTGCGCAAGAATTTATCGTGCGGGGGCAATATGGAGCCGGAAAAATTGACGGTAAAAAGGTTCGCGCCTATCGGGCCGAAGAGAAAGTATCTTTGATATCCAACGTGGAAACTTTTGTGGCGTTAAAAGTAAATGTGGCGAACTTCCGTTGGGCCGGGGTGCCTTTTTACATTCGTACCGGCAAACGTATGCAGAACAAGGGTACCGAAATTATTGTCCAGTTCAAAAGATTGCCACAAATACTTTATTTTAAAGACTACGGCACTTTGCACCCTAACATTCTAAGCATTAAAATCCAGCCTACCGAAGGAATTTACTTTCAGTTTAACGTCAAAGAACCAGGGATTCAGAACAAAATTGTACCGGTTAATATGGATTTTTGCCAAAATTGTTTGGCAGAGGATAACTCTCCCGAGGCCTACGAAAAGCTGTTGCTAGATGTGACGCAAGGAGATTCCACTTTATTTACACGCTGGGATGAAGTAGAGAATGCGTGGAAGTTTGTTGAAAGTATAGCCAATGCCTGGCAGACGCAGCCGACCGCACTGCCAACTTATGCCGCAGGTACGTGGGGTCCGCTGGCGGCTGAGCAGCTCTTGGTCAAAGATCAGCGTCAATGGTGGCAGGTATGAGAATAGTTGATATTTCAATGACAATAGAGTTAGACATGGCGGTTTATAAAAACAAACCGGAGAAGCGGCCGAGACTCACCGTTACCCAAGATTTTAGCAAGGCAACCACATATGAGTCCAGCATTCACATGGACATGCATTGTGGCACCCACCTCGATGCGCCGCGGCATGTCACAGTGGACGGGGCTACGGTAGAGTCGCAAAGTTTGGACCAAGTGGTAACGAAGTGCAAGGTGTTGGATTTAACCCATTTGACGGCCAAAATTACCCGTGCTGATTTAGCCACAGCCCAAATAGTTGCGGGTGACTTTCTGCTGTTGAAGACGCAAAATTCTTATTCAGATAGCTTTAGGCCGGATTTCATCTATCTCGATGCCGATGGAGCTCAGTACCTAAGCGAAAAGCAGGTAAAAGGAGTGGGAATCGATGCTCTTGGGGTCGAACGAGGGCAACCTACCCATCCCACCCATCATATTTTGTTAGATCAGGGGATCAGTATTCTGGAAGGGTTGCGGTTAAAAGAGGTCGACGCGGGTGAATATTTTCTCTGCGCAGCACCGTTAAAAATTAAAGGGGCAGAAGCTGCGCCTACAAGGGCGATCCTGATTGCAGAATGAATTAACGTGCAATTAGGCCGGTCTTAGCAAGTGTGATCAAAATCAAATCTTGCGGAGTCACAACCATTTGGCAGCCTCGTTGGCCGGCGCTGACGGAAACCTGGCGGAGATTGATGATGGCTTCATCTATGTATACCGGGTACCTTTTCTTGGTACCTACCGGGGAAACACCGCCTCGAATATAACCTGTGAGTGGTTGTACATCTTTGAGCGGGACTACTTCGACTTTTTTATTGCCGCTAACCGCTGCTAAGGCTTTCAAATCCAGCTCCATATCGCCGGGAATGCAGGCTAATAAAACCCCGGTTTTGTCACCTTTGGCTACTAAAGTTTTGTAGACTTGATTAATCGGCAAGCCAATTTTGGCGGCAACACTTGTGGCCGACAAATCGGATTCGTCAACCGGATATTCCTTAAGTTCGTAAGTTATTTTGGCTTGATCCAGCATGCGGGCCGCATTGGTTTTCTGTGCCACCGGACACCACCCTTTAATATTTTGTCATAGAGTAATTATATCGCTTTAAGCCAACCTGGCGCAAACACTACCAAGGCCGTTTAAAGGAAAAGTGCAACATTTTCCCCTTTTGCAGGAGTTTGTGTTATAATTCACTTATGGATAATTACACTAGGAGGGCGGAAAAATGGACGCGTTAACTAGTATTATCTGGTACCTGTTAGCGGTAATCATTCTGTTCGTTTTTTTGGGGTTTGCGTGGGCTGTGAAAAAGCCTACCAAGAAGTAGTACATGCAGGTTAAAGTAGCACCTTCGTTTTTAAGGTCATAGCCAATTCCCAATGCGGAATTGGCTATGACCTTTTTGAGTTGGTATTCTGTGACGTTTAAGTTGCCATACTAAACGTAGTTCTGTTTAGGAGGCTTGATAATGGATGTGTGGGCTCAAGTGCAGGATTTACCGCCGCAAGAAAAGGGTTTTCAGGTATTTCACCGCCGGCTGAAAGTGCCGCAGGAAGTTTTTCGCAAGCTGACGGCAGACTTCCCTCAGCCACAGCAAGAAGAGGGCTTCCAGGATTTTGTGGCACGTTATCTGCAAGCTAAGCGTGATTGTGGGGTTGTTGGCATGGTGCGGGTGGAGGAAGAGGACGGGGCATTTGTTTTAGATGCCGCAGTGCGCTATCCGGTTGAACCGAACTCTGACCAGGATGATGCCTATTTCTGGTCGAGCTAGCAGGGGTAAATAATCTTTGTATCTTTGTACGTTAATGGGAATACTAAATTTTGAATAAACCCACGAATAAACCTAAAGGAGGGTGAAGGTCTATGGAATCGTCCGTGCACACTCTGGAATCCTTTCAGCAATGGCAGGAATTTCTCGGCAGAGGCACTAAGTTTCTCGAAAAGTTAGGTTTGTCGGATGACAACGTTGCCGGTTTAGCCAAAGGTATGGGTGATTTTTTAGCGGAAAATATGGATCCTGAAAACCCGCAGCAACGTGTCTTAAAAGACCTGTGGGACAGTGCCGATGACCAGGAAAAACATATGTTGGCCAGACTGGTCACACGTATGAGCAAACATCATGTAACACATGAACATTAACTTAAAGCAATAAGGAGGCCGTTTGGCCTCCTTAAGCTTGTAGCTCAGACTAGTAAATGCGCGGCAGCTTCAGTAAAGCATTTCAGCCGAGTACTTGAGCCGAGTACTTGAGATTTGTCTCTACTTATTGATTGTTAGGCTTGGCATAAGCCAGAAGGATAATTTCCTGGGCGGAATCACCAGCTGAGCTATTAATTTCCTGTTCAATTCGCTTTAGATCACCTAACTGAGCTTGATCTAAGGTGGCAAACTCTAAATTGCGGTCGTTTGACATATTCCCATACTCCCTTTCTCAACTAATTGGAGGTTAGGGATAGTTTACCCAACTTGCCGTGATTTAACTGGAAATTATTCGAGCTGCATGCGTATAAATATTCATTTTATTTTCGCGCGCAAAACCAATCACCGTGATACCTAATTCCTCCGCTAATTGCAGTGCTAAGTCAGTAGGGGCCGATCTGGCGATGATAATAGGACAGCGCATCTTGGCTGTCTTAATTAAAATCTCGGAAGATACCCGCCCACTAAACACCAGGACTTTGTCTGCAGTTACAGCTTCGGCTAAGAGTGCTTGGCCGAGTAACTTGTCTAACACGTTGTGCCTGCCGATATCAAAGGAATAAAACCTAAACTCTGCCTCATTTGCCAGGGCCCCGCCATGCACACCGCCGGTAAGTTTGAAAAGTTCGGAATGCTCCTCCAGCATTACCGCATAATTGCTTACCTGGGAAGTACTGATACAGAGCGTACTCTCAACAGGGCGGGTAAGTCTGGCATCGTTGGCGAAGTAAAATGAAGTTCTTCCTTTGCCACAGCATGAGGTTAAATACCGCTTCAGAAAAAGCTTCTCACCCATGGTATCTTTGCGTCTTGTATCCAGCCAAACCACGCCCTCGTCGCTGTTTAACGTAAAATTCAGGATGTCGTCGGCGTGTGAAATTACGCCTTCAGAATAAAGAATGCCGGTTACGAGTTCGCGTTCTTGGCCTGGAGAACAAATAATGGTCATAAACTCTTCGGAATTAAGGTTAAGCGTAAGAGCCCGTTCCACAACAACTAGATCCTCAACTTCAAGCCGATTATTACCGACAATTTTTGTAATGCGTTGGGCAATTGATGCTTCGGAAAAGTTATCATTCATTTTTTCTACCTCATCAAATTTTACTTACTTATTTATTCTGGTCAAGTTCAGCCAATACCTTGCTGTCGCCTAACACTTAATAAATTATTATCAGGTTAGGAGGTATTCAGATTATTGTGACGAATATATTGCATAGTAATAATTTAATATAAACTCCGACCCTGTAAGGCCTAATATGTAAAAATAATGGTGTACAGGGCTAATACCTTAATAGGTATCCGGGTATAGTCGGGAAACCGCTGTGCCTCCCGTGTTTGGAAAGGAGTCTGTTAGCTTGCTGGTTTAAACCGGTGTCTTTTGCTATACAGACATCGGTTTTTTTGTTGCTTTTTTGTTAGGGGTGATTAAATTGCGCGATCAATATCAAAGGCAAATTGAATATTTAAGAATTTCCATCACCGACCGGTGTAATTTACGTTGTAGTTACTGTATGCCGGCCCAAGGCGTACAGTGGATGCCCTCTGGCGAGATCCTTAGCTACGAGGAAATCCTGCGCATAGCTAGATTAAGTGTAAGTTTGGGTTTTAATAAGTTTCGCGTTACGGGTGGTGAACCCCTGCTGCGCAAAGGAGTTTTGGGGTTTCTTAAACAACTGGCCAGCCTCGAGGGAGTTAAAGACTTGACTTTAACGACAAATGGGATTTTATTACCGGACATGGCGGCGCAACTCAAGGATGCCGGGGTAAAGCGTTTAAACATTAGTTTGGATACGTTGGACCCGGCTAAATTTGCGGCGATAACGCGTGGCGGTGAATTGACCAGGGTATTGGCGGGAATCAAGCAATCCATCGAGGTTGGTTTCGCACCCGTTAAGCTAAATGTTGTAGTCATGCGAGGCTTTAATGACAATAATCTTACCGACTTTGTGGCTTTGGCGCAAGAATATCCCTTGCATATTAGATTTATCGAACTTATGCCGATTGGTACAGGTGCAGAACAGAACTCAGCCTTAGTAACGGTGGCAGAAATGCGGCAAAAACTTGCCTATCTTAAGCTGACCCCAACTGAAGCTGTGCAAGGTGCCGGACCGGCTCAATGTTACAGCGCACCTGAATTGCAAGGGAGTATCGGGTTTATCAGTGCCATAAGTCAGCACTTTTGTACTCAGTGTAATCGTGTGCGCCTTACAGCGGACGGAAAACTCAAGCCTTGCCTGCACAGTGCGACGGAGTATGACTTAAAGGCGGCACTGCGGGCAGGGGTTAGTGATGCTGAAGTAAAAGAAGCTATAGCTGAAGCAGTACTGCTTAAACCATCGCAACATCATATGCTCACGCAGGGTTGGGATGGGCAAACAAGAGGAATGTCGCAAATTGGTGGATGAGAGGGAAGGTAGTTATTATGGGAGAAATTGTAGCAGTTTGTACAAGTGCTAAAAAAGGTATGCGCAAAAAGAATCAGGGAACCGGGTTATTGATTACTGAGCATGGCTTCGAAGGAGATGCCCATGCCGGTGCCTGGCACCGCCAGGTAAGCCTGTTAGCCTTAGAGAGTATTGATAAAATGCGGCAACTGGGTTTAGACGTTAACCCGGGTGATTTTGCTGAGAATATAACTACGCAAGGTATTGATTTGGTTAGTCTACCGGTTGGAACCAAACTGCAACTCGGCTCGGAAGCTTTAGGTGAGGTAACCCAAATCGGCAAAGAATGTCATACCCGCTGTGCAATCTATTATCAGGCAGGCGATTGTGTAATGCCCAAAGAAGGTATTTTTATTCGAGTACTGCAGGGCGGAACGGTTAAGGTGGGTGACAGGGTCGAGGTACTTATATGATCAAAATAGGAGTTATCACAGCCAGCGACAAGGGTGCTAGGGGGGAGAGAGTCGATCTTTCCGGCGATTTGATTAAACAACTTGTGGTGCAGATAGGCGGCGAAGTAACAGCGTATAGTGTTTTGCCTGACGACCAAGCCACACTGGCTGCACAGTTGCGTATTTATGCAGATGAGCTAAACCTTGATTTAGTTTTTACCACAGGTGGGACCGGCTTTAGCCCGCGCGACGTAACGCCTGAAGCCACTCTTGCAGTTGTTGAACGACTTACACCAGGTATACCCGAGGTTATGCGACAAGAAAGCTTAAAAAAGACACCAAAAGCAATGCTAAGCCGCGCCGTTGCCGGGATTCGCGGACGGACTCTAATCGTAAATTTACCGGGCAGTCCGAAGGCGGTAGCAGAGTGCCTGGAAGCAATTTTTCCGGCGTTACCGCATGGGATTGAGATTTTACAAGGGCAAGCTACTGAGTGTGCTAGGACTTAAATGGGGGTGGGGATGTAAGCCGCATCCCCATATTTTTTTGTGCCAGTATGTATAATAAAGCTCTAATTAGGCAAAAATTTTAGCTATGAGTCTAGGAATCACAACTTGCTGGAATAATTTTTATCCAAAGGGGGTTGATTTCCTCTCTTTCCTCTAATATTATTATAGATAGGTGTTAGCACTCGCTAGAGGTGAGTGCTAACAAAAAAGATTTCGAAGGAGGCTTAAAAGCAATATGAACATTACCCCACTAGCTGATCGTGTTGTCATCAAAACCCTAGCCGGTGAAGAAAAAACCAAAAGCGGCATTGTTCTGCCGGATACAGCGAAAGAAAAACCCCAAGAAGGTGAAATTGTCGCTGTGGGCCCGGGCAAGTTTGAAAAAGGCGAACGTGAGCCTTTAGATGTTAAGGTTGGCGATCGTGTAATTTATTCTAAGTATGCCGGTACTGAAGTTAAGGTGGACGGCGAAGAATATTTGATTCTAAAACAAAGTGATGTCTTAGCTATTGTAGGCTAATTGATACATAAGGAGGGAAAAATTTAGTATGGCTAAACAAGTGGTTTTTAATGAAGAAGCTCGCCGTGCGCTCGAGAACGGCGTAAATGCTTTAGCTGAAGCAGTGCGCGTTACCTTGGGGCCTAAAGGCCGTAATGTAGTTTTAGACAAAAAGTTTGGTGCTCCGCTCATTACCAATGACGGTGTAACCATCGCGCGGGAGATTGAATTAGAAGATCCTCTGGAAAATATGGGTGCACAACTGGTTAAAGAAGTAGCAACCAAAACTAATGATGTTGCCGGTGATGGAACCACCACCGCTACAGTCTTGGCTCAAGCCATGATTCGTGAAGGTCTGAAAAACGTTGCTGCCGGAGCCAATCCTATGGTCATCAAACGCGGCATCGAAGAAGCGGTTAATGTAGTTGTCGCTGAAATCAAAGCTATGGCTAAGCCGATTGAAAACAAAGAGGCTATTGCCCAAGTTGCTTCAATTTCCGCTTCGGACGCTACAATCGGCGAATTGATCGCTGAAGCAATGGAGAAAGTTGGCAAAGACGGTGTTATCACTGTGGAAGAGGCCAAAGGCATGACTACCGAGTTAGAGGTAGTTGAAGGCATGCAATTTGACCGTGGCTACATCTCCCCCTACATGATCACCGATACCGACAAGATGGAAGCGATTTTAAACGATCCTTACATCCTGATTACTGACAAGAAAATTGGCGCTATTGCTGATATTCTGCCTGTCTTGGAGAAGGTAGTTCAAGCTGGTCGTCAATTACTGATAATTGCTGAAGATGTTGAAGGCGAAGCCCTAGCAACCTTAGTAGTTAATAGACTGCGTGGCACATTTACTTGTGTTGCGGTTAAAGCGCCGGGTTTTGGCGATCGCCGCAAGGCCATGTTGGAAGATATCTCGGTCCTCACCGGTGGTCAAGTCATCAGTGAAGAAATTGGTCTCAAACTTGACAACACTACAATTGAGATGTTAGGTAAAGCACGCCAAGTACGCATTACCAAAGAAGAAACCACAATTGTTGAAGGTGTTGGCGACAGTGCTGAAATTCAAAAAAGGGTTGAAGCTATCCGCAAACAAATCGAAGAAACGACCTCTGACTTTGATCGCGAAAAGCTGCAAGAACGCCTGGCAAAATTGGCCGGTGGTGTGGCGGTAATTCAAGTGGGAGCTGCAACCGAAGTAGAAATGAAGGAGAAGAAACTCCGCATTGAAGACGCTTTGGCTGCTACTCGTGCTGCGGTTGAAGAAGGTATTGTTTCCGGTGGCGGTACTGCCTTACTCGATGCAGCTTCAGCTTTGGATAATATCAAGATGAGTGGCGATGAAAAGACCGGCGTTGCTATTGTGCGCCGTGCACTAGAAGAACCGCTGCGCCAGATTGCCAATAATGCCGGCTTTGAAGGCTCGGTAGTGGTAGAAAAGGTCAGAAATACGCCTAAGGGTACCGGGTTTAACGCAGTAACAGAAGCTTACGAAGACATGATTGCGGCAGGTATAGTTGACCCTGCTAAAGTCACACGTTCGGCATTGCAAAATGCTGCTTCGATTGCCGCAATGCTGCTTACCACGGAGTGCCTGGTAGCTGATATCCCTGAGAAGGACGGCGGCCAAGGCGGTATGCCGGGTGGCATGCCTCCAGGTATGATGTAAGTCTCAACTCAATTTTTCTCGCCCTCGGCTTTTGCCGGGGGCTTTTTCCATACAATGGCAGTAATAAGACCAAGATTAAATTCGTATGGTTAAGTGCATAGAGGTGAGTTGCTGAAAGGGTGGAAAATGTGGTAAAAAAAGTTGTTTTTGCGGTAATAATACTTGGGCTAATTGTGGCGGGGGTGGTAGCCTACCAGGAATTTAACCAGGTAGAACCCCAAGTAAAATTAGAACATGCCCTCAAGAAAACCGCAGCAAGCAAAACCTACCGCTATTCCATCACTCAACAATTGACAATTGACGGCAGCAGTAAGGCGTGGACCAAGGTAGACGGTGAAAAGGGTGCCCCCAATACGCATATCAAAGGCAGTATGTATGGCTCGGAAGTAGACATCTATCAAATTGGCGATACCATTTACCAAAGAGACCAATTCGCGAAAAAGTGGATTATTGTCAAGGGTGCACCGCCTGCTGCGCAAGAGGTATTTATGACAGAACTCAATCCTCTGGCGAATTTCAATTTTAAAGAATTAGGGGAGGTGAAATATCTAGGCCAAGAAAAGCTGGATGGACAAAAGACACAAAAATTCCAGTTGAACCCGAGTGTTCAAAATCAACTGATGGAAACGCTTTGGACCGATTTTAACTATACGATGTATGTCAGTTTGAAAAATGGGTATTTACTTAAAGGGGTTTTGCAAGCAAAAAGTAAAGTTAAATCCAATAGCAGCTTAACTCTAACCGTCAATTTCAAAGATTTCGGTCAAAGTATTGAAATAACGGCTCCAAGCAAATAATAAAAGCAGGCTGGATCGACAAGAGCCAGCCTACTTTTATTATTTGATTAAATCCGAACAAAGTCAACGCATGTTTGACAAACGTACGGATTGATTGATATAATCCAGCTGGGAGGGAATGTTGATGGAATCTGATGTACAAAAAGTGCTTTTAACTGCTGATGAAATAAATAGCAAAGTGCTTGAACTGGGACGGCAAATTACGCAAGACTATGTAGGGCAAAACTTGCTAGTTGTAGGTATTCTTAAGGGTGCGGTAGTTTTTATGAGCGACTTGATAAGACAAATTAAAACGCCACATGCCATTGATTTTATGGCAGTATCGAGTTACGGTGTGTCCACCGAATCATCCGGAGTGGTCAGGATAATGAAGGACCTCGAGCGCAGTATCGAAAATGTGAACATTCTTATAGTGGAAGATATTATCGATACCGGCTTGACGCTAAAATACCTGGTGGAAAATTTACGTGCGCGAAATCCTTTGAGTGTCAGGGTATGCACTTTGCTGGATAAAGCAAGCCGACGCAAGGTGGATATTGCCGCTGATTATAATGGCTTTGCCATACCAGATGAATTTGTTGTCGGCTACGGCCTGGATTACAATGAGCGATTTCGGCACCTTCCTTATGTCGGCGTGCTAAAACCGGCGGCATACGGTGGTAAGTGATAAAATCTGCGTTAGTAATTGAGCCTGAGAGGTTGGACTTCTCACGGCTCTTTTATTATAATTTGTTATTAGGGCGAGATAATTAGGACCAGACCAAATGGAAGGGACGTATAACATGGAACAGGAACTCGTTGTAGTGTTGGATTTTGGCGGCCAGTATAATCAATTGATTGCGCGCCGCGTGCGTGAAGCTAAAGTGTATTCTGAGATGCTGCCCTACAATATTCCCTTAGCTGAACTAAAGGCTTTAAACCCGAAAGGTATCATTTTCTCGGGTGGACCTCTAAGCGTATATGGTGAAAAGGCCCCATATTGTGACCCCGGTATCTATGAACTTGGCGTACCGATTCTTGGTATCTGTTACGGCCTGCAGTTAATGGTGCACCAGTTGGGCGGGAAGGTCACCTCAGCGGGCGTACGCGAATACGGTAAAACAATGCTGCAGGTTAAAGCGGCTGAAGGCTTGTTCCGGGGCATGCCAAGTGAAGCCCAGGTCTGGATGAGTCACGGTGATTCTGTCGAAATGTTGCCGGAAGGCTTTGCGGTTACAGGCACTACAACGCATACCCCGAATGCCGCAATTGCGGATCAAGGGCGGCGGTTTTATGGTGTACAATTTCACCCGGAAGTAAAACATACCTTGGCAGGGCAGAGCATGCTGGAACATTTTCTGTATGATGTCTGTGGCTGTGCGGGCGATTGGACGATGGAATCGTTCATTGATCAACAAATCGCAGCGATTCGGGCCAGGGTAGGCGACAAAAAAGTTCTCTGCGCCCTAAGTGGCGGGGTTGACTCCTCTGTCGCTGCAGTCTTAGTCCACCGCGCTATTGGCGATCGCTTAACCTGTGTCTTTGTCGACCACGGCTTTATGCGCAAAGATGAAGCGGAACAGGTTAAGGAAACCTTTACCGGTCGGTTTAACATGAACTTGGTCTTTGTCGATGCCCGGGAACGTTTCATGGGCAAACTTACCGAGGTCAGCGAGCCGGAGCAAAAACGCAAATTAATCGGCACCGAATTTATCAGGTTGTTTGAGGATGAGGCCAAGAAACTGGGCCAGGTAGAATTTTTGGTACAGGGAACACTATACCCAGATATCGTAGAAAGTGGTACTTCCACTGCCGCTACAATTAAGAGTCACCACAACGTCGGCGGCTTGCCGGAGGATATGCAATTTGCCTTGATTGAACCGCTACGTTTGTTATTTAAAGATGAAGTGAGAGAGGTTGGCTTGGAGTTGGGCCTGCCGGAAAGCATTGTCTGGCGGCAGCCCTTCCCCGGTCCGGGTCTTGCTATTAGGATTATTGGGGACATTACACAGGAAAAACTGGATATTTTGCGTGAAGCCGATGCCATCTTGTTGGATGAAGTGCGCAAGGCCGGTCTTTACCGAGAAGTGTGGCAATGCTTTGCGGTGCTGCCTTCCATCCAGAGTGTCGGGGTCATGGGAGATGAAAGAACTTATGCTTATCCTGTGATTATTCGCGCTGTTACCAGTGATGATGCCATGACGGCAGACTGGGCCAGGCTGCCCTATGAGCTGTTGGAGAGCATCTCCAACCGTATCGTGAACGAAGTACGGGGAATTAATCGCGTCGTTTATGATATTACCAGCAAGCCCCCCGGAACTATTGAGTGGGAGTAGACAGCCTCCTAACTGACGCTAAACGCCCAAGTCATCAGACTTGGGCGTTTTTTTGCGCGGCAGCTTCTGTTTCGAGGCGATGGAGCCGAAATTCATACACAAACACACATACCAGAGCCCATAAGCCACTGACCGTCATGCCGGTTACTACGGCGCTGGGAGCATGTACCCTTAAGTATATCGGGCTTAGGCCGAGGAGGAGGAACACCAACAATATACCGATGAGGATTATGAACTGGACGCGTCTTGTTTGTTGGCGGCCCACGAGATACGCGACAACGGCATAGAATGAAAGCGCAGCTAGGAGAAAACCCGGATTTGGCGCTTGAAACGGGGTAAGATCCTCGAATAGATGCAAGCTTTGTCCGGCGAAGATCAAGCGAAAGAGATGATCAATCAAGGTTCCGCCGCCCCAGGCCAGGAGCAGGGGCAGCGTATGGGTCCAGCGCCGGGTTGTTGCATGTAAAGCAGGTGTCACAATTAGGAACACTATACAAATTGCTAACTGGGTGCCTAGGGCATTAAACAGTTGCATCAGCTTGATTACCGCCGGAGGGGAGGAGAATTTTAACCAGGCTGCCACCAACGTGTCAAACTCGCCAACCTCATTAGTAACCAAGTCTTGAATTAAACCCATGAGAAATATAAACAAGCCGACAAAAGTAAGTCCGCCGATGGTTACAAGGAAGCGCCTTTTGCCGAGTGACAGGTAGCGTCCGGGTAAGCGGCGCAACTCATTGAACAGCCATGTACCCCAACGGGTATGATTGCGATAGACCAGATAAAAGGCAATTCCAAGCACTGCGCCGGCAACGCTTAATACGAGAGCATAGCGATGGATGATTGGCAGCAGGGTATTCCAACGGCTGCCCAGCAAACGCCCGAGCATAATCCAAGTAGTTGTCCACAAGGCAGCACCGAGGTAAGCGAAAAAGGCGAATTTACGGTAGCTGATGCGGCTTAAACCGGCGACGTAGCCGGAAAGGTGACGGACGCCGGGAATAAAATAGCCGATGGTTAAAAGTTTACCGCCATGGTGATTATACCAGTTAAATACCTTGTTAATGCGGTCCTTGCCCGCATGCTGTTCCAAATGGCGCGTGACGAAACGATTGAAAAACCTACCCAGAAAATAGGCTAAAGTAATGCCGCACATGCTGCCCACAGCTGCAGCTAAGCTCGCTAATGCCGGATTCAGTTTGCCACTAAAAGTCAGGAATCCTACAAACGTTAAAAACGTTTCGTCGGGCAGTGGAATGCCCAAGATGGAGATACCCAGAATTACAAAGAGGGCTAAGTATCCATAGTGTGCTAAAAAAAGTAAGAGATTTGCGAACATGGCGGGCTCCTTAATGCTTGTTGCTATTTTACGTTTGACCTGCGATGCTGCAGCACAATCCAGGCTTGAGTTAAAGTGAGTCCCAGACCTGTTGCAACGGTCCCAAATACAAACATAATTCCAAGTAACGGAAGATTAGCCAGTGCCACAAATAATGCCGCAAAAACTAACCAGCGTGTTAAGTCGGGATAATCTTGCATGTGAGCTGAGAGAAAGTGGTTGCCCAAATAGGCGATAATAGGGAGCAGGCCCCAGAGAGAGCTAAGAAGTAACAGTAAGATAATCAGTACGGCTAGCGGAATTCCGACAATTGTAAGAGCTAAGAAAATGATTAAGGCAACACTAATCAAAGTAGCAACGGCGCCGATGCCGAAAAGACGGGAGGCCGATCCGGATAAAAGATTGAGGGCAGGTTCGAAATGCTGACGCAGAGCATAGCCTAAGCCTGTTAGTAGTATGATACAAAAAAGGCTCAGCATTGCACGGAATAACCAGACGCTAAAAAAAAGAGAACCTGCAATAAATAGCTCGTTAATAACGGTTTGGGTAAAGTGTACCTCGAAAATATCAGTGTGTGCGGTTTTGGCCGCGGCGTTAAATACGTGTCCGCCCATAACTACAACTAAATCGGCGTGGGCAGATTCATCTAGATAGGCATTGCCATTAATGACTAACACGATATCACTTACTCTGCCGTTGATGTGAGCATCGGTACCAATTGCAACAACGGTTTCCACGCTGTGCCCAAGTGGGATATTCACAGCATTACCACCTATTTGACTGACGTGGGGTCCAGCCAACGCGGCTGCGGGTAAGAGCAGGATACACAGTATGCTTAAAACGCCAACGACTAGCCTGCGCCGCTTCATGAAAGCACCTCGTCATAACTTATTCCCCGCATTAGAGTACGAATGAAGTAGATTCCGACTATAATTGCGATGGTTGTCCCTGCTCCCACAGCCAGTAGGGACACCGGCATAATCTGCAGCAAGGCGGGGAGCATACGCCATATGGCTCCAAAGGCGACATATGATAAATGCAACAGGGTAGTGAGCAGGGGAGAAAATAGAATTAAGATGGGACTGACCATAACCGCAATGGTTATGCCGGTAAACCACATCTGCAGGTGCGTTAATTTGTTATGCTCACGCTTTAGGCTGAGCAAGACACTTTGAGTCAAGTAGTACGGTACCGGCAGGATGTTGATATTTGCGCGAAAATTCTCGCCTAAATGTAAAAAATCGTCTGCCAATTGGCGGCATTCAGAGCATTGCTCAAGATGGTGTTTAACTACCAGCTGCTCTGCTTGGCTTAGTTCTCCGTCGACGTAGGCGGAGATGTTGGGGGCGTATGCCCTGCAATCCATTTTGCTCACTCCTTTATATAGCCAGAGTTATTAAGTATTTGTTTGAGATGTAACCTTGCAGCGTAAATTCTTGATTTGACGGTGCCAAGAGGAATCTTCAGCATGGCGGCAATTTCCTTGTAGTCATAGCCTTGCCACTCGCGCATTACTAACACTTCTCTGTGCTCAATATTTAACTGTTTTACAGCCTCTATCACCATTAGGTGTTGATCCCAGTCCGGTGTTATATCGCGGGATGATGCGCTGTAACTGATCTCGGCAACGGGTGTGGGAGTATGCTTTTTTAGTCTGTCCAGGCAAAGGTTCGTAACCAGCCTGGTCAACCAGGTGTGAAAGGCATAACTTTCCTGTAATTGGCCAATACTGCGATAAACTTTGAGAAACGCTTCTTGCACAATATCTTCAGCATCTTGCGGGTTATGCATGAGGGCAAAGGCTGTACGGTAAACGTAGCCCGAGTACCCGTTAACCAGAGTTGTAAATGCTGTTGCATCGCCGGAACGGACTTTTTCGACTATGTCAGCTAAATTGTCGATCACGGCCTTATTTCCGTCCCCTCTCATCCTTGCGTCAAAGTCTGTTATGGCAAGGCTTGACGTCAATTTGAACTAAATTTACCAGATTATACGGCCTATGACAATATAACTCTATTTGATTACTCGACTGAATCTAGTAATAAAGACGAAAATAAACTTTTAAAAGTTCGAACTTTTGCTGGATATTTTACGTCTGTTAATTATGTGTAAAAAATAAAATAATCATTAGCCGGGAGGAATAGTCTTTTAATGAACTCTTTTGATTTGTTTGGGTATCATTTGCTGAACCATTGGGCCGGACATATCCCACTTCTCGATACTACCATGAGTTTCTTGGCGCAATATGCGCTGGAAATCTATGCGCTGTTGTTTGTCATTGCTTGGTTTGTATTGCCTAAGCCTGAAGTTAAGCGCCGCAACGCGCTAGTAGTAATGGGGTTGGCAGGAGTTTTGGCTTTGTTGCTTAATGTTTTGCTGGCGCACCTTTGGTTTCGTCCCAGGCCATTTGTCACCCTAAAGCAAGGCAGCTTCACTCAGTTAATACCGCATTCTGCCGACTCATCTTTTCCCAGCGACCATGCTGCAGGTAGTTTTGGTTTTGCCGCCGGTTCTTGGTATCGGGCTGAACGTTGGGTCAGTATTAGTTTTACATGCTTAGCCGTTTTAGTTGGTGTTGCACGAGTTTATGTAGGGGTGCATTGGCCCACAGATGTGATTGCGGGGGTGATTGTAGGGATAGTGAGTGCCGTAATAATGAAGCGCTTCAGCGATAAGTTCGAGCCACTAACTCGTTGGGTGATGCGAATATTGGGATTTAAAGCTTATGACAAAAAGCAGGGGGGTAACAATATTGCTTAAAAGGCCATTTTGGTTTAAACTTAACGCAGTACAGAAATGATTTCCTTTGGAAAAAAATTGCTACATAAACCCTTGTGGTTTTACGCATAGACGGAGGCTTTCTTTCGAACAATAAAAAAATACTGTTAAAGGAGGTTGGCCGGTGAAGAACTTACGGGTGCTTGTTTTCTCTGCATCCTTTGGCGCCGGACATGTAAGGGCAGCAGATGCAGCCATTGAGGCGTTGCGCAATAAAGAACCAAATATTGAAATCACGCATTTGGACTTTGGTGCATTTCTGAGCAAAACGTTTAATAAAGTAATTAAAAATACCTATATAGAATTAATCAAACACTCACCCAAGCTTTGGGGCAAATTTTATCATCGAACTTCTAAGATTGCGCCTGACTCGGTTCTCCAACGGTTTCTGAATAAACTGGGTCGAACGGAGTTCGTCAAGTACATTCATACACTTCAACCTGATTTGATTATTTGTACTTATCCCACGGTGGCAGGTGTTTTAGCTGAATTAAGGCTAAAGCAGGTCTTGGCAATCCCCTTGGTAACCGTAGTAACTGATTTTGCGGTGCACAGCCAATGGATTCATTATGGGGTAGACTTGTACATTGTAGGGTGTGACGATGTCTATCAAGGCTTAGTAAAAAGAGGTATAGAACCCGACCGGATTAGGGTGACCGGAATACCGATCAGTCCAAAATTTGAATCGAGGCTCAACCGGAGTGACGTTCTGGCAAAACTGGAGTTAGATCCTAAATTGCCAATCATCTTGGTAATGGGCGGCGCCTATGGCGTTTTGGGTGGCGCTAAGGAAGTTTGCAAAATTCTCGCGGAATCTACCGATCCGGTCCAGTCAATTGTCGTTTGTGGCAGAGATGAAAAGTTGTTTAAATCCCTAGATGATATAACCAAGGATGCGCAGTATAAGTTTCTCAGGTTTGGTTTTATTCGCAATGTGGAAGAGTTAATGACGGCAGCAGACATTATTATTACCAAGGCAGGCGGCTTGACTGTTTCCGAGGCGTTGACCAAACAACTACCATTAGTAATCTTTAAACCTATTCCTGGGCAGGAAGAGGAGAATGCCAACTTTATTCGACGTTTAGGAGCGGGTAAGGTTGCCAACACTCAGGAAGAATTAGAACAAGTGTTAAGAGCCTTGATTTCTCAGCCGGATTTGTTAGCCAATATGCGGCGTGCTGCTGAGCAAGCTTTGCCGGGTCGTGCCGCAGAACAAGCAGTAGAATATATGTTGGATTTAGTCAACGCTGAGGGCAATCAAAAAATAGGGTAATTTTAAGTTGACTGCATGGATGCAAAGGAGATTGGTTGATGGGTTGGCTCGATGTTCTGCTGGCCGTAGTTGTAGTTGCCTTAGCGTTATATACCGTCATTCCGGATCTTTTTTTGCACCGGCTGGGAGTAGGTAGCTGGAAACGACAGTATACACCGGGTGTGGCAATTACCTTCGATGATGGACCTGACCCGACAACCACACCGCAAATTTTAGATATACTTGACAGGTATCAGCTCGCTGCAACTTTTTTCGTAGTGGGTGAACGCGCTGTAAGGTACCCTGAGCTGCTCCGGGAAATGCGGCAACGTGGTCATGTTATCGGCGCGCATTCGATGGAGCATCGTTACGCTTGGTTTATGTCGCCGTATCGTACTTGGCGTGAATGGGATAAGGCAGTGGCTACCTTAGAAGGTATACTGGGTGAAAGTATTTACTGGGTCCGCCCGCCATGGGGGACCTTTAACCTTGCTACTTGGCTGTGGCTTCAACGCCGCCGGAAACGGGCAGTACTTTGGAACGTGGAAGGTCATGACTGGCAGGCCCAAAATAACTGGCAACGGATAACACAACGTGTTTTGCAGCGGGTGAGTGATGGCTCAATCGTTGTACTCCATGACGCCGGGGGCGACAAGGGAGCTCCGCAAAACACAGTACAAGCCCTGGATCATATTTTGCGAGGTGTGTTGCAAGAGAAGAAACGCCCGCTGGTAGCGTTGCAATTTCCAGAATGGTCCGGTTGGCGACGCCTCAAGTACACGCTTTGGGGTATGTGGGAGCATCTGTTTGCGAAGCTTTACCATGTGGAGTACGTTGCAGCGGATAATATGATCCGGTTGGCGAGAACTCGCTACCAAGGGCCCGACCTCTATGAAGATGGTCAACTTCTCGCTAAAACAGGCGATTGGGTATGCGAAATCCATTTTGACAGCATGCGTCTCCAAGGAGAAGGGGAGACTGATGCCCAAAAGCTAGCATTAAGGGCAATAAGGCAGACCAAACAATCTTTGCCGGGAATGGCCCGCTATGTACAGACGCAGTCAGCTTATCAGGATGTGCAGGTGTTTATTGGTATTACGATGCTGCACCGCGGTGTTAAAGGTTTTGGCTTTCAAATCGAGGATTTGCCGATAACGCTGGGTAACCGCTTGGTCGGGGTATTGCAAAAATCGATCATGAATGAGTATCATTCCGCCGGTAAACATCGACCCGGTAAATCGGTCGGCAATCAACCTAAGCTTGTCTGGATCAGTCGCAAAAATCTGCTGGAGCGGTGGTTGCCGCAGGAAGCATAGCTACAATAATAAAATGGCGGTCCCCTAAGATTACGGGGGACCGCTTTTCTTGTAATAGCCTGAAAATAACTTCGGGTCGCTGGGGTCGAGTTTGCTTTCTGCTCCGTTTCGCAGACTACTGCGCCTAGCATACTTTTCGGCTCGCTGCCTCACTTCCGCAAACGTAGCCGTAAATGGGGCGCGAGCAGGCGTGCTCTCGTTCGGGCGCTCGCCGAGTATGCTAACGGCGCCTCCGTAATGCTTCTCTGCGCAGAAAGCAAACTCACCCTTTGGCTAAGCGGCCCTTGTTGCATTTTTTGGTGGTGCCGCGCCCGCGGCATGGGGGTCTATCCTGAAACTAGCTTCGGGTCGCTGGGGTCGAGTTTACTTTCTGCTCCGTTCAGCAAACTACAGCGCCTGGCATACTTATCGGCTCGCTTCCTCACTTCCGCGAACGTAGCCATAAATGGGGCGCGAGCATACGTGCTCTCGTTCGGGCGCTCGCCGAGTATGCTAACGGCGCCTCCGTAATGCTTCTCTGCGCAGAAAGCAAACGCACCCTTTGG